>CAYXDC010000006.1:0-78418 GCA_964463505.1 uncultured Anaerolineaceae bacterium
GCTCTGATTGCAGCTTCCTTGCTCTTCTATCACCTCTCTGGTATAATCCCACAGCTTTGACTAGACCGGTCTGCGGTTTGCCCAAAGCGGCGAACTACGGCCCCGGAGACCTGCTAGAAAATCAACCAAGGAGTGCAGACGTCATGTCTCTCGATAAGGAAGCGAAGAACAAACTGATTGAAGAATTTTCTCGTCATACTGGTGATACTGGTTCCCCCGAGGTCCAGGTAGCCATACTGACCAAGCGCATTACCCAGCTCACCGATCATTTGCGCGCCAATACCCATGATGAATCTTCCCGCCGCGGCCTGTTAAAAATGGTCGGGCAGCGCCGGCGCTTGCTGGCGTACATCCGGCGGAACGATTTCCAGCGGTACATGGCTCTCACCGAACGGTTGAACATCCGTCGTAAGTAGTGGAAGCCCTGAATTTTTGTTGCTAGATTGCAAGCCAACTAACTTTAACGACCAGGCCGCCGCACCTGCTCTGAGCAGGGCGGCGCTTACCGCGTTCAGGAATGGATCATTTTTTCAGGAGGTAGCTGACTCACCTGTCAGGTAATAGCCACTCGCCCATCCCTCAGGAGATGTGGTGAGATCAAACTAGACAATTTATGTTTTTGAATAACCGCTGGTTAGGGGTTGATACCTGCGGCTAACTGGTCCACGCAGACCAGGTTGGCAGCAACTGTCAGTTCCTGACCAGGCGGAAAAAGGATTAGGAGAATTATGGAACAACAAGGTAAGCAATTCACCGCCCAGATCGGCGGAAAAGAGATCGTATTTGAAACCGGCCGTCTGGCCGGGCAGGCTGGTGGTGCAGTCACCATCCAGCTGGGCGGGACGATGGTATTCGCCGCCGCCACCATGAGCAATGATACCCGTCCCGGTATCGACTACTTCCCGCTCACCATTGATTATGAAGAGCGCATGTACGCCGGTGGGCGTATCCCTGGTTCGTTCTTCCGCCGTGAAGGCCGTCCTACCGAGGATGCCATCCTGACCGCGCGCCTCACCGATCGCCCGCTGCGCCCGCTTTTCGCTCAGGACATGCGCAATGATGTACAGGTGATCCTGTATTCGTTCTCGGCCGATGGCGATAACCCGATCGATATCCTGGCAATCAACGCGGCTTCGGCAGCGGTAATGATTTCGGATATCCCCTGGGGTGGCCCGGTCGGCGCAGTACGCGTCGGTCACATTGCCGGGCAATTTGTGCTCAACCCCACTTTCGAAGAATTAAAATCCTCCGACCTGGACCTGCGTCTGGCCGGCACGCGCGACGCCATCCTGATGGTCGAATGTGGCGCTGAAGAAGTGCCCGAAGACGTGATGGTGGCAGCCCTGGACTTTGGTCATCAGGCGATTAAGCCGCTGATCGATATTCAGGAGCAAATGCGCGCCGCAGTCGGTAAAGAAAAACGTACTTACACCCCCTACGGCATCGACGAAGGTTTGCTGTCGGCGGTGAAGGCACGCAGCCGGGCTGCTCTTGACGCTATATTGGATCGCCCGTATGAGAAAGCCAATATGTATGCTGCGATCGACGAAATTCAGGCTCAGGTGGTGAGCGAGCTGACTGCCGAAGATGAAACCCTGCTCAATGGGGTCAAGGCAGCCTTCGACGAGACCCTCAAAGAAGCTGTGCGCCAGCGCATCCTGGATAAAGGTCTGCGTCCCGATGGGCGTGGTTTGACGGATATTCGCCCCATCTGGTGCGATGTCAATTTCAGCCCGCGTGCGCATGGCTCAGGCCTGTTCACCCGCGGCGAGACACAGGTGCTCACCCTGGCAACCCTGGGAACCCCACGCGATGCCCAGGAAATGGATAACCTGACTCCGGTCGACTCCAAACGCTACATCCATCACTACAATTTCCCGCCCTTCTCCACCGGCGAAGCCCGCCCGCTGCGTGGCACCTCCCGCCGCGACGTGGGGCATGGCGCCCTGGCAGAACGTGCCCTTCGCCCAGTGATCCCGGCCGAAGCTGATTTCCCCTATACCCTGCGTCTGGTCTCGGAAGTGCTCTCTTCGAATGGCTCTTCCTCCATGGCCTCGGTGTGTGGCTCGACCCTGGCGCTGATGGATACCGGTGTGCCGATCAAAGCCCCGGTTTCCGGTGTGGCGATGGGCCTGGTCAAAGAAGGCGAGCGTGTGGCCATCCTGACCGATATCCTGGGTATGGAAGATCACCTCGGCGATATGGACTTCAAGGTCGCCGGCACCACTAAGGGCATTACCGCTCTGCAAATGGATATCAAGATCAAGGGCATCACCGCCCAATTAATGACCCAGGCGCTGGCTCAGGCGCGCGTTGCCCGTCTGGCCATCCTGGACAAGATGATGGCAGTGATCCCTGTACCGCGCCCCGACCTGAAGCCGCATGTGCCACGCATCATCACCGTGAAAATTCCGGTGGAAAAAATTGGCGCCATCATCGGCCCTGGCGGCAAGATGATCCGCAGCATCCAGGAAGAGACGGGTGCAAAAATCGACGTCAATGAAGAAGGCCTGGTGTTTATCGCCACCAGCGATGGCGAGAGCGCCCGCCGGGCGCGTGAGCTCATCGAAGGTCTGACCGATTCAGCCGTCATCGGGCGCATCTACACCGGCAAGGTGGTGCGCATCGCCGATTTCGGTGCGTTTGTCGAGATCCTACCCAATACCGATGGCCTGGTGCACATCTCCCAGCTCGATTCCGAGCGCGTGGAGCGTGTGGAAGACGTAGTGCGCATGGGCGATGAGATCACCGTCATGGTGACCGACATCGACTCCAGCGGCAAGGTGCGTCTTTCCCGCCAGGCAGTCCTGGAAGGCTGGACGGTAGAAGAAGCTCAGTCACGCGACCGCCAGCGCAGCGGCGGCGGGCGGCCAAGTGGCGGGCGCACGGGTGGCGACCGTGGCGGACGTTCCGGTGGTGACCGCCGCAGTGGCGGTGGCGACCGCGGCCGGCGCTTCTAAGCCTTTCGCAGTCAGACTCAGGCAGGGCTGTCCATTTGGGCAGCCCTGTTTTTTTAGTTCGTCTCACATAATTACCCGCCTTTAGGTATAATCAGGGCCGGAAGCAGTCCATCGCCCTTTTCGGTCTTATTTATCCACTCAAGCACGTCACACAAATTAGGAGGCTGTCTATGACAACCAATAAGATGGGTATCGCAAGTCTATATGACCTGGATCGCCACGGTCTACGCAATCTGAATATGGTGTACTGGACCTTACCCACTCCCGCCCTGATCGAGCGCATCGTCACCCGCCGCGAAGGTGTGCTGGCACATGAAGGCGCAGTCGTGGTGCGCACCGGCTCGCATACCGGGCGCGCCCCCAATGATAAATTCATCGTCCAGGCTGGCGAATCGGCGCAGCATGTCTGGTGGGGGAAAGTGAACCGCCCCATGGATGAGGCGCACTTCGATCGCTTGCTGATGCGTATGACCGCCTATTTTCAGGGTCGCGACGTCTTCGTGCAGGATACCACCGCCTGCGCCCACCCCGATTATGTGCTGCCGATCCGTGTGATTACCGAGAATGCCTGGCACAGCCTGTTTGCCCGCAACCTGTTCATCCGGCGTAAATTTGAAGAGCTGCCTGAGCATGTGCCGGCTTTCACGGTGATCCAGGCGCCTGGATTTCACGCCATCCCCGATGAAGATGGCACCAACTCTGAAGTCTTTATTGCTTTGAATCTCGAACAACGCATCATCCTGATCGGCGGCACAAGCTATGCCGGTGAGATCAAGAAATCCATTTTTTCGATTTTGAACTATATCTTGCCGCGCCAGGGCGTGCTGTCCATGCACTGTTCGGCGAATGTCGGCGAGCGCGGCGATACAGCCCTGTTCTTTGGCCTTTCGGGCACCGGTAAGACCACCCTGGCCTCCGATCCCGAGCGCGCCCTGATCGGCGACGATGAGCATGGCTGGGGTGACGATGGCGTGTTTAACTTCGAGGGTGGTTGTTATGCCAAGGCGATCCGCCTGCGCCAGGAATTGGAGCCGCTCATCTGGCAGGCCACGCGCCATTTCGGCACCGTGCTAGAGAATGTCAGCTTTGACAGCCACACCCGGCGGCTGGACTTCGACGACGATAGCGTCACGGAAAATACGCGCGTTGCTTACCCAATTGGTTTCCTGAGCAATACCGTCCCGAGCGGGCGCGCCGGGCATCCGGAAAATATCTTCTTCCTCACCGCCGATGCCTTTGGAGTGCTGCCGCCCATCGCCCGCCTGACCCCCGAGCAGGCCATGTACTACTTCCTATCCGGTTACACCTCCAAGCTGGCAGGCACCGAAAAGGGGCTTGGCTCTGAACCCGTGCCCAATTTCTCAGCTTGCTTTGGAGCGCCTTTCCTGCCTTTGCATCCGGGCAATTATGCCAGACTGCTGGGCGAGAAGCTTGCCCGGCATCAGAGCCGCGTGTGGCTGGTCAATACCGGTTGGACCGGTGGTCCATACGGGGTAGGCAAACGCATCCAGCTGCCTTACACGCGGGCGATGATCAGCGCCGCTTTGAACGGAGCGCTGGACCAGGTGTCCTACCATCGCGATCCCAACTTCAACTTTGAGGTGCCGGATGAGGTGCCAGCCGTGCCCACGGTAGTGCTCTATCCCGAGCGCACCTGGGATGATGCGCAGGCCTACTCCGCTCAGGCGCGTATGCTCTGCCAGCGCTTCCGCGATAATTTCCAGAATTTTGCCGCCGAGGTGGGGTCGGAAATCGTCGTTGCGGGGCCGGGCTAGAATTAACACAGTTCTAATGCAACCCTGAGGCTGGAAGCGCATCCAATGGAGTATAAAGTCTGTACTATGGCGCGTTTGGTTAACAGAGCCAACCATAGCAAATAGCCTGAATGCGAAACCGCCTGAATAAGAGGTAAAGTTATGGATTTCAATCTGAGCAATTTGAGTTCGAGTGGCAATACCGCCGGTGAACCAATCCCTGTCAAAGTGCTGGTGCTGGGTTCTGGTCCGGCCGGCTTTTCTGCGGCTTTATATGCCGCGCGTGCAGACCTGAACCCGATCGTCCTGGCGGGCATGGAGCTGGGTGGTCAGGTGGCAGTCACCTATACTGTGGAAAATTATCCTGGTTTCCCGGATGGCGTGAGTGGACCAGGCCTAGTGGAGCTGTTCCAAAAACAGGCTGAGCGTTTCGGCGCTAAAGTTGAATTTGATACCGCCGAGACCGTCGATCTTTCACAACGACCTTTCCGTGTTAAGACCTATAACGCAGAGTATCTGGCGGAAGCGCTGATTATTTCTACCGGCGCTACCCCTAAGCACCTGAATGTACCGGGTGAAAAAGAGCTGACCGGGCGAGGTGTTTCTTACTGCGCTACCTGTGATGGCTGGTTCTTCAAAGAAAAAAATGTGGTTGTGGTTGGCGGCGGTGATAGCGCCCTGGAAGAATCCCTGTTCCTCACCCGCTACGCCCAATCGGTAACCATCATCCACCGCCGCGCTGAGCTGCGCGCCGGGGCGATCCTGCAAAATCGCGCCATGGCTGATCCCAAGATCAAATTTCTGTGGAATTCAGTGGTCACTGAAGTGAAGGGTGAAGGCGCTGTGAAAGCAGTTTCCATCCAGAATGTAGAAACTGGCGCAGTAACCGATCTGCCTATCGATGGTGTCTTCATTTTCATCGGACACACCCCCAACACCCAGCTCTTTGAAGGGCAGCTCGAAATGGACGATCAGAATTACCTGGTGACGGATAAATACATGCGCACCAACGTCCCCGGTGTGTTTGCCGGCGGCGAAGTTGCCGACCCGCACTTCCGCCAGGTGATCACCTCCGCCGGGATGGGCGCGGCGGCTGCCATGCAGGCCAACCATTTCCTGAGCGATCTCGAAGCAGAAGAAGCTGACGCCCCCGCCGAAACTGCCCGGGCCTAATTTTTTTATGGCACGCTTGCCGATTTTTTCAAAGGATGCCAAGGAGAACTAGATGAAAAATAAAGTGTCGATCATTGGCGCCGGCATGACCGGCTCAACCACCGCTCATTGGCTGGCCGAGCGGGAGATTGCCGATATCGTCCTGGTGGACGTCGTAGAAGGCATGCCCCAGGGTAAAGCCCTGGATTTGCAGCAAGCTTTACCCGTCATCGGCAAGGATGTCACCATCACCGGCAGCAACGATTACGACGCCACTGTCGGTTCGGATATTGTGGTCATTACCGCCGGGCTGCCGCGCAAGCCGGGCATGAGCCGCGACGATTTGCTATTCGCCAATGCCGATATCGTGCGTAAAGCAGCCGAAGAGACCATCCGCCGCTCGCCAGACGCTATTTTCGTTATTCTCACCAACCCGTTGGACGCCATGGCTTACCTGACCATGAAAGTAACCGGCGTCCCTGCGCAGCGTGTGGTTGGGCAGGCTGGCGTGCTCGATTCAGCGCGCATGCGCGCCTTCGTTGCCATGGAGCTGGGCGTGAGTGTGGAGAATATCCACTGCTACGTGCTGGGCGGGCATGGTGATGAAATGGTCCCGCTGACACGCGCATCCAATGTGGCTGGTATCCCCCTGGTCGATATCCTGCCCGCTGATCGCCTGGAAGCGATTGTGGATCGCACCCGTAAAGGCGGCGGCGAGATCGTCAGCCTGCTCAAGACCGGCAGCGCTTACTACGCACCGGCTGTGGCGGTGACCCAGATGGTGGACGCCATTTTGAAAGACAAGCACCTGATCGTGCCGGCAGCGACCTATCTCACCGGGCAGTATGGGCTGAATGATCTGTTCTTCGGGGCGCCGGTGCAGCTCGGGCGTACAGGCGTGGAAAAAGTGATCGAGTATAACCTAGCTCCTGAAGAGCTGGCGGCTTTGCAGAAATCTGCAGCCGGCGTGGCAGAGAATATCGCCAAACTGAAACTCTAAACCAATCGCAGCCGGACAAGCATTTTGTCTGGCTGCTTTTTGTTGATTATTGCGCCATTTATGGAGGAATCAATGTTGCTGAAAGAGAAAATCGCTGCTCAGCTGCCTGCCTGGCAGGCACGCGTCAAGAGCTTGTTAAAAGAGAGTGGGGAGGTCAAGGTCGGTGAGGTGACCATCAGCCAGGCATACGGGGGGATGCGCGGTGTGAAGGGCCTGGTGACGGATATCTCCTCGGTGGATCCGAGTGAAGGCATTCGCCTGCGCGGCTTTACCATTCCAGAGCTGATCGAAAAACTACCCAAACCTGCCGGGGCTGACATGCCCTATGTGGGCGGGTTATACTACCTGCTGCTGACAGGTGAAGTACCCACTATAGAAGAAGCCCAGTCTGTTGAAGCCGAATGGAGCGCTCGCAGCCAGGTGCCAGGCTATGTCTTCGATGTTCTGAAGGCCATGCCCGCCAATACCCCCGCCATGACGCTCTTCTCGCAAGCCATCCTGGCTCTGCAGCGTGAATCGGTCTTCACCAAAGCTTATGATGAAGGCATGCGTAAGGACGAATATTGGGAGTATGCCCTGGAAGACAGCCTGAATCTGACCGCCAAGCTGCCTGCCATCGCCGCCTACATCTATAACCTGTCCCAGGGCAAAGACCTGCGCGTTTCAGCCCAACCCGATCTGGATTGGGCAGCTAATTTTGGGCGCATGCTGGGCATCAGCGCACCTGATTTCGCTGACCTGGCGCGCCTGTACCTGATTATTCATTCTGATCACGAAAGCGGCAATGTCAGCGCGCATGCCACCCACCTGGTGGGCACCACTCTTTCAGATGTATATTACGCCGCCTCCGCCGGTATGAACGGCCTGGCTGGTCCCCTGCACGGGCGCGCCAACCAGGAAGCCCTGCACTGGCTGAAAGAAGTGCGCGAGAAGTACGGGCGCGTACCATCCCGCGAGGAGCTGGAAAGCTTCGCCTGGGAGACGCTCAACAGCGGGCAGGTAATCCCCGGCTACGGGCATGCCATCCTGCGCAAGACCGACCCGCGCTATACCGCCCTGTACGAATTCGGGCGCAAATATTTCGGACAGGATGATCTATTTGACCTGGCAGTGCTAGTATATGATGTGGTGCCAGAGGTGTTGAGAAACCAGGGCAAGGCCAAGGATCCCTGGCCGAATGTGGACGCCATCAGCGGCACGCTGCTGCACCACTATGGCGTGCTGGATTGCGGCGGCTCGTGCGGTTTTTACACGGTCGCCTTCGGCGTCAGCCGCATCCTGGGCGTGTCTGCCAACCTGGTGTGGGCGCGCGCGCTGGGCCAACCTCTGGAGCGCCCCAAATCCCTGACTACGGCGGAATTGGAAGCCATTGCAGAGAAAGCCCGCGCCTCCTGATCTGATATTGAGCCTGCAGGCTTAAAGCTGGAGGGCTGTCCCATCATGCATGGGGCAGCCCTTATTCTATCTGATGCGTGTCCGTTCCGCATGCTTGTCTCAACGAACGTCCGGGATTTTATCAGCAACCCGGTAGCCATTTTTCAGCGATTTATAAACTTATTTCGAGCTGTATCGTCACCTGGTCGCCTAAATCTAGGTCTTCCCTCTGGCGGATGCTGGCTTTGATCGGCACAATATAGCGCTCATCCTTTTCAAACAAAGAGGTCTGCCACCTGCTGTTGCCAATCCGCGCACTGACCGGGATCATCCCCCAGCCATAGGTCACGATACCGGAGATGGCCTTCAAGTCGCGCGATTGCTGCTCCGGCACGGTGACGAAATACCATGGGGCAGGGCCCCTCCAGAACCAGATCTCGCCGCTGAACTCTAATATCAATTGCGCTCTTGGCTAAGGCGTCGGGCTGGGGGCAGGCGAGCTGACTGGCGCGCCATCGCTGACCCAGGTGAAGACGCGACTGGCGGAGGCCGCCCCAGCCGACTCCCAGATCGGGTTGCCCTGGTCGTCTGTGCCGGTCTGGCGCACGGTGACCACTGACCAGCGATACACATGTGGGATGCTGTCGCTGGCTCGGAAAGCGACGTTGACGATATGCTTGGTATCGGTCACATAAGCCACCTCGCGGCGACCCTGGCCTTCGGTGATATCTTCAATTGTCACCGCATAGGCTTCGTTGCCGCGCAGTGTGCCGACCGCTGCCCACTGCAGGGTGACCAGCTCGTCGGAGATGGTAAAGGCAGCCCCATCCACCGGCAGCAGTAAGTTTGGCGCCGGGTAAGGTGGAGGTGGGGTGGGTGTGGGTGAAGGTCCTGGTGTGGCGTTGCGCCGGCAGAGCGGGATTTGCAGCAGCTGCCCGGAACGTACGGTATCGTTCACTAAGCCGTTATATTCCCGGATGGCAGCCATCTCTACGTTGAAGTTCAGGGCAATGCTGCTCAGCGTATCCGTATTTTGTACGGTGTAGGGGTATTTCTCACAGGCAGCTTCGGTAGCCTCGGCGGCGCTAAGCGTCGTGGTTGGGGGTGGAGTGTTGGTGGGCGTCGGCTGCGGGATCAGCAAGCGCTGATCCGGATACACGTTGCTGCAGTCCGCAGCTAGCTCGGGATTGGTCAGCACAATTGAATTTACGGATACGCCAAAGGACAGGGCAATCCCCAGGCAGGTTTCACCGGATTTGACAATATAGGTCTGTGGGGTAGCGCTGGGCTGGGGTGTGGGGCTGGGTGTGGGCGTCTCGGGAGTGGGTGTGTTACTGGGGGTAGGTGTCAGGGTAATGGTGGGGGTGATGGTGGGTTCCACAACCGGAGCAGCCGTCTGCTGCATGGCGTAGTACACCAGCAGCGCGCCAATGGCGATCAGTAATGCCACCAGGCCGATGGCGACGGGCAGGCTGATGGTCAGCTCCGGCATGCGGCTGCCCTGGACCGCTTTTTGCGGGCCGGTAGGTCTTTCGCCGGCGGAAAATTCAGTGCCGCATACCATACAGCGCGTGGCATCTTCGCTCAGCCGCGTCCCGCAGGTTGGGCACGTTTTACTTGGTTTAGATGGTTTTTCGGTAGCCATATCCTCTTCATTCAGTGCAGCATTGTTTGGGTTTGAGCTGCTAAGGGGCGGTTTGCCTCGGGGATTATACCAGCCTTTAAGCCCAGTTAATAGGCTGGGTGTGGCTCGTGTTATACTGCGCTTATGCCGCTTTATGCCGTTTACCTGCATATTCCCTTCTGCATCCATCGCTGTGGTTATTGCGATTTCAACACCTATGCTGGGCTGGAAGACCTGATCCCGGCTTATACGGCAGCCCTGGTGCATGAAATTGAGCTGGTGGCGAGTTCAGCCGGGGAGCGCCTGCCGGCGCAGAGCATCTTTTTCGGCGGCGGCACGCCATCCTTGCTTTCTGGGGCTCAGTTAGCATCCATCCTGCGCGCCCTGGAAGAATCTTTTCACTGGCTGCCTGGGATCGAAATCACCCTGGAGGCCAATCCTGGCACGCTCAGCCTGGCCTCGCTGCAGGAGATGCGCAGCCTGGGCGTGAACCGCCTCAGCCTGGGGATGCAGTCCGCCCATCCCGGCGAACTGCGCCTGCTGGAGCGCCAGCACGATTACCCGCAGGTGGTGCGCGCCGTCAGCGCTGCCCGCCAGGCCGGTTTCGACAACCTGAACCTGGATCTGATCTACGGCCTGCCGGAGCAGGCCCTATCCACCTGGCAGCGCAGCCTGGAACTGGCGCTGGGCCTGCATCCCGAGCATCTATCCCTGTATGCTCTGACCATCGAGCATGGCACGCCGCTTAAGCGCTGGGCGAAGCGTGGTCTGATCCCCGAGCCGGACCCCGACCTGGCTGCAGAGATGTACGAGTGGGCGGATGAGCGCCTGGCTGCAGTCGGATACGAGCAATATGAAATTTCCAACTGGTCCAGGCCTGGACGCGCCTGCCGCCACAACCTGCAGTACTGGCGCGGCCTGCCCTACCTGGGTCTGGGCGCCGGAGCGCATGGCTATGCAAACGGAGTGCGTACTGCCAATGTGCTGGCGCCTGCCGCCTATATCACCCGCCTGGAAAACGGGGCGCTGCAGGAGTTCCCGCGCTCGCCCGCTACCGCCAGCCTCACGCAGGTGGATCGCACTGCTGAGATTGGCGAGACCATGATGATGGGCTTGCGCCTGACCCGGGAAGGCGTCTCGGAAGCCGATTTCCAGGCGCGTTTCGGGCAGGGCCTGGATGAAGTGTTCGCAGCTGAGATTGAAGAATTACGGGGTTATGGTTTGCTGGAATGGGCCGGAGAAGCACCCTGGCGTTGCCTGCGCCTGACGGATCGGGGGCGTTTGCTGGGCAACCAGGTGTTCGTGCGCTTTATCTAAGCATGCACAGCCGGATTATGCTTTGCGATGCAATAGCTGGTTGGCCAGCTCGCGCAGCTTATCCCCTGCTTCTCCTTGCGGCTGAGCTTCGTCCAGCGCCTGAAGTGCTTGCTGCGTCAGGCGGCTGGCATGCTCCTGGGTGAACTCGCGTGCACCTTCCTTGGTGAGTTGTTCCGCCCAGCGCAAGGCTTCTTCTTCCCGGATGGTTCCCTTGGCCCAACGCCGGGCAAAGCTGCCCCCCTGGCTGAGTCCATATAGCACCGGCAGGGTCTTTTTGCCCTGCACCAGGTCGCTCTCGGTCGATTTACCGGTCAGGGCTGAATCCCCCCACATCCCCAGTAGATCATCCTCGGCCTGAAAGGCCAACCCCAGAGCGCGCCCGAACTGGCGGTAGGCATTGACGATGTTTGGCTCTGCCCCGGCTGCCAGCGCACCGATATGCGTGCAGGCGGTCAGCAACGCCGCCGTCTTGCCGCTGATCATCGGCCAGTAAGCATCCAGGTTCAGGTCGCCGCACGCCTCGTAGTGCATGTCCAGGTACTGCCCCTGGGTGAGTTGCAGGCTGGTTTCGTTGAGCATCTGGGCCGCTTTCAAGGCTACCGCCGGATTGGTGGTCTTTTCCAGGCTTAAAACGGCCAGTTGCGCCAGAGTGAACATGGCGTCCCCGGCGTTGATGGCCTGGGGGATGCCCCATTTCTTCCACACGGTGGGTCGCCCGCGCCGCAAGGGGCTGTTATCCTGGATGTCATCATGGATCAGCGAGAAATTGTGGATCAGCTCCACCGCAGCCGCGCCGGACAAGGCATTACGCCACGCACCGCCCGCCGCAGAACACACCAGCAAAAACAATAAGGGACGCACGCGCTTGCCGCGCGCCGTCCGCCCCGAGCCTTCACCCTCCCAGCCCAGGTGATAGGCCAACATATGGTGCATCTCTTCCAGGCTACTACCATTGGCGCGTGCCACGACCTGGCGCAGCTCATCTTCAACAGCTTCAAGCATGGTGCGGGTGAGATCTTCCATCCTGTTCCCTCCCTGGCTTATGGTCTGGCTTCCAGCTTGCCGGCTTGCAAAGCAGATAGATTGCCTGCCCCACATCCAAACATGCATACCTGAATCTCACGGCGGAGCTCCTGGATGATCTGCACGGTCACATCCACCCCGGCAACGGCGGCTTTCAAGTATGGGCCGGCCATGCCGCCCAGGCTGGCGCCCAGCGCCAGGCACTTTGCAATTTCCACTCCATCCCTCAGCCCGCCCGAGGCAAATACCAGCAGGTCCGGGGCGGCCCGGCGCACATTGAGAATGGCCTGGCTGGTAGGGATGCCCCAATCGAGAAAGGCGGCTGCCAGGCGGCGCTGGCTCTCATCCGCAGCGCGGTGCATTTCCACCTGCGACCAGGATGTGCCGCCTGCCCCGGCGACATCGATCGCTGCCACGCCTGCCTCTGCCAGGCGGCGGGCATCCGCCTGGGAAAAGCCCCAGCCCACCTCTTTGGCAATCACCGGAATGGGTAAGACCCGGCATACCTGCTCAATCTTATCTAGCAGGCCCGCAAAGCGCGTATCCCCTTCGGGCTGCACAGCTTCTTGCAGGGCATTGAAATGCAGGATCAAGCCATCCGCCTCGATCATATCCACCGCCCGCTGGCAGTGTTCAACGCCGTAGCCATAATTGAGCTGGATGGCGCCCAGGTTCGCCAGCAGTAAAATATCGGGGGCCAGGGTGCGCACCTGGAAGGAAGCTGCCAGATCAGCTTGTTCAAGCGCAGCGCGCTGCGAGCCGACCCCCATGGCAATCCCGGTCGCCTGGGCGGCCTGAGCCAGGGTGCGGTTGATCGTTCCGGCCTGCTCGGTCCCGCCGGTCATGGATGAAATCAGCAGCGGCGCCCGTAAATGTCGGCCAAAAATATTTACACTCAGATCCACCGCTTCCAGGTCCAGCTCGGGCAGCGCCTGGTGGATAAAATGATAGCGTTCCAGGCCGGTGGTCAGCCCTGAACGCACATCTTCTTCCAGGTTTATGCGGATATGATCGGCTTTACGCGCCCCGATGGGCGTAACTTTTGACATGGGTCGGTGTTCCTGTTGTGTGAAGTTATCTTACCAGTCTGGCACACCCCTGTCAATAAATGAGCCCGCATGCGAATCCCGCAGCTCATCCTTGACAGAACGCCCGGCAAGATTACAATAAGCCCCGGTAGGGCAAGCACAAATGTAGCAGGTTCTATCCGGGAATATTTCAAATCATAAATGAGGAGGCAATCTCATGTCAGATACCTACGAGAGCGTGAAGGCAATTATCGTCGATTTGTTGGGCGTGGATGAAAGTAAAGTCACCATGGATGCGCGTTTCCGCGAAGAGCTGGAAGCCGATTCGCTGGACTTGGTGGAATTGATCATGGCGTTTGAGGATAAGTTCGGGGGCGAGATCTCCGACGAAGACGCCCAGACGATCACCACGGTTGGCGAAGCTGTCAAATATCTTGAAAGCCACGGCGGCTAAGTAATACGCTGGTTGAGAGCCAGATTTGTTAAGCTACTTTTAGCGAATTACAAAGTTTTCCCTGACCGGCAGAGAAAAAATTAGCACAGGCGCAGCTCACCCTGAGCAGGGTGGGCTGTGTTAGTTTAACTCGCGCTGAGGCGGCTTGAATTTGATTAAATTTAGATGCTACCCCATCTTATGCAATATAACTTGCTTAACCTATACTTAATAAAATTCCCAATGTAAATTAACGTAACATCCTGCTGTAGTGTGCGTTATACTAACAGAAACCGCACGCGGAAATTTTCCACGTGGAAAGGAGAAACACGATGTTTCAAGTATTGATGATATTGGTCCTGGCAGTCTCCGCCGTTGGAGGCACCGTCAGCGCAGCCGATCAGGCTGTTCCGGGGGACGCTCTATACGGGCTGGACCGCGCCATGGAGCAAGCTTCACTTGACCGTGTTCGCTATGATGTGGATCGCGCCGAGTTAGAACAGCGCTTGATCAACGAGCGCCTGGAAGAAGCAGCCATTCTGCTCCAGGATGATGATGGCCTGGCAAAGAAACCCAAACCTTCAGCGACTCCGGACCCATCGGGGACGCCAGATCCTTCGGAAACTCCGGACCCATCGGAGACACCTGATCCTTCAGAGACACCTGATCCTTCAGAGACACCTGATCCTTCAGAGACACCTGATCCCTCAGCGACGCCTGACCCAGAGAAAACTACCTGCACTGGGGCGAATCCTCACCCGCGGGCGACCGATCTGGCGGAATACTATGCAGTGGATTACGAGACGGTGATGACCTGGTTCTGCGAGGGCAACTTTGGCTTTGGCGAGATCATGCATGCTCTGGAAGCCAGCCAGCAGACTGGAATGACCCCCGAAGAGATCCTGGAAAAGCGCGTTGACCAGGGCTGGGGTCAGATCTGGCAGGAGCTGGGCCTTAAGGGCAAGCCGGCTAAGGAAGCGGATGCACCCCTCGATCCAACGGCTATGCCGCCCACCGCTGAACCAGAAACCGTGGATCCACTTTTAGTGCCTGGCTCCGATAAGGGCCAGCCAGATGACAAGGGTAACCCCGAAAATCCGGGTAAATCCGAGGATCAGGATAAAGGCAAGCCTGAGAAACTGGATAAAACCAAAGACAAGGGCAAGCCTGCTAAACCCCCCAAGCCATCGAAAACCAAGTAGATTATTTAACCTTCAGGCGAGGCCCTCCTGGCAGGGGCCTCGCCTGGTTCCATCTTTATGAACTTTCATACCTTTGCCTGACCCTGGTGCGGATTGCCTCCCCAACACCAGGGTTTTGATTTTAAGAGGCGCCTTAATGGACGTGCTTCATCAACAGCTCAGGGATTTGTTCTGGGTGCTGCGCCACATCCACTGTGGCGGCTTGCAGGGCGCGGATCTTATCCGCTGCCAGGCCGGAGCTGCCTTCTACAATCGCTCCTGCATGCCCCATGCGTTTACCGGGAGGGGCGGTCTGCCCGGCGATAAAGGCCACCACGGGTTTGGTCATGTGATCAGCGATGAATTCGGCGGCTCTTTCTTCATCTGACCCACCAATCTCACCGATCAGCACCACCATCTCCGTCTGCGGGTCTTCTTCAAACATCCTCAAGGCATCGATAAAGTTGGTGCCGTTAACCGGGTCGCCGCCGATGCCCACGCACGTGCTGACGCCCATATTTACCAGCTTGAGCGCGTACAACACCTCATAAGTCAGCGTGCCAGAGCGCGAAACTACACCCACATTGCCGGGCATAGAGATATCGCCCGGGATGATGCCGACCTTACATTCGCCCGGCGTGAGCAAGCCGGGGCAGTTGGGTCCAACCAGGCGCACGTTTTTCTGGTCCAGGTAGTTGCGAACGCGCATCATATCTTGCACCGGGATGCCTTCAGTGATGCATACGATCAGCTCCACTCCGGCGTCGGCAGCTTCAAAGATAGCATCTGCGGCAAATCGCGCCGGTACAAAGATCACGCTGGCGTTGGCGCCGGTGGCTTCCACGGCGAATTTCACCGAATCAAATACCGGCACTTTGCCATCCAGCACCCACTCACCACCCTTGCCAGGGGTTACCCCGGCGACGACGTTGGTGCCGTAAGCCACCATGTGCGTGGTGTGAAAAAGACCTTCGTTCCCGGTGATCCCCTGCACCAGCAGGCGTGTATGTTTATTGATCAAGATGCTCATGCGTCAGGCTCCCTTCGCCACGTTGACTGCCTTTTGGGCAGCCTCCGCCAGGGTTTCGGCGGTGATCATGTGGGCATCCGCCAAAATACGGCGACCTTCTTCAGCATTGGTGCCGACCAGACGGATAACCATGGGTACTTTGGTTTTGACTTCCTTTAAGGCAGTCAGGATGCCGCGCGCCACTTCGTCGCCGCGCGTGATGCCGCCAAAGACATTGAACAGCACCGCTTTGACATTGCGGTCAGACAGGATGATGCGCAGCGCAGCAGCGACTTTCTCGGCATTGGCGCCGCCGCCGATATCCAGGAAATTCGCCGGTTCGCCGCCAAAGAGCTTGATGATGTCCATGCTGGTCATTGCCAATCCGGCTCCGTTCACCATGCAGCCGATATTGCCATCCAGTTTGATAAAGGAAAGCCCGTACTTGCGCGCTTCGATCTCAGATTCGGCTTCCACATCCAGGTCGCGCATTTCGTTTAAGTCGCTGTGGCGGAAGAGGGCATTATCGTCCAACACCATCTTACCGTCTACTGCCAGTAGTTTATTCTCCGCGGTGATCACCAGCGGGTTGATCTCTGCCAGGGTGGCGTCGGCTGCTTTGTAGGCCTGCCACAGGCCACTGGCGATCTGCCCAAAGACTTTCCAATGCTCGCGCGGCAGATCAATGGCCACGGCGATGTCACGCGCCTGGTAATCGCGCAATCCCAGTAAGGGATGGATGGATTCGCGGATAATCTTTTCCGGCGAGACGCGCGCAACTTCCTCGATATCCACCCCACCTGCCGAGGATGCCATCATCACCGGCATGCGCAAAGAGCGATCGTTGGTGATGCCCAGGTAGATTTCCTTGTTGATATTGGCAGCCTCATCTACCAGCACCTTGCGTACCGGCAGACCCTTGATCTCCATCCTCAAGATTTGCGTCGCCAGGCTCTCGGCTTCTTCGGGCGTTTTTGCCAGGCGAATCCCGCCTGCTTTGCCGCGCCCGCCCACCAAAACTTGCGATTTAATAACAACGCGGCCACCCAACTCTTCAGCAATTTGCTTTGCTTCGTGTGCGGTAGCCGCTACTCTTCCCCGAGGAATGGGGATGCCATACTTGGCAAACAGTTGTTTCGATTGATACTCGTGTAGTTTCATGCAGCTGTGACTCCCCTTCAATTCTGAGAGCGCTTGTGCGCTCCGGTTGGATTGGGTATTGAAATTATACCATCAGGCTTTCGGCGCGGCTCGTCCTGCAGGCATCGGCCTGCAAGGTTGGCAGGTTGCCGGTTGCTTTTTGCCTTGCAACTTCAACCTTGAAACTGCGTAGATTATTCTAGATCATAACCTTCAGGACATACACACTTGATTGATTTCCCCTGAAGTGCTTAAGTCCGAATCTTTTTCGAGGAGTATCCATCATGGAAACCAATGTCAAAATCATCGCCTGGCTGCATATTGTCCTCAGCGCCATTGGTCTGGTAGGTGCGCTGTGTCTCAGCGCGGTCGTTTTTGGGGGTGGTTTGATCTCCCAGGATGACACCGCCATCACGGTAACCGGGATCGTAGCACTGTGTATGCTGGGTTTCTTCTTCGTCTTGTCCATCCCGGGTTTGCTGGCGGGGATCGGTTTGTTGAGCTTCCGCAACTGGGCGCGCATCCTGGCAATAATTCTATCGGTGCTGAATCTGATGAATGTCCCCGTGGGCACAGCCCTGGGAGTCTACACTCTGTACGTGATGCTGGACGATGAGACTTCGGCGCTGTTCTCTGCTTATCGTTGACGTCCAATGCGCCAGAAGATCAGACCGGTAGCCAGCCCGGCTGCCAGCACTGCCAGCAGCAGATTGCGCTGGGTATTGACTACCGGGATCACCTCTTCGCTGCCATCCGGTCTTTGAACCAGGATCGACACAGGCCGGTTCCACAACCAGTGCACCTCGCCTCCCAGCAGTTGAAAGCCGGTGCGTTGCGAAAAGGGGATCAGCGTGAATGTCTCTGCCTTTAATGGCGGGCTGGGGTTGGTTTCAATGCGTAAGAAGGCCATTTCAAGCCCCGCCTTCTGTGGGCGGATTGTCCACACCGGGTGGGGTTTGTGTTTCAGTAGGGGTCTCGCTGGCAGACGACCAGCGTTGAGCTACTTTGGATAGCTCCTGATTGGCAGTTCGTAAAGCCGCCAGCAGCTCTTCCCGCACCCGGCTTTCGGCTGCCCCGCTGCGTACACGCTCACCCAGGTCGTCCAGATCATCTTTCAGGCGCTGGCCGGTTGGGCTTTCACGGAAAGCATCCATCTCCTGGCGCAGGGTGGCGCTTAGCTCATTTAAGTTGCTTTCCAGCTCCTCAGACAGGCGTTTGCGCTCCGGGGCATCCCAGGCGCTGCGCAGCGCCTCCAACAGGTTTTTACCCAGTGTGCGGAATTCATCGGCCAGGTTTTCTTCAGGTGCTCGTTCTTCGCTCATGTGACTCTCCTTTGGCAGGCGCGATATCATAAGCTTATTTTGCCCCAAGCCGCCCGCCTGTCAAGAGGTGGGCGGCTTTTCTCATGGCTTACACATGCTTTATGGGAGAGACTGGCTAGAATTTTATCAGCTCCGAAAATCATTCGAAGCTGGCCGGCACCGAGATTAATAGCATGGCAAGTAGGGACTTCTCGGTTTATACTAGCCATGATGGCTGCTCAGGATGGGTTGACTTCAAATTTTTCTTGAAGTACGTAACTCCTGTTAGATGCATTGTGGCGCAGCAGAACGCAGTTGATCGCGTATAAGAAGGAGCCTGTATGCCAAAAAAACGCTCTCTGGCTGTAATTTTAGCTGGAATTGTTGGCTTGAGCCTGTACCAGTATCGCCGGCAATTGATTGGTCAGGCGCTGCGCTTGCGCCCGCCGCGCTATGGGGTGCAGGTACAGCGCAATATCCAGATTCCCATGCCGGATGGTGCGCTGTTGGCTGCCGATCTGTATACCCCGCGCTCGCCCAGGCTGTTCCCTACCTTATTAATGCGCACTCCTTACGGGCGCGGCCTTACCGTTGGCCCGAGCGGTATGATGATGAGCTTTCTCGCGCAGCGTTTTGCCGAGCGTGGTTATAACTTACTGGTCCAGGATGTGCGTGGGCGTTTCGATTCCGGTTCCGATTTTGTGCCCTTTGTTCACGAAGCTGCGGATGGCCAGGCTACGATTGCCTGGATCGTGCGCCAGGACTGGTTTAACGGCTTGTTGGGCATGTGGGGAGCCAGTTATATCGGCTATACCCAATGGGCGGCTGCGGCTGGCGCTTCACCATCCTTAAAAGCAATGGTCCCGGCGGTTACTGGCGCCAACCTCCCCGTGTCCTTCCTGAACCAGGGGGCTTTTGGGCTGGACACCAGCCTGCGCTGGATGTACGAACTGGATGCCATGCAGCGCCGCACCTGGTTGCGCAGCCTGTTGGGTCTGGGGCGTATGGCGCCCGTGATCATGGAGCGCCGTTTGCGGGTGGCTGCCAACCACCTGCCGCTGGTGGATGTGGACCGCCTGACCACCGGCAATCAGGTTTCTTTTTACCAGGAATGGCTGCAGCATCCCAGCCTGGACGACCCTTATTGGCAGGCAGCCGACTTCTCAGCTCAGGTTGGGGGAGTTACTGCAGCCGTGCATTTCATTTCGGGCTGGTACGATCTCTTCCTGCGCGACCTGCTGGCGGATTATGCCTCTTTAAGGCGCAGCGGGCAGCAGCCTTACCTGACGATTGGGGCCTGGTTCCATATGCACACCGATCTGGCCAGTGAAAACCTGCGCCAGGGGATCACCTGGTTCGATGCAACTTTGAAGGGCGACCGGCGCGGGCTGCGCCAGGCTCCCGTACGCGTCTACGTGATGGGCTCAGACCAGTGGCGTGAATTTCCCGATTGGCCGCCGCCGGCGCAAAAGCAGGTCTGGTATTTGCAAGCAGGTGGGGACCTGGACCAACAGGCGCCTGCCAGTCCGGCGGAGCCCAGCCGCTATACCTACGACCCTCACGATCCCACACCGGCGCTGGGGGGTCCCCTGCTCAGCCTGAGCGCCGGCGCCACCGATAACCGCCCGTTGGAAGCGCGCCCAGACGTGCTCACTTTCACCACCACACGCCTGCAGGCCGACCTGGAAGTGATCGGACCGGTACAGGCACGACTGTATGTGCAATCCGACCGGGCGCATACCGACTTCTTCGCCCGCCTGTGCGATGTTTCTCCCAATGGGGAATCGCGCAATATCTGTGATGGTTTTCTGCGTTTGTTCCCCGGCAGCGCCGACGCCCAAACGGATGGCAGCCTGCGTATTGAGCTGGATCTATGGGCCACCGCGCACTGTTTCCGCGCCGGGCATTATCTGCGCCTGCAAGTCTCCAGTGGGGCGCACCCGCGCTTCGCCCGCAATCCCGGCAATGGTCTCCCGCTCAGCCAGGTGGTGGAAATGCTGCCTGCCCAACAAGCCCTCTACCATGATGTGGATCACCCATCTATGCTGGTGCTGCCGGTGATGCAGGATTGAGCTTGCCCAGGTACGAATTGGAGTAGATGTGATGCCTGATTTATATGCTGGCTTACCGGCGCTGTGGCGGCGCAGGCTTATGTGGATTGCCAGTGGCGTATCCATCCTGGTGCTGTCTGTTTTCAATGGGATGGGTGCGCCGCTTACCACCCCCGCAGCGCCCTGGGGTATGGTTTCTTTTCAATTGGCGCGCACACCCGAGCAGGTGCAGGCCATCCTGGCGAGCTGGGACGCGCTGACGCGCCAGGCGGCTGCTTTTTGCCTGGGATTGGATTACTTGTTCATGCCTGCCTACGCCCTGGCGATTGGCCTGGCAGCTCGCTGGGTTGGGGTGGCGCTGAAACAGCGCGGCTGGCCTCTGGCAGGCAGCGGGGTACCCCTGTCCTGGGCTGTGTGGCTGGCTGCACTGCTAGACGGGATTGAAAATGCTGCCCAGACCGCCATGCTTTTTGGCAGCAGCAATGCCATTTTGCCAGGGCTGACCTGGTTGGTGGCGATGGTCAAATTTGGCCTGGTTTTCGCGGCGCTGGTTTATGTTTTCTATGGGCTGGTGGTGCGTCTGGGGATCAAGCTGTCTGATTCTGCCCCGCAAGCCTGATTGATTCTGCAACCATCTGGTGTCTGCAGCGTATATGGACTAGAAACACGTTCTTACACAGATGGAGGTTTGAGATGAAAACGAAAGCTTTATTAGCCATTGTATTGGTGCTATCCCTGGCGGCCATGGCGTGCCGTGTGAACATCGATCTACCAGAAATTGAATACAAGACCAGCGCAACCGTGACAGAGCAAGTCCAGGTTCCTGTTCCCGAGGGCAGCACCCCCGTGGATGTGAGCTTGAACTTTGGAGCCGGGCAGCTTAACCTGGATCCTGGCGCAGAGCAGAACCTGATCCAGGGGACAGCGACTTACAATGTGCCCGATTTCAAGCCGCGCCTGGTCACCACGACCAGCGGGATTGAGCTATCGAGCGGTGAGCTAGAAATTAACGCCATCCCGCGCCTGGCTAATGACATTGAGAATCAGTGGGATCTGCAGTTAGGCAGTACACCCATGAACCTGAGGATCAATGCTGGGGCCTATCAGGGCCGCTATGAGCTGGGCGGGCTGGCGCTGACCGGTCTGGATATTTCCGATGGGGCTGCAGATGTAGAAGTCAACTTTGCTGAAGCCAACCTGGTGGAAATGGATACCTTGCGCTATGGCACCGGAGCCTCCCAGGTCAGCTTAACCGGCCTGGGGAATGCTAATTTCAGCGATCTGATCTTCCGGGGTGGAGCGGGTAACTATACCCTGGACTTTGGGGAAGCTTTGCTGCGCGATGGGCGGGTAGATGTAGAAGTGGGCATCAGCAGCTTGCGCATTGTGGCGCCTGAGTCTGCCAACGTGCAGGTGATTGTAAGCGGTGGCCTGTCGAGTGTCTCGGCCAGCGGCGCCTGGAGCAAAGTGAACGATGAATACCGGCTGGACGGCACTGGGCCCAGCCTGGTGATCGAAGTCACCATGGGCGCCGGCAGTCTGGAGCTGCGCACGCCGTAAAGTATCGGTCTACTAAAAACATACGGGGCTGTCTCGAAGATTGAGAAAGCCCCGCAGTTATTTAATTTTTTTCCTACCCGGAAGATCAGTCCTCCAGCGCGGAGTAGCCGGGGCCTTTCTGGAAGTAATCGTAGTTGGGTTTAATATCTTCGGTCAGATCCACTTCTTCACCGGCTTCCAGGGCGCGTGTGCACTCCAGGACGACCGTATCACCGTGATGGTTGGTGCCGTCGTAATGGCTGGTCAGGCCAACGCGGCTGATCAGCTCGCCGCCTTTGGCGGTGTACTGAGCGGGCACTTCATCTTCGGGGAAGATGGCTTCGAACGGGCATTCGGGGACGCATGCGCCACAGTCAATGCAGGTGTCGGGGTCAATATAGTACCAAGGCCACTGATCCTGGGGTTTACCGGGGACGATGCACTCCACCGGGCAAACTTCCACGCAACCCGAATCGCGCAAACAAAGGCTGGTGATGATATACGTCATAGAAAAAACCTCCGTGTTTGTTAAAGTGGATGATAATTTGAGCTTTTGACAACTGTATTGTACCTTAATTATGACAAGGGGACAATAAGCAAGATCATAGCAATCATATTAATCATATTAATCCGATTTAAAGCGGATGCGGGTTTGCAGCTTGTGTAGACCTGTAAACTCAGGTACTAATCTTGACAAGATTGGTCTTTAAAATTATGATGATTGGGAAGTGATTTGCGCCGGGGGCGTATGTTGCGCGAACCGGCGTTGATAGCTACCCTACCCACTATTTGATCCTATAGGAGACCGAATATGTTCTATAAATTACTTGCCGCGCTAGACCGCAAAGTTAAGTTCCCAGAAGCGCAAGCTCACTGTGATATCCCGTGCGGGATCTACGACCCGATTGTCGCGCAGATCAATGCGCTCACCGTCGTGCGTATGCTCGACTTGATGGCGGATCTGGATGCCACCACGGGCGATAAGCTGGCTTACCACAATTCGATGTCCCGCTATATCGCCGTAAAGGAAGAGCACGCCGAGAAAGCCAAGCACGAAATCCGCGTGATCTTTGGCGATTACATCAAAGCCCCTCATGTTGAAAAATATCCCGAGCTGCCCACCCTGGTGCACAAGATTATGATGGCCGGCTCCAAGGTCCGCCAGAGCACCGACCGGGCCGCGGCGGTGGAATTTGTGGAGTTGATCAACAAATTCGCCCAGATCTTCTGGGAGACCAAAGGCATCAGCACCAAGCGCGCCAAAGCGCCCTACAAGCCCGAGCTGGAGCTGGTTTACCCCAATCTCTAATTGCCCATGTGTCGCCTTCTAAAAGTACATGGCGACAGTCTGATTCCGGACTATCAGGAAGGGGATTTTGTGCTCGTTTCCAAAATCCCCTTCCTTTTTGCATCCCCGCGCCCCGGTCAGGTGATTGCCTTTCACATGCCTCCTTATGGTACGCTGATCAAACGGGTTGAGCAGGTATTGGAAGGTGGCCATTCCTTTTTTGTCGCCGGCACGCACCCACTCAGTGTGGACAGCCGCCAGTTTGGCCCGGTGAGCCGCCAGGCGCTGCTGGGACGGGTGGTCTGGCATATCCCAAAGCCAGGCTAGCCTGGCTCGCCTGAAAAGCCAGCTTGGTTCGCCCGAAATAACCGGCTTCCTTTATAATGGGCGTCATGTTGCAGCCCGCCAATTCGCCGCGTGTGCCACCCTTCGTAGCCCTGACTTTCGGTATTCTGGCCGTTTCCACCGCCGCCATTTTTATCCGTTTTGCCCAGTCTGAAGCGCCCTCCCTGGTGATTGCTGCCTATCGCATGGGTCTTTCAGCGCTCATCCTAGCGCCTTATGCCTGGCTGCGTCACCGCCAGGAGCTGCGCAGCCTTGACCGGCGTTCTCTGGCTTTAGCCGCGCTTTCCGGACTGTTTCTGGCTTTGCATTTCGCTGCCTGGATCACCTCCTTGGAATATACAACCGTTGCCAGCTCGGTGGTCCTGGTGACCACCACCCCCCTGTGGGTCGCCTTGCTTTCGCCCTTCTTTCTGAAAGAATCCCTCACCCGCCCAGTCTTGCTGGGCCTGGGATTGGCTCTTAGCGGAGGGCTGGTGGTCGGGTTAAGTGATGCCTGCGTCTGGCAAGGTGGGCTGGTTTGCCCCTCTCTGGCGGAGATGGTGCGCGGCCAGGCTTTCCTGGGGGATGCGTTGGCTTTGTTTGGAGCCTTGATGGCGGCTTCTTATATTATGATCGGGCGCAGCCTGCGCATGCAGTTGTCCTTAGGAGCATACATTTTTGTGGTCTATGGCATGGCTGCGCTGGTGCTGTTGGGGCTGGTGCTGTGGAGTGGGCAGCCCTTGGGAGGCTATTCCTCGCCAACCTACGGCTGGTTCCTGCTCCTGGCGGTGGTGCCGCAGCTCTTCGGGCATACGGTCTTCAATTGGGCTTTGCGTTATATCTCTGCTGCCTATGTCTCCGTGACGCTGCTCGGCGAGCCGGTCGGCTCGACCATCCTGGCCTATTTTCTGCTGCAGGAAAGCCCCACCTGGATTAAAATTATTGGTGCTATACTTATTCTTACTGGAATCAGTGTGGCTTCGCGCGGCGAATCGCGCCGGGTAAAAGCAGCTCTGCCCACCAATCAACCGGCTGGCGGGCCAATACCCTGAGCGCAAACAGCCACTACTCAACACCTTAATTTTGCATGCCTGTAAAGCCCTCCCCACCTCCGATCCCTAAAAAAATCTCCAGCGTGCCTGCTCGGAAAGGCGCAGCTTCAGCTCCAGCATCCCCTGCCGGGTCGCCTTTGGCGTCTCAACCTGCCAGCTCTCCGGCGCTGGACCGCACGGTGAATTTACTGACCCAGTTTCAGCGTTTCGCGCGCGATTTTTGGGGTGTGGTCAGCCTGGCGCTCTCGGTGATGACCTTCTTGCAGCTGCTGCTGCCCGCAATGCCCGCTGGGGTACTGCTCTCCTGGTGGGTAGGCCAGCTGCGGCACCTTTTGGGTTGGGGTAGTTTGTGGGTGGTGGTCGCACTGGGTTTCCTGGGCATCTGGCTGCTGCAGCGCAAGGAGCTCACCGGCTCGGGACGCATCCCCTGGCTGCGCGTCTTGCTCCTGGAGGTGGCGGCTTTTGCCAGCATTGCTTTGCTCGCCGTCTTCGGCGGCACCGATTTGCTGGCTGCAGAAATGGGCCAGGATGGCGGCATTGTCGGCTGGGGCCTGGCGGAGCTGATGCGTGTGCTGATGGTGCCCTTTGGTCTGGGAGGCTCGTTGTGGCGCGCACTGCTGTTGATCCTGATTGCGGGGCTGTCCTTGTTTATCGGCCTGGGGTTGGCGCAGCGCCTGATGAATCTGGCGGTTCAGGCTCCCCAAACCGGCATGCTGAACCCGGACGAGCTGGATGGCGGTCCGGTGATCAGCGAAGCGCCGCTCCTGGGTGTGTCCAGGCCCGATCTGGCTGCTAAAGCTGCCAGACGACGCGTCCAGTTGCCAGCCGAATATCGAAAAAAGCTGGCCATTCCGGCTGTTGAGGACGAACGCCCGGCAGAACCGGTGGCACGCGATGAGCGCTTGCCGCCTTTAGACTTGCTGGTGCATGACCAGGCCAACCGCCCGGACGAGCGCAATATCAACCTCACCGCCGGTTTGATCGAAAAGACCCTGGCCGAGTTCGGCATCCCCGCCAAGGTGGTCGGCTTCCGCGTCGGCCCCACGGTGACTCAATTTGCCATCGAGCCGGGCTTTGTAGATAAAGGGCAGAATGGTGATGGGGAGGCGCGCCAGAAGGTGCGCGTGGCCCAGATTGCCGGCCTCAACCGCGACCTGGCGCTGGCTCTCTCGGCTGAACGGCTGCGTATCGAAGCCCCGGTGCCAGGGCGTCCCTATGTGGGTATCGAAGTCCCCAATTCGCGCTCCAGTTATGTGCGCTTGCGCCAGTTACTGGAATCGGAAGCCATGGCCAGGGTTAATTCACCCCTCGCCATTGCTCTGGGGCGCGACGTATCGGGTGCGCCGGTGGTGGGCGACCTGGGGAGCATGCCGCACCTGCTCATCGCCGGGACAACTGGCTCGGGCAAGTCGGTTTGTATTGCCGCCATCACCGCCTGCCTGGTGATGAATAACACTCCTGAAGATTTACGCCTGGTGATGGTGGACCCCAAAATGGTCGAGCTGGTGCGCTTCAATGGTCTGCCGCACCTGTTAGGTAAGGTTGAAACCGAGCTGGAACGCATCCTGGGCGTGCTGCGCTGGACGGTGGTGGAGATGGATCGCCGCTACAAGCTGCTGGAAGCCACGCACTCGCGCAACCTGGATACCTATAACCGCAAAGCCCGCCGGCGCAAGGGTGAAGGTCCTTTGCCACGCATTGTGCTGATGATCGACGAGCTGGCAGACTTGATGATGTCGGCGCCTGACCAGACTGAACACAACCTGGTGCGCCTGGCACAGATGGCGCGCGCCACCGGCATCCACCTGGTGGTTGCCACCCAGCGCCCCAGTACCGATGTGGTGACCGGCTTGATCAAGGCCAATTTCCCAGCGCGCATCTCTTTTGCGGTCGCCTCAGGTGTTGATTCACGCGTCATCCTGGACACCCAGGGAGCCGAGGCCTTGCTGGGGCGCGGCGATATGCTCTTCCTTTCGCCTGAAGCCTCGTCTCCGATGCGCTCGCAAGGGGTGTGGGTCACCGATCAGGAGATCGAACGCATCATTAATTTCTGGCAGAAATCTACGCCAGAGTTGGAGCAAGGCGAAACCCCGCCGTGGGATGATTTGCTGGAGCAGGAAAGTATGCTGGCGGATCGCGATGACCTGCTGGAGCAGGCGGTTGCGATCATCAAAAAGACGCGCCGGGCCAGCGCCTCGCTGCTGCAGCGCCGATTGCATATCGGCTACCCGCGTGCCGCCCGCCTAATCGATGAACTATCCGAGATGGGCTATATCGGTCCGTCCATGGGCGGTGGGCGCGAGCGCGAAGTCCTGATCTCGGATGATGAGCCAGACTTCTCCTCCGCAGAAGGCGAATAATTCACTTGTTGTTTCCCATCGCTATCTGGACAAATCCTGTTGATCTTATCTTGACAGCCCTGCGGGCATGGGATAGCATAGCTTATCGTTTATCGAGAACAAATCCTGACCTGGAAGGTAAACCCTGCTTTTGGAAAAAGCCAGTGAACGTACCCAACCCATGACTCTGACTGATTTAATGCGCCTGCGCTTTAAAGGCATACTGGACCCCATCGGTCGCTTGCTAAATAACTTAGGTTTAATGCCCAACACCATGACCTTGCTGGGTCTGGCGGGGAATACTGCTGGAGCGATTCTATTGGCCCGGGGTGAAATGTTCTGGGGTGGCATCCTGATCTTGTTAATGGGCCCGGTAGACGCCCTGGATGGCACCATGGCGCGCCTGCGAGGCATGGCCAGCGACTTCGGCGCGTTTGTCGATTCGGTCACCGACCGTTACTCCGAGCTGGTGATCTTCGGTGGCTTGTTGTATTACTTCGCCAACCAGGGCGATACCCTGGCTGCCATCCTGGTGTTCGTTGCTGCAGCCGGATCCGTGCTGGTCTCTTATGTGCGCTCGCGCGGCCAATCTCTGGGTGCAGATACCAAAGTCGGCATCCTTACCCGCATGGAACGCTATCTGGTCCTGGCGCCGGCTTTGCTGCTCAACCAGCCGGTTTGGGGCTTGTGGGTTATCGCTGTCCTGGCCAATATTACCGCGCTCCAGCGTATCTATGACGTGCGTCGCCAGTTGACCAATCCACCTGCGAACAAAAAGTAATTATTTTTCATCTCCCATGGTACCAAGCAAAGTGAGGCAAAATGCCTGGCATAAAAATTGGTGATTTTACGTTATTTACCTGGTATGGATTGATCCTGATGGGCGGGGCGGTGTTTGCGGCCTGGGTCGCCAGCCGTGAAGCCAAACGGCGCGGCTATAACCCTGAATTGGTGTGGGACGCACTGATCTGGATCCTGGTTGCCGGCATTGTAGGGGCGCGCCTGTGGCACATATTCACCCCTTCTCCATCCCTTCAAGCCCAAGGCATTACCACCTATTATTATCTCACCCATCCCCTGGACGCGATCTGGACACGCAACGGAGGACTGGGAATCCCTGGGGCGGTGATTGGCGGTGCACTGGCGCTGTACTATTTCACCCGCAAGCGCGGTATGAGCTTTGCCGTGTGGGCGGATATTGCTGCTCCGGCAGTGGCATTGGGCCAGGCGATCGGGCGCTGGGGCAATTACGTAAACCAGGAGCTGTACGGGGCTCCCACCGATCTGCCCTGGGCGATCACCATCGAGCCGCGTTTTCGTCTGCCAGGCTTCGAGAATTACGCTACCTTTCACCCGCTCTTTTTGTACGAATCGCTGTGGAACTTCGCCAATTTTGTATTTCTGCTCTGGCTGGGGCGGCGCTATCCTGAGAAGCTGAAAGATGGCGACCTGTTCCTGATCTACCTGATCACGTATCCTGCGGCGCGTTTTCTGCTGGAGTTTATCCGCCTGGACTCGGCTCAGGTTGCCGGGCTAAACGCCAACCAGACCGCTATGGCAGTTGTGGCAGTCCTGGCCTTGCTGGTGTTGATCTTGCGCCACCGCAAGCCTGCACAGTCTGTGGCATGAACCTCCTAACTGATCTGTAATCTATAACCCGCCATCCAGGGGTTAGAATACTTGGCATAAGCCGTACTCAGCTCGGCTGGCTGCGGCATTACTAGACCTTTGCAGAAGATTGGCTGGAAATGATCCAGACACAGGACCTGAGCAAACGTTTCGATAATTTCCTGGCCGTAGATGGTGTTACCCTTGAACTGGGCGCCGGGCAAGTTTTGGCATTGCTTGGGCCGAATGGCGCTGGAAAAACAACCACGGTGCGCATGCTCACCTCGATACTGCGACCTACCTCTGGCTGGGCGCGCGTGGCAGGTTGGGATGTCGCCACGCACCCGGCCCAAGTGCGGGCTGCCGTGGGCGTGCTGACGGAGCAGCATGGCCTGTACGGGCGCATGCGCGGGGATGATTATCTGGATTTTTTTGGTCAGGTATATGGTTTAACCACCCAGCGCCGCCACCAGCGCACGCAGCAGCTTTTAGACCAATTTGGCCTGGCGCAGGATGGTCAGCGCAGGATTGCTGAATATTCCAAAGGTATGCGCCAGAAGCTGGCCCTGGCGCGGGCTTTGCTTCACGAGCCGCCAGTGCTGTTGCTGGATGAGCCTTCCTCCGCCATGGACCCCGAGAGCGCCCACCTGGTGCGCGATGCCATCCGGGACCTGCGCTCCGCAGAACGCGCCATCGTGATTTGTTCCCACAACCTGGCTGAAGCCGAAGAATTAGCCGACCAGATCGCCATCATTCGCCGCGGGCGCATCATCGCCCGCGGCTCTCCGGAGGCCCTTAAAGAGAGCTTGCTTGGCCCGTTGGAATTCGAGCTGCGCCTGGGCACGGTAACGAACGGTTCCCGGCCTCCACTGCCTCCGGCGGTTGAAATCACTGCATTTGGAGCGGATTGGCTGCGTTTCCGCACGCTCGATCCTCTGCGAGATAATCCGGAGGTCCTGCGCGCTCTGCTGGCGCACGGCTTGCCTGTTGTCAGCTTGCAGGAAGTACCGCGCAGCCTGGAAGAAGTCTATTTACGCGCCATCGCTGCACCTGCGGCAGAGGAGCTGCCCCATGCTGGATAGCCTGCGCCTGGCCTGGATTATTACGCGCCGCGAAGTGAGCGACCAGCTGCGCGACTGGCGTATCATCCTGCCGGTGCTTCTGTTGACCATTTTTTTTCCCGGTCTGATGAATTTCACCGCCGGTCAGATCACGGGTTTTGTGGAGAGCTACAACGCCCCACTGATCGGCGATCGCTTGATCCCTTTCTTGTTGATGATTGTGGGGTTTTTCCCCATCTCGGTGTCGTTGGTGATAGCCCTGGAAAGCTTTGTGGGTGAGAAAGAACGCCACAGCATTGAACCGCTGCTCAGCTCGCCGCTCTCTGACGGGCAGCTTTATCTGGGCAAACTGGCTGCTGCCGTAATTCCTCCTTTGCTGGCCTCCTATCTGGGTATCACGGTGTACCTGATCGGGGTGTTTTTGGATGTGGGCTGGCGGCCCACATCCATGTTGCTGCTGCAGATCGTCTTGCTGACCACCGTGCAGGCGGTCTTGATGGTCAGTGGGGCTGTGGTGGTCTCCTCGCAAACCACTTCCGTGCGGGCTGCGAATTTGCTGGCTTCTTTTATCATTATTCCCATGGCTCTGCTCATCCAGGGGGAAAGTGTGGTCATGTTCTGGGGCAGTTATTCTAGCCTGTGGTGGATCATCGCGGGGCTGGCTGTGATTGCCGGCTTGCTGGTGCGCACGGGTCTGGCGCACTTTAATCGCGAAGAATTACTCGGGCGCGAGTTGGATTCGCTCAACCTGCGTTGGAGCTGGCGCGTATTCAGCCAGCAATTCCGTGGCGGAGCCCGCTCCTTGCGTGGCTGGTACCAGGCGCAGGTCTTCCCGGCAGCCCGCCGCCTGGGCATACCGGCGGCGATGATGTTGCTGGCGCTTGCCGCGGGATTGCTGGTCGGCGCCAGCCAGGCGCGGGTTTTTCCGCTTCCACTGGAAATGCTCAGCCTGAATAGTCTGGATGATGGTTTTGTGGAAGGCCTGGAATTATTAAATCTCTTCTCCCCTTTGGGTGTGGGTACGGTCTGGCTGCACAACCTGCGCGCCATCCTGCTGGCAACCGTGCTGGGCATTTTTTCTTTTGGGGTTTTAAGCGTGCTGGTGCTGATGCTGCCATTTATGATCGTGGGGTACCTGGCGGCTGGGGTTGCCAGCGCAGGTACCAGCCCCGGGTTGTTCTTGCTGGCGTTCATTGCCCCCCATGGCATGTTGGAGATCCCGGCGCTGGCTCTGGCTGGCGCAGCTATCTTACGCATCGGGGCTACTCTGGCTGCTCCGGCCGAGCATATGACTATTGGCGAAGCCTGGTTGCGCGCCGTGGCTGACTGGGCTAAAATTCTATTGGGTCTTGTGCTGCCCTTGCTCCTGGGTGCAGCCGCTATCGAGGTCCTGCTAACCCCGCGCCTGGCTGTCCTGCTCCTGGGCAATTAAGCTCGAGTTATGAAGGGAATATCCTAACCATGCCAAAATTAATCTACCTGGGCGTATCCAACGCCATCCCAACCGCACAGCACGAGAATACCCACATGGTGTTGGTGGGGGAGTCGCGCGTGGTGCTCATCGATACCGGGCACAATCCACTCATTCGCCTGGGGCAAGCCGGACTGGAGTATTCCCTGATCACCGATCTGATCCTGACCCATTTTCACCCCGATCACACTTCCGGGGTGGCTTCCTTTCTGATGAGCTCCTGGCTGATGGGACGCAAGACCGGGCTGAATGTTTACGGGCTGGAATACACCCTGGAACGCACGCGCAAGCTGATGGAGTTTTATGACTGGGGGAGCTGGCCAAATTTCTACTCGGTGAATTTTATCCCACAGCCAGCCCAAGAGATGGCGCCTGTGCTGGACTGTGCGGATTTCCGCATATATTCATCTCCCGTGCACCACATGGTGCCCAATATCGGCCTGCGGGTGGAATTCAAAGCCAGCGGCAAAGTGCTGGCATATTCCTGTGATACCGAGCCATGTGCTGAGGTTGTGCGTCTGGGCTGCCAGGCAGATATGCTGGTCCATGAAACAGCCGGCCAGGGATTGGGGCATACCTCCGCCCGTCAGGCCGGGGAGATCGCCCATGAAGCCGGCGCACGCCAGCTACACCTGATCCATTATCCCACCTGGAACTACGACCCTGCGCCGTTGGTGGCGGAAGCTGCACAGACCTTCTCAGGTCCAGTCGCCCTGGCCGATGATTTTATGACTTTGGAATTTTAATGCGTTAGGACTTACGCACTTGGTTGGAGGATGGGGGTTGTTGGGCGTGCGCAGCACGCGCAACAACCCCCATTTTCCCCGGAACTGCGTAACTCCTATGCGTTTTAAATCGAGTAGGGGGCGGTTAACCGCCCCCTACTCGATTTAATGACCCAGTTTACCAGCCTTCGATGTACGGCTTCCACTCCTGATTTTCAGGCAGGTGGCGGGCGAAGAAGTAAATTGCTGAAGCAGGCGGCTCTTTGGCTGGGCGCAGCAGGTTCATCTGCGCCTGCTCGGCAGTACGCCCGCCCTTGCGGTGGTTGCAGGCCGGGCAAGCTGCCACCAGGTTATCCCAGCCATAATGCCCACCCAGGCGGCGCGGGATGATATGGTCAATCGTCAGATAGGAGACACGCTGCCCGCAGTACTGGCAGGTATATTCATCCCGGCGCAAGATTTCGCGCTTGGTCAGATGCACCCTGGGGCGCGGGCGGCGTATCATATGCTCCAGGCGAATGACAGATGGCCGCGGCAAGTTGAGCGAGACGGTTTTGACGACACCTCGCCCATTGAGCACCAGGCTGGCTTTCCCGGAAAGCATCAGGCCCAGGGCCCGCCGGGTGGTACAGACATGGATAGGCTCAAAATTGGCATTCAGGACCAGCACGGGTTCATGCATCTCAGTGTCCCTGCGGCAATGTGCGAATTATAGCACGCCCTGCCAGGATGCAAAATCCCTTAATCAGCATCTAATTCACTCGGATTGCGCCTGGAAGAGCTCTCTCATCGCCTCGTCCGGTACCTAATTCCTGTAAAGGTTGCGAAGTTCCTCAGGTATAATTGCCCTATGCAAGCCAGCGCAACTACCCAGGAATATCGCCCGGTGCTGACTTCCCGGGTCGGGGAGGGGCTGGCATGGCTGGCGGCGCTTAGCCTGGGCGCAGCCGGGACCGCCATTCCCGCGCGCGTCGGGTTGTTGGGCGCGTTGCCCTTCCTGACCGGTATCGTCGGCTTGATCGCGGCCGGCATCACCCTGAGCAATTGGATGGACCGCCAGACGGTGCTGCGCCTGGAGGCGCAAGGCGTATTTTTTACCAATGGCCTGCGCCGGGTGGCGTTGGACTGGGATAAAATTCAGCAGATCAGCGTCTTCACCGGCTCGCTGGGTAAAAAGGTCCAGGTGGTGGGTGGCGTGGAGCATTTTGAGTTTCGGTTCTTGAGCGAGGTAGAGTTGTTGGGACGAGCGCAGGGACAATTGGGCTTTCCGGATGGGGCAGCCATTTTAGCTGCTATTTTGCAGCGTTCAGGCTTGCAGCGCGCCCAATCCGATACGCCCGATACGGTCTATTATGCTCGCCCGTAACCAGGTTCTGCGGTGAGCACAGCGCGCCCTCTCCGCAGAGGGCGTTTTTTATTGCCCTAATTTTCTTTTGGGAGGCCAGGAATGGACGTACGCCAGATGACAATCGACCAGCAGGTAGCTTACCTGATGCAGGGCACTGAGTATGGGGATGAAACCCTCAAACAGGCCATGGCGGACGAGCTGCGGGCGCGCTTGATCGAAGCCCACAACGAAAAACGCCCGCTGCGCATCTATTGCGGCTTTGATCCGCGCACGAGCGACCTGCACCTCGGTCATACCGTGCCCATGCGCAAACTGCGCCAGTTCCAGGAGCTAGGCCACGAAGTGACCTTTCTGGTCGGCACCTACACTTCCTTGATCGGCGATCCCTCGGACAAGGATAAACTGCGCCCCCAGCTCAGCTCTGCTGAGGTGGAACACAACGCCCGCACGTACGCCCAGCAGGCATACAAGGTGCTGGACAAAGATAAAACGCAGGTGCGCTTCAATGCCGAGTGGCTGTCTGAGCTGTCCTTTGCTGAGGTGATCGGTTTAGCCTCCAATTTCACCCTGCAGCAGTTCCTGACGCGCGAGAATTTCCGCCTGCGCTGGGATAAGGGTGACCCTATTTATCTGCACGAGACGTTCTATGCCATCATGCAAGGTTACGATGCCTACGCCCTGAAAGCCGATGTGCAGGTGGGCGGCACAGACCAGTTGTTTAATATCGTCACGGCTGCGCGCAAGTTGATGACTTTCCTGGGCGCGCGCCCCAATGTGGCAGTGATCCTGGGCATCCTGCCGGGCACGGATGGCGAAGTCAAGATGAGCAAGTCGCTGGGCAACCATATCCCGCTGCTGGCCGAGCCAGCCGATATGTATGGCAAGGTCATGTCGGTGCCGGATAAGGCCATGGGGCTGTTCTTCCGCCTGGTGACGCGCTGGACGCCGGATGAGATTGCCTCCCTGGAGCAGGGCATGACGACAGGGACGCATAACCCCCGCGATGTTAAGATGAAACTGGCCAAAGAAATCGTCGCCATTTACCATTCCCCCGAGGCGGCTGCGCAGGCTGAAACAGAATTCGTGCGTGTTTTCCAGCAGCACGACCTGCCGGAGGAGATGCCAGAATATGCTCTGCAAGCCGGGCAAACGCTGCTGGATGTGCTGGTAGATGGTGGGCTGGTCCCCAGCCGGGGCGAGGGCAAGCGCATGTTCCAGCAGCGCGCCGTGCGACTGGATGGAGAGACCCTGCAGGAGCCTGATGCAGCCTTCCCGCACCCGGGTGTGCTGCAGGTGGGCAAGCGCCGCTATCTGCGCGTGATTTCTGGCGGCTGATTAAAAGTTCAGGGGGCTGGCGAAAGATCTATATTCAATGCCGCACTCAGCAGGGCGCGCCCGGCTTGCTGCGCAGCGACGGCTGGCGATTCTTCCAGCAGGACGACCACCACGCGCGCCGCAGAAGCATTCTCCGGCAGCGTTCCGCCTAGATACCAGGCTACCATCCCGGCTTCGCCCAGCGGCGCCAAGCCGCTGGCTTCCCAGACGAGCTGCTCTGGCAGAGCCAGTAGGCGCGCCGCGCGTTGGGTGCCGCCGGCGGGCAGGGCGTTTGCGGCTGTAGCTGCAGGTGGGAGCAGCACCCAGCCCGCCTGAGGTGTATTTACGCCCGTAGCCAGGCTGAGCGCCGGCAGCGAACCTGCATTGGTCAGCGCTGCTGCGGCGCGTGCCAGTTGCAGCGGGCTGATCTGCAGTGTACCGGTTCCCAGCGCTTCACGATCATCTTCCGGCCAGGCTGCCAGGCTGGTGCTACTGAAAGCCTCCAGACCGATCTCCGGCGGGCTAAAAAATCCCAGGCTGTTCAATAAATTCAGGCGTTGTGCAGGTTCTAGCGTCTCAACCAGGGCCAGTTGGGCGTCCGGGCACCCTGCAGCCACGCGCGTTCCCCAGGCCGCCTCGCCTTCGGGTAGTGCTCCCGGTGCCAGGGCGCAGTCCCGGGTTGAACCCACCAGGCTGCGCTCGGGCAGGTCTCCAGCCGCAGCCGCCTGCGCCAGGAAGAAGGGCGCTAGGCTGGTTCCGGGCAGGTAGCTGCCTTGCACTGCCCGATTGATCAGGGGTTTGGTGGGGTCGCCGATTAAAGTTTCCCATTGCGCTTCGAGCTGGTTGGAATCAAAAGTCGGGTGCGAAGCCAAGGCCAGGATCTCCCCGCTGAGCGCGTCCAGCAAAACCGCCGCGCCGCGCTGCTCGCCCAGGCTGGCATCTGCCAGGGTCTGTAAGGCAAGGTCCAGGCTCAGGCGCACATCCAGGCCGGGTGGAGGCTCACCATACACCAGGTGATTCCACCAGATGGTCAGCCCGGGATTGCCTTGCAAGCCGCGCAGGTAGGGGTCCAGGCTGGCTTCCAGGCCAGATTGCCCATAAACCGGATTCGTATAGCCGACAACTGCGCTGAGCTGCGGGTAGCGGGTTACGCGGAGGTAGCTGCCAGACTCGCCCTCAGTTTCATTAATTGGGTTCAGATTGCGGTCGAGCAGCGCGCCGCGCTCGACATTGCGGTCGGAGATCACCCGGCGGGCGTTATCGGTGCGCCCCAATAAGTCTGGGCCACGCACCACCGCCCACCAGCCCAGTACCAGGGCCGCCCCCGCCAGACCCGCCAGGATCAGCGTTCCCAGGTGTAAGTATGGGCGGCTGGCGGATTGCGCCACCAGGCGTACCGTCGGCTGGCTGCTGATCAGGATCAAGAGCAGGACTGCCACCAGAGAGGTTAGCAGCGACGAGCCGCCGTAAGAGACAAACGGCAGGGTCACCCCGGTCAGGGGCAGCAAACGCAGGTTACCGCCAATGATCAGGACGCTCTGCCCCCCGATGTAGGCGGTCAGCCCGCCTGCCAGCAAACGCCGGAAGGGGTCGGGAGCATGCAGGGCGATCTGCAGGCCGCGCCCGCTGAGCAGCGCTAACAGGGCCAGCAGCCCCAATCCACCTACCAGGCCGGTTTCTTCCACGATGGCGGCGAAGATAAAATCTGAATGCGGCACGGGCACCAGTCCGGGGTTGCCCAGGCCTGGCCCGCGCCCAAATACGCCCCCATTGGCGATTGCCAGCAGGGATTGGACGATCTGGTAAGAACGCCCGCTGGGGTCCAGCCAGGGGTTGAGCCAGGCATCCATGCGCAGGCGCACCAAGTCAAACAGCAGCATCCCGGCCACACCTGCCGCGCTGATCACCAGCGCCCCGGTCACCGGTGCAATGCGCCGCCCGGTGCTGAGATAGATGATGGTTGTATACAGGAACAGGAAGATCGTAGCCGTGCCCAGGTCACGCTGCACCAGTAACAAGCCCAGCGCCAGGCCGGTCATCACCAGGGTGGGAGCCAACAGTCCCATCAGGACGCGCCGGTTGGGGTGCTGCCCAGCAGGCAGCGTGGCGCGCGGTTCGCCCAGGTAGGCTGCCAGATAGATCACCAGCAGTAATTTGAGCGGCTCGGAAGGCTGCAGATAAATCCCGCAGCAGCCCAGCCACATGCGTGGACCGTACCCCAGTGGGTTGGTGCCCAGCCACAGGGTCAGGCCCGTGAGCAGTAAGCCACTCGTGAGCCAGACGTATTTGTAACGCCGCAGGCTGCTCAAGTCGGGTGCCAGGCGGAATAAGCCCACGCCCAGCATGGCTGCCCCGGCGATAAACCATGCGCTCTGGCGCAGCCCTGCTGCGGGCCACAGGCGGTAAATAGTCAGCAAACCCCAGCCCATCAGTAAACCGGTAAGCGGCAGCAGGTAGGGGTCGTGACGCTCCAGGCGGCGGTTAAGCCAGTTCTCCAGCAGCCTGATAAATGCCAGCCAGGCAGCCACACCGATCCAATGCTGCCAGCGCAGGTCCACAGGCCAGCTACGGGCGCGTACGGCTGGCGCCAAGCTGAGCGCTGCCGCATATACCAGCATAAACAGCGTCGCCAGGATCAGCAGGCGACGCTGCAGTTGTTGATCGGGAGTAGGGATCGGTCGTTCAGCGACACTCAAGGGTTACTGCGCCAGGTATTTCCCCACCAGCAAACTCAGGCGGCTGCGCATCTCGGGGGGGACTGCCTTGGGGTCGGTGATCAGCGCATTTTCCAGGGCGTTGCCGCATTCACAATCGCGCTGCGTCGCCAGGTCTGAAGCCAGCGTGAGAATAATTTTCTGCGCCAGTTGCAGGTTGCGGTTCAGGATCTCCACGACTAGATCCACCGAAACCGGCGCTTCTGAGATATGCCAGACATCATAATCGGTGACATGCGCCATGGTGGCATAGCAAATCTCGGCCTCGCGCGCCAGGAACGCTTCAGGAGAGGCGGTCATGCCAATGATCGACATCCCCCACGCCCGGTAAGTATTCGATTCTCCACGCGTCGAGAAGCGCGGCCCTTCAATGGTCACCAGGGACCCGCCTTTGTGCACCTTGGGGGTGCGTATCTTGGAGGCCGAGAACAACTGGGCGGAGAGGTCCGGGCAGAATGGATCGGCGACGCCGACATGTCCCACCAGTCCTTCGCCAAAGAAGGTGTTCTGCCGCCCGCGCGTCAGGTCGAAGATCTGGTTGGGGATGACAATATCCCCGGGCGAGTAATCTTCGCGCAGGGAGCCGCAGGCACTGACGCTGACGATGCGTTCCACGCCGAGTGATTTCAGGGCGTAGATATTGGCGCGGTAAGGCACTTCACCGGGCATCAGGTGGTGTCCCAGTCCATGCCGGGAGAGAAATGCTACCGGAACGCCGGAAAGCTCACCCACGGTAATCGGAGAGCTGGGCTTGCCAAAGGGGGTATCGACTTCGAGCTGCTGGATTTTCTCCAGACCGGGCATGCTTTGCAGGCCGGTGCCGCCAATGACAGCAAGTTTGGGTTGTGTTTGCATGGGTTCGCCCTCCGCGTTCAAAATTAGCCTGAAGATTTCCGGCTCAATGAGAATGTTCGATCAGGACGTTTAGTTCGACCTGCCCACAGCGTAAGTGATCGCCGTGGGTGATCACCACCGGCTCGCCCACAATCTCCTGGTTCAAGAGTGTGCCGTTGCGCGAATGCAAGTCTTCCAGCCACCACTGCCCGTGATGGAAACTCAGCCGGGCGTGGCGCGCAGAGATGGTGGGGTCGTCCAGGTGCAGGTCGCTGGCGGGATCGCGCCCCACCAGCACCAGCTGGGTATTGTAATAAGCGGGCTCGACCTGAGCATCGGCTGGCAGCAGCGCCAGGCGCGGGAATTGCGGTGCAGCCATATGCCGGCTGGCGGAGCGCAGGCTTTGCCAGGTCAGGTACAATGCCAGACCCAGAAAACCATACAGTGCCAGGGCTAAGATGGCGCGCAAGGCCAACAATAGCGGAGCGCTGAAGCTCATCGGATCACCTCGGGGCCAGGTGAGAGCCGCCCGATATCCTGAGTCTCACTGGAGGGGTCTTGCCCGTACACCAGGGGCACGCCTGCCAGGGTGATTACGTCGCCAGGCGCCAGCAAGGCCTGCCGCACCCGCTCGCCGTTGACATAGGTGCCGCCGGTCGAATCCAGGTCAAAGATCAGGTAACGCCCGCGCACAGCTCGTAATTGGGCATGCACGCGCGAGACGCGCGCATCATTTACCACCAGGTGGTTATCAGAACGCCGCCCAATATTGATCACACTGCGCCGCAGGGAGAAAGCTTGCACGCCATCCACGATCAAAAAGGCATCCGGGGGGAATTCCCCGTTCTGCAGCCATTCATCCTGACTCAGGTCGCTGGTCTGGGCCAAGCCCGCCAGGCTGTTTTGAGAATGAATACTGACCTCGCTGCCATTCAAGGACGCTTCTACGTAAACACGCAAGACTGGAGGGCTGGAGAATGTAACTCCCGCCTGGGCCGCGGCTTCCTCTAGCGCCTGGCTGAGCTGGTCAAACAGGCCTGGATTGGCTTCCAGGAGCGCCATACGTTGTGGTGAGACAAACAAGGTATATAAATTAGGCGCAACCAGCTTACCATTGGCTTCCTGGTGTAGTCCGGTTTGCACTTCACGCGCCAGGCGTTGGGCCAGGTCTTCTTCCGGCGAGCCGCGCCCGAATAAGCGTGCCGCGCTGCCTTCGATAAGGTTTTGCAGGCGGGCTTCAATCTTTGCCAGGGGGTTGCGTGAGTTGGAGCGAGATGGTTTCATGGGCTCATTCACCCGGTTATTATAATGCAACCTGCGATGGATGAGCAGCCGTGTGGTTTGTGCTAGAATGTTGATAGACCTATACTAAGGAGTGTACTGGGAATGGTTGCACCGGCAGGCTACCGCGAAATCGATCATGCCGCCGACTGGGAGCTGGAAGTCTGGGCGCCAGACTTGCCTGGCGTGCTGGAACAGGCTGCCCGGGGTATGCAGCACCTGGCAGGCTTGCGCCTGCAAGACGCGCCTGCACGCTTGCTTGAGCTTCAGCTAACTGCCGCCGACGCCGAAAGCTTGCTGGTAACTTTCCTGGGTGAGCTGCTCTACAGCATCGAACAACATAAGCTGGGTTTTAGCGATTTTGACCTGCACGTAAGCCAGCTACCCGAGGATGCCGGCCTGGAATTGCATGCCAGCTTGCAAGGGCAGCCCCTGCTGGCGCTGGAGAAAGAAATCAAAGCCGTCACCTATCACCGGCTGGAAGTGCAGAGCACACCGGCTGGATTGTGCACCCGGATCGTATTTGACGTCTGACGGTGGGTGCGGAGGTTGAGATGGTAAACCTGAGAGATTTAAAGAAGATCAGCGATTATGAATGGGAGATTCCCCAGAGCTACCGCGGGGATATGCGCGTCCCGGTGCGCATCTTTGCCAGCCGCCGCCTGCTGGAAGCGGTGATGGACGACAAATCCCTGGAGCAAGCTGTCAATGCAGCCTCTTTGCCCGGGCTGGTGGGGCAGGTCAACATCATGCCGGACATGCACCAGGGCTACGGCTTCCCCATTGGCGCGGTGGCTGCTACGCGCCTGCCCGATGGGGTCATCTCTCCCGGTGCAGTGGGCTACGATATCAATTGTGGGGTGCGCCTGTTAGCCTCCCCCCTTCAATATCCGCAGGTGGAGCCATACCTGGATGAATTAGCCACCACGCTTAACGCTTACTGCCCCAGCGGGGTCGGTGAGTCTGGCTCGGTGAAGCTCACAGATCACGACCTGGAGCAGGTCTGCCGGGAAGGCTCGAGCTGGGCGCTGAAAAACGGCTATGCCACCCCAACCGACCTACGCCGTACGGAAGCCGGCGGGCGCCTTGAAGGAGCCGACCCTGCCAAAGTCAGCCTGCGAGCGCGCCAGCGCGGCCGCCCGCAGCTGGGCACCCTGGGCGCCGGCAACCATTTTATCGAGGTTGATATCGTGGACCAGGTGTATGATTCCCGCGCTGCCCAGGCGATGGGCTTGCAAGAAGGCTGTCTGGCGCTGCAAATTCACTGCGGCTCACGCGGTTTCGGACACCAAATCTGCACCGACTACGTGCAGAGTTTCCAATCGGCTGTCAAACGCTATAATATTCACCTGCCCGACCGTGAGCTGGTGTGCGCCCCGTTGAACTCCCCTGAAGGCCAGGATTACCTAGCCGCCATGCGCTGCGCCGCAAATTATGCCTTTGCCAACCGCCAGGTGCTGGCATATCACGCCCGGCGTGCCTTTGAAGCTGTCTTGGCAGTGAAAGGCCTGCCTTTTCAACTGCACCAGGTGTACGACATTGCCCATAATATGGCCAAGTTCGAAACGCATCTGATCGATGGCAAGCCAATGAAAGTCTGTGTGCATCGCAAGGGCGCCACGCGTGCCTTTGGTCCGGGGCACCCCGAGCTACCGGAAGAATATCGCGCCCTGGGCCAGCCGGTGCTGGTGCCAGGCAGTATGGGCACAGCCTCCTGGGTGCTGCTTGGCACCGAGGCCAGCATGGAGCGCTCGTTTGGCTCATCCTGTCATGGGGCGGGGCGGGTGATGAGCCGCGCCCAGGCCAAAAAACAGGTGCGCGGCGAAACGCTGCGGCGTGATCTCGAAAAAGATGGCATCCATATCCGGGCTGGCTCGCTGCCAGGCTTGGCCGAGGAAGCTCCGCAGGCCTATAAAGATGTGGACGATGTGGTAGCGGTGGTGTGTGGGGCGCAAATTGCTCGCAAGGTAGCCCGCCTGGTCCCGGTGGCGGTCATCAAAGGCTGAGCCGACCTGGCAGCGGTCCTCACCGGACCAGGGAACAAAATTTGTCCGGATGGCGTCTTATTCCTGAAAGCTGATATACCAAGGAGGATGATCATGCGTAGTAATTTATTGGGTTTACTTCTCGTACTGGCGATGCTCCTGAGCGCTTGCGCCCAGGCAGCCCCCAGCGAACCTTTACCGGGCAATACCCCGGCCGGGGAGAACCCGTTACCCAGTGATACCCCGCCGGTTTTTGAGCCGGTCGATCCCGATGATGTGGTCACAGGCCCCGACAAGCCAGGGGATGCTACACCCCCAGCTAACGACTGGGACCCTCAACCGGAAGATAAGTTCCTGGAGCGCGGAAACGTCTTCATCAACGCCCGAGATTTGTTGATCATGGAGAGTTTTCCGCCCCAATACGCGCTCAGCCTGGAAGGCGACCTGCCTACCCCCTGCAACCTGTTGCGCGTAATAGTCGCTGAACCGGATGCGCAAGGCCAGATCGCAGTCGAAGCCTATAGTGTGGTCGATCCCAATGTGGCCTGCATCCAGATGCTATCTCCGTTCAGCGTGAGTATTCCGCTGGGTAGCTTTGAAACCGGGCAGTACACTGTCCTGTTGAATGGTGAAAAAGTCGGGCAGATCGGCGAATAGCCGGCGCCTGTAAAACAAAAACGACCGTGCCGGGCTGCGCGGTCGTTTTTCGTTAATGGCTTGGCCTGCTGCACAATCTTGGGGAATGCACTTAATGCTTCAGGATTTGCGATAAGAATAGTTTGGTGCGGTCTTCCTGGGGATTGTTGAAGATCTGCTGCGGAGTGCCAATCTCCACAATCAAACCCTGGTCGAAAAATACCATGCGATTCGCCACGCCGCGCGCAAAGCCCATCTCGTGTGTCACCACCACCATGGTCATGCCGGTTTTAGCCAGCTCAACCATGACGTCCAGCACTTCCTTGATCATTTCCGGGTCCAGGGCAGAGGTGGGCTCGTCGAAGAGCATGATCTTGGGCTGCATCGCCAGTGCTCGGGCAATTGCCACGCGCTGCTGCTGCCCGCCTGAGAGCTCAGCAGGGAATTTGTTGGCCTGCTCGGGGATGCCCACACGTTCCAGCAATTGCATGCCTATCTCAGCTGCTTTCTCCTGGGACCATTTGCGTACTTTGATAGGCGCCAGGACAACATTGTCGAGCACGGTCATGTGTGGGAAGAGGTTGAACTGCTGAAAAACCATGCCTGCTTCCATGCGCACCTTTTCGACATCGCGCATATTCTTGGTCAGCTCAATGCCATCGATGATGATCTGGCCTTCCTGGTGCTCTTCCAGGCGATTCAGGCAGCGAATAAAGGTCGATTTGCCCGATCCGGAGGGTCCAAAGACCACCACTACCTCGCCGCGCCCCACATCCAGGCTGATGCCGCGTAGGGCTTGGAACTGCCCGTACCATTTGTGCACATCCCGGCAGACGATAATTGGATCGTGGATCTGGGGCTGGTCGGTCATGGCTTCCTCCTGGGGCGAGTGGACGATATTTTGGAAAGTTAAATCCTGTGGTGGTCAGCGACTGATTTGAGAATTATAAAGTGATTTTCCCTGAGGGCAAGCCTGTGCGCCAATCTCATGGCCGCAAATTGTCTCAGTCGCGGGTTGCGATGGGCGCGCTACGGGCATTGGTCAGTTTTAGCAAGTCTGTCACGGGCAAGCGGATATTTAACCCGCGCTGACCGCCAGATATGTAGATCTCGACCAGCGACTGGGCGGTTTCATCCACTAGCACCTGGAAACCTTTGTTGAGCAGTGCCAGGGGCGAGATACCGCCGGCCTGCAGCCCGGTGAGCTGCTCGGCTTCGCGCTCGGTGGGCAGGAAGACCTTCTTTTCGCCGATGGCTTTCGCCACAGCTTTCAGATCGACTTCGGACGGACCAGGAACAACCGCCAGGATGGGTTTGCCTTTCCTTTCACGCTTCATCACGATCGTCTTGAAAACTTGTTCAGGCGGTACGCCCAGGATTTGGGCGGCTTCCAGCGCGCCCAGCTTTTCGGGCGGCAACTCGTAGGCTGTGAAAGCGATCTTGCGGCTCTCCAGCAGGCGTGTGACGTTATTGCGGATGCTCATGTGCTGGATCTCAATGGCAGGCTCAGCGTGAAAACCGCCCCACCTTCAGGATGGTTGGCTGCGGTCAGCGTGCCGCCATGCGCCTCAGCAAACTGGCGCGCGATCGCCAAGCCCAGCCCGCTTCCGCCTTCCGCCCGGCTGCGCGAGCGGTCGGCGCGGTAAAAGCGCTCGAAGACATGCGGCAAGGCTTCTACGGGTATACCCGCTCCGCTGTCCCGCACCGTCAGCGCCAGCGCCTCGGCTCCCTCGCCCAGCCCCAGCCTGATCTGCCCGCCGGTTGGGGTGTAGCGCAGGGCGTTGGAGAGCAGGTTGGTGATGATCTGCTCCACACGCCCGGGATCAATCGGGATATTTGGCAGGTGGGCAGGAGCATCCAGGCTCAGGCTTACCCCTGCGGCAGCTGCCTGGGCTGAGAAGCGCTCCAGCATGCGATCTGCCAGCGTTCTCAGGTTAGTAGGCATGCGCTCCAGGGTAAGCTGCCCGGCTTCTGCCAGGGCCAGGGAGCGCAGGTCGTCCACCAGACGGGTCAGCATCAGGTTCTGCTCCAGGATCGGCTGCAATTGCTCAGTCGTCAGCGGGTAGACGCCATCCTGCAAAGCCTCCAGGTTGGCGCGCTGCACCGATAGCGGGGTACGCAGCTCGTGGGCAATATCGGCGGTCATCGAGCGGCGCACTTCCCCGGCGCGCTGTAAGCCCTGCGCCATGTTGTTGAAGGTATCTCCCAGGCGCGCCAACTCATCGCGCCCATGGACTTGTACGCGCTGGCTCAGATCGCCCTGCGAGAGATTCTCAGCCGCCCGGGTGAGCTGCCGGATGGGCGCCAGCAGGCGATACGCCAGGAAGAGTGCCAGGACCAGCGCCAGACCACCCCCGATCAAAGCAGCAGAAATTGCCGCCTGGGTCAGGCGGTTCACCAGGTTGGTCTCTTGCTGGCGGGTAAAGCCGATTCCCCCTTCTGCCAGTAAGTATCCTACCGTTTCGCGCCCGGATAGTAGGGCGACGGACGCATCCAACTCAGACTGGCTCAGGCTGCCGCTGGCTGGGCTGGCGCCGCTGTCGTAGATCAGGTTGCCATCTGTATCCGCCAGGCGCAGCCGCTGGCTCATCATGGCCTGGACAGCCGCCCCCTGACCCTGTCCGCGCCCCATCATACCGCCATGCGTCGTCGTGTCTGCCAATAAGCTTTCGACACCCTGCCAGGAATCGTTGGCGGTGTAATAATCTTCCAGCGCGCTCACCAGCTCTTCGCTGCCAGTCATGCCGCCGCGAAACATAAAACTGCGCACGGCCTGTGTGGAGCCCAAACGGGCGACCAGCACCACTGCCGCAACGGTGACCAGCACAACCAGGCTAAAGGATAGGATCAATTTGATACGCATGGGTCATCCTCGCGCAGCAAAGCCGGGATCAGGAGCCGCGCCCGGGGTTTTGCGCAAAGCGGTAGCCCACCCCAAACACCGTTTCTACGTACAGGGGATGGCGCGGGTCTGGCTCCAGCTTGGCACGCAGATTCTTAATATGCGCATCCACGCTACGCTCGTAGCCCTCGTAGGCGTTGCCCTGCGCAGCTTCCAGGAGCTGCAGGCGGCTGAAAACGCGCCCGGGCTGCTCAGCCAGGGTCGCCAGCAAGCTGAACTCGGTGGGCGTCAGGTCAACCGGCTCGCCGGCGCGGTGGATGGTATGGGCGCCCAGGTCGATCTCCAGGTCGGCGGCGCGCAGGATGGTTGCAGCCTGTGGGGCTGGCGCAGAACGGCGCAGCAGGGCGCGCACGCGGGCCACTACCAGGCGTGGCGAAAAGGGCTTGGTCATGTAATCATCCGCGCCCAGCTCCAGGCCGACTAACTGGTCGGCTTCCTCCACGCGTGCCGTCAGCATCAGGATGGGCGTACTGCTTTTGCGGCGGATGGCACGGGCGACATCCAGCCCATCCATGCCGGGTAGATTCAAATCCAGGATCACCAGATCGGGCTGGCGCTGTTCCCAGGTAGCCAGTCCGGTATCGCCGCGCCCGCTGCTGAAGACTGTGAAACCAGCCTGCTCCAGATAAGAGCGCAGCACTTTGACCAATTCAGGTTCGTCTTCGACTATTAAGATCGTTGCCACAATTTTCCCTCAGCCTATCTCGGAAAGATTTGGATAAATTATATCCATAACCATGCCTTTGTGCGGGAGTCATCGCTTTGAAAGAATTCCGCCTCCTGCCAGTATTACACTGTAAGGAGGCGGATGCATCTAGGGAGAATTAAGCGGGTTAGGTTTAGGGTGTGGTTGGTTGGCTCCAGCGGCCCCCACCTCGACCGGCTCTGGCGCCACTCATGGTGCAGTCGCCGGGGGCAAATTCGCTAGAATTCATGGTATTCATGCGCTCCAGGCGGAAATCAGCCTGTTCCTGGGTCAGCAGTCCATCGGCGACCATGGCGTTCAATGCCAGCGTGCGCGCCTGGATCATCACGCCCTTGATCTCTTCGTCGCTAAGGCCCTGGTCGGCAACGATCTGCCACATGCTTTTGTCGGCGTCAATCTGGGCCTGAATATCTTCAACGGTCAGGCCAAGCACCTGGGCGTAAGCTTCCACCATATAAGTGTGCATAGGCCCGCTGCTGCCGCCCAGCATCATGCCGCCAGCATTAGAACCGTTCATCATGCCGCCCCCACGTGCGCCATTCATCATTCCGCCTCGTCCACCACTCCACGGGGTGGTAGGTGTGGCGGGGGTAGTGTCCTGAGCATAAGCCAGTCCGGCGAAGGCCAGGGCTGCAACTGCTACAAAGATCATGGTTACAACAAGTAAGTTTTTCTTCATCATTACCTTCCTTTCAAAGGTGAATCTGTGTCGTTTATTGTCTCTATCTTAGCGGTAAGTTATGTAGAAGTTGTGAAGATTGGTCGAAGGTGCTGTGAAGATTTCGCAGCCTGCTCTCGTCAGGCGGGCAACTATCGGTTAGAATCGGACTGTAACCCGCTAACAATTTTTCTCGAGGAGACGGATGACTTACCAGCCCGCCCCAGTTTCAAAGCCAGAGTTACTGGCCCATATGCTCAGTGCGATCGACACGTATGAGCAGGTGATTGCGCGTCTAACAGTGGAACAGATGCTGGATACCGGCATGGATAATGGGGTATCTTTTAAAGATCTGCTGGCGCATCTGAGCGCCTGGGTGCATCTGGAATTAAACTGGCTGGAGGCTTCATTCCGAGGCGAGCAGGCAGAGCGTTATGCCCCTGGTTTCGAGATCACCGATCGCGATCCTGAGGATGTCATCAATCATCTGAACAGCGCCATCTACCAGGCTCATAAAGATGATCCCCTGCCTGATGTGCTGCGGGATTTCCGTTTATCGCACCAACGCTTATACACCCTGGTGCAGGCGTTGCCGGAGAGCACGCTCAATAATCCGCAGGCATTCGACTGGTGGCGCGGCGAGCCAGTGTGGACTTCCATCGCCCACAATTCTTACCTGCATTTTCAAGATCACCTGGATGGGATCCGTAGCTGGCTGGAACAAACGCAATCAACGCCTGCGCAGGTCTGATCGCTCCGGTTTTATTCTTCCCCTGAAAGCAGCTTGAACTTCTCCCATGGCTTGACCTTGGGGTCCTCCGCCAGGATGTTGCGCAGCTCATAGATCTGGTCGCGCAGCACAGCTGCTTTTTCAAATTCCAGGTTGCGGGCGGCTTCCTTCATTTGTTTTTCCATCTCGGCGATAATCTTGTTGATCTCAGCCTTGGGGGTATCTTGTTTGACATGATACGCTCCCTGGGGCTCTGCCACAGCGTGCATAGAGACTTGATCGGTGAGATCGCGCACCGCTTTTATAATACTGACTGGCTCGATGCCATGCTCGCGGTTGTAGGCCTCCTGCTTGGCGCGCCGGCGGTTGGTCTCATCGATCGCCCGTCGCATCGAATCGGTCATCTTGTCGGCGTACATAATCACTCTGCCGTCCAGGTGGCGGGCAGCGCGCCCGATGGTCTGGATCAGGGCTGTCCCTGAGCGCAGGAAACCCTCTTTATCTGCATCCAGGATGGCAATCAGCGAGACTTCCGGCAAGTCCAGGCCTTCGCGCAGCAGGTTAATCCCCACCACCACATCGAAGACGCCCAGGCGCAGGTCGCGCAGGATGCCAATCCGCTCCAGGGTGTCTATCTCGGAGTGTAAATAGTGAACCTTGATGCCCAGCTCTAGCAGGTAATCGGCCAGTTTTTCAGCCATGCGCTTGGTCAGGGTGGTCACCAGAGTGCGCTGGCCGACCTCCACCCGCCGGCGGATCTCACCTACCAGGTCGTCGATCTGACCTTCGGTGGGGCGCACCTCTACCTGTGGGTCCACCAGGCCGGTGGGACGGATGATCTGTTCAACCACTTGCTCGGCGCGGCCCATTTCATACGGCCCGGGCGTGGCGCTGGTGTAGATGGTATAACCCATGCGCTGCTCGAATTCGTGGAATTTGAGCGGGCGGTTATCCAGGGCGGAGGGCAGGCGGAAACCATAATCCACCAGGGTGGTCTTGCGCGAGCGGTCGCCGTTATACATTCCCCGGATTTGCGGCACCGTCATATGCGATTCGTCGATCACCAGCAGGTATTCGCTGGGCAGGTAATCCATCAGCGTCCAGGGCGCCGAGCCTACCGGACGCTGGTCCAGGTGGCGCGAATAATTCTCGATGCCGGTGCAGTAACCCACTTCGCGCAGCATCTCCAGGTCGTAGATGGTGCGCTGTTCCAGGCGCTGGGCTTCCAGGAAACGATCCTCTGCTTTAAGCTGGCGCAAGCGCCCTTCTAGCTCGGCCTCTATATCCTGGATGGCCTGTTTGAGTTTGTCTTCGTCCGTGATAAAGTGTTTGGCGGGATAGATGGCAGCTGTAGTCAGCTCATGCTGCAGCTCGCCGGTGACCGCGTCAAACTCCATCATCCGTTCCACCTCGTCCCCGAAAAAGGTGACCCGGTAGCCGTAGCGGTCCTGGTAGGCAGGCAGAATATCCAGCGTATCCCCGCGCACACGGAAAGTACCCGGGCGCAGCTCGATATCATTGCGCTGGTATTGGCTCTCAATCAGCTGGCGCAGTAAGGCATTGCGGCGGTATATTTTCCCCGACTCGAGATTGATCACCACCCGCCCATACGCTTCCGGGTTGCCGATGCCATAAATGCACGAAACCGAGGCCACGATCACCACATCCTTGCGCGACATCAGCGCCGTGGTGGCTGCCAGGCGCAAGCGCTCGATTTCCTCGTTGATCTCCGATTCTTTCTCGATGTACAGGTCGTGGCGCGGCACATAGGCTTCGGGCTGGTAGTAATCGTAGTACGAGACAAAGTATGCCACCGCGTTATCGGGAAAAAACTCTTTGAACTCGGCGTATAGCTGGGCTGCCAGGGTCTTATTGTGCGCCATGACCAAGGCTGGCATCTGCAGCTCCTGGATGATGGAAGCGACGGTGAAAGTTTTGCCGGTGCCGGTAGCGCCCAGCAAAACCTGGTTGCGCTGACCCTGGCGGATGCCCTGCACCAGCTCGCGGATGGCTTCAGGCTGATCGCCGGTGGGAATAAAGGGAGCTTTGAGTTGAAATTCCATAAGCTTATTTCACCACATAAATTGGATTGCTGATGATCCAAGTCCGCCGCCGCCCGGCAAATTGAATGAACGCTTCAACCCGGTATACACCCGGCTCTGTCGAAATATGCGTGCATAGATCGTGGTGTTGCCAGGTCTTAAGCGGCTTGCCATCTTTAAGCAGGCGGCACTCGGTGCGGCGGGGCAAGCGTATCTGAAAGGTAACCCCATTTTTGGCGGAGAGTTGTTCGCCCATTTGCGCCGTCTGCTCTTTTCCATGCGCCACAAAGCGGAAACCACGTGTGCTGGCAGGTAGGTCGTAGCCGATGAAAGCACGCCCCTTGCGCAGGGTTTCATAGATCAGGGTCGCGTCTTCATTGGCTTCCCCACACAAGGCTTCAGGGGCGATGAGATGGGTATTGATCCCCCGGAAATGAAATTCATAGGGGAAAAGCACTTTGCGTAACGGTCCGAGCCGCACATGGAAGGCATGCGCATCCGAGCCGCCCAGCGCCACCACTTTGCGCCCCTCCGCCAACAGGCTATCCCAGCGCTGGATCGCTTCGGGATACGGCCCACGCCCAATATGCCTGGGGAAGAAGGCGTAATACAGCGCGTGCAAGCGGGTTTTCAGCAGCCCCTTGAACTCGGACATGGAATTCCACAGCTCCAGTCCGGTATAGCCTTGCACATCCCAATCCACCCAGGAGATATCGGCTTCTTTGACGGCTGGTGCTGCCGGATCAACCGGATGGGCGATGAAGGACAACCCTCCCGCTCGATTCACAGCGTCAATCAGGCGCTGAGGCTGGTCGGCGTAGGCAGCCAACTCACGGTACGCCCCGAAGACCAGCATATGATTCTTCTGCGGTTGGCGTGTGCGGTCATGCAGCTCCTCGCCCACCAAAAGCAAGGTGCGCCGGTCGCCATCCTGATAATACATCTGCGGACCCTCTACCCACACATTATGATCGGTGACGATCACTGCATCCAACCCGGCTTTGAGCGCCGCCCTGGCAATCTCGGCATGGCTACCGCTCCCATCCGAGTAGGGAGTGTGCATATGCAGGTTGATGACCAGCTCGAATTTGGAAGACTCCATTTGACGTTTCGCCCGTGGAAAGGTATAATCCGCCTGCCTAAGCGCATGAATCGTACGTTTTGGAGGCTTGAGTTGGAGATTTATCTAAATATCGCACTGATTATAACGTCAATTGCCCTGATCGCCAGCGTCATCTTGCAGAGCAAGGGCGCCGGCCTGGGTGGCTTTACCGGTGGCGACACCGGCGCTATCTTTACTGCGCGGCGGGGAATTGAGAAAGTTCTCTTCCGGGTCACGATTATATTGAGTATCATCTTCTTTATTCTGGCAATCGCTACCGTCCTGGTAAAAGGCTAACCAGGCAGGTAAAACCTGTTTGGAAGGGAAAGGATAGACACCTAGCGAAGAGGCCAGGGGCAGCTCACGGCTGGTCGGCTTGCGGACAAGCTGGGGAGCGCCCTTTTTTGTTGTCTGGCATCCTTTGCTCTTGCACATGAAAAGATTGCGTTGGCAACTTGTTGTTGTCGTCATCACCCTGGTGGTGATCGCCTTGCTACTGCTCAGCCAGCAGCCTGGGGTATTGCCAGGGATTGTAGAACCGGTCGTGCAGCCCACCTCAGGCGGCGCGTATAGCGAAGCTCTGATCGGCTCGCTGCACCGTCTTAATCCTGTGCTGGATTGGTACAACACGCCCGATCAGGATGTAAATCGCCTGCTTTATTGCAGCCTGATGAGCTTTGACGAACGCGCCTTGCCGTCCGGGGATGTGATCGAAACCTGGGGCATATCCGCGGATGGCACCGTCTACAACTTTTCCATCCGCGCCAATGCCGTCTGGCATGACGGTGAGCCCGTCACCAGTGAGGATGTCGTTTACACCACCGGCTTGCTCGCCGATCCCGAATTGCCTGCCCCGGACGATCTGAAAGCGCTGTGGGCTGAGATCGATGTCGTTCCCCTGGACGATAAAACCTTCCAGATGATCCTGCCGGAGCCGTTTGCGCCCTTCCTGGATTATCTGACCTTTGGGCTGTTGCCTGCTCACTCGCTGGATGGCGTCACGGCTGCCGAGCTGGTGGATGATGAATTTAACCTGAATCCAGTTGGCTGCGGTCCTTACCGCTATGAGCAGTTACTGGTCACGGATGGCGCGATCAGTGGGGTGGTGCTCAGCGCTTTCCCCGAATACTACTCCCAACCAGCGTATATCGAAGAAGTTACTTTCAAAACTTACCTCGACGCGGCTGCCGCTCTGCTGGCATATCATGCGGGTGAGGTGCTGGGGGTATCGGAATTGACTCCAGAGACCCTGGCCGAGGGGCTGCAGAGTACCGAGCTGAACCTGTACAGTGGGCGCTTGCCGCGCCTGGAGCTGATCTTGTTCAACCTGAATGATCCTGGGCTGCCCTTCTTGCAAGATTCCGCCTTACGCCAGGCTTTACTGCTGGGTATGAACCGCCAGCGCATCATCGATCGCCTCCTGGGCGGGCAAGCCATCCCGGCGGATGGGCCTATTTTCCCGGGAACTTGGGCATATTATGAAAATATGCCACAGTATGCCTTCGACCCCGAACGCGCCCTCAACCTGCTGAAGCAGGAAGGTTATAACCCTACGGCAGCGGACAGCTCGCTGCGCGCTAAAGAAGGCGAGCCGGCGCTGGAATTTGAACTAATCCACCCCGACCAGGCGCCTTATCCTGAAATTGCCGCCGCCATCCAGGAAGATTGGGCGCGCCTGGGGGTTAAGATCACCCTGACTGCGCTGCCCTATAGCGATCTGGTGTCCGAGCATCTGGAAACCCGTGAATTTGCCGCAGCGCTGGTCGATCTGGACTTCACCGGTCAGCATGACCCTGACCCATATGCTTTCTGGCACGACACCCAGACAACCAGCGGTCAGAACTACACCCAATGGAATGACCGCCAAGCCTCGGAATACCTGGAGCAGGCGCGCATCCGGGATGATTATGGCGAGCGAGCGCGCCTGTATCGCAATTTCCAGGTGCGCTTTGCCAATGAGCTACCTGCTTTACCGCTCTTTTACCCCGTATACAGCTACGGGATTGACCAGTCCATCCAGGGCGCTAGTATTGGCTCGCTCACCGAGCCGAATGACCGCCTGACAACTTTGCCCACCTGGTTCCTTGAGTCACGCCTGACCGCGCCTACCGCCGCCCCGGAGCTCACCCCCACACCTTAGGTTTTATAACCCCGCTTCCTCCTTCACAGCTTAATTCCTGATTGTGAATCAAAAAGGACCGGCGCACATGCCCGGTCCTTTTATCATCCTGCTATTTTGTTGAGCCATGCAGCCAGCGCGCCAGAAAAGGGATTTTAGCCAGCAGCACAAACAACCCATAGCCAAGGCCCACCCCCAGCGTATTCAGGATCAAATCATCGACATCAAACACCCTGACTGCCAGGAAGAATTGAAATAACTCGATGAATAAGGTGACCAGAAAGCCGGTCCCCACAGTCGCCCACCAGCGCCGGTAGCTTGGGGATAGAACCGGCAGGAACACGCCCAGGGGCGCCAGCAGCAGCAGATTTCCCAGGATATTCATCACCACATATGGGCTCATGTAGCGCAGCATGTGCAGGGTCTTGACCAGAGGCTGGAAGTTGGCCTGTTTGGGCTGAAGATCGGCCACGTTGATATACATGGGCCAGAATGTCAGGCGGGAAACCGTCAACAGATAACCAAAAAACAGATTTACCAGCACTTCGCGCCCAATCGCCAGCCGTCCGGCGCGCCGCCAGTTGATCAGGCGATACACGATCCAGGTAAAAATTGCGATCGCCAGGATCAGAGTCTCATTGATGGCAACCAAAAATAATCCTCCTGCTAGTCAAATTTTCAGGGTTTTTCGGATTTGGTCATCCGGATATTGCCGGAAAAGCGACGGACAGTAAGTACACCCATTCTGGCAGGCATGCGTTCACCTGGCCTGCCGCACCGGGGCGCGGTTCAGGCCAAAGCCTGGATAAAAAAAACGGGGAAAGCCAGCCAGGCTTTCCCCGGGTAAAAGTTGGAGCTCAGTAGATTTCTGGTACAAAGGTCTGGTCACTCATCGGCGGGCGTACATAGCCTGAATCTTTTTCACGCTCCGGCAGCACGATGGCTTCGGGCGTGAGGTCATCATAAGGGATCTGGCTGAGCAGGTGCGAGATCATATTCAGCCGGGCGCGGCGCTTGTCGTCCGAATTGACCACATACCAGGGCGCCTGTTTGGTGTCGGTAAACTTGAACATTTCGTCCTTGGCGACCGAGTACTGCACCCAGCGTCTGCGTGACTCGAGGTCCATGGGGCTGAGTTTCCAGCGTTTGGTGGGGTCATCCAGGCGCGCCTGGAAGCGCCGTTCTTGTTCTTCATCACTCACAGAGAACCAGTATTTGATCAGAATGATTCCGGCGCGTACCAGCATGCGCTCGAATTCCGGGCAGGAGCGCATAAACTCGCGGTACTCATCCTCTGTGCAAAAGCCCATCACGCGCTCGACATTGGCGCGGTTGTACCACGAGCGATCAAACAGCACCATTTCACCGCCGGCAGGCAGGTGTGCAACATAGCGCTGGAAGTACCACGAGGTTTTATCGCGTTCGGTGGGTGTGCCCAGGGCCACAACCCGGCAGATGCGCGGGTTCAGGCTCTCGGTGATGGCTTTGATCGAGCCACCCTTCCCGGCAGCATCCCGCCCTTCAAAAATAACCACGACTTTCAGGCCCTTGGCTTTGATCCACTCCTGCAGCTTAACCAGCTCAATGTGCAGCCTGGCGATCTCCGCCTCGTAATCCCGACGCTTCATTTTGGGTTTCTTTTCGTGGGAGTCGCTGTGCATCTGGATGCGCGCCACCGGTTCAGGAGGCGTGGTTGTCTTACCATCACCTCCGGCTTTGGCTGGCTTGGCTGGAGAGGCCTTCATCTCCACCGCTTTGCTTGCGGGTTTCGGCTCTTTCTTTGGTTTTTCTTTTTTACTCATATTGCCTCCCGTGCCCACCCTTGCCTGCATCTGATGCGATATTCTCATTATAGGGAAAAAACCTTCCAGATGCAATGTTTATTTCTAAATATAGAGATTTTCTCCGCCCTGGGGGAGTCAGGGCCTGATCAGCGCCCCTGTTAAATCCTTTTTAGCACCCCCCCGACCGCTGCCATTCGGGGGGTGCTATTTTCAGGATCGCATGCGTTCTTCTGCTACGGTTTGAGCCTGGCGGGCGCTTTCAGTGCTGCGCATGTCGCCCAGGGCTTCATAGGCAATGGCTCGGGCAGCATAGGCGCGCCCCACCCCCGGCCAATTTTCGAGCGGCTCCAGAAGGACCAAGGCCTGCCGGGCGGCTTCCAGCGCTTCGGGTGCGCCGCCGCTGGTGACGTGCGCGTTGGCCAGATCGGCGCGCAAGATCCAGTACCAGCCGAGCCCCTGGCGGTGGTCATAACTATCGCCGCGACTGAACGCCTGGCGCGCTTCTTCCAGGTATTCCAGCCCTGGCTCCACATCTCCACTAAAAATGAGCGTGGCGCCATACGAGACCAGGCTGCGCGCCAGGGTCAGGTCATCGCCGGACAGCCGCGCCGCCTCCAATTCGCAGATACTGACCTCAGCCGCCTTCTCGCGCCGCCCAAACTGGCGCAGGATATTGGCCTGGCGCATCAATACGGCGGCCAGGACGCGCTGCTGCGCCTGGAACTGCGCCTCGCCCGGGTTGAGCTCCAGCGCCAGCAGGCGTTCCTCCAGCGCCCAGTAAGCTTTAAGTGCGTTTTCAAGGTCTTCGGCCTGCTCATACTGCTTTAACGCCTGCTCGAGCTCCGCTTCTATCTTCTGGATCATCAGCTCGATCCCGGCTTGAATTGGCGGATTTGGTGGGCGGTAGAGCACTTCAAAGCGCTCGCATACCACCGGCATATCCTGTGCAGGTTCGCGCCTGATAGCAGCGCATTCTCGGGAGAAGAAATGCCAGTGTACACGCCGCCAGTTTTCCAGGCTGCGGTCGTCTTCGCCTTCGTCATAGGCAAACTGGGCATCCACCAGGTTGAAGGGTATACGGCGCACTTCTGTGGTGCGAATCAGGCACAATGGATCACCTGCCCAATTTAGGATGATGGATAGGTCTCCAGGCTTTGGGAGCGGTTCTCCTTCGGCAGCATAGACCCATTCAAGCGAGGCAGTAGCCGTCTTCTTCCCTGCAACTACCAGAGCGCCAAGCTCGTCAGCAGCAGACTGAATTTGTGCTTGCATCTGGGCTCCGAGCTCGTCGGTGGCTTCCGGTTCATCCATGAAATGCCAGGCTTGTGGGGGTATGAGCGGGGCATTGGCGTCTGCTGGCAGGCTGCTCAAATAACCTTGCCAAAAAGCTTGAATGCGGGGGTCATTCGTTCCTTGATTGGTCATTTGTGTGCCTCAGAAGGATCTGTGAATAAGTAATCTGATTTTACCCCAACCTGCCTCCGGCAAGTCGAAAGAGGCAAAAAAAAGGAAATTCGACGAAAATATGATGACAATCGGTAATATTGCTTAGAAGTATCCTCAGGTATTCTAGTTTATAAGATTATTCGGAGGGATCAATGATGCTAAAACGTCGCCTGTTCTTCATCCTGATTGTCTTTGCAGCCTTCGTGCTTATCTTTAGTTTCCAATCCAGTCGTGCCCAATCTAGCTTGCCACCCGCCCAGGAAGAACACCTGGAGATACTGCGCGACTCGCTGGGTCAGGGACTGCCTGAATACCTGCAAGCCCCGGCCCTATACGATTCTGGACTCGAGGGCGGTCAGAGTGAGCAGGAAATCAATGCGCTTAATTTGCCCGCCTGGTACCAGATTGTATTCCAGGTTCCAGGAAGTGAAACCTGGGATCTGTACCTCATGAATGGGCAAAGCACTGAAATTCGACCATTTATAGATGGCAATGATAATGACATGTATCCCGCTTTTGCCTACACAGGAGACCGGGTATTCCTGGCGCGGGAAGTGTCCAACAATGAATTTGATCTGCATTCGTATACCGTCGATCAGAGCTCTTTTGTACGCCTGACGGATACTCCAGGTAATGATCTCGACCCTCAGCCATCTCCTGATGGTATCCAGGTCGTTTTTCAATCGTTGCGGGATGGTAATTCCGAGATCTATGTCATGGATGCCGATGGCTCCAACCCGCGCCGCGTGACTGAGCATCCCGGGTACGATGGCGAGCCCACCTGGTCGCCGGACGGAACGCAAATCGCTTTTGTTTCCGATCGTGGTGGGGTGTATGACCTTTGGGTGATGAACGCCGATGGAGGCGATCTACGTCAGTTGACATCGGGCGCTTATGCATTTACTCCCGCCTGGTCTCCAAATGGAAACCGGATCGCCGTAAGCATGGATAGCAACCTGGATGGTTTCTTGGAGTTATGGCTGGTTGGCGCTGATGGAGATGGCAGTGTTAGGCCATTACAACAATTTACCAATGAAAAATACGATTATTGGAAACCAGTCTGGACACCAGATGGCAATACTATTTTATTCATCCAGACAGGTTGGCAATACGATAACAATTATCAGGAGTGGTATATTTGGGGCTCCCAGATCACGCAATATGATGTGGTTACCGAGAATAGTCTGGGTGCCTTTGGCTTTTCGTATTTTGTTTGGGGAGTCGATATCGTTGCACCCGATCAAATTGCACCTACAAGCTGCCATTTGATCAAGGATGATGCCGGTAGCGTCGCCGGTGATGGGGCGCTCTTTCGTATTCAGGCGGATGATTCTGGTTATATTGGTGCCGTCGCCTACCAGGTCCAGGCGCGGTCGGATGCTTATCGCGAATGGCAGGATGTCTATACCTGGCTACCTGTTCCTGGCGGTGTGATGAGCGGGGGAATCTATGCTAGCCAGGAACTGCGCTGCCGGGCGGTCGATAGCGGCGGCAACTGGGGGCCCTGGTCCGCACCACCTTACACCCGCCTGGAATATGACGCCGCTCCACCGGAATCGATGGTGTTATTGGGCGCGATCGATCCTCTGGCCGAGCAAGCTTCGCTTACCATCCGGGCTTACGATCTTGGGGTTGGTATCGCCAATGTTGATTTATATGCTCGTACACAAGATGCGGACACAGCCTGGGATTTGTATTTAGCAGATTTACAGCCCGGCGAAGAGATCCTCTTCCCAATCCAGGCAGGTGTTACTTATGAAGTCCGCAGTTCAGCGGTGGACCGGGTGGGGAATTATGAGATTTGGAGTCCTATCCCAGATCTTACTTTTACCTCCGTACAGCCATCGCGCATAGCGAATCAACCTGATGCTGTCAGTGAGTTCGTGGAAGATGCTGCCCATGCTGCATACCTCCCTATGATCCAGCAAGGGCGTGACGCGCAGGAATATACTAGTCTGCTTAATGATTGGCCAACGTACGGACAAAATTATGCTCGAACATCTTTCAGCGACCGTGAGCCTGGTGCTTCTCATTATGAACGAATCTGGTCAGAAACGGTTACTGCCTGCTCAGATTATTACTCGCTCTCTCTGGGTGGAGGGGTACTCGCATATTCCTTGGCAGGGTGCGATAATTTGACCCCGCGCCTGGTTGCTCGTGATCCCCGTTTTGGCACATTCCTTTGGCGCCAGGATGGAATTGCCGAAGATATGTATGCAGTATTTATGGATAGCACACTAAAATATGGGCGGATTTTCCAGCATTACGTGGGGAATTCTTTTAATAACAGGATCATCTCAACGCATTTACGTTCAGGGAACAACCAGTGGGAGATAAGCCTGGCGAACCGAATAACAAATGGACCCTATGGGCCGCTGATTTCTCAGGATACGTTATATACCTTCCTTGACCAGGGCTGGCTGGCGGCATATGATGCTGCCAGCGGTATGCTGAGATGGACCAGCCGTAACTCCAGTGCCACGAATACCACCCTGGCGCTTGCGACCGATCCACAAACAGGGAGTGAGCGCTTGGTGACCCATAATATTGACGGATTGAAATTGTTGCACATGAATTCCGGATTTATGGATTGGGGTATTGATCGGACAAATTTTGATGCCAGCTTGTTTGCCTCCCCAGTCATTGACGGAAATCTTGCTCTGTTTCAATTTGACTATGAGCTGGTCGCTGTTGATTGGTCTACCCACCAGGTCTTATGGTCATTAGCCGATTACAACCATTATATGTTTGATGACCAGCCTGCGGTGGATGGTAATGAAATTTATGTTATTATCTACGACGCGTTGCAGGTCCTGGATCGAACCGATGGAAGTTTGCTCTGGGATTTTGCTGTGCCTGGGGATGAACTATTAGGTACTCCGGTTTTAACCAAGAAGTATGTCTTTGTTCAAACACTTTCAAACCTGTATATTGTTGATCGAGAGTCTCATACCGTTGTCCAGGTGCTGCCTGGGTTCGGACAGTTCATCGTTGCCGATGGACATCTTTATCGCCTGCGTCAGATCAATAATGAATCTGATGTAATCATAGAGATTTACCGCGCCGAAAATCCATAAACCGATGCCATACCTTTTCCGCCCTCAGCCGCCCGCCACTCCTGCGCCTGCTCTTGCAGCGCCCATCAAAGCCCACACCGATTGGCGGGCGGTGGGGCTGGTGGTGCTGGGTGCGGTTTCCTACAGCACAGTTATCATCTTTACCCGCCAGGCGGAGGGACTGAGCGCGCTGAGCGTATCTTTTTTCCGCGCTTTGTTCGCCTTTTTATTTACCGGTGGGCTGCTGCTCCTGTACCGCCAGCCCCTGAATTGGGCCAGCCTTAAGCCATACTGGAAGCTGCTGCTGGTCCAGGCCTTGTTCATGACCGGCACTGCGACCCTGTATGTATTTGCGGTGCAAAATACCACCGCCGCCAATGCTGCCTTGCTGGTTAATTCGGGTCCCATCTATATCGCCTTGCTGGCGCCATTGTTGCTGAAGGAAGCCAGCCCGCGCTATACCAGACTCAGCCTGGTGTTGATCGTGGTGGGGGTGATTTTGCTGACCGGCGTGCTTGATCAGAGCATAGCAGGAATTTCATGGCCTGGCTTGATCGCCGGCTTTTTCTCAGGTTTGTTTTACAGTTTTGTTTTACTTGCCAGCCGTTACCAGCGCGGGCAGGTGCCCGGCCTGGTGCAAGCCTGGGTAGGTTCTGGGGTCGCCACACTACTGCTCTTGCCCTGGGGGTTAACTGCTGAGCGCGCCCTGGTGTTTGACTACCTGCCGGTTTTGGTGTTGTTAGGCGTGATATCTTATGGTCTGCCCAGTTTCTTGTATTTCCTGGCTTTAACGCGCTTAAAGGCACAGGTCGTCAGCACGGTAGCCTTGCTGGAACCGGTCTCTGGCGCATTGATTGGCATCTTGATTTATGGGGAGATGCTTTCGCTGGCAGCCTTAATCGGCAGCCTGATGGTGCTGGCAAGTATATATTTAATTGCTCAGGAATAAAATCGGGGGATTAAGCTCGGTTCTTGAGCCACTCTTCCACTTCAGCCGGCACGCCTTTAGCGCCTTCGATATTAGCATAGATGATGTTGGCATCTCGTAGATCGACATGCCACAAGTTGGCGCGCGTCAGATCAGCCCCGCGCAGGTTCGCTCCCCGCAGATCGGCCTCGCGCAGGTCAGCATCACGCAGATCCACCGTGCGCAGGTCCGCCCCCACGAGATTAGTATGCCGTAGACTGGCGAATTGCAGGTTGGCTTCCGAAAGGTCAGCGTATTCAAGGTTCGCGAAGTCCAGGTTGGCTTTGTTCAGGTCAGTGTTGGTCAGGCTGGCTTTGGAAAGGTTTGCATAAGCCAGATTGGCGCCCGCCAGGTAAAGGTGGTTCAGCAAAAGGCCCGTGAGATCAGCGCCGCGCAGGATAATCCCTTTGCCTGAATTGGTTGCAATCAATTTGATCAGCTCCGGTCGGGTCAGGTCAGCCATGGGGGTCTCCTTGTTGAGCGCGCTGTGTGAAGAATCAATCTAAGTAATTCGCCATAAGGAGCTTAACAAATCGGGCTCTCAACCAGCGTATACCTTAGCTTGATCCAGATTATACCTAAATTCAGGCAGGGTGTCACCTGTTGATGACCACCTGCAGTTGGCCTTGGTCGTCGTAGAACGAGCGTGCAAAGAAGGGTGGGTCGCCTGGGCGCTGGGTCAGGACGCGCGGCAGCAGGGTTTTAAGATCTTCTACCAGCGGCAACTCAGCCAGCGCCTCCACTGCTAACCATTCGGGTGCGCCTTCCGTCATAGCGGATGGTGCACCTTCCGGCATACTGGATGGTGTGCCTACGGGTGAGGGGCGGGCTTCTTCTTGGGGCAGATAACCGGTCAGGATGAAAACTGCCACACCCATATCCGGCTCGGCATCCACGGTCAAGATACCACTCAGCTGCAAATCTGGGGGCTCTAGCCCGGCTTCTTCGCGCAGCTCGCGCCGGGCCGCGCTGAGGATATCTTCCCCGCGCTCCACATGCCCGCCCAGGCCATTATAGCGGTTAGCCCACAGGCGCTTGTGGGGCGCGCCGCGCAGCAACAGCACTTTGTCGCCGCGCCGCAAGAAGATCAGGGTGCGGGGTACGACCGCATAGCGTTTGACGTGCAGGCCCTGGTCCGTTGCCGGCATGAATGGCTCCTTCTACCCGGTGTTGCGGGGAATAGAGCCGGGCAGCTCAGGCCGGGCAAATGCTTTGCCCAAATTGGCCTACCTGCCCGGCAGTTTGCTTTCATGGTGCGGAAAGATGATCCCAGTTGTGAAATCAGTCCGCCAGATCGGATACATCCTCTTCGGCTGCAGCCTCGCCCAGGTAATCCCTGGTGGTTGGCGTTACCAGCACCGGCTGGATGGTCTGTTCAACAAATTTGCGGGTGCCTTTCAGGCCCAGCAGGGTGAACAGTTTTAGGAATTGTTTCTCCCATACCTGCCCGATGGCGGCTTTCTGAGTTTCTGGCAGCTTCCAGCTCCTGGCTTTGAAAGGCCCGATCACGTTCTTGCGCGTCTTGTAATAGAACTGTTCGTCGGTCATATCGGGTTTGCGCTCGCTGGCGCTCTTCTCGTCCAGCCAGGCGTACATTTCAGCTTTCAGGTCCTCTGGGATGTGATCGAAGAACATATTCTGGAAGTTGGTCGCCAGGTGTACTTCGCAAGCTTCGGATTCTACGAATTTACCGAAGGCGTCTTCAGGCAGCGTAGAAGCCCCGTGCTGGACTGCGCCGCCCATACCATAATCGTGGCGCGCCACACGGCTCAGCCTGAGCAGGGTATCAAAGTCTACGGAAACCTTGGCGATACTGCCATCCGGCAGCACCACACCGCCGTGCGACGTACCGGTCTGGATGCTGATCTTGCTGATGCCAGGTTTGCCAGAGGCAGCCTTGGCTAGGGCGGCGTTGTAGCCATCCATATAGGCGCGCAGCTCTTCTTCGGTGGAGTTCTGCCCGCCTACTTCGCCGATCTCACCACCCACCGAGATGGTAATCCCGGCCGGTTCGATGGAGCGAATGAAGGCAGTGAACATGGCGGACAGGCCGGTGTTCAACGCTTGCTGCTCATCGATGGTGCTCTTGGAGAGATCCACCAGGGTGGAGGTATCGATATCGATATTGTAGAAACCAGCTTTGACAGCCTCCACGGTCAGATCGCGCACGGCTTGAAGCTCGGTTTCGGGATCGGCGGCATAGCGCTTGGCCGAAACCTGGAAGTGGTCGCCCTGGATAAAGACTGGGCCGCGATAGCCCTCTGCAATGGCGGCGGCGAGCATATTGGTCACATATTCTGCCGGGCGCTGGTCAGTGTAGCCCATCTCGGAGCGGGCGATTTCGAAGATGAACGCGGCTGCATCGAGCTGGTTGGCAACCTGGTACACTGCGCGGGCAGCATCAAAAGAGATTGTGCGCAGGTTGAACGCCGGCACGGTGAAGCTGTAGGGGAGTTCGCCACGCCCGCGCGCCATGTAAAGCTCGTGGATGGAGGCAGGATAGATCCCCAGTGCGTGGGCTGCCAGCCGGGTGAGATAGCGCGCCATCCCCTGGCGCGGTCCGCTTTCCAGGGCTGAAACTTCGGCCAGATGCTGGATTTTGGCTTTCAGGGTCGCTTCGGAGACCACGCGTACCCCACCATCTACCAGCTCCAGACTGTGGTCCAGTTCTGCCAATAGTTCAGCTAATTCAATTTTTGACATATTCAACTCCTTTTCGGGAAAATAATGACAAGGTGTAGCAGAATTATAACACCTGCTGTGACAGGGCAGCGCGCGCGGCATACAACTTTTCACGCGCGCCAGCGTAGATGATATGTGAAGGCTGCTGCGCCTCACGGCTTGTGGAAGCGACCGCTATTGTAGAGAGAAATATTTGCATACCATTATTGCCGAGCCGGGCAAGTGAGGCTATAATCAATTAGAATACCGAAGTATCTATTACGAAGGAGAAAGCAATGACCGACCAATTTTTTGGCTCTGTGCAAGAAGACATGGATCCTTTCAAGAAGATCCTGGCTAAGATCCCTGGGTTCAAGGGCTATATCGAGCGCCAGGCACGCCGTGACTCGGACAAGCTGCTGCGGGATACAATTGCCGACCGCTACGAAAAGGAATGGCAGCGTATTTCTACCTTGCAAGTAGAGTTTATTACACAAGGCGAGATCACCTATGTGGACGACCTGGAGCGCGCCGCCATCAAGCTGCGCACCTTCGTAGACCGCATCCGCCGGGCAGCGCGTGGACATTCCTCCCTGTTTGAAGCGGTGAAGATCAACGAACATGAATTGGAAAAACTATACCAGCATGATGTAGCTTTGCTGGACCTGGCTGATGAAGTAGGCCGGGCAATTGATAATGTAGAGACTTCTGTGGGTTCTGAGGGCCTTCCGGCTGCGTTGCGCCACCTGACGTCGATTTCGCAGTCCGCAATCGACGCCTTTAACCTGCGTGAATCAGCCATCTTGGACGAGGCCCCTGCCGAGCAGGAGTAATCTGCTAAGCGTACTTGTTTGTAAAAGAATTGAACCAGGAGATAAGCAATGGCCAGAGTATTTGATGTCATAGAATATCCAAATGAGATGCGTGATGAGATTGTCCACCGCTTCCCCGAAGAGGGACCGGGCAATTTCCGCATCGGTTCACAGCTGATCGTGCGTGAATCGCAGACTGCGGTGTTCTTCCGGGATGGCAACGCCCTGGATGTGTTCGGCCCTGGACGGCATACAATCACTACCGCGAACGTACCGCTGTTGACCGATCTGCTGGGGAATCTGTTCAGTGGTCGTACACCCTTCCCGGCGGAAGTGTACTTTGTGTCGATGCGTGAATTCGCTGACCGCAAATGGGGCACTCCGCAGCCGATTATCGTGCGCAACCCCAATATGGGCCTGGGTGTAGCACTGCTGCAAGGTTTCGGCGCCTACAGCTTCCAGGTGAAGGACCCGCAGCAGTTCGTGACCCAGGTAGTGGGCACACAGGGGATTTACAACACCAGCGATATCGAATCTCGCTTGCGCTCCATGCTGCTCTCCCGCCTGCAGGATCTGCTGGGCGAGACGGCGGCTAAGAACAGTGTGCCGGAGATGATCGGCTTGACCGACGAGCTCGGGGCCGGCGTGCGCGCCAAGGCGCAAGACGATTTCCTGGCGCTGGGCCTGGTGCTTAAGACCTTCTATATCGAAAACTTAAAGCCTTCCACCAAGTCGGCGGAAGAGCTGCGCCAGATGGGCATGCTCGATATGGCTACCTACACCCAGTTGCAGGCCGCAGATGCCATGCGCGATGCAGCCCAGAACCCCAGCGGTGGGGCTGGCCTGACGGCAGGTATTGGCGCAGGTCTGGGCGTGGGCAATGTGCTGGCCGAATCGCTCAAAGGCATGACCGGCTCGTCAGCTTCTACACCGGCGGGCGGCGCGCCAGCCGGTGGCGCGGCTGCAGCTGCAGCTTCGGGGGTCATGACTCCCGGTGAAGCAGCTAACTACCTGAAGGTTTCCGAAGAAGATGTGCTGGCTGCGATCACTGCCGGCGATTTAAAAGCGCGCAAGATTGGCAGCGCCTTCCGTATCAGCAAGGAAGCCCTGGACGATTTTTTGAAGGGCTAAAACTTCCAATCATCAAAAGGGCTGCCCGTTTTTGGGCAGCCCTTTGTTTTATGTGCGCCCAGCCAGGTTTTGACAGGGCAAAGGTTCACCAGGTCGCGCTCAGGCCTCGCTCGGGTTTTCCGCCTCGGCTTCTACTTCGGCCACCACATCTGTTTCGGTGGGTTCTTCGCTCTTTTCGACCGGCCCCAGCGTCTCTGGGTTTTCAAAGGCTGCGCGCAGCTCATTGATCTGGGCATTGGACAAGGTCGGCCCCTTGCTTTTAGCCGCCTTGCGCACCACATCCTTGAGCTTGTCGGCTGTTACGAATGGGAAAGCTGGTAATTCATCCTCCGGCTGCACTACCGTTACGCGCGGGTTGATGAATACCAGCGCCGCGTTCACCGTTGGCAGCTTATCTTCTGGCAGCACTTTGCGCAAATAAGAACGTACACGGGCGATCTCAGCCTGGACTTCTAAGTCAGGCCGTCCAATCCCTTCCTGCCCAAAAATTTTCAGATAAATATTGCCGCCCTTTTGGCGATAACGCCCATTTGCGTAGCTGATGGCGCCGCCTTGATAGCGCGGCTGGATCACCCACAACCCCGAAGGACCTACCAGCAGGTGTGCAGCCGGGGTGGTGTAATGGTACATCGTGTAACGCCCATCCAGCCCTTTGAGGGATTTGTTGATTGCATCATAGGGGCGGGGCTGGCGCGCCCAGCGATTGCTGGTGTGGATACCCACCTGCGAGAGCAGAAAACCCAGCAGTAGCGCCCCCAGCGACAAGTTGACCATCTCGGGCATGCGGATATTGACCACCATGCCGCCCACCAGCACTGCCATGCCACTGAACATCAGGATCTGGCCGATGCGTGTATTGCGTTTGACCAGTTGGCTATTGATCAGAATATTCATAAATCTCCTTGTTTATCCGCCAAAGCGGGTGAGCACTACACAGGCATTTTGCCCGCCCAACCCAAAAGAATTGGACATGGCCACGTTAATAACTGCCGGGCGCGCCTGGTTGGGTACGTAATCCAGGTCGCAATCGGGGTCAGGGGTTTCGTAATTGATGGTGGGCGGCAGGAAGCCTTCGCAGATCGCCATGACACAGGCAATCGCCTCCAGCATGCCCGATGCCCCCATGGCATGCCCCAGCATCGACTTGGTCGAACTGATTGCCAGTTTATAGGCATGCTCCCCAAAGACATCCTTGATCGCTTTGGTCTCGGTCGCATCATTGAGCGGGGTCGATGAACCGTGGGCATTGATATAATCCACGGCCTCCAGGGGCAGGTTGGCGTCGCGCAGCGCCCAGCGCATGGCGCGCGCCGGGCCCAGACCCTGCGGCTCGGGGGCTGCCATGTGAAAAGCATCCGTGGAGGAAGCATGCCCGGCGATCTCGGCGTAAATCCGCGCCCCGCGCGCCTGGGCGTGCTCCAGGCTCTCCACCACCATGGCGCCAGAGCCTTCGGAGAAGATAAAGCCTTCGCGATCCAGGTCAAATGGCCGTGAGGCTGCTTCGGGGCGGTCATTAAAGTTGACCGGCATGGCACGCATGGCTGAAAAACCGCCAATGGCGAAGTCCTTGATCAGGGCTTCAGTCCCGCCGGCAACCACCACATCGGCTGCGCCGCGCCGGATCAGTTCGGCGGCTTCGCCTACCACCTGAGTGCCGGTTGCGCAAGCGGTTGTGATGGTGGCATTGGGTCCCAGGCATTGAAACTGGCGCGCTACAATGAAAGCAGCCAGGTTGGGAATGCCGGACGGGATTGTAAAGGGATTGACGCGTCCGTAGCCCTCGTTGCGCAGGGTCTGCAAGCCCTCATCGATCCGGTCCAGCCCGCCGATGGCTGTGCCGAACAGCACGCCGACACGTTCGGGGTCGATAAATGGGTGGGTCAGGCATGAATCCTGGATGGCCTGGGTGGCTGCGCCCAGAGCGATCTGAGATGAGCGTGGGATACGGCGCGCTTCTTTGCGCTCGATATAATCTTCGGGGTTGAAGCCTTCAATCTCCCCGGCAATCTGGCAGGGGAAGGGGGAGGGGTCGAATTGGGTGATGCGGCGGATGCCGGAACGTCCTGCGATCAATCCATCCCAAAGCTCCATGAGATTGTTGCCCAGACAGGTGATAGCCCCCATTCCGGTGATGACGGCGCGTGGCTGGCTCATAGGGCGGGTTCCTCCGCTGTGGTTTGGGTAGCTGATAGATCGAGGTGCGCCAGGCGCTCGGCGATGGCGCCCTGCAAGGCGGAAAGCAGGTTGGCTTCCACTGCCTGGCGAGCGGTGTGCACTGCCGAGAGCATGGCGTGTGCGTCGGAGCGCCCGTGCCCGATAAAGACCAGGCCATTGACGCCCAGAAGCGGGGCAGCGCCGATCTCGCCGGGATCCAGCATTTGCTTGATTTTACTGAAGGCTGGTTTTGCCAGGGCGGCGCCCAACATGCTCATCGGGCTGGCTTTCAGCTCCTGCTTCAATACGTCCGTGATCAGTTTGGCGACCGCCTCGCTGGATTTGAGCAGGATGTTACCGGTAAAACCGTCCGTCACGGCTACGTCAGCGCCCCCACCAAACAGCTCTTTCCCTTCAATATTTCCCACGAAGTTTAAGCCGCTGGCTTCCAGCAGAGGATAAACCCCGCGCACCAGCTCGTTGCCTTTGCCGGCTTCTTCGCCATTAGAAAGCAGTCCAACGCGCGGATTGGCGATGCCGCGCAGTTTATTGGCGTAGACGCTGCCCATAATGGCAAATTGCAGTAAATGCAAAGGCTTGCAGTCCGGGTTGGCGCCGATATCGACCACCGCGCACACCCCATTTTTGACCGGAAATAGCCCGGTCAGCCCGGGGCGTTCCACCCCTGGGATAACCCCCATGCGATAATAGGCCGTCGCCAGTGCGCCGCCAGTATTGCCGGCGGTGACAAATGCGTCTGCCTCACCCCGGATCACCAGGTCGATGCCCACAGCCATGGAGGTTTGTGAGCCGCGCCGTTTGGCTTTCAGGGCTAATTTCAAGCCCTTATCTTGCATGGTGATCGTATCTGGCGCGTGGATCAGGCGCACCAATGGATGTTTGCCACCCAGGGCTTCTAGGCGCGCCTCCAGGCGGTCCTGCGGTCCTACCAGAAAGATTTCCTCGTTATACAGACGCCCGGCTTCCAGGGCTGCCTGAATTTCAGGTTCAGGGCAGTCATCACTGCCCATTGCATCCAGAGCAATACGGATCATAAAGCCTCCTGGGTGCGCCGTGGGTTAGCATTCTACGGCGTGGATGAGTGGGAATTACACCGCAGCTGCGGTGTGGTCGAGGGGCAAGCTCGAAAGCAGCATCGCTGACACGCAAGTAGCGTCGCTGATACGCAAGTAGCGTCGCTGACACGCAAGTAGCTTCGCTGACACGAAAGTAGCGTCGCTTGACAGATCAGCGATGGAGATTATAATACCACTACTTTGCGCTGGTGCTGGAATTGGCAGACAGGCATGGTTGAGGGCCATGTGCCGCAAGGCGTGAGGGTTCAAGTCCCTCCCAGCGCACACAGACAACCGCCTGCGGGCGGTTTTTGTATTTGTTAAAAGACCCAAGACCGGCAAGCTCAAAATTCAAAAATAACTGGACACTTATATCTGGTTGTAGTAAACTTTTTTCATTAAGCTTCGAGGCAGTGTTCTAATGCTGCGAAAGGCAGGTGATACACGCTTAGCAGACCAGCCCTTTTCCGTGAACCATACACAACGCCCTGATCAATTGTAAGATTTGCAAATTACCAAGGAGGAAGTAAATGAAACGCCGATTTTGGATTCTGATGATTGCCATGCTGGTGCTCAGTATGGCGCTGGCTGCTTGCTCGACTGGCGGGACGCAAAAAGTGCGCGTCGCCACCGATGCCACCTGGCCTCCCTTTGAAATGGTGGACGAGGCTACCAAAGAGATCGTCGGGTTTGATATCGACCTGATGAACGCGGTTGCTGAAAAAGGTGGCTTTGAAGTCGAGTTTGTCAACGTGGGCTTCGACCCACTCCTGGCAGGCATGGCTTCCTGCCAGTATGATGCAGCCATCTCGGCCATCACCATCACCGAAGAACGCAAAGCCGATTTTGGCTTCTCCGGTCCATATTTTTCTGCTGGGCAGGTGGTAGCCGTACAGGTGGATAATATGGACATCACCGGAAAAGATACCCTGTCGGGCAAAGTGGTTGGCGCACAGATCGGCACGACCGGCGCCATCGAAATTGAAGGCATTGCTGGCGCTACCCTCAAAACCTATGATGATGTCGGCCTGGCTTACCAGGACCTGATCAATGGACAGGTGGACGCGGTGGTGGCTGATGACGGCCTGGCGCAGGGCTATGTCGCCAAGAACTCAGAATCACTAAAAATCGTTGGCGAGCCATTCACCGACGAGTCCTACGGTATTGCAGTGTGCAAGACCAATACTGAGCTGCTTGAAAAAATCAACACTGGCCTGAATGCGGTCATTAGCGAAGGCTTGTTGGATGAGCTTACCCTGAAATGGCTGGTGGGTGAGGGTTAAGGCCTCCCGCAGATCGATGGGCGAAAGACTACAGCTTCGATCTGAATGATCAACGACCACAGGGTGTCTGCTTGCCACGCCACGGCAGGAAGACACCCTGCTTCATTATGTGTGATCCAAAGGAGGCTTGATGGCTAAAACCACCAATTCCGCCCTGGCCCCGGAAGATGAAATCCTGGCCTATGTACCAGGTGCTGAGCCGAGTGCGCGCATTGATGCCTGGTGGGGGTTAGTCGCGCTGGTAGTGGTGATGATCCTGGTCATGGTGATTGGCCAACCAGATCCATTCATGCGCATCCTGCTGTTTGTGCGCGATGGCTTGTGGGTCACAGTGTACCTCACGGCCATATCTTTTTCCTTGACTTTATTCCTCGGACTGATCGGCGGTCTGGGCCGGCTCTCCAAAAACCGGGTGGTGCTTGGGATCTCTACCCTTTACGTGGAGCTGATCCGCGGCATTCCGCTGATGGTGCAGCTCATCTGGTGGTATTTTGCTTTTCCATCCATCATTAAATCCTTTGGGGCGGCGCGGGGCATCCCAGCACTGGCGAATTATCAGGCTAACGCCAATCTGATGGCGATCATCGGCTTGACGATCTGTTATGGGGCCTACATGAGTGAGATTTACCGTGCTGGCATTCAGAGCATCCCCAAAGGACAGATGGAAGCCGCCCGCAGCCTGGGCATGAATTATTTTCAATCCATGCGCCATGTGATCCTGCCGCAGGCGGTGCGGGTGATCCTGCCGCCCGTGGGCAATGAATTCATCGCCATGCTGAAAGATTCATCGCTGGTCAGCGTGGTGGCAGTCGCTGACCTCACCCGGCGGGGGCGTGAATTCATGTCTACGAATTTCAATCCGATTGAAGTCTGGTCATTGGTGGCATTGATCTACCTGGTGATGACCCTGTTCTCGGCGCGCGTGGTTTCCAACATCGAGAAACGCACCCGTACCACCAGCCATTAACCCCCAAATTTTTCGCGAGCAGGCGAAGCGCAGCCTTGCGTTTCGCCTATTTTTATTTCTGCCTTGCACAGGCAGAACCGCCCATCAATCTACTCTGGCATATTAATTGCAATTTGATCCGACAGATATTATAATAATCCACAAAATACGTTGCGATCAGAAAATTCCTGACAAAATTGTAATCTGGATGGGGTGTGGTTTGAGGTAACGCTTAAGAGGCTACTCTGGTATCCTTGAAGTACGCAACTATGAGCAATAAGGTGAAAACCGGCAGCGGAACCGTCGCGCGCCAGGAGGCTGTATGATGTCCAGACGGGTCTTAATCTTTCAGAGCGACCCGCTCTCGGCCAAAAACCTAAGCCGCTATTTCCTGAACCACGGGGATCGGGTGTGGAAAACTGCCCGCTTATCCGAAGCGGTGGCATTGCTTGATTCCGAGCCGCCAGAATTGGCGTTGATTGACCTGGATGCCCCCGACGGTGCGGGGTTGGCGCTCATCCGCCAGTGTCGCCGGCGCGCGCCCATGGCGCAGATGGTCATCACCAATCGCCAGGTTGATTTGCGCGCCGAGCTACAGGCGCGTGAGTCGGGCGCAACAATATTCCTGCGCGAGCCCTTCACGCCTGAGTGGATCGAGCGCGCCTTGGTAACGGATTCCCAGGCCAATCCCCAGCCCACACCGCCCACACCCGCCACGCGCCCTAACTTGCGCGTGCGCATGCCCATGCGCATCAAAATCACGGTTCCATATGTGATCCTGGCGCTAACGTTTATCCTGATGACAGCTTTCCTGGTTGGGCGTTACGTCCAGGAATCCCTCCAGGAACGCTTCACCAACCAGCTTGCGGATACCGGGCGCCTGGCAGCCGATTGGATGGTGGAAGAAGAGCGTCGCTTGCTGGAGACCTTGCGCCTGATCGCCAATACAGAAGGGGTTTCCGATGCAGTGGCAGCTGCAGAAGCCGATCGCTTGCATGCCCTGGTGCTGCCCCTAGCAATCAATGCCCAGGAAGAGGCCGTGGAGATCCTGAACCTGAGCGGAACGAGCTTGCTCAGCTTGCATCGCATCCCTGAGTCGACCGGAGAATATCGCTCCACGCGCAACAGCCGGCTGTTCGCCGATCTGCCCTTCGTCCAGCGGGTGCTAGCTGGCGACGTGGATACCCTGGGTGATAAATTTCCCGGGCTGGCAGGCGATGATACCGGGCAGGTATTTTATATTGCGGGGCCAGTGCGCGATCTAAACAACCAGGTGGTCGGTGTGGTGCTGGTGGGCAAGACCCTGCCCACCCTGGCTAACCAGCTGCGCCAGGCTACCCTGGCACACCTGACGTTTTATACCCCTGAGGGCCAGCCCTTGGCTTCGACCTTATTTGAAGCGACTGAGGTGCAGCCGCTCGATCCGGGGGAAGGACTCAACGTGCTGCTCCAGCAAGATAAGGGCAGCCTGCGGCGCGACCTGCAAAGCGCCTCCTCGATCTACACCGAAATTATTGGCCCGTGGGAGGTACGCAGCGGAGTGGACCTGGGATTGATGGGGGTCGCCCTGGCGCCGAACCTGCTGGCTGCACCGCGCCAGGCGACGGGTTTGCAGGCCCTGGTTTTTGTTGTGCTGATCTTCCTGGCGGTGATCCTGGTGGGTATATTGACCGCCCGCCAGGTCACCCATCCGCTGAAGCAGGTCGTGGATGCCTCCCAGCGTATCGCGGATGGCAATTTCCAGGTCAAGGTCAAACCCACTGGCAACGATGAAATTAGCGTGCTGGCGACGGCTTTCAACTACATGGTCGCTGGACTGCAAGAAGGCTCCATCTACCGCGATTTGCTGGGGCGCACCGTCTCACCGCAAGTGCGCGAGGCGCTACGTCAGTCCTTTGCCTCGGGCGAGCTTAAGCTGGAAGGGCAGAGCACCGAAGGCACTGTGCTGATGAGCGACATCCGCAACTTTACCAGCCTGGCTGAAAAAGAAGACGCCACCACGATCTTGAAGTGGCTGAATGAATATTTTGGTCGGCTGGTACCGGTGATCAACCAATTCGGCGGTGTCATCGACAAGTTCGAAGGCGACTCCATGATGGCCTTTTTTGGGATCTTGCCAGCGCGCCTACCGGCAGAGGAGAGCAGCTATCAGGCCTGCCAGGCAGCCGTTGCCATGCTGCAGGTGGTCAACGACTATAATATGGAGCGCGCCGCGCGCGGCGATCCGCTATTGATCACTGGCCTGGGGATCAATACCGGCATGCTGATGGTGGGCGGTCTGGGGGCCAGCGATCGCCTGGATTACACGATTATCGGCGATACGGTCAACACTGCTCAACGCATGCAAGAGCTGACTCGCCAGTTTGGTGAAACCGGCTGCGTGGTGGGTGAGAATACCCTGACTGTATTGCGCGAACGGCGCATGGATTTCCGTTTTGATCCGCTGGGCGAGCACGCCTTAAAAGGAAAATCTGAATTATTGTGGGTGTATCGCCTGCGAGCTGGCGAGGGCCAGCGCAAACGTCTGGATGAATCGGTTAAGCCGGATGGGCTAATTAACCCACCCGAAAAGAACGAGCAGCTTAGCGCCTCGGGAGACTCTCTTGAACCCACTCCCGACTCAACGGTGAAGGATGCCACCCCACAAGCGTAAAGCCAGGCAGGTTGTGACTGTGCCTGGCTGGCTGCCTTATGCGCTGGGCGGGCTGGTGCTGGTCGCAGGTCTGCTATTGGCGCTGATCCCGTGGGGTTCGTCTTTCTCCTGGCTATCCATTGCGCTGCATTCTTTATTGAATGCCGATTATTCACCCGATCTGAATGCCACGCGCATGGCGCCGGTGCGCCTGGCCCTGGCTGCCGAAGCCCTGGCGGATGAGGCGCGTGATTTGGGTACGCTGCTGCCCGGTGATACGCTGGCGACCCTGCAAACCGGCATTTTGACCCCTGTACCTACCGTCACCGCGCGCCCAGGAGAAACGCTCGTTCCCCTCGCCACCCTGGGCTACACGCCTACGCTTGGGGGCCCACCGCAACCAGGCTTGAGCGAAACCCCCAACTGGACGACCACCGCCACAGTTCTGGTGACCATCACTGGCACGCCTGGAATCAACCCTACCAGCACAGTCACGCCGGCCTATCCATACTCTACGCCAACAGGTGTTTTTATCCCGACCCCGACCCGCCGCCCGACCAACCCCCCGAGCGTACCCAGCGCGACTTCCCAGCCCGTTCTGCCAACCACCACACCAACACAGACAGCCAGTGCAGTTCCTACGAATACTACCCCCCCAACTTTGCCACCGACCAGCACCCCCCGGCCTACGGCAACTGAAGTTCCATATCCACCGCCGTATCCATAATTTACCTGAATTCGGTTGTATTAATCTATTTTTGAGATAGCTTCTAGAGGTTTATTGAAACAGGGGCGCCAGGTCTGGGCGCACCAGGTTCACCAGGCGCACCCCGCGGCGGTGGATCTGGCGGAAATTGGCGCCTTGCGAAACCAGGCGCATCACCGCCTCCACATCGGTCACGATTGATCCGGACAGCACGCCAATTCCATCATCGAACAAGCGCGGGTGAAGCGGGGTGCTGGGCCCTAGCAACAATACATTGGCTCCCGGCGCGACCAGGGTCATTAGCTGCTCAAAGGTGTGATTTAAGATGGTCATGCCGGTGATGGCGGCTACTTGGGCGTCTCCCAGGACCTGGGGCGCGGCTTCGGCAGGCAGATCGCTGGGGCGCGGGTTCAGCTCCAGGATGTGCAGCTCGCCAACGCGCGGGCGCAGATGTTCAACAAATGGGAAATGCCCCACCAGCGCCACGCGCTTGCCGGCTCCCAGGCGGGCGATCATCTCCTCCGCGTTCAGATCGGGTGTATCCAGGGCAGGTAATGGGAGCAGGGCATTAAGCGCTGCCAATCCCACCGAGCACAGGGTGGGCTGGTCGGGGGAATCGGCTAGCGCCGCCAGCTCCAGCCCCCGCAGTTTGTGCAGCTCTCCCGCCTGGGGGACATCCGCTCCGTCGTGATGGTGCGTGCCATGCAGGCTGGAAGCCAGTCCGCAGCGCAGCGCGCTATCCACCAGCATGCTGACCGCCGTCCAGTGCAGGCCAATACGCACATCCTGCACAACCCCCTCCGGGGCCAGGCGCAGTAAATCCTGGATCAACTTCATGCGGATCCTTCTTTGCCAACCAGCCCTTCCAGAAGAGTCTGGGTGGCTTTAGCCACCTGCTGGACAGCGCGCTCGAATGCTGCCTGGTTGGCGCGGGATGGCTTGCGATAGCCGCTGATCTTGCGCACATACTGCAAAGCTGCCGCCTGGATCTCTGCTTGGGTGGGGGCCGGCTCAACCCGGCGTAAGGTCTGGATACTACGGCACATCAGGCGTACTCCTTTTTAATGCAGGTTTCAGTCCTGGGAATTTTCGCTGCTGATCTCCCATTCCTCAGGATGGTGCACCAGGGGATCATTCTCATAAAGATCGCGCAATGCCGTGAAATTTGCATCGGGGTCCAGGGTCAGGGTTGCCATCTGGTCGAATAACGCCAGGTCGTCTGCGCTGGCCTGTTCCAGCGGCTGATTGAGATAGCCCCAGAAGTCCCACGGTAGCGGCTCTACTTTATTAAGCGCCAGGACATCCCGCAGCAGGTTACCGCGCACAAAATCCAGGCCCTTGAACTCAAAGATGCCAAAATCATCCGGGTTTGCTTCGCCAGCCCGGCAGGTAAGCCAGGCCTGCCCTCCGCTCAGAAATTGCCCGGCGGGTACATCAAAGGGTTCCCATTTAATCTCCAGCATCTGGCGCTGGTAGGCGTCGATCTGTCCATCCACCATCACCCAACGCTGGCTGTCACGCTCCCAGTACTCCACCACCCAGTGATCCTCAAAATGGTCGGGGACAAAATAAGTGGCGAACCCGCAGCGTGCCCGGGCTGGCAGGCCAAGCTGGCGCAGGAAAGCCACCAGCATGGTTGAATAATCGCGGCAGTTGCCCAGCAGGCGCTTGTCAGCCTGGCGCACGATGTTCAGGGGTTGAGCATCCAGCTCCAGGATACGTTTGATCTTCTGCTGCACGCTGCGCAGATTTAGCTCATCCTGGCGTTCCACAGATAGGGTCACCCCGTAACCGTCGGCCCAAAAGATGTGCAGCATCAGTCCCTGAAGTTTGGCCATACGTTCAGGTACCCAGCGAGGCAGCGATTTTAACAGTGGCGCGTAATCACCCAGCTCGGTCAGGGGGCCGGGCTCTGTATAGTAGGCCAACTGTTCGGGTGTAGGAAGTGTCATGATGAATTCTCCTTGATATTTTTGCGGTTCAGATTTATTCGCCTTCGAAAGTCGCTTCGACCAAGCTGGCATCCAGGGCGGATTGTAAGCCCGCTATCTCTGCCTGGACGGTCTGGATCACTTCTGCCAGCGGGATGATGAGCTTTTCAGCCTGCTCGCGGCGCTTGAATTCCACCCCGCCCGCCTTGCGAGCACGCTCGCTGACGGTCAGGCGGATGGGCATGCCCAGCAGATCGGCATCCATAAATTTAACTCCCGGGCTTTCGGAGCGATCATCGTACAATACTTCGATCCCCGCCGCCTGCAAATCGGTGTAAAGCTGGTCGGCCTGCGCGGTGACCTCTTCGCCCTCACCCTTACCCGGCAGAACGACCAGGTGCACGGCATACGGGGCAACGCTGATCGGCCAGATCAGGCCGTTGTCGTCGTGGTGCTCCTCGGCAATACACGCCAGCAGGCGCCCGGAGCCAATGCCATACGAGCCCATGATCACTGGCTTGATTTGCCCGTCCTTATCCAGGTAAGTGCAGCCCATGGCGTCGGAGTAGCGCGTGCCCAGCTTGAAGATATTGCCCACTTCCACGCCGCGCACGGTGCGCAGCGGCGCGGCGCATTCTGGGCAGGCATCGCCCTCCTGGGCGGCTGCCAGGTCGGTGACGATCTGGGCAGTGAAATCGCGCCCATAATTGACGTTTTTGAGGTGATAGCCCGCCTCATTGGCGCCTGCCACCAGGTTCGGCGATTGGGGCACCAGGTCGTCCACCACCACCAGGGCGCCCTGCAGCCCGACCGGCGAAGCATAGCCCGGCTCGGCTCCTACGGCGCGGATCTCGTCTTCGGTCGCCGGGCGCATCTCCTTGGCTTTCACGGCGTTGCTCAGCTTGGTCTCGTTAACTTCCATATCGCCGCGGATCACGGCAAATACAAAGCGCTGCTCGCTCTTCTCGCCGTTGGGGATGGTCGCCATCATAAAGACCGCTTTGGCTGTCTGCGAGGTGGGCACGCCCAGAAAGCCGGCTACCTCGGCAATGGTTTTGCAGTCTGGAGTGGCAACTTTCTCCACCGGCAGGTGCTCTGCCGGGGTGGGGGCTGGCTTGCCGAAGCGCGCGATCTGGCGGTTGGCCGAATAGCCGCACGCATCGCACAGCAGCAGGGTATCTTCCCCATAGGGCGTCAGGTACATGTATTCGTGGGCCAGTTTACCGCCCATCATGCCCACATCCGATTTGACGGCGATAGCCGGCAGCCCGCAGCGATTGAAGATATTGAAATACGCCTGATAATGGGCGCGGTACTGCCTGTCCAGCCCTTCCCAATCGGCGTCCAGGCTGTAGCTGTCCTTCATGGTGAACTCGCGCACCCGGATCAACCCGGCGCGCGGGCGCGGATCATCCCGGAACTTGGTCTGCAGGTGGTAGATCAGCGCCGGGAGCTGGCGGTAGGAGCGAATCTCCCGCCGCACCAGGTCGCCCACGGCCTCTTCATGGGTCATCGCCAGGGCCATATCGCGCCCGTTGCGGTCTTTGAAGCGCCCCATCTCAGCATCAATCTGGTACCAGCGCTTGGTTTCCTTCCAGATATCCGCCGGCTGCACCACCGGCATGGTCAATTCCTGCCCACCGATGGCATTCATCTCGGCGCGCATGATATTTTCGATCTTGTTCAGGGTTCTGCGGGCCAGCGGCAGGTATGAGAAGATGCCCGCCGCAAGCTGGCGGATAAACCCGGCGCGCAGCAGAAGCTGGTGGCTGGGGATCTCCGCTTCGGAGGGCGCTTCGCGCAGGGTCTGGCTGAAGAGGCGGCTCATTCGCATAGCTTTTACTCCTAAATTTGCAAACCACCCGGGTCTGCAAGAATAAAACGGCCCTCTGGCAGGCTGGCTGGCAGAGGGTCGCGGTGTTTAACGAAGGATGGGGCTTACATCCTGCTCCCCGGGCAGCCGAAAGCGCGCCGCAGCCGGCGCAAGCTAGGGACCGGGGTAGAGGGAAGGGTGCTGTAAGCGTTCATCCTGGGTGATAGTTTATCATTGATGAAGAGAATGTCAAGTAAGGTCGTGGAACACGAAAGGCACGAAAGGTCGTCCAATTCTACATCATTCTACCTGGATGGTAGTAAAACGACTATTCAATGGAATTATTACTGGATTTACCTGGTCATTGGATCAGGGAAATACCTGACCAGATGATCGTATAATTCCCATCTTGTGATGGATGCTTAAAAGGGTAGACGTGAGTATACTACCATGGTGCATGGAAAATAGAAATCATCAGTAGGAAGAATATTATCAGAATGAGGAATATGGGTGAGTTCGGGGTATTTTGGCTTCCACTAATCTACTCGACCGACCTTCCCCTAGTCTATCGTCAAGTAATTCACTGCTATAATGTTCTTGAACAACTTCTTAGCTATATCTTCAGGAGTATTTCCCATGAACGTCTCATCCCACCTCAGGCGGTTGTGGCCTGGTTTGAGCCTGGTCAGCCTGGCTTTGATCCTGACCGCCTGCGCCAACCAGCCGGACAGCCCCTCCATCCCCACCATTCCCCTTACAGATTGCCAGCTTACCTACCCCGGCGTCTCGATTCCTATCCAGGCGCAATGCGGTAAGCTGACCGTCCTGGAAGACCGCCAGGCTGGCACCGGGCGCACCATCGACCTGAACCTGGCTGTCCTACCGGCGATCAGTCGCAGCCCCGAACCCGACCCGCTGTTCTTCCTCACCGGTGGGCCGGGCCAGGCGGCAACCGAAAGTTTCGTCGCCCTGGCTGGCTCCTTTGAGCGCATCCGCCAGAAGCGCGCTATCGTCCTGGTGGACCAGCGCGGCACGGGTCAATCCAATCCCCTGGACTGCCCGGACAGCCCTGAAGCGAGCGGGGAAGAAGCTGCGGATCGGGCTGCAATGGAAGAGTGGCTGCGCGCCTGCCTGACCAACCTGGACGCTGACCCGGCCTTGTATACGACCCCGCTGGCCATGCAAGACCTGGACGATGTTCGCCAGGCCTTGGGCTACGAAAAAATAAACCTGTATGGTTTGTCCTACGGCAGTCGGGCCGCCCTGACGTATCTGAAAATGTACCCCGAGCGCGTACGCACGGTCATCCTGGATGGCGTCGTGCCCCAGGATGAAGCACTTGGTCTGGAAGTTGCCCCGGATGCCCAGCGCGCCATGGATTTGCTGTTTGCGCGCTGTGAAGCGGATGAGTCTTGCAGGCAGGCTTTCCCTGACCTGCCCGGAAAATTTCAACAGCTGATGACTGGGCTGGAAGAAGGACCCCTGACGGTTAATTTCATCCACCCGGTGAGCGGTGCGCAGGAAGCCGAACCGTTTACCGCGCCCGAGCTGGCTGCCACCGTACGCTTGCTCAGCTACACCCCCGAAACAGCCGCCTTATTGCCCCTGCTGATCCATACCTCCGCCAGTGAAGGGCGTTATGATCTGCTAGCTGCCCAGTCCCGGCTGGTCTCGGAAGACCTGAGCGAATCGATCAGCTTCGGGATGAACCTCAGTGTGTTATGCGCAGAGGATTTTCCCTTCATGGATCTCTCTACCGCGGAACAGGCTGCCAGGGGGACTTACCTGGGGAATATTCAGTATGAGGAGCTGGAAGCGATGTGTGCCATCTGGCCCAGGGGCCAGGTCCCGGCGGATTTCAAAGAACCGGTTGAAGGCAATACCCCGGTATTACT
>CAYXDC010000006.1:78518-84357 GCA_964463505.1 uncultured Anaerolineaceae bacterium
GTTAAAGCCCTGCAAGGGGTGAGCTTCACCGCCCCGGATGGGCAGATCACCGGCTTGCTGGGCCCTAACGGCGCCGGTAAAACCACCACCCTGCGCGTGCTCTACACCATCATCCGCCAGGATCACGGCACGGCCCAGGTGGATGGCTATGATACGCTTACCCAGCCTTTGCAGGTGCAGCGCAGCATTGGTGCACTGCCTGACAGCCAGGGCCTGTACCCACGCCTGACTGCCCGCGAAAATATCCGCTATTACGGGCGGCTGCACGGTTTGCAAGGCGCAGACCTGGAAGCGCGCATCGATCACCTGGCTGCCATGCTGGAGATGGACGATTTCCTCGAGCGGCGCACGGAAGGCTTTTCAACCGGGCAGCGCGTTAAAGTTGCTATTGCACGGGCGCTGGTACATGGGCCCAGGAACGTGCTCCTGGATGAGCCTACTTCCGGCCTGGATGTGATGAGCACGCGCGCCATGCGCAGCTTCATTCGCCGCTTGAAGGATGAAGGACAGTGCGTTCTTTTTTCCAGCCATATCATGCAGGAGGTATCGGCTTTGTGCGATAACATCGTTATTTTGCAGGCAGGCCGGGTGGTTGCCAGCGGCACGCCTGCCGATTTACTGAGCCAGACCGGGCAAGCCAACCTGGAGGATGCTTTTGTGGCTGCCATAGGCTCGGAGGAAGGACTGGTGCGCGCATGAACGCCCTTTCACGGATGTGGGTGGTTTTTCAAAAGGAATTCATCGATAACCTGCGCGACAGGCGCTCGGTGTTTAGCGCCCTGGGCAGCACCTTGATCGGCCCGGTGATCTTGCTGCTCCTGATCGTGATCCTGGGAAAGTCGGTATTCAAGGAAGGTGACAACACGCCCCTGGAAATTCCCGTGGCAGGCGCAGAGCATGCTCCGGGGCTGGTAGCCTTCTTGGAGCAGAATGGGGCCGTGCTGGAGCCTGCTCCAGCCGACCCTGCCGCTGCCGTGCGCAATGGCGACCAGGAGCTGGTGGTAGTAATCCCACCGGGATACGGGGAGGCTTTTTCCAGCGGGAATCCAGCGACCGTTGAGTTGTATATGGATACCTCGCGCCAATCCGCCATGTCCAACGTGGAACGCGCCCGGGGCCTGCTCAACGCTTACAGCCGCCAGACCGGGGCGCAGCGTTTGTTGGCGCGCGGCATCAGCCCGGTTATCACCACTGCCCTGTCTCTGGAAACGGTGGATGTCTCCACCCCCGAAAGCCAGTCCCTGATCTTTCTGAACATGATGCCCTATTTCATCGTCATGGTGGTGTTCACCGGTGGGATGTACGTGATCATCGATGCCACGGCGGGCGAACGCGAGCGCGGCTCGCTGGAGCCCTTGCTGATCAACCCCATCCCGAGGCGTGAGATCGTGATCGGCAAGCTGCTGGCATCACTGCCTTTTGCCGTGCTGGCGGTGGCGGTTACATTGATCGCTTTTGGTTTGTCCTTTAACGTCTTCCCCATTGAAGACTACCTGGGCTTCCAATTGGCTTTGAATGTGAACGCCCTGCTGGGCATTTTCTTGATCTCTTTGCCGATGGTGCTCCTGGCATCGGCGCTGCAAACCGTGATTGTTACCTTCACGCGCAGCTTCAAGGAGGCCCAGACCTATGTTGGTTTTCTGCCGCTCATCCCGGCTCTGCCGGGGCTGGGCTTGGCCTTTCTGCCGGTGAAGCCCGCCCTGTGGATGATGCTGATCCCCACCTTTGGGCAGCAGATCCTGATCAACCAGCTCATGCGCGGCGAAGTGATCAACACCACGCACGTTGTCATTTCGGTGATCGCCACTTTACTGGTCTCGGGCCTGCTGATCTGGCTCGCCATTCGCCTGTATGAACGGGAGCGGGTCTTATTCGGGGCGCGCTGATCGACCCGTTAAAATGACGCCGGGGTTGTCCAGTAACCTGGGCAACCCCGGCGGGTAGGTGCCGTTAGTGCTTTAGAAGACTAATGGCGGAAAACTTGCGGCAGGAAGATGAGCTTTACATCGCTTTGGTCGTTCACCGTGATGACCACTGTGACGGTATTTGAGTAAGCCTCACCATCGAATGCCTGGTAAGTGAAACTGTCGCTGCCGAAGAAATCGGCATCCGGCGTGTAGACGAAGGATCCGTCTGCAGCCAGCGCCAGCGTTCCATTCAGCACATCATCCACCAGAACTGCCGTGAGGGGATCCCCTTCTGGATCGCTATCATTGGCAAGCACGCCTGTTGCAGCGCCTAGCGTCAGGACAGCATCCTCATCCACCGCGTACGCATCGCCAACCGCCACCGGGGCATCGTTCACCGGGGTGACCGTGATGGCGACCGTGGCGACATTGGAGTCAAATTCACCGTCGTTGACCTTGAAGGTGAAGCTGTCTGCACCATGATAGTCATCCGCGGGTGTGTAGGTCAGGTTCGGAGCGCTACCGCTCAGGGCGCCGTGATCCGGCCCGTCCACGATTGTCCAGGTCAGATCATCCCCGTCTACATCGCTTGCCCCCAGGGTAATGCCAACCGGTGTGTCTTCGGCCGTGATTACATCCTGGTCATTGGCGACAGGGGGTAGATTATCGATCACGTGCAAGGTGGTGGGGATATTGATCGAGGGATCAGGAGAATTCAATACCCTGAGGGTGGCATAGTAGTCGTCCAATGCCAGGCCGGTTGCGTCAAAGGTGACGGTTACATCCAGGCTGGAATCCGCCGGGACAGTACCCAGGGTGGGGTCTTCGCTCAGCCACAAGATGTCTGTAACTGCTGAGCTACCCATGCCTCGCAGAGTGAAGTTGCCTGGGAATCCAACGCTGTCAATTGTTCCCCACAGGCTGTCTGCAGGTAGAGATGGCTCAGCTGGAGGATCACCCGCTGCGTAGGCTCCTACCCAGGAGCGCCCTTGTGAAGCAGTTGTGTCAATTGCGGCTGGATAGATGTAAAGCCCGGTTGTGCGATTGACCAGACCAATCAGTACATCACCAGGCCCATCTAATTGGATTGGTTCAGTCAGCGTGAAGATATTCCATGTCGCATTGTCATTGTAATCGACGCCAAATGTCTCTCCACCCAGATAGACTGCACCTGTGGCGGGGTCGCCATCTCCATCCGTGTCGCTGTATACGACTACCTGCATCTGGCTGTCGATAGCAACAGTAGACTCAAACAGCACTTGCACCTCGTCCAGATAGAACGGGAAAGCATCCGGATTGGGTGTAAACCGGTTGAGCCAGATGAAGCCACCACCTGAAGTAAGGCCAATTGCGTCTTCGGCAGTTCCATCATCGACTACCATCTCTACATCAGCCATAACGCTTATCTGCGCTTCCAGCTCCACCAACTCAAAGTCAACATCCGCCGCACCCCAGTTGCTCAGGGTCAGGGTCTGGCTCGCCGTGGTATCTGAATACAGGGATTGTTCCAGCGTGGTCGGATCGACTACCAGACACGGCGCATCCAGGCGCAGGTCAAAGTTGACCGTCACTGTCTCGCCGCCATCCACCGGGTAATCATAGACCATTTGGCTGACAAAGCCATCGGCGGTCATCTCGATGTCATAGATGCCTTCTTCCAGCGACGAGCTATAGTAGCCGTCGGCATCGGAGGTCGTAGAAGCGACCATTACGTCTGCGCTGTCATAGAAGTTGACCGTCGCTCCATCCAGAGCTGCCGGATTTACATCGCAGCGCTCCATCCCGTTGACGGTGCCGTTGAAGGTTCCCCAATCAGCCGGTCGTTGCAGGTGCAGGGTGACAGGGATGTTCGGATAGGTGTACGGGGTGTCGTGGCCTACTCTCAGCTCAGCCTGGTAGTCGCCGGGCTGGCCCAGGGAGGATGGATCGAAGGTGACGGTGATATCCGTGGAGCCTCCAGCTGGGACCAAGCCCATGACGGGATCTTCACTCAGCCAGGGCACATCGCTCGTACCGCCGGTGGCAAAGGCAAAGCTATCTACCTCTGCCCCGCCGGGGAACGCCCCGACCAGCGCACTGGCGCCGGTGCTCATGTCGATCACCCGCAGCTCGCCCTGGGCGGTGTAGGCCGCCCAGTAAAGGATGCCGGTCTCTTCTTCATAATCCATGCCCTGGGCATAGTTGGCTGCTACGCCTAGTAAACCAACGTTGGTCACGGCTAACGTGCCAGGATCGACCCGAAAGAGACTATCGGTAATGATGTCCACGATATAGATCTGGTCTTCATCGGTGTTGTACGCCAGATCAATGCCGCAGTCGATGCCTGGCAGCGCCCCAAGCAGCGTGGTCGCTCCAGTCGCCGGATCGACGGTGACCAGAGAAGAGCCAGCGCAAGTGGTTGTCAGGCCGTACAGCTCACCGCCTGGTTCGCCGCTTAGACCAGAGAAGGTCTCACCCGCTGGCGGTGTGGTGGCGCCTACCAGAGTATAGGCCGCATTGGAGGTGTCTACTGCGTACAGGTTGTTGTCATTGTAGTTGACCACATAGAGTGTGGAGAAATCGCCGCCGGTGAAATCACCCGCAAAGAATGCGGTGCTGGCCACCGAGCCAACCACGTTCCATACGCCAGGCGCCGTGGTGTCGGGGATGCTGACCAGGTTCTCGCCGGGGTAAGCATCGACCGCGAAGGCTGGTTCGCCAGCCAGCAGGTCGTTGAAGAGGCCTGCCGAGCTGAGTGGCCTGAGTGTTGTACCCGGGGCGCGGCCAATCGAGCTGGGAACGCTGCTGGCTGGGATGTCCCCTGTGAAAGCCGGGATGTGCAGCGGGGTGAAGCCGCGCTCGCGCTCCATCAGCTCAAAGGTGGCATCTGCAGTGCCGGTATTGCTGATAGTCAGTGTTTCCGTCGCCGGGGCATCGCCCAGGGTCATGGTCTTTTCCAGGACCAGCGGGTCAAACTCCAGGTTGCCTGTCCCCAGGTAGAAGTCCTGCTGGGTTATTGCATCTGAAACCACGCTGACGTTCGCTGTGTCATCCGCATAATCGGTCATTGAGGCGGTGAAGGCTACATCCTCGGGATCGGTAGCCGTCGGCTGGAACAGCCAGTAAAAGCCTTCGATCGGGTCGTTGGGGTTGGCGAAGGTCTGGGTTATCACGCCGGTATCCGAGGTCACTGTAGCGCCGGTGAGCGGATCACTGGTGTTGCCGTCGTACACATAGCCCGCAACTGCGCCGCCTGGGATTAGCAGACAATCTGGCGCAGGTACTTCGTATGCTTGCTGATAGCTGATCTCAAACCCATCCAGCGACCAGCCTTCGTAGGTCACGCTGCTGTCACTGGAAACCGTAAACCGGAACCAGATATTCCCGCCCGCTGCGCCTGTGATATCGAAGCTTTTTTGATTCCAATTTTCGGTCACCGTGCTGCTAGTGTGATCCCACATGGTGTTCCATGTAGAGCCATCGGTCGAGTATTGCGCGGTAGCATGATCATAGGTAGCGCTCTCAATATGAATGGCTTGCTGCCACTTAAAGTACAGCTGAGTATCGGGCGGCAAGACCACCCCACTCAGGTCAATTGCTGGGCTCTGCAGGTAGTAGCTGGCAGAATTTTCGTAGTTGCCATCCAGGTCTGTATCCCAGCAATGAGTTCCATCAGCGCAGCCACCGGGGAATGCAGTAGTGGGCAGCCCCCATTCCCATTCGTCAGCCGTCCCGGCATGGGTGAAGCCGCCATGATCGGCTTCGAAGTCTTCCGTCCAGACCACGGTAGTGGGAGGAACTGCATATTCGAAGATGCCGATATCGTCTACGTACCAGCCGGCATACTGCACCGAGCTATCGCTCTTGAAGTAGAAGCGGAACTGGAAGTTCGCCACATTGTAGCTGGAATCGAGGACGACGGTTTGCTTGTTGTAAGCTGTATCGGAAACACC
>CAYXDC010000007.1:0-46523 GCA_964463505.1 uncultured Anaerolineaceae bacterium
TAAATTTGTCTATACTGAAAGTGCAGGGAGTTCCAAGAAATTGGACGACGATCCTTCACATAGCTTGCAGTGGTTTGGGTCGGGGAAATTTTCTCCAAGTAATATCCGAGAAGATCCCGTATCGTAACCCGAGCAAGTGGTTTCCGAGTAAGACCTCGAGGTCATAAGCCAAGCAACTGCTCGAAAAGAGCTGTTATGGTGTAAAGGACAGAGGCCAAGAGCGGAAAGCATGATCTCGAGCTCGCTTGCAGGTCCTTTCTGGTTAGTAAGTTGAACAGAAAGGTTAAGCGGATAGAGAAAACTTTGGTGGATCGTATAAAGGTTACTTGGAACCCCTGTTTCTATTTAACCTGCCAGCAGCCTTAGAATGCTTCTGCTTTCAGCAAGCCCACGAACGGTAAGTTGCGATATTTTTCTCGATAATCCAGCCCGTAACCCACCACAAATTGGTCAGGCAGCTCAAAGCCTTTGTAGCGCAAGGGAATATCTACCAGGCGGCGTACCGGTTTGTCAAACATCACGCACACTTCCAGGCTGGCAGGGCTGCGGGCGCGTAAATTTCGCAGCAGGTAGTTCAAGGTTAGACCTGTGTCGATGACATCCTCGATAAAGATCACGTTGCGCCCTGTAATAGGGATGTCCAGGTCTTTCACCAGGCGTACAAAACCACGGTCGCGCGCCTCGGCTGAGTAACTGGAGACGGCGATAAAATCAACCGCCACCGGGATGGTGATCTGGCGCAACAAATCCGCCATAAACATCAGCACGCCTTTCAGCACGCCTACAATCAGCAAATCGCGCTCGGCGTAGTCTGACGAAATTTGACGCCCGAGCTCAATTACCCGCGCCTGGATCTGCTCGGGGGTCAGCAGAACCTCGCGGATATCTTTGGAAATTTCAGCAAAAGGTTGTAATTCGGGTTGGATCATGAGTTTTCCTGCGCCGCGGTGCCCTGGATGCGGGCGGCTGCTTGCTGCAAGCCGTATTTAACCATCAGGTTACGCATTTCGCGGCGTTTGAAAAGTTTAACGTGAATGTCCGGATAGAGCTCTTGCATGCGGCGCAGCTTGCGGTTCTTATGGGTTGCCAGGCTCGGGCGTAAGGTGGTTAATTCCACATATAGCTCCTGTTGTGGAAAATAAAAATCAGGCGTGAAGGCCTCGGTCACATTGCCTTGTTCGTCCCATTGCAAGTGAAACGTGCGTGGTTCGTACTCCCATTCGATGCCATAATAATCGAGGATGCGGGCGAACTCTTCTTCAACGGGATGAGAGAATTGGTGAGGAGTTTTTTCTGGCAAGCTCAAAGAGGACCTCAAGGCGCAGGGTCTGGTTCAACGTACACGGGCGCGCAGGGCAGCACCAATCATATCCGCAGCTTGATGCGCGGTCAGGCAGGCAGTGTTTAAGACAAGATCGTACTGGTTGGGATCATCCCAATGGCTGTGATAATAACGCCGCACATAATATTGGCGGTTGTGATCGGTAGCTTTGACTCGCTCCTGCGCTGCCGGATGGGCAATCCCCATCCGTTCTGCAACCCGTTCGACGCGCAGATCGAATGGCGCGGTAACCCGCAGGTGCAGGGTAGTGGGAGATGTGCGTAAGATCACCTGCCCGGCCCGGCCGATAATTATGCAGCCGCCGCGTTCGGCTTCGGCAAGCATTAACTGCGCCAGGGCATGCTGGTAATCACGACAGGTCTGAGGACCGGGGCAGATGTTGAGCAATCCCAGATCATCAATCGCTGCCAGAGCCATTTCAGGATGCCCGGCCAGTTTGGCAGCCATATTGATCAGCTCCTGGCGCACAATATGGAAATTCAGTTGCTCCCCGAGCAGGACAGCAATCTCTGCTCCAAGACTGCCCATCGCACGTGAAAGGGTGATCGACCAGCGCTGGATTGGATCCGGCTCCTCCATCTTTCACCTCCAGTCCCATCTAGGCACCTGATATGATTATACATCAGCTTACTATTCTAAAGGGGCAGCCAGCCATGCTAAAGGCAGCCTTTGCGGACGAATTTTTTCTGCTAAAATTTGATTGTGGAAGAAACGGAAAGCACACTGGCACCCCGGCGCATCATCCACCTGGACCTGGATGCTTTTTATTGTTCAGTGGAAGAATTGAGCAATCCTGCGCTGAAGGGCAAGCCTTTTGCAGTAGGAGGCAGGCCCGAGCAACGCGGTGTGGTGGCATCATGTTCGTATGCGGCGCGACGCTTGGGTGTACGCTCGGCCATGCCGATGGGAAAAGCCTTGCGCCTATGCCCTGAGCTAATAATACTCTCTGGACGGCATGGGGAATATTCTGCGGTCTCACGCCAGGTGATGGCGATCCTGGGGGAGGCAACAACATTATTGGAGCAAATTTCCATTGATGAAGCTTTCCTGGACGTTTCGACCCACCCGGATGATCTGGAAACCCTGTGCCGGAAACTGCAAACGCATATCCGTGAGCAGCTTGGCCTGCCCTGTTCTTTAGGGGCAGCCAGCAACAAGCTGGTCGCCAAGATTGCCACAGATGTTGGCAAGGCACGCGGACGCAGCACCCCGTTGCCCGGTGAGACCGGACTCCTGGACCAGCCCCCCTGCGCGATCACGATTGTGCCAGCAGGGGAGGAAGCTCAATTTCTGGCGCAGCTGCCGGTGCATCTTTTGTGGGGAGTGGGTCCAAAGACCGCTGAACGCCTGGATACGCTGGGTATTCACAGCATCGGCGAGCTGGCGGCGTGCAGCGAAATCGAGCTGGCTCAAAAATTTGGCAAACATGGCTACGAGCTGGTGCGCCACGCGCGTGGCCAGGACGAGCGCCCGGTGATTACATTCTACGAAACTAAATCCATCAGCCAGGAAACTACTTTTGCACGTGATGTGCGCAGCCTGCCGGAGCTGCTTAAAGTCATGGATCATCAGGCTGAGCAAGTGGCAAAACGCCTACAGCAGAAAAATATGGCTGGCAGCACGGTCAAAATCAAGCTGCGCTGGCCGGATTTCACCACCCTCACACGCCAGCTTTCATTGAAAACTCCCACCGACCAGCCCGACATCATTAGCCAGGCAGCCCACGAGTTGTTTATAAAGGAATGGCGGGAAGGACGCGCTGTGCGCTTGATCGGGGTTGGGGTGAGTGGGCTGCATAGCCAGGCGCGCCAGCTCTCATTGTGGGATGCACCCAATGAGCGCCAGCAGCGGCTGCAGAGCGCATTACACGAGCTGGAAGCGCGGTTTGGAGAGGGGATTTTTCTGTATCCGGCCGGGCCGAAAAGAGGTCATTAAGGCTGGATCTCGACCACCACGCCGGCTTCCGCCCAACCATACAGCCATTCGGCTGCATCTAGATCCATGATGATACAGCCATAGGAGGCGGGTTTTCCCAGAATACTACCCCACAGACGACGCCCATTGGAGAGAGTGGGCAGGCCGTGGATGCCGTTCATGAAACCCGGCCAGGCCTCGTAGATGCCCAGAAAATGCGGCATGGTCAGGTCCCACACCGAGGCATAGGCGCTCAGCTCGTGGGTCTGGACCTGGAAGATGCCAGGCTGCGTGGGAGAGCGGTCGATTCCCGTGCTGATCACAAATTTATGTAGACGTTCACCGTTCTCAAAGACCGATAAACGCTGCTGGCTGATATTAATCTCGATGCGCTTGTTGGGCACCACAGGCAAGGGCAGCATCTCGTCCTGAGACGGTATGGTCAGAGTTTGGCCCAGCGTCAGGTGGTCGGGGTCCATCCCGGGGTTAGCCTGGATGATCTTCCAGAAGGGCAGCCCTACGTGCCAGGCGATGCGCAGCAACGTATCTCCGGATTGGACCGTGTAGGTGGTGGGGCTGTGAATCACACGCACGGTGGCGGTCTCGCCTGCCAACAAGGCAGCTTTTACGCGTGGGGCATCCTGGACAGGGTCCAGATCGCGCCCATCACCCATTTGAGCGCTGAGCGTCGCCAGGTAAGCTTCTACCGCAGGGGTGGAAAGATCGAGCTGGACGCCATCATCGTAAGCCGCTACAGCCAACCAGGTTGCCAGTAAGCCGGGGTCCAATTCCCAGGTGAAACTTTCATCACGCACGGCATCATAAGCCTGAAGGGTGTGGGGTACATACAAAAATGCCTGAGCTACCTGTAGCTGCTGTGTTGCGTCTTCTACATGCGGCGCCAGCGGCATCAGCACCAATTTCAAATAGCCACTTTGCAGGAGGTTCTCGGGTGATGCCAGTAACGGGACCAGGGTTTCTTCAAGATTCAGCGTGTAACCAATTTTGGACGGCAGGGCTACCAGACGGCCATCCTGTACCTGGATGGTGGCATCCTGGGCAGGGACAGTGATCTGGGCTGAAATATCGCTCAAAGTCAGGCGGGCACGCGCTTCATCGAACAGGATTACCGGTGAGAGGTGCTCCCCCTGAGTTATTCCGGTTAGAAAAGCGCCCATGCGAAAGAACACATCTTTGCGGTGTCCAATCAGAAACGCCTGCTGGGCTGTGCTGACCGCATCTACCTGGATGCCCAGTTCTGCAGGCGGTAAGGTGAGGGGCTGCAATCCATCATCCAGCACGATGCGCCGGTCCAGGTTAAAAGCCTGGTGAATTTCCACTGCTGCATCGGGGAGTTGTTTGCCGCTCAGATCCATACTGGCTACCTGGACTCCAGGCGTGATGCGATCGGTGATCTGGAAGTAAGCAAAGTACCCCAGCGCGCCGGCAACGAGCAAGAACAATGCCAAGAAGGCTGCCAGGAGAGCCAGCCAGAACGACCACGGCGCCAGCCAGTCGATGAGCGATTGGACGCCTGGATGACCCGCTCCACGCGGACGCCGGCGTATGCCTGATTGAGGGGGCTGATTTGCGTGGGGCGGATAAGCAGGTGGATTGGACTGGCTTGATCTGGGTTGCATGAGGTGAGTCTACCTTCAATACATTATCAATCTGAAAAGCAAGAGTACTTCTTATTATTAAACGCTTTTCTGCTTAATTCGTTCCCTTCCAGTCAATGTTGATTTCAGGCTGGGGGCTGGTAGGGAGCGTTCCAGGCCGGGGATTTGTGCACATGCACCACTTGCCAGCCGCCAGCAAATTTCACCATCACCCGGCTTTCATTATGTGCATGCACAATAACTCCAGTTTCGGTGGTACGGCTGGTGAGCAGGGTATAGCTGGCGATGGCCGTATTCTCGAAGCGCTGGATGAGCAGGTTAGCCAGGTCCAAGCGGGGACGTGGTTCGATGCCCTGCTGTGGGTCGAGGCCAAAGACACTGCCCAAGCGGGCATTGGATTCCATCATGTAGTCATGGAAAGGCAAGCCATCGATGCGATGCGGCGTTACCCACCATTCATACAGGCTCAGCTCGGGATAGGTGGTCTGGTGGTAGCTGTCCAGGTTATTAGCGTATATACCCGCCAGGTGGTTCATCAGGAACTGGTAAATTTCAGGATCGGGGTGCATAACGCTCTCCTAATATTTTATTGGATTGCTTAATTTTACCCGGGATGGTTCAGTCTGAGGATAGAAATGAACAACCCCTCCACATGGTAGATAATAATTGTATAAGAAATATATAAGAAACGTTCAGTATTATTGACTGGACAGAAATTGCCGAATATAATATCTAAGAATTATGTGATAAATATCGGACAACGTCTGTTGGTTCGTGTGGGTTGGTAGATAGGAGAAGCGATGGAAAACACAATGCGTTTAGGGAAAGTGTGGGGTATCCCGATTGGGATCCACTCAAGCTGGTATCTGATCTTTGCATTCCTGACCTGGTCGCTGGCGAGTAATACTTTACCCGTTTCTGCGCCCGGTTACAGCGCAGCCATATACTGGCTGATGGCTGGGATCACCAGTGTGATGTTTTTTGCTTCGGTGGTAGCGCACGAGTTGGGGCACAGCATCCTGGCTTTGCGTAATGGCATTCCAGTGGAAAAAATTTCATTGTTCGTCTTCGGTGGCGTGGCTCAGATCAAAGAAGAACCGCATTCGCCAGGCGTGGAATTTCGGATCGCAATCGCTGGGCCTTTGGTCAGCTTGCTCCTGGCGGGTGTTTTTGGCTTGATCTACTGGATCGACCTGGAGTATCCCATGCTGGCAGCGCCTACCGGTTACCTGGCGCAGGTGAACTTGATGCTGGCCTTGTTTAATCTGATTCCCGCTTTTCCATTGGATGGTGGGCGAATCTTCCGTTCTGTGGTCTGGAAGCTGACTGGCAGCATAGCTCGGGCAACACGCCTGGCGTCTGCGGGCGGTCAGCTGTTCGGCTTCGGGTTTATGGGCCTGGGGTTGTTCATGTCCTTAACCGGTAACCTGGGCAACGGCCTGTACTTCCTCTTTATTGGCTGGTTTTTGCGCAGCATTGCCAGCTCGGCTAACCAGCAGATGGAATTGCGCCAGACTTTGGAAGGTGTAAAAGCCGGGCAGGTTGCGGGAGGCGTGATGCCTTCGATCAGCCCGCTTAGCACGCTGTACCAGCTTGTCCACCAGTATATCCTGGTAGGGAGTTACCGACGTTTCCTGGTGGTTGAGAATGGCCAGCCCATAGGTGTTGTCTCCTTCAAGGACATTCAAAATGTGCCGCAGAGCAAATGGCGCTTTAGAACGGCTTCACAGCTTATGGTCCCACTGGTAAGATTAACTGAGGTCGACTCCGAGCTGCCGATTATGGATACCATTAAGCTGCTGCAGCAAGCACCGAACGGTCTCCTTTCGGTAAAGGATGGTGAAGGGCAGATCAGGCTGATATCTACAGACGATGTAACCAATTATATGAACATGCGCAGACAATTAGGGCTCTAATGCCTAGGCACCATTCGCATACATCTTTAGGCTGGGAGATTTCAGGCGATGCAAACTTTGCTGGGGAAACACTGGCATCATTTACCGGGTGGTGAAGTTGTTGAACTCTTGGATTCCGACGCACAATTCGGATTAGATTTATTTGAGATCAAACACCGCCAGGAACGATTTGGTGCAAACCGGCTGACTCCCCAGCAGAGACAAAGCCCGTTCATACGTTTTCTGCTCCAATTTCACAATCCCCTGATTTACATCCTGCTGGCATCCGCGGTGATCACTGCGGTCGTCAAAGACATCAAAGATGCGCTGATCATTTTTGGGGTGGTGCTGGTCAACGCCATCCTGGGATACATCCAGGAGGCGCGCGCCGAAAAAGCGATCGAAGCTTTGGCAGAGACCATGTCGACGGAAGCCTCGGCCATCCGGGCAGGCAAGATGACGCGTATCTCTGCTGCAGAGCTGGTGCCAGGCGATATTGTCAGCTTGAAGTCGGGAGACAAGGTGCCGGCAGACCTGAGATTGATCAGCACTCGTGATCTGCAAATTGCTGAGGCGACCCTGACAGGTGAATCGCAGGCAGTGTTCAAAGAGGCTGAAATCATTCTCTCCCCAGATACTTCATTGGCAGACCGGCGCAACATGGCCTATGCTTCGACTCTGGTCACCTATGGACAGGCAAAGGGGATTGTTACCGCCATCGGAGATGCGACCGAAGTGGGGCGCGTATCCCAGTTAATTGCTTCTGCGGACTCTCTGGCAACCCCCTTGACCCGCAAAATCGAACAATTCAGCCGGTTAATTCTCTATGCGATATTAATCGTTGCCGCGATCGCATTTGGCGTTGGCGTGTTGCGTGGTGATCCAGTCATTGATACTTTGACGGCGGCAATTGCCCTGGCCGTTGCGATGATCCCGGAAGGGCTGCCAGCGGCACTGACAGTGACCCTGGCGATCGGCGTATCCCGCATGGCGCGCCGGCAAGCAATCATTCGCCGCTTGCCAGCTGTAGAAGCCCTGGGAAGCACGACGGTCATTTGTTCCGACAAGACTGGCACCCTGACGCAAAACCAGATGACCGTGCAGGAGATTTACTCCAGCGAGCTTACTTATACTGTCAGTGGTGCAGGGTATGAGCCTTTTGGAGAAATTCAATCTCAAGATGGTGCCCAGCTTTCCCGGCAGCCTGGCACTGCTTTGTATGAAACCATTACAGCCGGTATGCTCTGCAATGACAGCACTTACTCTTATCAGGATGGGCAGGCTGTACATGTCGGGGATCCGACGGAAGTAGCGCTGCTGGTTTTGGGAGAGAAAAGTAATATCGATCTGGATGGGCATCTTTCCCGCGCTTACCCGCGTCTGGATGGCATCCCGTTCGAGAGCGAATTCCAGTATATGGCTACCCTGCACCAACAAGCGCTTGTCGCAGCAACCGGCAGGCAAAATCGCGCATATCTTAAGGGTGGAGTCGAGGTTATTCTGGAGAAAAGCATCAATGGGCTGGATTCCGAAGGCAGGATCACAGCACTGGATGTGGGGAAGATCCACCAGGTGGCAGAGAGGATGGCAGAGCGGGGTTTCCGGGTATTGGCATTTGCGCGCAAAGATTTCGATGACAATAAGCGCAATATCCAGCACGCAGATTTTCATAGCGGGCTGACCTTTTTGGGGCTGCAGGGGATGATTGATCCCCCTCGATTTGAAGCGATTGTGGCAGTTTCCGCTGCCCAGAAGGCTGGGATCCGGGTCAAGATGATTACCGGCGACCACCCGGCGACTGCCCTGGCCATCGCCCGAGAATTGGGAATATTGCAGGCTGGCACCAATACAACGAGCGGGCAACCGGCTGCACTGACTGGACGCCAATTAGGTGCATTAACCGATGCCGAGTTGATCGAAGCGATCGAAAATGTGGATGTATTTGCCCGGGTGAGTCCTGAGCAGAAGCTACGCCTGGTTGAGGCTCTGCAGGCCAGAGGGCAGGTTGTGGCAATGACCGGTGACGGAGTGAATGATGGCCCGGCTTTGAAACGCGCCGATATCGGGGTAGCCATGGGCATCACGGGGACAGATGTCGCCAAAGAAGCTGCCGATATGGTCCTCACTGACGATAATTTTGCCACCATCGCCGCCGCGGTTGAGGAGGGGCGCACGGTTTTCGATAACCTGACCAAGATCATTGCCTGGACCTTGCCGACCAATATCGGGCAAGGGCTGGTAATCCTGCTGGCTTTGTTGATCGGGGTCGGGCTGCCCATTTTACCGATCCAGGTTTTGTGGATCAATATGACCACAGTAGCTTTGCTTGGAATTACCCTGGCCCTCGAGCTGAAAGAACCGGATATTATGCAGCGCCTGCCTCGCAATCCGGATGATCCGATTCTCACGCCGGCTTTGATCTGGCGCACGATCCTGGTAGGGGTGTTGATATTAATCGGCTCGTTTGGCTTGTATGAATGGGAATTGCTGCGCGGGGCGAGTATTGTTGAGGCGCGCACGGCAGCGGTGAACGCAGTGGTCTTCATCGAGATCTTCTACCTGCTCAACTGCCGTTCATTGACCTATTCGATATTCCAGATTGGCCCCACCGGCAACCGTTGGGTATTTGCCGGGATTGCCGGTATGGTTGTGTTACAAATGCTATTTACCTATGTGCCTTTTATGAATGTAGCTCTGACCAGCGCTCCGCTGGATATAGCTGCATGGTGGCGCATTCTGGCGATTGCCTTTGCCAGTTTCTGGATCGTAGAAATAGATAAGTTTATCCGGCGTCGGAGGAAGAAAACTCCCGGTAAAACACAGTGGTCACCAACCAGTGCAGCGGATGATGCAACATACGGGCATTTGTAAGGGAGCATATTTCATAACGTACCAATAAAATGGTATAGTTACTCTCAGTCAGTTCAATAATTACGCACAGCAGGAGGCCTGATTGGGTGGAATTGACCTTCTACTACCATTTTTAATCCTTGCTCTGATCTCTTTACTCCCTTTAGTTGTCCATCTTAAGGGCGGGTTAGCAGTATTGGCTCCCGGGAGGCTGGCTGGGGTTCTAGCCCTGGTCAGTGGGGGGCTGTTTATTCATTTTCTGCGTTTTGTTCCCCAAATCAATGCTGGTGAAACGATCAACCTGAGTTTTGATTGGATCCCAGATTTTGGTCTGCGCCTCAGCCTGGCTGTGGATGGATTGAGCCTGCTGTTTGCGCTGCTGATCACCGGGATTGGCACGATGGTGTTGCTGTATGCCAGCGGCTACCTGGCTCATGATGAAGATGCCGGGCGCTTTCTGTTCTATCTACTGTGGTTTATGCTGGCCATGTTGGGGGTGGTACTGGCCGCAGATATCGTTTTGTTGTTCATCTTCTGGGAGCTGACCAGCATTACTTCATTTTTGCTGATTGCACATAAGACGAAGAGCGAAGCTGCTCGCCAGGGAGCTTTCAAAGCCCTGATCATCACGGGCGGTGGTGGGATTGCCCTGTTAATGGGCTTGATGATCCTGGCAGTCTCAGCCAATGGGGTTAGCTTTATACAGATCTTAGACGCCGGTGAGCACATCCGGGCCAGTGAGCAGTACTTGTGGGTCCTGGGCTTGCTGGGTCTGGCGGCGTTCACCAAGAGCGCCCAAACCCCATTTCATATCTGGCTGCCAGACGCGATGAGCGCTCCCACGCCTGCCAGCGCTTTTTTACACTCCGCCACGATGGTGAAGGCTGGCGTGTATTTACTGGCGCGCTTTCATCCGCTGCTGGGCGACACGCAACCGTGGTTCTGGTTGTTGACTTCCGTGGGGATGCTGACCATGCTGGTGGGCGCTTACAATGCCTTGCGCCAGCACGATTTGAAAGGCATCCTAGCCTATTCCACCATCAGTCAGCTGGGCGTGCTGGTGATGCTGCTGGGGCAGGATTCGGAGATCGCCTTCAAAGCGCTGGTTGTAGGGATACTGGCGCACGCTTTGTATAAAAGCGCTTTGTTCTTGGTAGCAGGAAGTATTGATCACGAAGCCGGGTCGCGCGACGTACGTAAGCTGGGCGGTCTGCGGGTGCAAATGCCGCGCAGTTTTTGGGTAGCAACCATTGCGGCGCTGTCCATGGCAGGGCTGCCGCCTCTGTTTGGCTTTCTGGCGAAAGAAACATTACTGGCGACCGTAATCCATCCGGATGTGCCACAAATCATGGGGCGTATATTGACCATCAGTGTGGTGGCAGGCGGGGCGATGCTGCTGGCGGCCGCGGGGATGCTGATCAAAGAGACCTTTCTGGGGAAGCCAAAACAAGATCGTCTTGCCATTCATGAAGCTCCGTGGATGATGTGGCTGGCGCCAGCCATTCCTGCGCTGATATCATTCCTGCTTTCCGTGATCCCTGAGCCCAAACCCGTGGCTGAACTTCTGGCCCAGGCTGCCCAGGTAGGTTATGGGGATAAAGTCAAGGTGTCGTTTGCGTTATGGACCGGGATCAATGTACCTTTGTTATTGAGCATTGTGGCGGTTAGCCTGGGCAGCGCCTTGTTCATCTGGCGCAGGCATTTCAGCGCCTTCCAGCGCCGGATATTGCCGGAGCTCAACCTGCATATTTATTACAATCGCTTTATCAAGGGCATCGATCGCCTGGCTTACCGGGCTACGCGCTTGCAAACCGGCACCCTGCGCTACTATATGGCAACTATGCTGGCGGCAGTGGGGGTCTTGCTGCTGTTATTTGGCGAGATTCCTATCTTCCACATCACGATGGGTGTGCCGAGTTTCGATTTCGGCCTGGAATTGCTGCTGTTGCGAATTTTCACCATGGGCCTGGCCATTGTGGCAGCCATTGCGACCGTGTTATTACGCCGTGATTTATTCGCCATAGTAGCCATGAGTATATCTGGTCTGAGCATTGCTCTGATTTTCGTCCTGGAACCATCACCCGATGTCGCCCTGGTACAGGTTGTCGTCGATCTCCTGGCCACGGTGATCCTGGTCCTGGCCCTGATCCGCCTGCCGCGTGATCAACGCCAGCAGGCCAGTGAATTTACCTATCGCCAGGGACGGATTGGATTGACCCGCGACCTGGTACTGGCTACGGGCGGGGGGATATTCATGACTTTACTGACCTTAGGGGCATTAACTTCGCGCCCGCGACAGAGCCTGGTAACACCCTTTTATACCGAGAATGCGAAAGTCATGACCGGCGCCACGGATATCGTGGGCGCGATTGTGGTGGATTTTCGCGCCTTCGATACATTGATCGAGATCTCCGTATTTTCTGTGGCTGGCTATGGGATTTACTCCTTGCTGCGCTACGCCGTTCGCAAAGCCGGGGACCGTGATGAGCAGGTGATCTCTGCAGTGGGCAAGCCTTTGCACTCATCTGGTATGGGAGGCGCACACCTGTCTCCATTGATCCGCAGCCTGGTGGTTTTTGCGCTGCCGGTGGCGATACTGCTGGCTTTCACACATATTCTCTATGGACACGACCAACCAGGCGATGGCTTTACCGCCGGTGTGATCGTGGGCTTGAGTGTTGGGCTGTGGTATATCGTGTACGGCTACCATGAAACCCGGGCGCGCCTGTTCTGGGTCAAACCTGCGCGCTTGATCGCAATTGGATTGACGATGGCGGCGATCACCGCGCTGCTACCCTTGCTGTTTGGTGGAAGTGTTTTCAGCCACATAGATTTCGGCCAGATGTGGGGTTTACCTCTCCCAAAAGGAGTTGGCTTGAGCACTTCTATGTTCTTTGAGCTGGCGATTTGTATCGCAGTGACGGGCGGCATTCTTTCGATACTGAGTGCCCTGGGGCATCCGAAAGATGACGAGGGGGACAGCGAACTGCTTTCGTCAGCCTCGGAAGGGAGCCTGAAACCATGAACCTGTTGATGGCGTTGGCTGTGGGCACGCTGTTCGGGATCGGAATGTTTCAGATCTTACGCCGCAACGTGATCCGTTCGGCGATTGGGATGGTGATCCTTTCGAATGGGGTGAATTTATTTCTGTTATCCACCGGCGCTTACGATGGGGTCGTGGCCGCCTATACTACTGCCAGCCAGCAGATCAGCGACCCTGTCCCACAGGCATTAATCCTGACTGCGATCGTCATCAGCATGGGCGGATTTTCCATGGTGCTGGCTCTGTTATACGTGCTGTCTGTGCGCTATAAGACCAGCGATTCCGATCAGATCAACGAATTAAAATATTAACCGATGTCGCCAGTTTTGCTGATTACCTTACCTATCTTATTACCCTTGCTGGGCGCGCCCCTGGCAATATTTTTGCGCCGCAACCATCGTTTACAGTCCTATTTTGCGTTAGGTGTGAGCACCCTGGCTTTATTGGTCAGCCTGTGGCTTGCCTGGACTTTGCGCAGCCAACCGTCAGGATTAGTTGTCCAATTGGGCTCCTGGCCGGCGCCGTTCGGTATCAGCCTGGTGGCTGATCCAGTTTCGGTTTTCTTCCTGCTGATGGTACAGCTGGTCATGTGGTCCGGTTTTGTGTACTCCCTGGGGAGCAAAGAGTACAGCGCCAGCTATCCAACCTATTACCCGTTCTTCCTGATGCTCTCTGCAAGCCTGAGTGGGGCTTTCCTGACCGGCGACCTGTTCAATTTATTTGTGTTTGCCGAGTTGGTGGTCATCTCTGGAACGGTTTTGACGGCCATCTCGGACGACCGCTATGGCGTGGAGGCAGCTTACAAGTACTTTTATATCAGCCTGCTGGCCTCGGTGATGCTGCTGCTGGCGGTGGGCAGCCTGTATATCGCTTATGGCACCTTGAACATGGCCGATCTGGCGCGCCGTATTTCTGAATCGCCGGATAATCCGTATGCCTCCCTGGCGATGATCTTCCTGCTGGCTGCTTTTATGGTCAAAGGGGCGGTCATGCCGTTTCACTTTTGGCAGCCCGACTTCCATACTGCGGCCCCCACACCGGTCAGCGCCATGCTCTCTTCGATCGTGGTCAAACTGGGGGTCTATGGATTTCTGCGTATGAGCACGCTGCTGTTCCTGGAGGCGGATGCCCTGGCGGTATTGCGCGGTGTACTGATCGTTGTGGGCGTGACCGGCGTGGTCCTGGGAGGCCTGGCGGCGATAGGCACCTTCAATGCCAAACGCATGCTGGCCTATTCTACATTGGCGCAGATCGGATTTATCCTGGTGGGTATTGGCTGGGGGACGGAAGTTTCACTGGCGGCAGCATTGATTTTTTCCTTTAACCACAGCCTGATCAAATCGGCGATGTTGATGATCGCCGGCTACCTATCCAGCCGGGCTCCCGTAAAGGGCGCCACGTTCACCAACCTGACTGGCCTGGGCAAGCAGCTTCCCGCTGCTGGGGTGCTATTTTTCTTGGGCTCCATGGCGTTGGCCGGCTTGCCGCCCCTGAACGGTTTTATCAGCAAATTCTGGCTGTTTAAGAGCGGGGTGGAAGTAGACCGCCTGTGGATCCTGGGCTTGATTGGCTTTTCGGGGTTGCTGACCTTGATCTATACGCTGCGCGCCTTTCAAAAGATCTGGTGGCAAGCCGATGAGACCGAGCGCCAGGTGAAAAAGGGAGATTCGCTGCTGGCGCCAGCATTTCTGATCAGCCTGTGCATCCTGTTTGGTTTGTGGCCAGAACGCCTGGTTGAGCTGGCGCATGCCGCAGCCAGCTGGATGATCGACCCCGCGCAGTATATTGCGCTGGTTCTGGGAGGATAAACCGATGTTGCGCATACTGCTGTCCATACTGCCCCTGCTGTTGATCTACCTGGCGCTGACCGCTAATATCGAGCCTGGTAATATCGTGCTCGGGGTGCTCTTGGCGGGTCTGGTGATCTTTTTTGTGCAGCCTGGAAAGATCGTACATAACCTGGCGCGCCTGCCTCAGGCGCTGTGGGCGCTGGTACGCTTCCTGGCAGTCCTGGTCGTGGATATTATCAAGAGTGGGGTTGTGGTGGCGCAGATAGTCTTATCGCCGCGCTTGCCCATCTATCCGGGCATTATCCGCATTCCCACGCAGTGCAGTAACGACCTGGGCGCAGCCTTAAGCGCGTATGCGCTGACAGTTACGCCGGGTGAAATCACCATGGAGATCTCCGAAGATGGCGAGTTATTCGTGCACTGCCTGGATGTACGCCGCAGCCAGGAATATGTACATGAAGCCCAGGTGCTGCGGCAGGAACTGTTGAGCAAGATTATTGATTAGTGTTTTGGAGAAGTTTGATCTATGGAAACGTTTTTAACAAATGTCCTGCAAATCGCTCTGGCGATCCATATCCTGCTGTTGATGGTGTGCGTGTGGAGGGTGTGGCGCGGCGAAAATGTAATTGATCGCCTGATCGCCGCGGATCTGGCAGTTACTTTGTCGGTGGCAGTGCTGGTATTGGTGGCACTTTTACGCAATTCCAGCCTGTACCTGGACGTAGCTCTGGCGCTGGCATTATTGGGCTTTGTGAGCACGCTGGCGCTGGCACGTTACATCGTTGACCAATCGATATTTTGAGGCACTGTGATGGAATTCAATTCCGGTTTTACTCTGGTTCGGCAGCTCCTGGCTCTTCTGGCTATCCTCATCGGGACAAGCTTCTCGATCCTCGGTGTATTGGGCTTTTTGCGTATGCCGGATGTTTATACGCGCTTACATGCCACGGGTAAAGTCGGTGTTTTTGGCGTGGTCCTGTTAACGATTGCGGCAGTGAATCTGACTTTAATCGGTTTTGGGAAGGGCTTGATCCTGATCGTGATCTTGTTGTTCACAGGACCGGTGATCAGCCATGCAGTCAGCTCAGCAGCATACCGGATTGGTATCCCCATGCAGGGTGTGTTGCGTGATGATATCGCCCAACATGAGGCGGAGGAAGCCTGAGCAGTACGATCCGGCGGGCGGTTAATGGCTGAAGATCAAAGGTAGCGCCGCGCTAAATCCATCGACGATGCTGGTCGCCTGGCGTACGAGCGGTCCACCTTGCTCGTCGTTCACCGTAATGCTTGTTTCGATCATGATTCCGCTACTGATCCCATCTAATATTTGGAGCGAAAATTGTATGGTCACCGGCTGCGCTGGCGATAAAGATCCTTCCCAGTGCAGGGTGTCGCCAACCAGGCTAATAGCGCCACTGGAAGCGCTGGGCGTTCCGCTACGGATGACGCCAACTGGTAAAAGACTATCCAGCGTTACCAGTGGGATTTCTGGGCCGCGGCTTTCGATCAGAACTGAATAGCTCAATTCTTCACCTGGACTGGCCGCCAGTCGATTGACGCTCAAGCTCACCTGGCTAACGATCCCGGATAGTTGGGAAGCGCTGCGCTGGTAGTTCCAGCGCCCCGTACCCCATTGAATGCGCGCCTGGTCGGTGCCAGGGAGATCATAGGCAACCAGGCCAGTTTGTGCAGTATTAACCACCACTTCCAGGTCAGGATCGCCGTCGAGATTGCCTAGGGTAGGCGCTGGCAGTCCGCCATTCCAGCTCGCCTCCGGATCAGCAGGCAGGGGTACAGTGTGTAAACTCTCCCCGCTGTAATCCAGAATGTGCAGCGCGCCGGTCAAACCACTATCCTTCTCAACCCAGGAGCTGAACAAAACTTCAGCCTTCCCGTCATTGTTTAAATCGACCACCAGCGGTTCGGAGGCGAAGCGGATCGCGCCACCACCCAATTCAGCCAGGTCATAAGGCCAGGCATGGTGCTCGGTTTTGTCCAGCCAGAAGGCGTGTAGGCGACCATCGTAGGAGGCGTATAAAATTTCCAGTTTACCATCTCCATCCAGATCGGCTGTCACCGGATTGGGTTGGATAGTCTCCATGACAGTGTAGTCTTCGATGAGCGGCGCTCCGGTGTCGATGGGGGCGGCATGCCAATCAAATTCGCCGTTGGCAAAGCGGCTACGGTCGCCGTTGAAGATAAACACACCATTATAGCGGCTGGGATAGCCGTCGATGCAGTCGTAGACATTCCCGGTGACAACGACCTCATTTGAGCCATTTCCATCCACGTCGGCGATCGCGCTAGCGCCATCTGCAAAATTTGCCCGGTAGCGTTCTGAACGATCGTCGTTGATATCGCATGTCCCCCAGCCGCGCAGCTCGATGGCATAGCTTTCCCATACTCCCACCTTGCCCCAGGTTTTGCCGCCGTAGACTGGATTTGCTGGGAGCTGAACGCCACCCTGGTTGTAAGCGCAAATGTAATGCACATCGGATGGGACAATGATCTCTGCCTGCCCATCCTGGTCCAGGTCTCCAGCTGCGGAATTGTCATTAAAAACACCATGCGCATACCCGCTATCGTTGGTTAACTGCGGCCAGCCAGGGCGTAACGCGCCTGTATGTTCGAATACCCAGGTATTGATTTCATTGTAGACTGCCCCGGTAACGATAATTTCCGCCGTGCCGTCGCTGTCCAGGTCGAATACTGTCAGGCCGCGCAGTTCCCGGTCGGTAGGACGTTGGGGCCAGCCTGGTTGGAAATAGCCATTGTGATCGTAAACTGCCACGTATCCCCCGCTGTGGGCGGTGACAATTTCTAGCTGCCCATCAGCATCAATATCTGTGGTAACAATCCCAGGCCAGGTGCGCCCAACCGGGCTGGCGCCGGGGGTGTTGCGGTCATAACCTGAGGCGACCTGCCATTTCAAGGCGCCGGTCTCTCCATCCACGACCGAAATGGAGTAACCAGAGCCGATAACTTCTGGCTTTCCATCCCCGTCCAGGTCTGCGATGGCAGGGGAAGAATACCAGCCAGTCTGGCACCAACTGCCGCAGCCGCCCTCGCTCCATTTCAGGACCGGTACGGCGATAGTTGTGAGTGCTTGCTGCGGATGGTGGATTAGCGAAGCAGCCAGGCTCAACAAAATCATCAGGCTGAATAATCGAGAGGACACAGCACACCTCCTGGCAAACAAAATTTGAGTCCAATTAAGATGCTCAGAGCTGCACGATCACACCTTGGCTTACTGCCTGGTAGAGCGCCAATACGGTGCGTACGTGGTTGCGCGTCTCGTCGAGGCTCAGATAGGTTGGCGTCCCGTCCAGGATGGCGGCGTGCATATCCTCGATTTCGCCCAGGTACAGGTATTCGTCGGGGACAGGGATCTCGTGCAATTCGCCTTCTTGGGTGTGGTGGCGGATCACGGTGTTTTCATCTTGCCCGCTGAAGGGCTGCTTGAGCACCAGGCGGCCCTGCGTACCGATGATCTCAGCCCTGGTAAAGTAGGGCGATTCCAGGGAGGACATGATCTGGGCAGTAACGCCGCTGGGATAATGCAGCAGACCAAAAAAGCTCTCATCGACGCCGCTGGGACCGATATGCTGGGAGGCGCTGACCCAATCTGGCGTTGAGCCGAAAATATATTGAGCCAGGCTGAGCGGGTAGACGCCGACATCCCACAACGAACCGCCGCCCAGGTCCGGCTCCAGGCGGATATTCTGGCGATTGGCGATGGCAAAATTAAAGATCCCACGCATAGCCAGCAGCTCGCCGATCTCGCCTCTCTGCACCATCTCGCCCAGCAGCTTCGTCTGGGGGTGATGGCGGTACATGAAGGCCTCGGCCAGGACGCGGCCTGAACGCTGGCTGGCGGCGATCATTTCATCGACTGCGCACACAGTCAGCGCGAAGGGTTTTTCGCAAAGCACGTGCGCACCGGCATCCAGGGCTTTGATGGTCCATTCGGCGTGCAAGTGGTTTGGCAGGCTGATGTAAACGGCATCCACCGCGCCGGAAGTGAGCATTTCCTCATAAGACCCGAATGCCTGGGAGATCTCCCATTCTTTGGCATACTGGCGGGCTTTGACCAGGTCGCGGCTGGCGACGGCGACCAGCTCTCCGCGCGCGCTCATGCGCATGGCGGGGATGACCCGGCGGTTGATATTGGCTGTCGAAAGTAAACCCCAGCGTACTTTATTCATGATCATCTCCTGTCTGCACGGCTAACGCGTCAAGCTGCGATATTTAATGCGGTGGGGCGTCTCGGCGTCTTTGCCCAATCTGCGCTTGCGATCAGCTTCGTAATCCGACCAGTTGCCTACCGACCAGCGCACCTGTGAATCGCCTTCAAAGGCCAGGATGTGCGTGACGACGCGGTCCAAGAACCAGCGATCGTGGGAAACGACGATGGCGCAGCCGGCGAAATTGTTCAGGGCTTCTTCCAGGGCGCGTAGGGTATTGACGTCCAGGTCATTGGTCGGCTCGTCCAACAGGATCACATTGGCGCTCGTGCGTAATGTTTTTGCCAGATGCACCCGGTTGCGCTCGCCACCCGAGAGCGTGCCAACTTTCTTCTGCTGGTCCGAGCCCAGGAAATTGAACGAAGATACATAGGCTCGACTGTTGCGCTTGCGCCCGCCCAGGTCGAACAGCTCCTCGCCGCCGGAGATCTCCTCCCAGACATTTTTATCTGCATCCAGGCTGGCGCGGCTTTGATCGACATACGCCATCTGCACAGTTTCGCCAATGCGCAGGCTGCCCTTGTCGGGCTGTTCCTGTCCGGTGATCAGGCGTAATAGCGTGGTTTTCCCGGCGCCGTTGGGGCCGATCACGCCCACAATGCTGCCAGGTGGGATGGAAAGATCGAGATCATCAATCAGCAGATGCTCGCCATAGCTTTTGCTGACCTTGTTAAGTTCGATCACCACATCTCCCAGGCGCGGGCCTGGTGGGATGTAGATTTCCAGTTCTTCGCGGCGCTGTTCAGCCTCCTTCGAAAGCAGGTTTTCGTAGGCGGTATAACGGGCTTTGCCTTTGGATTGGCGCGCCTTGGGCGACATGCGGATCCATTCCAGCTCACGCTCCAGGGTCTGGATACGCTTGCTCTCAGCTTTCTCTTCCCGGCGCAGGCGTTCCTCCTTCTGTTCCAGCCAGGAGGAATAATTGCCGCGCCAGGGGATGCCGAAGCCGCGGTCCAATTCCAGAATCCACCCGGCAACATTATCCAAAAAGTAGCGATCGTGCGTGACGGCGATGACTGTGCCGGCGTACTGCTGCAAATGGCGCTCCAGCCAGGCGACCGACTCGGCATCAAGATGGTTGGTGGGCTCGTCCAGCAGCAGGATATCTGGCTCGGTGAGCAGCAGGCGCGTGAGCGCCACCCGCCTGCGCTCGCCGCCCGACAGAATCTTGACGGGTGTATCCTGCGGCGGGCAGCGCAGAGCGTCCATGGCCAGCTCCAGGCGATTGTCCAGCGTCCAGGCATCGACATGGTCCAGGGTTTCTTGCAGCCTGGCCTGGCGTTCGATCAGCGTATCAAAATCGGCGTCTGGCTCAGCGAATTGGGCGTTGATGTCATCATATTCAGCCAGCAGTTCCACAATGGGTTGGACAGCTTCCTGGACGACCTGGCGCACGGTTTTCGTGTCGTCCAATTCCGGCTCTTGCTCCAGCAGCCCGACCGAGTAGCCTTTTGAGAAAGTCACCTCGCCATTGTAGCCAGTGTCCTTCCCGGCGATGATGCGCAGCAGGGTGCTCTTGCCAGAGCCATTCAGCCCTAGGACGCCAATCTTGGCGCCGTAGTAAAAGCCGAGCGAGATATCCCGCAGGACCTGTTTGTTGGTGGAGGGAAAGACCCGCCCGACCCGCACCATTGAAAAAATGACTTGTTGATCACTCATAAATGACTCCCGCGTGTGATGTAAAGGATTATTGCGTTATTGAGCGGCTGGCTTCTGCTGCTGACCCGAGCAGATTGGCGATTTGCTGTGGATCGGCCCAGCGCAGGTAATTGCGAAAAGCAGCCGTTTCTTCCAACTGGTGTTTCAAGACTGCCTCACGCGCTGCCAGACCTGGCTTGTGCAGATTATCTCCAGCCTGAATTTGCACATGCAAATCATCAGATTTCGTGTAGCTGATGGAACCACGCTCTTCAAACCAGTCCAACCCACATAGGATGGTCTCATCGCGATGGGCCATCGCCGCAGCCAGCGCGGGTAGGTTGCCGCGTCCAGCGTATTTGCTCAGAGTGTGTTTGATCAAACCTGCCAGACGCTGCAAAAAAGGTTCCAGGCGATCCAGCCCTGGTTCGATAGCAAAGAGATAGATACGCGTGGGGGAAACGATCTGCGCTGCCCGGCGCAGTTCTTGCTGGCCGGGTGGGGTGGTCCAAATGACCCATTGCTCCGCGGTCGCCAGCTGATTTCGATCGGTGAAGTGGATGCTTTCCAAACTTACCGCCTCGCCCCAGATGCCGGTGGAGGGCTCGGCAGCCAGCTCTCTGAGCAGCTCTGCTGGGCGGGGGTGGCGGCGCATATCGCTGATCTCAATTTCAGATGGAACAACCTCGATTGCGGCAGCATCTTCCGGGTGCAGGCGCGCCGCACGCCATTCCACCTGCACATCCAGCTGCCCGCGAAATGTGCTGGTGCGGGCGATATATGCCAGATCGAACTTGCCGGGCGGCAAGGGCAGACCGCCGGAATTCCACCACAAGACCCGTTGGGTGGCGCCGCCAGCATCTGCCACGCTGACAATGCGGTGCTCGGACTCGCGCCCGACCTGGCTGGAGGACTGCACGACAAGGTCGCGCGTCGCCAATGTGAGCGCCGGGCTTCCGGCGCCAAACGGCGCCAGGCGTTCAATCTCCTGCACCCAGGCTAGATTGAGTTCTGGCAAAGGCAGGTAAGCATCGATGCTCAGGCGTGAATCGTAAGGAGTTTTTGCCAACTGTGCCTGCACGGCCTGGGCAAGGCGCTGGCGGAATTCATCCAGTTTGCCGGCTTTGACCTGCATCCCGGCAGCCATGGGATGCCCGCCAAAGCCTTCCAGCAGGTCTGCCTGGGCGGCTATCGCGGCTATGGCTTCCGTGATGTGCACCGGCGGTATGGAGCGCGCCGAACCGCGCCAGGGCCCTTCTTGCGGGCCATTCAGCAGGATCACCGGTTTGGCGTAGCGTTCCACCAGGCGGCTGGCGACGATGCCGATCACTCCCGGAGGCCATTGGGGATGGGCGAGGACCAGGGCGGCGTGCTGCAGCAACTCGGGGTCCTGGTCGAGCTGCGTCTGTGCGCCTTGGAAGATCTGTTCGCTGAGCAGCTTGCGCCGCTCGTTAAGCGCTTCCAACTGCAGCGCAAATACACGCGCCTGGACCAGATCGTCGATGGTCAGGAAATCCACGACCGGGTTGGCGTCCCCCAAACGGCCGATGGCATTCAGGCGCGGGGCGATCACAAAACTGATGTGTTCCTCGCTCATGCCGGCCGGATTGAGCTCGGCGCGTTCGTACAGGGCACGCAGACCGGCGCGTTCAGCGGCGCGCAGGCGCGCCAGACCACGCTGCAGGAGATAACGGCAGTCGCCGTGCAGCAAAGCAACGTCCGCCACGATCCCCAGGGCAACCAGGTCGAGCTGGGCTGCGGCGATCTCAGGCTGTCCGCAGGCTGCGCTCAAGGCGGCGATCAGCTGGTAAGCCACGCCCACGCCAGGCAGGTAAGACAGCGGGTGACCTTCGGGCAAACGGTGGGGGTTGATCACTGCCAGGGCAGCCGGCAGGCTGTCGGATAGGCCGTGGTGGTCGGTGACGATCACATCTACACCGCGGGAATTCGCATAGTCGATAGATGCGTGTGCGCCGATACCGGTATCACAGGTCACCAGCAGGTCCACACCCTCGTCCAGGGCATTCTGCAGAGCAGTTAGCTGGATGCCGTCGCCTTCCGTGGCGCGCAGTGGGATATGGTAGCTTACCACCCCTTCTAGGGGACGCCCTCCCAGGGGACGCCCAACCAATTGGCGCAAGCTATCGACCAGCAGGGTGGTGGAGGTCTGCCCATCCACATCGAAATCGCCCCACACGCAGATGCGCTCGCCATGCTGCAGGGCGCGCTGTAGGCGCTCAACGGCGATACCCATATCGGGCAGATCATAGGCTGAAGCTGGCTGGTAAAGATCAGGATTCAGATAGGCTTGAACTTGCTCCGCCTGGGTGAAGCCGCGCTGGTAAAGCACTTTGGCCACCAAGGGATTCCCACCGGCGGCGGCGACCAGCTCTTCCGGCACGCTTACCGGATAGGGTTCAATCCACTCAGCCATATCAGTATTCAATCTCACCAATCTGGTCAAAATCCAAATCATCCAACAGGCCTGTCGTGCCTGGCTCTGAATCGCCGCTAAATTCTTCAATTTCCCCGGCCTGCACGCCGCGCTGGCATAACGAGCGGTAGGTGCACAGGCGGCAGCGCTCTTCATAACTGGTGAGAGGAAATTCGCCGTTTGCCTGGCTGGCAATGCCGCTGATCAGGCTGGATAAGAGCTGTTCGTCACGCGCATACTGCGCCTGATCGTAGGCGAAAATCAGCGGCTGTTCGGGTTGGCTGGTATACCAGTAGACCATTTGTACCTGCACGGGCTGGATTTCTCGACCCAGCAGGCTTGCTCCAGCGCGCACCAATACAAACGGATAGATGTGAGTTTGCATGCGTTCTGCCAGGCGTCTGCGCTGCGGTGGAAAGCGTGAGGTTTTCCAGTCGATAATGCGCAGGGTGCCATCTTCCTGCAGGCACAGCAGATCGAATTTGGCTACCAGGATCTGCCCGGCCAGCTCGGTGGTGAGCATCGTCTCCGGGTATTTTGAAAGGCAATCACCGAGCAGCTTGCCGGCCTGCTTCAGATAAGCCTGCCACCATTGGGAAAGCTCTGGCTCATCCGCGTACGGCGCCAGGCGCGCCTCTGGAATGCCAATCAGATGTTGGTGCACCAGGCGATGGAAAGTTGATCCGCGGCGGATGAAGCGCTCGTTTTCCAGGGCCGGCTCAATCTCCACGGCTGGCCAGCTCAGGCGCAACAGGTAGCGCAGCTCGAAACGCCGCTGGCAGTCCAGGTAATCTTGCAGGCTGCTCTGGTTAAAGGAAAATTCAGCCGGTAAGGTCATCAGCGATCCTCCTCATCCTGTGCTCCACGTCCAGCGAATTCCTGTTCCCAGAAGCCACGCAGAGCTTCGAAAGCCACGGCAGGTCGCTGATCCTTGTGCCTGCCCGTGTTCCAGGTGATGACCAGCTCGCGCCGGGCGCGCGTGATACCAACATACAGCAGGCGCAGGCGCTCGCGCCCATAATCCAGGCGCGCCGACTGGCTGGCTTCGCCTTCCTGGTACCACTCGTTTTCATCGCTGGAAAAGGCGATGCGCAACTGCTCCAGGGTCTCCGCAGACAGGTTGAGCTGATCGCGGATGAACCATTTTTCGGCAATAAATTTCTCACCCGGCAAGCCGGCTGGGAAATCATACTGGCTGGCTGAAAGCAGGTACACGCGGTCCCATTCCAGGCCTTTGGCTTTATGGATAGTGGATACCACCACCTTGCCCGGGTAGAGATCGGGATTAAAACCAGAATCGCTGCTGCTAAAACCGATAAAACGTCTTTCGTTGCTGGCGATGACGTCAAGCTCGGCGGAAAGCTCGGGCAGCTTCCAGGAGGGGTTGGCCTGGCTGGCCTGGCGCAGCAGCACCGCCAGTTTGTGGTTCAGCGCCAGGTCTACCGGCGTGGAGAAGAGATCCTGTCCCAAAGTCAGCACCAGCTGATCGATGGGCAGCAGCACGGCTTTCTGCCAAGTCTGGATCTGGCGGCGGAAGTCATCCAATTCCTGGTAGGCGGCAGGGTCGCTTTCTTCCAGGTTGAGCGTGTCCAGCCAATCACCACCCGGTTCAGGCCACAGATAATTTTCCAGGGTCTGGCACTTGCGGATGCGCTCCGCATTACGTTTGCGGCGTTTTTCTGCCTGCGGGCCGCCTTCTGGTTTGGGCGTAATGCGCGTATAGACATCTGCCAGCAGGCGTGGATTTTGGGGGTCAGCCAGGGCCTTGAGCACCGTTTCCAGCGTGCCGGCTGTCTGGCGCGTGGCGGAAGTACTGCGCAGGAGATCATCCACAAAATCAATATTGCGCGCTTTCAGGGCGTCTACCAGCTCATTGGCGCGCACGTTGCGCGAGGTGAGCACTGCCACGGTGCGCGTGGGATTGTCCGGCAGCCAGCGCGCCAGTGAATCGGCAACTACGTTGATCTCGGCCTCAGGCGAAAAGGCTCTGGCGTGCAGATAGATTTGCTCCGGTTGGTCGGGCGGGTTGGGTTGGGGGTCATCCTGCGGCACGGGTTGGATCTCGGGAGCCGCGGCCAGGGCATCGCGCACGCCGGGGATGGGGTGGCTGGAGCTGGTCCACTGCGCCAGGAAATTGGCCAATTGGATCACACTGTGCGTGGAACGACCCGAGCTGGGCAGCTCGGCAGAGCGCACGCCAGGCGATTGGATAAACTGGCGCAAATAGCGTGGGTTGGCGGTGGTAAAGGTCTCGTAAATCGCCTGGTTAGGGTCGCCCACGCGCACCCAGTTTCCTTTTGGCCCGCTGAGCAAGCTCAGGATTTCCTGCTGCAGGCGGCTGCTGTCCTGGGCTTCGTCTTCCAGGATGTAAGGCCAGCGATACTGCAAGCGCTCTAAATACACGGGATCGGTTTGCAGCGCCTGCAAAGCCAGGCGGATCAGGTCATCAAAATCGACCGCCGAGCGGTAGATCAACGCACGCTGATAATCTGCGTACAGCTCGGCGCCAACCTGTGCCAGGGGCAGCGGCAGCGGTAGTTTGTCCAGGCGTGCCAGGACCTGCTCGGGCGTTAACTGAAGGTCTTTTGCGCTGCGAATGAAGGACAGTGCCAGGTCCTGGACCATTTCGGGGATATCTTTGCGGCGCAGCTGTATGGCTTTATTCTCTTCAATATCAGTTTTGATATAGTCTTCTAAAATATCCGGGTGAGCTCGATACCAGGAGACAGCGATCTCATTGCGGATACTGTCGGCGGCGCGCTCGTCTATGATGGAAAAGTTCTCCGGCAGGCCTACCAGGCTAGGTCGCTCGCGCACGATGTCGTGCGCCAGACTGTGCAGCGTGCGCACCTGGTAGCCCAGACTGGGCAACAGGCCGTAGGAGCTGATGAATTGGCTGACGCGCTGGTAGAAGATATCAACGGCAGAATTTACCAGCGTGACGACCAATACCTCCTGATCGTCCGCCAGGGGGGCTAAGCGGATCAACTGGGCTGCTAACAGCGAAAGCGTGAACGTCTTTCCGCTGCCGGGCACAGCCGCAATTCCCATCTTGCCGCGCCGGTAGCGCAGGATTTGCTTCTGGTGATGCCGTAGACGGATTTCCTGCAGGGGAGCTTGTGGGGTGCTCATGCGCTTTCCCCTTCCGCCAACTGGCGCAAGACACGCTGGATGGCATGCAGCAGCGGCCCGCGCTGTTCGTAGCCTTGCTCGCCGAGCTCGCTCAAACCCAGGTACACCCGGCCCCGACAGCGCCTCAACAGCCCATTGGTCAGACGGTCCATGGTGTCGATATTGACTTTGAGCTCATCCATTTCGCTCCAGATGCGATCGGGGGGCCAGTTGCGGTTGAGCACATAGGGATGGGTGAGCGGCTGGTAAAGGCGCTCTGACCAGCCGCGTGAGCCGCTGTCCAGCCAGAATTGCACCTCGACCGGGCGATTGGACATCAGAAAAGTATGCGCCGGGGCCAGGAATACTGCATCGGTGGGCTCTGCCTGCCAGTTGTACAGGTACTGGGCGGCGATCACGCCCTCCTGCACCATGCGCAGGTATTCTTTACCCAGTGGAATCTCCTGCGCCTGCAGGATATCGCCGGTCACCCAGCGGAATTTCTGGATGGATTCGATCAGGTTGGCAGTCACCTGGGCGGCATTGTAATCGGTATGGAAACCGAAACCGGGTTGGGACAGCACTTCGCCGAACAGGCGGCTGAAGAAAATATCCAGCTCAGCCGCGCCACTGCCCTGGCTGTTCTCTAACCAGTCGCGCAAGAGCTGGTAGCGCGCTCCCAAGCGGTAGGTGATGCGCTCCTGCACTTCAGGGCGGATGATATCAAAGGGTGATAGCTGCGCCTGCCCGTCTTTGACCCGGTAGACGATCCTGGCCAGCAGCTGCGCCCGCACCAGATCGATCTCGGCGATGGACTGCAGCAAAGCGTAGGCAATATCAAATGGACTGGGGACATAGCCCCATTCCGGGTAAGCCAGCATCGCCAGGCTCAGCAGGCACTGCACGGCAGGTTCTTCGCGCAGCGAGCGCGAGGGGCGGTGGGAACGCGCAGGAATGCCCTGCGCCTCCAGGCGCACCGTCAGGCCGTGCCTTAAGGCATCCGAGAGGAAGGGCGCAAGTACCACAATTTCACCCGGCGGGACCTGGTTATCATAGATTTCGGCTGCCACCTGCTTTGCCACCCAATCGAGCATCTGCGGATAGTAGCGTTCGTAGGTGAAGCGCACAGCCAGACGGGTATGCGCTTTTTGCTCAGCGTCTGCCCATTCTAAAATATTTGGCGGCGGCGCTTGCCCTCCCAGGCTGGCCAGGGGGCGCTGGATGGAATGGTGCAGCGCCTGGCGCAACGTATCGATCCCAGGCTCAACTGCCCAGGGTTCCAGCAGCTCGGCTGGCTCGTCGCACAGAGATTTCAAGCGATACGCGCTTTCCGCATCAGCGCCCAGGAAGCTGCGGAAGCCCGCCTGTTGATCATAGATCAGGCAGGCTGATTCAGCCTGGGGCAGCCATTCCGCCAGGATATCGTGCGTAAGCGGCACGTCTTCTTCAATATTGTCGGCGATGAGATGCTTAAAACGCCCGAATAAGTATTCCCGGAAATCCGGCCGCGGCCAAAGCTGATCACGCAGCAGCTCTACCTGCAGAGAAAAATCCAGCAGGTTGTTTACCAGGCAGTAAGCGCGGAATTGGCTGGCGCAGGTCTGCACATCCTCATAAATGCGTAGTTGACCCGGATCGCCCTGCCAGGCAGCTTTCAGGCGCGTGCCGATTTCGGTATGCGGAAAACCCACCACGGCGGCTTTGTTGAGATTGTCCAGGATCTGGCTGTATAAGCGGTTGCGCTCCAGCGGCACATTGCTGAAAAGCCCTTCCGCCAGCAAACCGCCGGCGATGTGCGCCATATAATATTGGGCTGTTTCCAGGGTCAGAAATACGGGTAGCTGTTCCGGGTCAGTGAAACCAGCATTTTGAGCCGCATAAGGCCAAAATAAATCCACCATGCGGCGCGCCAGGCCACCTAGCGTGAGCAGGGTGACCATCCCGCCTGTGACCACACCCGGATGGTGGATGGCTTCCAGGTAGGGACCCGCCAACGTGCGCTGCGGTAAGAGCAGCAAGATTGAGTCGGCGGGGACGCCAAGCTGCATCAGGTGCAGTAGGCGCTCCACGCCAACCGTAGTCTTCCCGCAGTTGGCTGGGCCTTCGAGAAAAATGCGCTGATTTAGAGGTGTTTCGACCAGTCTGCGCTGGGTTTCTGTGAGGGGCAAGGAGACTCCTTTTAACTAGCCTGTTGAACCTCGCGACTGAACTGGGTCTCGTACAGGCTGGCATACAGGCCGCCATAGGCCAGTAAATCCTGGTGGCGTCCGCGCTCAACGATCTGGCCGCGATCCATGACCAGGATCAAATCAGCCGCCAGTATGGTGCTCAACCGGTGAGCGATGACAATGCTGGTGCGTCCTGCCATGACTCGCTTCAAGGCCTCCTGGATCAGGGCTTCGGATTCCGAATCCAGATGGCTAGTGGCTTCATCCAGCACCAGGATACGTGGATTTTTGAGGATCACGCGCGCCAGGGCCAGGCGCTGCTTCTCACCGCCGCTCAGACGGTAGCCACGCTCACCGACGATGGTGTTATAGCCTTCGGGAAGCTCGCGGATAAAATCGTGGATGTTGGCCGCCTGAGCAGCCGCTTCCAACTCGGCCTGTGTAGCGTTCAGGCGCGCATACAGCAGGTTGGTGCGGATGGTATCGTGGTACAGATAGGTTTCCTGGGTCACCATGCCAATCTGCCTGGCAAGCGATTCCAGGGACACCTGGCGCAAATCCCAGCCATCCAGGCGCACCACGCCGGCAGTTGGGTCATACAGGCGTGGGATCAGGTAGGTCAGGGTGGTTTTGCCTGCGCCGCTGGGTCCTACCAGGGCAACCAGCTCGCCGGGGTTGGCCTTGAAGGTAATCTCCTGCAGGGCCTGTTCGCGTGCCTGGCTGCGCGGGGCTTCGCTGCTCTGCTCTTCACTGGTCTTGTCGATGGTGCTGGCTTGCGGGCTGCCAGAAATGACCGTGGACACATTATCCATACTGCCGTAGCGTGCCACGGCGCTCAGGATCGACTGAGCTGGACCTTCATAGTTGAAGCTGACGCCGTCAAATTCCAGCTCGCCGCGCACATTGCCCAAGGGCTGCGCATCTGGCTGTTCTGGGATATCCAAAGGCAGGTCGATCACCTCAAAAACTCGCTCGAAGCTGACCACCGATGTAGCGAATTCCACCGGTGCGTTCGCCAGACCTTGCAGCGACCCATACAGGGCGGTGAGATAGGAGCCAAAGGCAACGATAGTGCCGATGGTGAATTCCTGGCGAATGGCCAAAACGCCGCCGATGCCATATACCAGGGCGGTCCCGATGGCGCCCAGCAGGCCGATGATCACAAAAAAAGCCACACCATACAGCGCCCGGCGGATGCCAATGTCCCGTACGCGCGCTGCCCGGTCTTCAAAGCGATCCACTTCGTCCTGCCGGCGCCCGAATAGTTTGACCAGCAAAGCGCCGCCAATATTCAGGGTTTCGTTCATCATGGCGTTCATCTGAGCGTTCACCGTCATATGCTCGCGCGCAATATCGCGCAGCCGGTCGCCCAGTTGGCGGGCTGCCAAAATGAACAGCGGCAGGATGGCAATACTGATCAGGGTCAGGCGCCATTCCAATGAGATCATCACGCTGAGCACAGCGATAGTTTGGATGATATTGGTGATAATGCCGACGATGGTGTTGCTGATGGCGTTTTGTGCCCCAACTACATCGTTATTCAGGCGGCTCATCAGCTCGCCTACCCGTGTATGGGTGAAGAAGCGCAGTGACATACGCTGCAGGTGGGCATACAAGGCCACGCGCAGGTCGTAGATCACTCCTTCGCCAATACGCGCGTTCAGCAAGCGCTGGATGACGGTCAGCCCGCCTCCGACCGCTGGGATCATCAACAAGGCCAGCGCCAGGCGAATCACTTGGTTGATATCTGAATTCGGGATGGCCTGATCGATCATACCGCGTAAGATCAGGGGGGTCAGCAGGGTCAGCCCGGTGCTAATCAAGATCAGAATTAACGTGCCCAGAATATGCCAGCGATAGGGAAGTGAATAGCGTAGCACGCGCCCCAACAGGGCACGCGTAACTTTGGGACGCTCGTCACCGGAACGCACATAACTCCACCAACCGGCTCCACCATGAAAACCCATCCAATACCTCCTCCAGAAGCTTACTGGGGCTATTATAAGCGCTTTCAGGGACTGAATCCGTTCCGGGGCGCCATGAAACTCCTGGTATGTGATGCGCGGCTGCTGTAAGTCTCAGCCTGCCTGGAGCTGGAGATACTCCCGGTGGGCGTGAATTTTGGTCCGCAAGGCCAATCAATTTGAGTTAAACTTGCCTGAGCATTGAGGATCAAGCCTGATAGAGCGTATGCCCGGCGAGGGTGGTGAGACATGCAAGCACCTCCAACAGATCGAAAAGAGCTGCTGCGTTATACAGGCTGCTTGGCTATTCTGGTCGGGGGTTTTATCCTGTTTATGGGGCTGGTATTTCTGATTTTCATGGGCAATACAGCCCAGCTCAATTGCAGCATTCTGCTGGAACAAAAGATGAATTGCAGCCTGCGCACATCCTGGTTTGGAAAATTTCCAATTGCCACGCAAGAGCTGAGTGGTATCACAATGGCACAGGTCGGCGAATATTGTGACGAGGATGGCGATTGCAGCTATCGCGTGGAGCTCATCAACGATTCGCAGGCAGTGATTCCCCTGACTGCTTTTTATTCAACAGGACGCGCCGAAAAACAGGCTGCTGTGGATCAAATTAATAGCTATGGAAAACAGCCCGGTATTGAGAATTTGTCGCTTACCTTATCGGGAGTCAGCGGTCACATCTGGCAGGTGATCTTACCTATCCTGGCGGGAATGGGAGCTGTGTGGTTAATCGCTGCCGGTCTGCGCCTGAGACAGAACAACCGCAGGCTTACGTAACGGACCAGGCAGGCAGCTCGACGTTTTGACCGTGCCCGCGATACTCGTCTTCCTGCTCCATGCGCTCCCCGCACTGGCAGGGCAGCCCGGCATGGCAATCCGCGCAGCAATAAACAAACTGCTCATCGATCACAGGCGCCCAGGTGATCTCCACACCACAGCCATCACACCAGATCGTGTCGCGGTCGCGCGCCATATCAGCCTCCTTTCCTGGGAACCCTAAATCCTGGAAATATACTTTAATCACGCTGCTCTACTGTGTGCGGCTGCTTTTCCCAGTCCATCAGCATCTTCTGGGCTGTCATCGGCGCGAGTAGGTCGGCTCCAAACCCGTGTAAGGCTTCGATCAGCGGTGCGAGCCGGCTGTGCAGAACTTTGCCTCGCATCCCGTGGAGGGCATGATAAGTGACCTGGCGGGCGGGCTCATTCAGCGGCCCGCGGCTGATCTCCTCCAGGATCGCCGGCACTGCCTGACTCCCCAGGCGCGCCAGTAAGTCGGAGGTTGCCCAGCGTACCGCAGCATTATCGTCGCGCAGGCCGGTCACCAAAATATGAATGGCGCGGGTATCACCCAGCTCGCCTAATCCCCAGGCGGCATGCCAGCGGGTGTGATTGTCCGGATGATCCAGGATACTTGCCCAGGCTTCGCTGGCAAGCACACCCAGCGTGGACAAAGCTCGGTGTGCTCCATGATGCAGGATGCGATTGGATGAGCAAAGGGCATCGATCAACAGCGGCCCGCCAGCAGAACTGCCCAGGTTCGCCAGCAACCGCACTGTGCGGAGCTGCCATTCCAGGGTGGTGTGGGGGAACAACTCTTTGAGGCCGATGATGGCGCTGAGTTCTCCGCGGCTGACAAGCAGGTACTTGGCGATATAACGCTGCTGGACGGAATTCGACCGGGCGCAATCCTCAAGTGTGGCTGTCTTTGGAGCCGCTTCAGCCGGCGTACGATCCTCGGTAAACAAGTCGAGGATGCTTTCATCGATGCGCAGCTGGTGCTCTGGATCAGGATGTAATTGGATGGGTTGAGGATCATTGGCGACGGTCTCCCAGGTACGATCGGCCAGCACACTGACCAGACCGCGCCACAGCTTTCCATGGTTGATCTGCCGGATAGCATCCTGAAAGATGAGACGCAATTCCCGGCTTGGATGACCGAGCAGTTTCAACAGGCGCTCAACTGCTGTTGCATCCTCCTGAATACAGCGTTCGAGCAGTGGGCGGTTTGCCTGCAACTCATTAGTTTTGATCTCAGCGAGTTTCATCACACACCTGCCTTTCAAAGGGACAGCCCGGCTGGTAGCATGAATGCCAACCGGCCGGGCCGTGATGAAGGGCGCAAAGCTGCCGCAGGATAAATTGTTCACCCGACCAGCTTCAGAGACGCAGGGTGATCGGCGTTCTGAAGTAGAGCATTCCTCCAGACAAGTCAAGCTGGTGATCTCGGATCACATCTATACTGTAGCAAATTTTTACCTGATTTGCAAATTAGTGATTACCTTCACTGATCTGTTTCCAGTAGCGGTGGTCCTCCTGGCGGTCCGCATCCAGGTAGGCCGGATCGACCAGGTGCTCGATACGGTAACCATGCTTCTTCCACAGGTCAGCGGCCAGGCGTTTAGGGTTACCGCGGATGCCGTAGCTGGCGAAAAATTCGTACAGACGCATTAAATCGCGCTCGAAGATCCAGTAGGCATTCACATTCTGCTCCGGATGGATCGCCTGGGGAAAATCGATCAGCGTGATCTCTCCCTGCCAGTACAGGATATTGAACGCCGAAAGGTCGCCATGGATCAGCTGATGATCGAGCATGAGCTCGACATTGTGCAGGGCCCGTGTGTAGAGGCGACGCGCTTCCACCTGGCTGAGATGGACTTCGTGCAGGGTCGGGGCGGCCTGGTCTTCATCGCCGATATAACCCATCAGGATGGCATTATTGCCGCGCGTATAAGGTGCTGGCACATCTGCCCCGGCTGCGTGTAGGATCTGCAGGGTGCGGTATTCGTACTCGATCCAGGCGGTGTGGGTTAGCTGTTTGCCATAGTCTGTCTTCTTGCGGATGGCATGCAGCATCCCGGCGTTGCGGATAGGATTCCCGTTTTCGTCCAGGTTCTCCCGTCCTTCACGGTAGATATGATCCTTCTTCAGGTTGCGAAAGCGGCGCGGCCGGTATACCTTGGCTGCCAGTAAAGGCGCTTGCAGGGCTGTCTTTGTCTGGCAGAGATACACCGAAGCCTCTTTACCGCCTTTGATCTGGCGCAGGATATCGCTGAACCACTCCTGATCGTAAAAATCACTGAGCGAATCCAGAATCCAGCCGCGTTCGTGACGAGAAGGCGTGTAGGTCAGCTCAATTTCTGCCAGGCCGTCCCCATTCTGCCTGGCAGTGCTCGTAGGGAGTTCCCTGACGTCTGGAACCGCTCGTTTTACCGGGCGTGGCTCTTTCTTCTGGCTGGTTTGCCTGGCATTGCGGATATGCCGGTAGGGGACTTCTACCAGGTCATCGCCAAATTCATCGATATAAGTTTTCGAAGGCATATAACAAAACCTCATCCTCTAAACTAGTACTCAGGGTGGCAAATTAAAAAGCCACAGGTGATTTACTGGCCTGTGGTATAAAAAAACCACAGGCGTTGTGCCGCCTGTGGTAGCAAAACTGGTTATTCCGGGGGAGAAATCAGCCGGCGTTCAGGCGCACAAAAAGGACTGTATATTCAGCACTGCGGGTAACTGTCACTTGTGCGCCTCCTTCTTGAGAGAATTTGATTAACTGCTTACAATAGACCAAGTTTACCCCGTCAGACAGCGGGCGTCAAGACAGTATGGCTGAATTTTGGAGCAAAATTGGAACCAACACTGCTGCACAAGCATATCGAGCAAGGACGCCTGCTGGTGGCGCGCCTGGAAAAACTCTCCCCGGACTCGCGCTGGGCGCGCCGCGCCAGCGGGGCGCGTGGCAATCTGCTGAAGCTGCTGGATGAGCTGCAGGAGCAGATGGATCAAGGCCAGGCTGTCTTGCCACCGGACGTGCAGCGCTTGGAGAGTTTGACCAAATTCGGCTTCTTCATGCTTGAAAAAGCTGCCCGGGAAATCGTAGCTGGCTAAGCTGGCTGGCTGGGGCTGCCGGGTTTGGGCCGGGTAGATAGAAAATGAAACACAAAAGCAATGATCAGGCTCATCACCAGCAGCTCACCACCGTCATCGATCAAATTGAACAGCGGGTTAATCACGGGGTGGTTGGTGCTGATCTCGAGCATGTCAAAAACAACTCCAAAGACAGCCAGCAACAGGATCAAAATAAATAACTGCCGGGAGAATTTCCGGGTGTGGGCGTCACTCAAGTAGTGCGCCAGGCCAATCAAAATGGCGAAAATAAGCCCCATAAAAGCATATACCGCCAGCTCGCCAAAATCCTGGGCGCGCAAACCAAAATTGGATTGCAGCAAGACAAAATTCGCCAGGGTTTTGCCGGCAGTTTCGTGAATCTGGAAAAAATCATCTAGCAAAAAATAAACGAATAGTCCGGCATAGCTGACATAGAGCAGCTTGCGCAACCGGACAGCCAGCGCCAGGAGCAGCAGGATAATGCAGAATTCTTTGACATATTGGTAGTATTCAGCGTAACCCAGATCGCGGGTGAGGCTGAAGAGGCTGGACGGCAGAAGCGTGCTAAATTTATGCAGCAGGTGCAGGATCACGAAAATCAGGTCACCGGCTAACAACAGGATTAAAAGTGTTCTGGTGCGCGGAGTGTACTCTATTTTCCTGGCAGTCTTCTCCAGCAAATCTAACCTCCGTTTAGGTGATCTGGACGGTTTAGAACCTCAGAATACCATGAATCAGCAGCCTGGTATGGTAAGAGATGGTTAAATAAAAAATCTCCCAGAAAAATCTGGGAGATTCGAGCGGTCCCGACGAGATTTGAACTCGCGATCTCGGCCTTGACAGGGCCGCATGTTAGGCCGCTACACCACGGGACCATGCGGACGGTAGTTTACCATAGGGGTAAGGGTAAGTCAAGTATAATGCATTGAAAAATATGATCAGGAGGACGCTTGATGTCTGAAGTAAGCCAGCCCATGTTTCCTATCTCCCGCCCGCGCCGCTTACGGCGCACATCCCAAATTCGTGCCATGCTGCGTGAAACCGAGCTAACGCCAACAGACTTTATCTACCCGGTCTTTGTTCGTCCCGGCGCAGGCATGCGCCAGCCGATCAGCTCGATGCCGGGGATCAGCCAGTGGTCGGTGGACCGGCTGGTGGAAGAAGTTGCCGGCGTGTACGAGTCAGGCGTTCCCGCCGTGATGCTGTTTGGCATCCCCGAGCATAAAGACCCCATCGGGAGTGAAAATTTTGCCCCCGATGGAATTGTGCAGCAGGCCATCCACGCCTTGAAACAGGCTATGCCTGAGCTGGTGGTCATGACCGATGTATGCCTGTGTGAATATACCGATCACGGGCACTGCGGTGTGCTAAATGAGGGCATTCAGCCGCAACTTGCAGAAGGCGCCATCCTGAATGATCCGACACTGGAGATCCTGAGCAAGGTAGCCGTGTCGCACGCGCAGGCAGGCGCTGATCTGGTTGCTCCCAGCGGGATGATGGATGGGATGGTCAAGGCTATTCGTTCTGGCCTGGACGAAGCCGGATACGACCAGGTTGCAATCTTGAGCTATGCGATCAAGTATGCGTCTGGCTTTTATGGTCCATTTCGCGAGGCTGCCGAATCGCCGCCAAAATTTGGCGATCGTAAATCACATCAGATGGACCCGGCGAATGCGCGTGAAGCGTTACGCGAAGCGGCTCTGGATATCCAGGAAGGCGCGGATATCTTGATGGTCAAGCCGGCTCTGCCTTACCTGGATATCTTGCAGCGCGTTTCCCAGTCGTATCCGCACATGCCCCTGGCCGCCTACAACGTAAGCGGTGAATATGCCATGCTGAAAGCCGCGGCTGCCAACGGCTGGCTGGATGAACGTACGGTCGTTTTGGAAGCCCTCACCGGGATCAAACGCGCCGGGGCAGAGCTGATCTTAACTTATCATGCCAAAGAGGCTGCACGCTGGCTCAAAGAGGGCTAAGTATGGAAACATCTCGATCTAAAGCCTGGTTTGCCGAAGCGCAGCGGCTGCTGCCGGGCGGCGTGGACTCCCCGGTGCGCGCCTTCCAGGCGGTGGGGGGCGAGCCGCTGTTTATCGAGCGCGCCCAGGGACCATATCTTTTCGATGTGGATGGCAACCGCTTTCTCGATTACGTGCTCTCTTGGGGGCCGTTGATTCTGGGGCATGCCCATCCACAGGTGGTTGCGGCAATCCAGGCCGCGACAGCTCTGGGAACTAGCTTTGGCGCACCGAGTCCGTTGGAGGTGCTGCTGGCGCAAAAGGTGATGGCTATTATCCCATCCCTGGAAATGGTGCGCTTTGTCAATTCGGGCACGGAAGCGACCATGAGCGCGGTACGCCTGGCACGCGCCTATACCCAACGTGACAAGATCATCAAATTCGAAGGTTGTTATCACGGGCACGGCGATATGATGCTGGTCCAGGCTGGCTCAGGCGTGGCGACCCTCGGTCTGCCCGATTCACCCGGTGTGCCACCGGCTACGGTGCGCGATACACTGGTGGCGCGTTACAATGATGCGGAAAGCGTACAGGCCCTGTTCGCGCAGTATACCGATCAGATCGCAGCAGTGATCGTGGAGCCAGTAGCCGGAAATATGGGGGTCGTGCTGCCTGAACCCGGTTTTCTGCAGGCGCTGCGCCAGGTTACGCAAGCCAATGGCGCCTTGCTGATCTTTGATGAAGTCATGACGGGTTTTCGCGTGCACCTGCATGGCGCTCAGGCTCTTTATGTCGTGCGGCCCGACCTGACTACTTTTGGGAAGGTGATCGGCGGCGGCTTGCCGGTTGGTGCGTATGGCGGGCGACGCGACATCATGCAAATGATTGCTCCCCAGGGACCGGTGTACCAGGCCGGCACACTCTCGGGAAATCCTCTGGCAATGACGGCTGGTCTGGCTACGCTTGAGATTTTACAGCAACCGGGAGTCTGGGATACTATCGCGGCTGCCACAGATCGTCTGGTGGCGGGCTTGAAAGCACTGGCTGAGGCGGCGGGTGTGAATGTAACTATTCCGTACGCCGGAACGATGTTCACCATCTTTTTTGCGTCCCAGCCTGTGCGCGATTGGCAGTCCGCCAAACAAGCGGATACGAAACTGTTCAGCCGTTTTTACCTGGCCATGCAACAAGGTGGGATTTATCTGGCTCCCTCCCAATTTGAGGCTTGTTTTGTTTCTGCTGCGCATCTGGATGAGCACATAGACCTGACCCTACAGGCTGCCCAGGCAGCTTTCAGGTCTCTCTAGCTCCACAAGCTTAAGAGGCATGTTATGACCCTGGAAATTGCAGTTCTGCTTGGTATCATTGCTCTGGCGTTAATCATGTTCTCGATTGAGCGCATCCCTGCGGACATCGTTGCCATGGGCTTACTGGTCGTGCTGGTTGTCACCGGACTGCTGCCAGCAGAGCAGGCATTTGCCGGATTTGGCAGTGATGCGGTGATTATGATCTTCAGCTTGCTGATCCTGACGGCGGCCTTGTTACGCACGGGCGTCGTGGAAATGGCAGGGCGCATGATCATCCGTCGTGTGGGCGAGCACCCCAGGCGAATCTTGCTGGTTTCATTAACCGCTCCGGCCGTGCTCAGCGCATTCATCAGTAATACCGCCGCCACGGCATTTTTCTTGCCGGTGCTGATCGGTGTCGGGCGCCGGGCAAAGATCAGCATCTCGCGCTTGCTCATGCCGCTAGCATTCGCCACGATCCTGGCCAGCTCTGTCACCCTGGTTGCTACTTCGACCAACATCGTAGTCAGTAATTTGCTGACTCAGTATGGCCTGCCTCCTATCGGCATGTTTGAGCTGGCGCCGGTCGGGATCCCGATCCTCTTCGTTGGATTGTTATACATGTTTTTCGTGGGGCAGCATCTGATCCCGGATCGGGTTCCCACGGAGAATATGCTGTCAGAGCTGGGAGCGACCAAATTTCTAAGTGAAATACGGATCCAGCCAGATAGTTCACTGGTGGGGAAAACCCTGGCGGAATCTGGCCTGGGCAAGGACCTGGATCTGACGGTGCTGCGTGTGGTGCGTGAGGAAAGTGATTATATTGTTCCACAGGCTTCCACTATCCTGGCGGCTGATGATGTTTTGGTGGTGGAAGGTTGGCGCGATGAGATCCTGAAAGTCCAAACCACCAGCGGAATCAACTTTAGAGGGGATGTAGAAGTATCCTCAGCCTCACTGCAAGACGATGAGATCCGCCTGGTAGAAGTGATCCTGCTGCTGCGTTCACCCCTGGTTGGGCGGACCCTGGCAAGTCTCCAATTCCGCGAGCGCTACGGCATCCAGGTGTTGGCAGTCAGCCGGCATGGCGAGACGATCAGTAGAAAGATCAGCCACACAGTGCTCTATCTGGGCGATATTCTCTTGCTGCAGGGCAACCGCAACAGTATAGCTGCGCTGGAAGAAGATAAGGCTTTCCGCATCCTATCCGATGTGGACAAGCCGAACTATAACGCCCGGCGGGCGCGTATCGCGATTGCGGCTTTTATAGGCTCTCTGGTGATCGCAACGATGGGCTGGGTTTCTCTACCGGTGGCGTTTCTCATTGGTTGTGTGGTCGTCTTTCTAACCAAATGTATCACGCCGGAAGAGGCTTATCGGGAAATCGAATGGAAAGCAATCATTTTAATCGGTAGTATGCTGGGAGTGGGCGGAGCTCTGGAATATACCGGGGCTGCAAGCTATCTGGCGCATCAGATCGTATCAATGGTAGGCGATCAATCGCCGGTCTTGTTGCTGGCGGGGTTTTTTATCCTGACTATGTTGTTAACACAACCAATGTCTAACCAGGCGGCTGCGGTTGTGGTAGTCCCAATTGCCATACAGACGGCATTCCAGCTGGGATTAAATCCGCGCACCTTTGCAGCCATGATCGCCGTGGCGGCCAGTTGTTCTTATATCACGCCCCTGGAACCTGCCTGTCTGATGGTGTATGGTCCGGGGCGATATCGATTTATGGATTTCATCAAAGTTGGTTCATTGCTCACAGTGGTGATATTCATCATATCGATTTTGCTTGTCCCGCTCATCTGGCCGCTCTAGAACTCATCTCAAAAATGTGGGGGGGTGTTTTTCGGAGGCGCTGCCGCCGAAAAACACCCCCCTTAATCTATCTTTGAGCTAGCTTCTACCGACAAAAAGGCAGCCCGTTGAAAGGCTGCCTTTTTTGTCATTGATCAAGCGATCGATCAGGTGGTCGTATTGTAGAACCAGTTGAAGGCGAAGTAACCTGAGCCGCTGGCGCTTTCGATACGAATGGCAATCTGGTGAGTGCCCTGGAGTTGGGCAGGTATATCAAAGCTTAAGGTCTGGCTGCCGCCGTCTCCGGTATTGAAGCTGTCTACGAGATAACCATCAACTGCCTTGGTGCCCATGGCGCCCATACGCACGTTGAAGCTCTCGTCCTCAGGCAGGTTGCTGACCTTGATGGTCACAGTCTGGTTGCGGGCGACCCCCTGGATGGTGAAGGTTGGATAACCCGTGTAGCCTGTGCTTGGGGGAGTCCCACCCGAGTTGGAGCCTGAAGTGTTGTTGTAGAACCAGTTGTAGGCGAAGTAACCTGAGCCCGAGTTGCTCTGCAGGCGGATAGCGATCTGACGCTCGCCCTTCAATGCAGCCGGGATATCGTAGGTGCCTTCGAATGAACCGCCACTACCAGAGTTAACAGTGGCGACCTTGATTCCATTGACGCCGCGCGTGCCCATGGTGTTCATCAGCACATCGAAAGAGTCATTCGCCGGGAAATTGTTGGTGCGGATCTTCACCTGGCTGTCTTTTACAACCGAGAGAATGCTGAAAGTGGGGATTTTGCCCCCAATGCCACCCGTCCCGCCAGAGGTAGACCCGGATGGGTTGTTGTAGAACCAGTTGAATGCGTAGTAGCCAGAACCGCTATTGGCTTGCACACGGATGGCAATTTGCTTATCGCCTTTTAAAGCATCCGGTATGTTATAGGTGGCGCTGAGTGAGCCGCCTCCGCCAGAATTCAAGCTGCCAACTTTGATGCCATTGACCCCACGCGTGCCCATCACATTCATCATCACGTCAAAGGTATCATTGGCCGGGAAGTTGTAGGTATAGATGGTGACGCTGGTGTCTTTGACCACACTCTGGATGGTAAAGGTGGGCACAGTGGCCGCGTCTGCAGCCGCTAAAGCTCCGCTGGGGAAGACCAGAGCGGCAAGCAAAGCAAGAACTACGATGAACCAGGTATTAGATTTCATTTCCTATCTCCTTCTAAAAAACGCTGTGGATCAATTATACAAACGTTCTTGTTTAATATAGCGGAAATCCCATTGCTTGGTAATCATCATTCGAATGAATCTACCTCCTACTTTGGTGTGATTTATCGATTGCATCAGAAATCTTCACCCTTGTTGCCTCCCAACGCACTGTTATACTTAAACCAGGAATAGTCGATGAAAATTGAGAATTTGCTCGAGGCATTGCCACAGACCTACACAGACCTGGACAGAGATCTGGTCCGCCGCGCATATCGAGTAGCTGAGATTGCGCACCAAAACCAGAAACGCGCCTCGGGTGAGCCCTACATCAACCACTGTCTGGCGGTGTCTGCTATCCTGGCTGAAATGCGCGTGCCACCTTCTGTTATTGCCGCAGGATTACTCCACGATACAGTCGAAGATACTCCGATAACCCTTGACGATATTAAGCGTGATTTTGGTCCCGAAATCGCCATATTGGTGGATGGAGTGACTAAATTGACTCAATTGCCGCGCGTTTCACGCGGCGATCAGCACCCTGAGAAAGACCAGCTCGATGAAGAGCAGCGCCAGATCTCAGAGCGGCGCGGCCAGGCCGATCCAGAAATCGAGGCAGAGCGCATCATGCGTAGCCGGCGCTACGATCTGGTTTCGGAAACCTTGCGCAAGACCTTTTTGGCGATGGGCGACGATGTACGCGTGGTATTGATTAAGCTGGCTGATCGTCTGCACAATATGCGTACCTTGAGCCATATGCCGGAAGCCAAACGGCGGCGCATCGCCCAGGAAACCCTGGATATCTTTGCTCCCTTGGCCAATCGCCTGGGTATCTGGCAAATTAAGTGGGAATTGGAAGATCTGGGTTTTCGCTATGTTCACCCGGAAACCTATCGCGAGATTGCCGATAACCTTGCCCAGCGCCGCACCAATCGGGAAGAGCAGATGCATGAAATTGCCAAAACCCTGCAGGCCATGCTCAGCGAAGCAGGTGTTCAGGCTGAAATTACTGCCCGCCCCAAACATATCTATTCGATCTATAAAAAGATGATGCGCAAAGGCGTGCCCTTTGATATGGTCCATGATATCCGCGGGGTGCGTATCCTGGTTCAGGATGTTCCCAGTTGTTATGTGGCATTAGGCGTCATCCACACCCGCTGGCGGCCTATTCCGGGCGAATTCGACGACTATATCGCTGCCCCAAAAGATAATTTTTATCGCTCGCTGCATACGGCTGTGGTTTACGATGATGGGCAGACGTTAGAGGTGCAGCTCCGAACGAATGAGATGCACCAGAACGCTGAATATGGCATCGCTGCACACTGGCGTTACAAAGAAGGCGCAGCCCGAGACGATGATTATGAGCGACGTATCTTGTGGCTGCGCTCGCTTATGGAATGGCGCCAGGATGTCGAAGACGCCGGTGAATTTGTCGACAGCATGAAAACGGATGTCTTTGGAGACAGGGTGTATGTCTTCACCCCGCGCGGCGATATCATCGACTTGCCCTCCGGCGCGACACCGATTGACTTCGCTTACCATGTGCACACCGATGTTGGGCATCGCTGCCGCGGCGCTAAAATCAACGGTAAGCTGACTGCGCTGGATTACCACCTTAAAACAGGCGACAAGGTTGAAATCTTGAGCGCCAAACGCGGCGGTCCGAGCCGTGACTGGCTTAATCAAAATCTGGGCCTGGTGAAGACCCAACGCGCCCGCGCAAAAATCCGGCAATGGTTTAAGAAACAGGCATACGAGCAGAATGCTGCCCAGGGCAAAGCGATCCTGGAAAAAGAGCTGCGCCGCTTAGGATTGCAGGATGTCAATCAGGAGCGCATTGCGCGTGAATTTGAGTATAAAGGCGTTGAAGACCTGTACGTGGCGATCGGCAATGGGGATCTGACGCTCTCCCGTGTGGTCAACCACCTGACCCTGGGTGAGAAACCTGAACAGGAATTTACGCTCAGCGCTTCAAAAATAGACGGCAGTGGTCCGTCGAGCGATACGGTAACCGTCGTCGGTCTGAAAGGTTTGCTGACCAGCATGGCGCGCTGTTGTAACCCTGCCCCTGGGGATGCTATTGTGGGCTATGTAACGCGCGGGCGCGGGGCCACAATACACCGCCAGGATTGCCCGAATATCTTGCGGATTCGCGACCGAGAGCGCCTGGTGCGCGTATCCTGGGGCGAGCCTAAGAATACTTACCCGGTGCCGGTGCGGATCAAGGCGTATGACCGGAACGGGTTAATGAAGGATGTCTCCAGCCTGATCTCCGATGAAGGTGTGAATATGCCCAAGGTCACCGTCGAAGTAAATCGCAATCTGGCGGTATTCGACTTGATCCTGGAAGTACGTGATATTGTGCAGCTCAGCCGTGTCCTGGATCGCCTGGAAAACCTGGATAATGTGCTGGAAGCCCAGCGCGTGCGCCCAGGTTAAGGGTGAGCAAGGGGGAATTGCAGCTTGACATTTCTCTGACAGTGGTATAATTCCGCGCCGAAAAGCCGGGCATGCAGTTTGTGGATTGAAAGCCTATGCATCTGCCCGAGCCTGGTATGGTGATTTCCAGTGAGCGAGGGATTGGAGCTAACTGTTTGGTCATAAACCCGGATGCACAGCCGCTTCTCTCCGTATCCGTTGCCCGTGCGCGACTGTTGCAGCGTTTCTCAAGTTTGCCTGTTGAACAGGCGCCATTATCCGATGCTGGCGGGTGTGTTCTGGCGCAGGATCTACATGCCGCTATTGATCTACCTCCTTTCGCAAATTCCAGTATGGACGGTTTTGCCGTGCGAGCGGCAGATATTCAGCTAGCCCGCTCGGACCGGCCGGTTCGTCTGCGGGTGGTTGCCGATATTCCAGCAGGGAAAGCAACCGAGCGTCATTTAGATGAGGGGGAAGCCATCCGCATCATGACCGGCGCGCCTGTTCCGTTTGGGGCAGATGCGGTGGTGCCGGTTGAACATACGGATTTCCATGATCGTTCTGCAGCTTTACCTGCCCCGGCGACAGTATGCATATCCCAATCGAGGGCGCCAGGGGATTACATCCGGGTACAGGGTGAAGATGTTCATTCCGGCGAACTGGTGCTGGCGGCCGGGCGTATATTGCGTCCCATGGAGATTGGCTTTCTCAGTATGCTGGGATTTGCCGAAGTGCCGGTCCATCGCCGGGCGCGCGTGGCAATTTTTTCTACGGGCGATGAGCTACTGCCCGTGGACAAGCCATTAACCCCCGGTATGATCCACGACGCAAACAGCTATACACTCGCCGGCCTGGTACAGGAAGCTGGCGCGCAGCCGGTCCAACTGGGTATTATCCCGGACGATATCCAGGCAGTCCGTCACGCACTTCAACAGGCAGTTGACCTGGGAGTAGATTTGATCCTCTCGTCAGCCGGAGTCAGTGTCGGCGCATTTGACTTTGTGCGCAAGGTGGTTGAAGAGCATGGCGAGCTGGATTTCTGGCGCGTGAATATGCGCCCGGGCAAACCGCTGGCGTTTGGCTCCTTTCAAAATCTGCCATTCGTGGGCTTACCGGGTAATCCTGTGTCAGCTTATATTGGATTTTTGGTCTTTGTTCGTCCAGCGATCTGGAAAATGAACGGATTACCGGACAGTTCTGCACAACATGCCGTGCGGGTTGAAATGGGCGAGCCGGTTGAATCGGATGGGCGCGAGTCTTACCTGCGGGCGGTGGTGAGCTCGCCTGGTAATCCTGCACGGGGATATCTGCCAAAGGCGCTTCTTGCCAGCCATCAAGGCTCTGGAAATTTGCGCTCATTAGTGCTGGCAAATGCTTTGCTGATTATCCCTTCTGGGGTAAAATCTGTGCCTGCTGGCACTACAGTGGACGCCTGGATGCTCGGCGATTACCAATCAGAGTAAGAAGCGCCTGGTTTTTATGACTTATCGTAGATTGATCAACCATCAGTTTTTATTAGGAGGAGAATATGCCCCGGATTCGTTGCCATTATATTGATTGTGTGTTTCTCGATGATGGTTATTGTGGGGCGGCAGCAATCGAGGTCGATCCGGATGTTGGTTGTATGACCTTCGCACGCGCCGATGATACGGAAGCAGAAGCAGATTGGGAAGATGACGACGAAGCCGAATTGGAAGAGTGGGAAGACATCGAAGAAGAAGACGAGGATGAGCTCTGGTTGGACGAAGATGAATTTTAGCTGTTCAGGCTGCATTTAGATGCTTAAGGTCATTGTCTTTGGAAATGTAGCCCTGGATGTTATCTGCCGTACTGTTAATGATGTACCGCGGCATGACTCAATTGTTTTTGATCAAGTCAGCGTGTCGGCAGGTGGTTGTGGCTCAAATGTAGCCATTGGTCTGGCGGCTTTGGGAATTCCGGTAGCACTGGTAGCTCGGGTGGGAGAAGATGACTCGGCCGGATTGGTGCGGCGTTATTGGGAGCGGGTGGGGGTATCGCAGATCTATCTTCGTTCGAATGCTGATTATCCAACAGGTGTTAGCGTGGGATTGGTGGACAGCCAATCCCAGCCTCGTTTTGTTCACACGTCAGGGGCCAATAAATCGCTGGTTTACACGGATTTAGACGTGCAGCAATATGTGTCTGCCGGCGCTCGCAACCTGCATGTGGCAGGTTTTTTTGTGCTTCCCGGCATCTTGAACCCGGAATTTGGGCAAAGGTTACAGGAAGCGCACCAGGCCGGGCTGGAAATCAGCCTGGATGTGGTGCGCTCGGTCAGCATGCGCAATCCAGGATCCCTGTGGAATTGCCTGCCGGCGATCGATTTTTTCTTTTGCAATGCCCAGGAAGCAGAGATCCTGACTGGATTAGCGCACACGCAGGCTGCGGCGCAGGAATTTCGCCGGCGTGGCGCTGGGGTTGTGATTATTAAGCTTGGTGAGCAAGGTTGCTGGCTGGAGAGCGCGCAATTTTGCGGGAGGATCGCCGGCGAGTCAGTCCAGGCGCTGGATACGACCGGGGCAGGGGATGCCTTTGCAGCAGGTTTTCTGGCGGCGCGCGTCCAGGGAGCGGATGTGGTTGAGGCATGCCAGGCTGGTAACGCCGCCGGCAGTCGCATGCTCCAGTCGCTAGGGGCGGTCTCTGGCTGGTTTACAAGCGCTGGCGAAGGACCCCCGTCCTGACAGATCTATACAACTCATTGCTTGCTGAAAAAATCTTCAAACCATCGCCTCGGCTGAAGGGCTTCAGGGGTGGGAAATGATCGCCATATTATCCAGCGCAGACCAGGAGCGCTGGAATGAGGCGATGGTTACCGTATAGGCGCTGCCGTTATCGATGATATTCACCTGATTGGCAGGTATATCATAGCCGACCACCTGAACGACATGCTGGTAATTGGCGACGATGGTCGTATTGCCGTCGGATGGGGTGTAATAAGTGGGGAATCCGTTGTCTACCGATCCGACATCCCACACGAAAACCGGCTTTCCCGCAGCAATCTCAGAGCGTAAAGTCTCCCAGCTCATCTTACGGTGCGCATAGGCGGAAACGCCATACTGGCGTAGCAACGCGGCAACAGGCTCAGCATGCACGCCATAAGGATTGGGCGGGATTTGTCCCCAAAGGCCATTTACATCGCCGACAAAACCGCGATCCGGGTTATCGGAGTGGGGTAGATTGTTGTAGAAATCCAATTCACGGATATAAACCTTGAAAAAGGAGGCATAATCCACAGCCACGCGGGACTCGCAATCCAGAGGCAGGCTCTGCGGGAAGCTAACCGCGCCGCTCACCCGAGCCCGGTCGGGCAGGCCTGGTGGGGGTGGAGGCGTCGGGGTAGCAGGTAGTGGACTGCCCACTTGCGTATAGATGCACCAGCTGCGCAGCGTGCCGGTATCGTTGCTCTGGTAATCGGCCACGTTCAGCCGCCAGCCGCCATCAGCTCGCAGAGTGTCCAGGCCACTCAGCGCTTGCAGGGGTTTAAAGATGCCGCCAATGGCTGGCGGAGACAGGGCGAGCGTATTCTGCACACACTGGCTGTTGCCTGAGAGGATCGCTTCGTCGTCCAGGATGGCTTTTACATTGTTTTGGTTGCACCCGTTACCGGGTCTGCTCAACAGGTTAATCGTCGTACCTGTAGAAATGTGCGTCAAATTAACGACCAGGTCGCCTACCCAGGAATGGTTAAGATCCAGGCGGATGTCCAGATCCTGCACCCAGCGTCCATCCCCAATGTTGATCGTATCTGAGACGCCCGCCGTGTTGTTGTCTGGGATTGCCAGATTGGGGCTGCGACAGACCAGCAGCTTTTGTACGGGAACCAGGGTGGGAGTAGGCGAGGGGGTCACGGTGGGCTGGTGGATGATCAAGGGGAAGCTCAGGTGCGGTATGGTCGGCGTCAGGCTGGGGATTGGCGTATCCTGGACCTCTCCTAC
>CAYXDC010000007.1:46623-62975 GCA_964463505.1 uncultured Anaerolineaceae bacterium
GGTGCAGTTTCCTGGGCTGTTACTTTAAACTGGCTGAACAGAAATATTAGGAGTATGACCCCCATACTACCAGCAATCGCAATCGACCGGCCCATGCGCTGCATATACTATTCTCCCTGGATGTCAAAATATTGTGCGCAGTTTACCATAGCGTTTTACATGTGTCAATTAAATTAGACTGAATTACTCGTATTCTTCCGGCGCGCTTCTTGCAACCGAAAACGTTTATAATAGCGCCAGCAGGTGAGATAAAACCTGACTGGCGCCCAGATTGCGAAACCCTGGAGGCATGCATGTCGAAAAAATTTCTGGTCGTGGGGCTGCTGTTCATTTTCCTGGCGGGCTGTGGGCAGCTTAACTTGCCAACCCCAGTCACCAGCCCTGATCCGGCGCTCACCAGCGTTGCTCCCCAAGCAAGCGCTACTGCGCCGGCGCTACCCACTGAACCGCGCCGTACACCTAGCCGTGAAACTGAAGCTGCTCTCGCGCCTGTGGCCGAGATCACTCCCACCTTGCCCGGCCTGCCCAACGAAGCTCCAGATGCAATCAGGCTCGAAAACCCTCTCTACGTGGTTCAACCTGGAACGCCTACCTGGGTGGCAAATTTTCTAAAGCCAGACGCTGGATGCAGCTATATGGGCATTGCTGGTCAGGTTTTTGATACCACCGGTCAACCGGTACGTGGTTTGATTGTCGAAGTCTCTGGCGAATTGGAAGGCAATTCTGTCTTGCACCTGGTTTTGAGCGGTGGGTCAACTTTGTTAGGTCCGGGTGGCTATGAAATACAGATTGCCGACCGGGCTATCGCCAGCCAGGGGACGCTCACCATCCAGATATTTGACCTGGCTGGTCTAGCGCTTTCCGACCAGATCGCTTTTGACACCAGTGCTGCCTGTGATGCTAATCAGATCGTGCTGAACTTTACCGCCACGAAAATTGACTACTCCGAAACGCTTTACTTCCCCTATATGCCCAACGATTGATAGGTGAGCATGCCTGATTTTGACCATTTTGGTTTTCTGGCGCCATTTTACGAACGAGTGATCAAGCCACGTGCGAATGATCCGCTGCACAACATCGCTGGCTTACCAGTTAAGGGGAGTTTGTTAGATGCCGGGGGCGGAACCGGACGCATCGCCCAAACGCTGGTGGGGATGGCCGGTCAAATTGTTGTGGCTGATTTATCTTTAAAAATGTTGCGTGAAGCAGCCAAGAAAGACAGTCTGGGTGCAGTCAATAGCCACAGTGAGCGCTTGCCTTTCCCCGATCGTATATTTGAGCGTATCCTGATGGTGGATGCTTTGCATCATGTATGCGACCAAAAAAAGACCGCACAAGAGCTGTATCGTGTGCTGGCGCTTGGTGGTCGCATCGTGATTGAAGAACCAGACTTACGCCATTGGGCTGTTAAACTGATTGCAGTAGGAGAAAAATTGGCCTTGATGCGCAGTCATTTTCTTTCACCGCCCAGGATTGCTGAATTGTTCCAACCCTATGCAGCCCAGGTCGAAATTGTCAATATTGGGGCAAACGCATATGTCATTGTTGACAAACCTTAGTAAACTGGAACTTAATGCATGACGCCGCCGGAACTTGCTCCGGCGGCGTTTTTAGTTATTATATTTACACCCCTGTGGGTCAATTTTTCCGATACAGATCTCGCTTATTTTTTATAGGGCGGCTGTTTCTGCTTCCAGATCGTCTTCTTCGGAGGTTTGTATGGCCTGCAATGCCGCTGGAGTAGTGGCCCACAGCAAAAGCGTCATGATTACCGCTGAAGTCAGACACCAGATGCAACTGGCTCCGATGACGAATGGCTCCAAGAAAGTAAGATAGATCGAGAACAGGGTCCCAATCCAGACCATTCCCCAGACCAGCAGGATCGTGGCGCGCTGATATTTTTGCGGACCATTGCGATTGAATAACCAGGCGATCAGGATTGCCAGGTAACCCAGCACGCCGACAACCCCGATCGGGATCACCCCAAACAGGTAGGCATATTTACTCTGCTGGACCGTATTACAATCGCCAACCGGACCGCACACAGCTTCAGCCTGGAATAGCTCGACGTAAGCAAGATAGAAAGCCACACCCAGGCCAAGGATGGAGATGACCGGCACAAACCACTCCGGGAAACGCGGCAAGCGCGGCGCTGAAGATACCATGAAGGCGTAACCCACGATCCCACCACTCACCAGCATACCCAGGAGGACAACCACAGCCAGGGTGTTGCCAGATAAGTCTTGTTTGAATCTAGCGACAAATCCCGATTCCTGGGGTTGTGCGGCCTCTGTGTTTGGCTCTGTCTCGGCTTGTTCTGCGACCACAGCGGTGGCTTCAGAGCTGCTAGCCGCTTCTCCTGGGGGAGGTTCAGCAGCCATCAATTCTGTCAGACCCGGCACTTGCGGCCAATCGACCCCTCCTGCAGCCAGCCCAGCTTCGACCATGCCCGGAAATTGTTCAGGGATTTCCTGTGAACCGACCAGGACAGTATCGCCGATGATCAGAGTCGGGACACCCAGGCGTTCTTCTGGAATTTGAAATGCCTGGATTGTCGCCTGGTAAAGAGCTGCACCTTGCTCAACCGAGACATCAATTCCAACAATTTCCAGTTTGCCTGCATATTGCTCAATCATCGGCGTCAGTGTTTCGGTAATTACTGCGTGGCAGTGTCCACAGCTTGGGCTGTAAAATAAAACTGCCCGTACAACCGCATCTGCAGCACGCACGCCTTGAAGAGCGCTCAACAATGCCAGCCCGACGGCCAATCCGGCAAGCAGCAGTTTAGCGATTAATTGACTAAATTTGGTCATACGTTATGGTTCCTGATCGGATTCCCAGCATGCTTATGAAAAGGCCGCCTCCTGGCTCGCGGAGACGGCCTGAACCAGGCATAATGATTATTTATGCCGGTAGTGGTTGGAGCAAGTTACTCCTTTTTATCAGCCTTATCGTTGCTGGATTTTTCTTCCTCTTCATCGCCCTGCAAGCCTTCTTTGAAGGAGCGGATACCCGAGCCGAGCTCACCAGCAATTTTGCCAATCCGGCCGACGCCAAAGAGTACCAGTACGATCACCAAGATGATGATTAATTCTGTGGGTCCTAAACGTCCGATCATATTATCTCCAATCTACTTGTTTATCGAACTATGGATTGATTGGCCTGAGGATCACCTTACAACCCTTACCCTGGAATTATACTAAAGAATTCCAGCTCAGATCGATGTATTTTGTCATGTTCTTAAGGGACGGATGGTATATAAAAGGCGCCAGTCAACACGGATTGGAGAATGCGAACACTGGCGCATTCCGGATTACCTCATCTGCTCGGCTTGTTTTCAGGGCATGCTTGAACTACTGGTAAAATTCAACCCGAGGATGTCGAAATTTTATGGCTGATCGAGCAGACATAACGATTATTGGCGGTGGTCTGGCTGGCAGCGAAGCTGCCTGGCAGGCGGCTGAGCGTGGTTTGCGGGTGGATTTATTTGAAATGCGTCCCACGCAGATGACCGGCGCTCATACTACTGGCTTACTGGCTGAATTGGTCTGTTCTAATTCTTTGGGATCAGCTTTGGTTGACCGCGCCCCCGGTTTATTGAAGGAAGAACTCCGCCGTATGGGTTCGCTCTTGATCGAATGTGCGGATGCATCGGCAGTCCCGGCTGGACGCGCCCTGGCCGTGGATCGCCAGCTATTTGCCCAAATCGTCACCCAGCGCATCGAGAAACACCCCAGGATCCGTCTGGTGCGCCAGGAAGTGACAGAAATCCCTACCGTATTCAGCATAATTGCCAGCGGGCCATTGACCTCGCCATCTCTCTCGGCTGCGGTCGCGAAGCTGACTGGTACGGAATATCTGTATTTCTACGATGCCATTGCGCCGATCGTTGCTGCCGAATCGATCAATCTGGAAATCGCCTACCAGGCTGCTCGCTATGATCAAATCGATGCTGCCCCGGGTGATTATCTCAATTGCCCATTAGATCAGACCGGGTACATGTGTTTTTTGGAGGCTTTGCTCCAGGCTGAGCGGATTGACTTGCTTGAATTCGAATCTGAAATTGAGCAGGGCGTGCGGGCTGGCGCTAGACATTTCTTTGAAGGTTGCTTGCCATTGGAAATCCTTGCCCAACGCGATCCGCTGGCCTTAGCTTATGGCCCGTTACGCCCGGTTGGTCTGATTAACCCGCGCACGGGGCGCTGGCCGTATGCGGTGGTGCAATTGCGCCAGGATAATTTGGCTGCTAGCTTATATAATTTAGTTGGATTTCAAACAAACTTAAAATTTTCGGAACAGCAGCGCATTTTCCGTATGATCCCAGGCCTGGAGCAAGCGGAATTCACCCGCTTTGGGCAAATGCACCGCAATACATTTATCTTTTCACCATCGGTCTTGCTACCGAGTCTGCAACACTGCCAGCGCGAAAACCTGTTTTTCGCGGGTCAAATCACCGGCGTGGAAGGCTATGCCGGCAATATTGCGACCGGTTTGCTGGCAGGCTGGAACGCCGCCCGGGTTTTTAATGGCTTAGCGGCACTGACTTTGCCCGTCGATACCATGCTGGGCGCATTGTGTCACTACATCACGCATGCCAGCCCGGAAGATTTCCAACCTATGAAAGCCAATTATGGGATCATGCCGCCGCTGGAAGATAGTGAGGTGCGAGGCAGGCGCAATCGGGCAGTCGCCTTCAGTCAACGCGCCCTGGAGAGTCTGGACAATTATTTAAAAGGTGTGGGTGAGGTGCGATGAGAAAAAAACAATTGCTTATTCTGGCTGTTTGCGTGTGTATCGTCCTTTTTGTTGGTGTAGCCGCGGCAGCCGCATTTTGGGTTTGGGAAGAGCCGGCCAATACCGCGCAGCCTGAAAATTTTAATGGGGAACGCGCCTACCAGGATGTGCTCACACAGGTTGATTTTGGCCCACGTTTACCAGCCAGTGCTGCCCACGCCCAGACCATCGAATGGATCAAATCCAGCCTGACCAGCGCCGGCTGGCAGGTTGAAGTACAGGAGAGTGCCATTCAGGGGCAAACCGCCTATAATATTGTCGCCCGGTATGGGGCAGGCGAGCCATTACTATTGATCGGCGCGCATTATGATACGCGCATCTATGCCGACCGGGATCCGGATCCTGTGCAACGCACACAACCGGTGCCGGGCGCCAATGATGGCGCATCTGGCGTCGGCGTCTTAATGGAATTGGGCCGGGTTTTGCCAATGCGAATGGGCTTGCTGCAGGAGCAGCCCGGACAGGTGTGGCTGGTGTTTTTCGATGCCGAGGACAATGGGCGCATCCCCGGCTGGGAATGGATTATGGGCTCCACTGCTTTCGTAGAGCGGCTAACGGTGAATCCAGATGCTACGGTCATCGTAGATATGATCGGGGATGCAGATCTAAATATCTATTGGGAGAAAAATTCTGATCCAGATCTAAGCGCCGAGATCTGGCAAATCGCGGATCAATTAGGCTATGGAAAATACTTTATCCCAGAATACCGCTATAGCATCACCGATGATCACATTCCGTTCTTAAACGCAGGTTTGCCGGCGGTGGACATCATCGATTTTGATTATCCCTACTGGCATACCGTAGCCGATACCCCGGATAAGGTATCCGCAGCCAGCTTGCAGGTTGTTGGCGATACGCTAGTCGCCTGGATTGAGCAACGTCTGGGCCAGGTCGAGGCAGAAAACCCCTGACCGTTGGCAAAAACCCTTAGTGGGTTTAAACTTGTACCTATGCGTATTCAAGATGGTCTTCAGAGAATTCGTATTCCCTGGCTACAACAGGTTGCAGGGCAGATGGCACGCGGTACTGAGGTGCGGGAGAGCTTTACGGAGCAACTGGATCGATTTTACGACTTGCTGATCCAGGCAGTAGAGACAGGCGATCCGGCCTGGTTAGATCCCATTCTAGATGAGTGGGCGAGCGCGCGTACACAATCCGAGCTCAAACAAGAACTGCCCAGTCTGTCGCCTCTCCTTGATCAGATGGTTCTGGCTACGCACTCTCTGGCGCGACAGATTTTACCTGCTGAAGAAGCACTGGTCTTGATCGGAGCGGTCCTGCCGGGTTATATCCACGCCTATGCTTACACCAATCATCAAGAGACGCGCTTGAATTTTGAGAATTATTCACGCGAATTGCAGGCAGCCAAGCTTTCTCTGGAAAGATTGGACAAGAGTAAATCAGATTTCATTTCGATCGCTGCACACGAGCTCAAAACGCCCCTGACGCTCATCGAAGGGTATGGATCAATGCTGCAGGAAAACCTATCCAGTTCTGAGCAAGATGCCCGAATGGCCATTTTGCTGCGCGGGATTGGGAACGGAACCCGGCGCTTGCGTGAGATCATTGACGATATGATTGATGTGTCAATGATCGATAATAACATTTTGGCGCTGAACTTTCAGCCAGCCTGGATGAACCGGATTATTGATCTGATCGTGCGCGAGTTCGCTGCTACTATCGCAGATAGGCACCTGAAATTGGTAGTGCATCCATTTGCGGGGATGAGTTCGATGATCTATGCTGATAGCGAGCGCCTTTACCAGGCTTTCCGCAATCTGATCTCCAATGCCATCAAATATACGCCCGACAACGGGGAAATCCACGTTGATGGTCGCAGCCTGCCTGGATTTCTGGAGATAACCATTCAAGATACCGGTATTGGCATCGCATTAGAAGACCAGCCCCGCATCTTTGAGAAATTTGGGATTGTGCGCGATGCCTCTCTACATTCTAGCGGCAAAACAAAATTCAAAGGTGGCGGCCCTGGGTTGGGCCTGGCGATCGCTAAGGGTATCGTGGACGCACATGGCGGCACAATCTGGGTTGAATCGGAGGGCTATGATGAAGAAACCTGCCCTGGGACAACTTTCCACGTGTTGATTCCGAGTCGTTCAAATCCTCCAGACGACCGGATAGCGCAAATTTTTGAAGGGATGAGCGACATGCTAGCCTCAGTGCTTGAGGCAGAGACGGCCACCCACCCGCCCCCAGAATCTGGAAATACGCCAGGATAGGAAAAATACCCATATGGCTAAGAAACTTGCAGTACCCACCCGACCACCCCGCGAGCGGGCGTTTATGGTCGGTGTAGAAATTTATAAAGCCGAGAACTTACTGCCGCTGGACGCCTCGTTAACCGAGTTGGCTTTGCTGGCAGATACAGCCGGCTTGGAAGTCGTCGGTGAGGCAACACAGAAACTGGATCATCCTCACCCACAAACATTTATCGGACCGGGTAAGGTAGAAGAAGTACGCGCGCTATCGGAAGAGTTACAGGCAGAAGTAATCTTATTCGATGAGGAGTTATCGCCACGCCACCTGCGCGAGCTGGAAAAGATTTTTACGGGCAAGGTGCGTATCCTGGATCGGACTGCGCTGATCCTGGATATCTTTGCACAACATGCCAGCACGAGTGAAGGCGCGTTACAGGTCGAGCTGGCGCAGTATGAATATCGCCTGCCGCGCCTGACACGCGCCTGGACGCACCTGGCTCGTCAGGCAGGCGGCGGAGGTGGGCGTTCCGGTAGCGTCGGCGGGGTAGGTTTGCGCGGTCCCGGCGAAACTCAGCTAGAGGTGGACCGGCGAGAAATTCGCCGGCGCATTGACCGGCTCAAGGCTGATCTTGAAAAGGTGCGTGTTCACCGCCAACAGTATCGCTCTCGTCGCAAGCAATCCCGCATCCCCGTGATTGCTTTGGTGGGGTATACCAATGCCGGAAAATCAACCCTGCTCAATAAGCTAGCTTCGTCGGATGTATATGTCGCCGACCAGTTGTTTGCAACCCTTGACCCAACGACACGGCGGGTTGAGCTGCCGGGTGGGCATGTGGCGCTCTTCACCGATACAGTAGGTTTTATCCAGAAACTGCCTACGACCCTGGTAGCGGCTTTTCGGGCAACCCTGGAAGAAATCGCCGAAGCAGATCTTCTGCTTCACATCGTCGATATCACCCATCCGCATGCACAAGCCCAGGCCGATGCCGTATTTCAAACGTTATCCAAGATCGAGGCTGATCATATCCCCGTCTTGACCGTGTTGAATAAAGTCGATCAGATGAGCAATCCCGAACAGGCGGTTGAGGCGGTGGCGGCTTACCCGAACACAGTCGCTGTCTCCGCCCTGACCGGATTTGGGATCGACGAGTTATTGCGTAAGGTGGGAACGGTCTTGTACGAAACCTATACCCCGATACATGTGTTCTTGCCATTTCAAGAAGGCGGTTTGATCTCCAGCTTCCACGAGTATGGACAGGTCGAGCATATAGAAAATGTGCGCGGTGGGGTGCGTATCAAAGGGCGTATACCAGGCCGCCTGCTGGCAGGCTATAAAGCCTTTAAGTACCTGGAAAAACCGGTCACCGATGAGCCAATCGAGGGGGAATGAGAGGTTTCTATGGTCAATTGGTTTAACCGCTTTCTGGATCAGGTTTCAGACTTCCTGGCGCACCGTAAAGGATTACTGCCCATCCTGGGTCTGGTGTTGATCGTTGCCAACCTGGTGCTGGAATTTGTTTTACCCGGCTCCTGGTTGACCTCAACAGATCTGCTGTTGCAGCTTGGTTTGATCCTGGCAATTTTGGGGTTTTTACTGGCCTGGGCATTATGAGCGGGATTTCTTACCTCACCCAATTAGCCTGTCCTGAATGCGGTTTGAGCGTTTCGGCGGATCAAATCCAAACTTTCTGCACGGCCTGTACTTCGCCCTGGCTGGCGAAATATGATTTGGCTGCCGTCAGACAAGTGCTGGATCGCGACCAGATGCACAGCCGGCCGAAGGGTATGTGGCGTTGGGCTGAATTACTCCCTGTGCGGGAGCCTACCAACCGCATCACTTTAGGCGAAGGTGATACCCCACTGCTCAAATTAGAGCGCCTTGGCGCACAGCTCGGATTGGACAACCTGTACCTGAAAGAGGAAGGCGTCAATCCTACCGGATCGTTCAAGGCGCGTGGTCTGGCGGCTGCAATTGCTAAAGCCAAAGAATTAGGCATCCGCAAAGTGATCATCCCCACTGCCGGAAATGCCGGCGGCGCGCTGGCAGCCTATGCAGCGCGAGCGGGAATGCAGGCTTGCGTGGTGATGCCAGAAGATACGCCGCGCGCCAATTGCATTGAAAGTGAGATCGCTGGGGCAGAGGTGCTTCAGGTGCAGGGGAACATCTCGGATGCGGCGAAAATTGTCGCCCGGCGCGCTCAGAATGAAGGCTGGTTTGATGTTTCAACTTTCAAAGAACCCTACCGGCTTGAAGGTAAGAAAGTGATGGGCTACGAGCTGGCAGAAGCATTTACCTGGCGACTGCCGGATGTGATCATCTATCCGACCGGAGGGGGGACAGGTTTGGTGGGTATGGCTAAAGCTTTCGATGAGTTAGAAGCGCTGGGATGGCTGGAAAACAGCCAGCGCCCGCGCCTGGTCTCTGTTCAGGCGTCGGGTTGCGCTCCGGTGGTCAAGGCGTTTGATATAGGTGCTGTGGATTGCGAGTTCTGGGTTGGGGCGCACACGGTGGCTTCCGGTCTGCGAGTCCCGAAAAGTTTTGCTGGGCGCTTGATCTTGCGCGATATCCGCCGCTCTTCCGGTACAGCCCTGGCGGTGGAAGATAAGCTGATCCTGAAAGCCCAGCGCAATCTGGCTCAAGTTGAAGGTGTGTTTGGAGCGCCAGAAGGCGCGGCGACACTGGCTGCGGTTGATCTGCTGCACGAACGCGGCTGGATCGCAGCTCATGAGTATGTCGTCTGTTTTAATACTGGGATGGGATTGAAGTATATCTGAAAATTGTTATTCAGCTTTTCTGTATTGCTGGCAGTTTGAAAAAAAACCGGATACAACAAGGTGGTTCGTGGAGGCAAGAAACGCACGAACCACCTTTCGAAATCATCCTTAAAATTTGTGCGCAGTTATATCTTCGGCCCAGCAGCCACAACTTCCGCGGGGGTGTCACCGGCAAATTTCTTGAAGTTATCGATAAACCGGGAAGCCAGGGCGCGGTAGCGCTTCATGTAATCCTCACGGCTGTGCCAGGAAGAGGCAGGATCGAGCACGCCTTCGGGGATATCCGGGCAAGTTTTCGGTACCTGGAAGCCAAAGATTGGATCGGTGGTGTATTCAACATCATTCAGCTCGCCGTTCAATGCAGCATTCAGCATGCGGCGCGTATAGCGGATGCTGATGCGTTTGCCCACACCGTAAGGGCCGCCCACCCAGCCGGTGTTGATCAACCAGCAGGTGACGTCGTAGCGCTGTACTTTACGCTTGAGCAGGTCAGCATAAAAACTGGGGTGGTGTACCATGAAAGGCCCACCAAAGCAGGTGCTGAAGGTGATCTCAGGCTCTTCACCCACGCCCAGCTCGGTACCGCCCACCTTGGCGGTATAGCCAGAAATGAAATGGTATAGTGCCTGGTCCGGAGATAAGCGGGCGATGGGGGGCATCACACCGGAAGCATCGCAGGTGAGCATAATCACATTTTTGGGGTGCCCGGCGCGCTTATCTGGCAGAGCGTTGGCGATGTAATCGAGCGGGTAGGAAGCGCGTGTATTTTCGGTGAATTGGTCATCGTCCAGATCAATATAGCGGGTGATGGGATCGTAGACAACGTTTTCCAGGATCGTGCCAAAGCGCTCGGTGCAGGCGTAGATCTCCGGTTCAGCGGTGGGGGAGAGGGCGATCACTTTCGCATAGCAGCCATTCTCGAAATTGAAAATTCCCTCATCGCTCCAGCCATGCTCGTCGTCTCCAATCAAGTTGCGTTGTGGGTCGGCGCTCAGGGTGGTTTTACCGGTACCGGAGAGACCAAAGAACAATGCTGTATCCCCGGCTTTACCGACATTTGCGGAACAATGCATGGGCATCACCCCTTCCAGGGGCAGCAGGTAATTCATGATGGTGAAGATCGATTTCTTGATCTCGCCTGCATAGCCTGAATTGCCGACAATGCACAATTTCTGGTCGAAATTGATCACGATGGCTGTATTCGAATTGGTGCCGTCGATTTGGGGGAGCGCCTTAAAGTTTGGCACCGCGATCAGCGTGAACTCGGGGACGTGCCTGCGATATTCATCCGCCGTGCGTGGGGGTATAAACATATTACGTGCAAACATGCTATGCCAGGCATGCTCGGTGATGATGCGAATGGGCAGGCGAAAATTCGGATCAGCGCCTGCAAAGCAATCCTGGACAAACACATCCCGGCCTTGCAGGAATCCCTGCACACGGTTAACCAAATCGTTAAACTTGGCGGTATCATAGGGGCGATTGTACTGCCCCCACCAGATATGCCCCTCGGTGCTGGGCTCACGCACGATGAATTTATCATTGGCTGCCCGGGCGGTATGCTGACCGGTATTGACGACCAGGGGACCCAGGCGGGTGATTTTGCCTTCGTTGCGGAAGATGGCTTCTTCACATAACGCTTCCGTAGGCAGGTTCCAGTACACCTTGCCCAGGTTACTCAACCCAAGATTTTCTAAGCCGAAATCTGCTTTCAGTGCCGCAGCTTGCGCTGCCGCAGGGGTTTTGATGTCCAGGAGGTTGTTCATAGCCAGTCCCTGATCAGCTTGCGGTCTCCAATATAAATTTCATTTGACGTATTGGGGTCTAACGCCCACTTCATACGCTCAATAGCGGTCATTAATTCCTTGACTGACCCAGCATAGCTGAGACGCAAATGGCCTTCCATGCCGAACTCCTTCCCTGGGACGGTTACGACCAGGGCTTTGCGCAGCAGGAATTGCGATAATTCGACCGATTTGTTCGAGTAAGCCCTGAAATCAGGCAAGATGTAGAATGTGCCGTCGGGGATATTGGTGCGGATCCCGGTGAAGGATTTCAGCTCCTGTACGATGATATTGCGATTGTTCTCCATGGTCAGGCGCAGGTTTTCTACAATACTCTGCATACCTGTCAAGGCGCCTTCGGCAGCAGATTGCAGCACCATGGACGTGCAAGATGAGGTTTGCGACTGCACATTGGTCATCACTTCCACCAGTCGGCGGCTGGCAATCACCCAACCGATGCGAAAACCGGTCATGCCATACAGTTTCGATACGCCGTTAACCACAATCAGCATGGAATTGTCGATATCGCGATCGGTGTACGCGTAGCCAGGCGCCCATTTCTTGGCGTCGAACACCAGCTTGTGATAGATATCGTCCATGATGAGGTAAATTTTGCGTCGTTCGCAGTAGTCGACAATTTCAGCGATAAAGGATGCCGGGTAAAGCGCCCCCGAAGGGTTGTTGGGGCTGTTAATGATGATTGCCCGCGTGTACGAGCTGGTAGACTGCTCGATGTCCGCCATGCGTGGGTAAAAGCCACCGTCCTCCGGGGCCACAATGACGGGGATGCCATAGCACATCTTGATCATTTCTGGATAGCTCACCCAGTAAGGCGCCAGGACGATCACTTCATCCTGTGGATTGAGAATACTGAAAAGAATGTTGTAGAGCGATTGTTTGGCGCCCGCCGAAACAATCACATTCTCGGGGGCGGGCAAACGGTTGTAGTTGTCTTCGGTGTAATTGATGATTGCTTTCTTCAGAGACGGTGTGCCATCCGGTGGTGTATATTTCACATCCCCTGTATTGAGTTTAGCAGCAGAGCTCAGGATGGCTGCGATTGGCGCTTTATTTTTTGGTTCCCCAATGCCAAGGTTGATGACTGGCTCGCCTTTTTGGCGGAGCAACCTGGCCTCTTCATTCAGACTGAGCGTAGGTGAGGCTGCAATCGAACGAGCGAGTTTGCTGATATTCATTTTGTAAACACTCTCCTGTGTTTGCCTCGCAGATTGGTAGAAAAATGCGGTTTTCAGTTTAGTCCAATTTAGGAGGCTAGTCAATGTGACTTTTATCGCTGAACTATTCACCTGAAATCACGATTTCTGGCAGAACCAGCTTTGTCATGCAGAGAGGACTTGCCTTGTGGCATAATACGCTGTGTTCACATAGCTTAAAGTAAGCGTCCTCATTCAGTGGGGATATGCAATGATTGGTACATCCATGGTGGCATCCGGTATACTGTCCAAAGAGTTTAGTGAATATTGTTTCAAGCTGGGTTTCACGGGGGAGATTCAGACTGACCTGGTTACGCGTTTGCTCTACAGCACCGATGCATCCATCTATCAGGTTGAACCATTGGGTGTAGCTTTTCCGCGCAATCAAGACGACCTGCAAATCGCCGTCCAGGTGTGCGCCGCACAGGGCATACCGGTACTGGCGCGTGGTTCGGGCTCCAGCCTGGCAGGCCAGGCGATTGGGCCGGCTTTGATCCTGGACTGTGCACGCTATCTGACCGCCATCCACGAAATTCAGCTCAATGATCCCGCCTCACCGGCGAGTGGGGGGAGTGCGCTGGTTGAGCCGGGCGTCATCCTTGACAATTTGAACCGGGCAGCCCGGGCAGTGGGCTTGCAGTTTGGCCCGGACCCCGCCTCTTCCGAACGAGCCACGCTGGGAGGCAGCCTGGCAAATAATGCGACCGGGGCGCACTCCATTCAATACGGGATGGCTGCGGATCATCTCCAGGCTGCGCAGGTGATCTTATCTGATGGCAGCCTGGTCCACTGGCAGGAAGAAAGCCTTGAGCATCTTGCCCAACGAGCTGGGCGACAATCAGAAAAGCCTGATCGGGCGGCAGCGATTGAGCGTGTCGCGCTGCACATCCGCGATCAGTATGGGGATTTGATTCGAGAACGCTGGCCGCGCACCTGGCGGCGCGCATCTGGCTATAGCCTGAATTATTTGTTACCCTGGTCGGCAAGCATGCCGCCCAATTGGGAGTATTCAACCTATCCGGATTTGAAGGCGGGCCACATCAACCTGGCGCACCTGCTGGCAGGCTCGGAAGGAACCTTGGGCATCCTCAGCCTGGCGACTGTGCGGCTCGTCCCCTTACCACACCATACCATCCTGGGTGTCCTGCACTACGCCAGTGTGCCTGAGGCCTGTGATGCCGTTGTAGATCTATTGGCCTCAGGTCCTTCAGCCATCGAGCTGATTCCGCAAACGATCATTCGCGCTGCGCGCTCATTGGCGGCCTATGCCAGCCTGGTGGATTGGGTGCAGGGCGACCCACAGGCATTATTGGTGGTTGAGTTCAGCGGCGAAGACCCGGATCAACTGCTCCAGCAAGCCCTCGCCTTGGGGGATCAGGTTTTAATCGCTGAAACCGCTGCAGACCAGAAAAAAATCTGGGCTGTGCGAAAAGTAGGTTTGGGCTTGCTAAACGCGCGCCACGGACAACCTAAACCGGTGGCTTTTATTGAAGACCTGGCTGTTCCTGTTGAACGCCTGGCTGAGTTCGTGCGCGCCATGGATACCATCCTGCGGGCATACGGCACAACTGCTGAGATATATGCTCACGCCTCTGCGGGCTGCCTGCATATCCGGCCAATACTGGATCTGAAACAGCCGGCTGGAGAGTCCTCCCTGCGCGCCATTGCCCAAGAAGCTGTCAGGCTGACCATCCGCCTGGGTGGATCGGTCAGCGGTGAGCACGGCGACGGTCTGGCGCGTTCCGAGTGGCTGGATGAGTTATTTGGCGATGAGTTGGTGGCAGCGATGCGCACCTTGAAAACCGCCGCAGACCCGCATAATCTGCTCAATCCCGGAAAGATCGTGTCTGCTGGAGAGTCAAGCCTGCCCAGAATGGATGCCGCCCTGCGCTACGGCAGCCAGTATACTGCCGGCCCATGGCAGCCGGTCTTTGCCTATTCAAATCAAGTCAATCTACAGGAAGCCATCGAACAGTGTAATGGCGCAGCCGTATGCCGCAAAGATACCGGGGTCATGTGTCCTTCCTTTCAGGCCACGCAGGATGAGATGCACAGCACGCGCGGGCGGGCAAACTTGTTGCGGGCGATGATCTCGGGTCGCTTTCCTGCCCAACAGGTGGCGGAAAAGGCGGTCTATGAAGCGATTGATCTCTGTCTGGCATGCAAAGGCTGTAAAGCTGAATGTCCCTCTGCAGTGGACATGGCGAAGCTGCGCTACGAATTCCTGGCTTATTACTTCAGCAAGGAATCCGCCAGCCATGCCCGGCATCGTGTGCGAGATTACCTGTTTGCATATATCGGAACAATTGCCGGGTTCGTCTGGCCCTTCGCGCCGCTGGCAAACAAAGTATTGGCAACCAGGTGGTTCGCCTCCTTGGCGGATTCCTATCTGGGTCTGGCGCAGCAGCGTAAACTCCCTAATTTTCACAGACCCTTACGTCATCAACGGATCGATAAGAAATGGTCTTGGGGTAAACCTGTTGAAAAGGTGTTTTTCTTATCGGATGCATTTACTGAATATTTCCAACCCTGGGTTGGGCAGGCAGCTCTGGCTGTGTTGCGAGCTGCTGGTTGCGAAGTGATCCGTCTGCCGGTCATCGGTGCAGGGCGTACGCTGATCTCCAAGGGTTTTCTGATGCCTGCCCGATCTCACGCAGCGCGACTGGTAAAGGCGATTCATCAGCGTGATCCTGGCGGAGAAATCCCAGTTGTCGGGGTTGAGCCATCAGAGATCTACACGCTGATGGATGAATATCTCGATTTGTTACCAGAGGAGCCCGCTGTAAAACACATCGCGGCGCGATCCTGGATGTTAGACGAATATTTGATCCGCCCAGGTATGGATGGCATAAGGCGTATTGAGCGTGCTCAAATGCCTGAGCAGAAACCCCTGAACCCGGACGAGCCGGTTCTGCTGCATGGGCATTGTTATCAAAAAGCCCGCCCGCCCGCAGAGGATGGGTATCCAAGCGGCGTGCAGGCGACCCAGGCATTGTTGGAGCATTGTGGCTATCGGGTGCAGGTTATTGATAGTGGATGCTGCGGGATGGCCGGCGCGTTTGGGTATGAAACAGAACATTTTCTAATCTCCCAGCAGATAAGTGAGTTAAAATTAATACCGGAAATTCGAAAGCATCTGGAAAGCCAGCAGGTAGTAATGCAGGTGAGCTCAGCCGGGGTGTCTTGTGAAACTCAAATTGAGGAACGTTTGAATATCAAAGTCCACCATCCTGTCAACCTGGTATGGAAGGTCCTGAATAATGTCGAAAATAGGAGCCAGCCGGTAAACAAATGAGCACCCGCGGTTGTCCTTATCTGGGATTGGAATACGATTCTTCCACCTTTCATGCCTTCCCCTCAGAGGCTAACTGCTGTTATAAAGTGAGAGCACCGGGGCCGGTGGATTTAGAGTATCAGGCTGCGGTCTGCCTGACCAAAAGTCATGTCAATTGTGCGATCTTTACCGGTGAAGATGAGCAGATTCAAGGGTCGGCTGCTTCTCCAATCCGGCGCAAGACGAGCAACAGGGGTAAGTTCTATGGGATGCTGGCGGCAGTAGCGATTCTGAT
>CAYXDC010000007.1:63075-64723 GCA_964463505.1 uncultured Anaerolineaceae bacterium
AGTGGGGGTACAATTTGATCAACTTCTGGATGAAATAAACAATTCGCTGCCTGTTAATAGCAGGGTAAAATATATAGCAGAACCATCCGGAAGAGCAAAAATATTCCCTCAAACCAGGATGGACGCCGAGTGACGGAAATTAATATAAAATAGCTCGTCCCACTCAATCTATCACGAAATTAAACTGGTATGCTTAGCAATGTGCATAAAAACAAATGGAGTGCCAACCGGTAAATAAATGAGAAGGCGGAACTGCCCATACCTAGGTCTGCAATACGATTCTTCTACCTGCCATGCATTCCCCTCGGAACACAACTATTGCCATAAAGTGAATGTTCCTGGTCCGGTGGATTTAGATTTCCAGTCGTCGGTTTGTTTGACGGAAGATCATATCGACTGCCCGATCTACAACGGCGTGGAAGAATTTTTACCTGCTCCGGAGGCAACGCCCATACGGCGCGGGTTATTGCGTTGCGGATGTATTTTTGCCGCCATCGCAATCATGAGCGCCCTGGTTGCGCTGGCTGCACCGCTTCTGACCGGCTCGAGCGGCGTGGGTACTCTGTTTCAGCTTCTGGGCGAGCCCACTCCGGAATCATTTTTTACACCTACTCCGCTGGTGCTTCAAACAGATTTCCCTACAGCGACTGCCACTGATTTGGTCGAGGGCTGCACGCCGCTTGCAGGCTGGTTACCCTACACACTGCAGGCTGGGGATGACCTGGTGGCTATCGCTCGCCAGCTAGGGATATCTCTATTGGATATTCAACAAGCAAATTGCAATCTCGATCTGCTACAACTGGTTGCAGGTGATGTTATTTACTTGCCTCTGACCGGGGTGATGCAAGCCAGCGCAACCTCGACTCCCAGCCCAACAGCTACTCTGCTGCCGCCATCCACCCAAACCGATACACCTGTTCCGACGGTGACTGAAACGCCGACACCTACCATCACGGCGACATTCTATTACCCGCCTACACCGACTTCGCCTCCAACACCCACGACTAGACCGCGCAGGCCTACCGATACACCTGCTCCACAACCGACCGAACCGGAAGACCGGCCTACCTCGACCCCGCCTCCAGTTCGTCCCTGAGTTGGGAGAAACTTAATGAAATGTTTTCTGAATTTGCTGGCGTAAGATGAAACAGGAGGTTTCAAAATGATCCAAAAAAGCATTAACCACGCACACCCCGAAATGCCAAAAGCATCCCAAAAACGGTGGATACGATCTGCCTTGCTTCTGTGTGGGGCATTTGTTTTAGCTTTCAGCCAGCTCTTGCCCTTTCAGGCTTCCGCGGAGCCAGATATTGATCCGGATTCTTCTGTATTCGGCGTGCATGTCTACGATTACACCGAACAAGAAGGTGTAATTCAATTGAGGCAAACAGATACGGCCTGGGTCAGAGGGTTTGAATTGGTTTGGTCCGACCTTGAACCAGATAGTGGAGCGGATGCATGGACTTTACCAGCCGATCTGGTCTCCCAGATCGAAGTCGCCCGGGCGGATGGTTTCGAGCCGATTCTCACCGTGCGCAGCACTCCTACCTGGGCGCAGAAGTATACGGATTATTTCTGTGGCCCAATCAGAGAAACAGAATTCGACGATTTTGCTAATTTTTTGGTTGAGGCGCTGGATCAATTTCCA
>CAYXDC010000007.1:64823-82893 GCA_964463505.1 uncultured Anaerolineaceae bacterium
GTAACGATCAATCCTTTGATGACGGGCTATGCGTTCCGTAAAGCAACAGGGTTGGTCTGGGTAGTTTGGTCCACGGATGGCAGCGCACAAACTGTGGATGTGGAAGTTGAGCCGGTAGCTGTTTATGATATCTATGGTGTCGCGGTATCAAACCCAACCAATCTGATCAGCCTCTCCTACCAGCCGGTTTACATTGAGCTGGCCGATGCGCTCAACCGCGTATATGTTCCTGTGGTGCCGTACTACTTTCGTCCATTTGCAAATGGTAATTTTGAAGACGGAGCTGCCGGTTGGGATTTCGTGAATGCTGGATTACCTGCTGGAATTATCCATGAGCCTGCTTTTAACCCCATAACTGGATTGGATGATCCTTACATCCCGGACGAAACAAATTCAGCTATCCTGGGTAACCCGGATTATCCCTGCAGTTCGACCGGTGTACCCTTGGGCTATGCGGCTGTTGAACATATCATCACTGTGCCCGAAGGTCCGGGAGTTGGCCAGGTTGAGCTGACATTTGATTATATTATTTACACGCAGGATGCCAACCCGGTGGTTGGAGGTATTGCTTATGATCAATTTGCAGTGTACGTGGCAACGGGAAACAACTTGCTGATGTTGTTTGAAGATAATAACCGAGTGAACACCAATTTGGGTTGTTCGAATTGGCGGCGAGTGCCAGGCATTGAAAATGTAAGGGATGGTGAAATTGATGGCTGGGCAACCGGCAGCGTGGACCTTACTGACTATGCCGGGATGACTATCACGTTATCGTTTCGCAATTACAGCCGCTTCGATAACTGGTATAACACCTATACCTACCTCGATAACGTTCAACTGGTGGTCACTCCCTGACGATAAGTGAACTAAATACAACCGGGCTGGCTCAATGGTGTGAGCCAGCCCGGTTTGTTTTCTAAAATGTTTACTGCTTAGAGATTCTGGCAGTAAACCTGGACTGCCTGGCGCATGAAGCTCGCCAGATCTAGGTGGATGCGCTGGAACGTGGCGTTGAATTCCGGGTCATCGTTATAGCCATCCGCCAATCCGAGCAAGATCTCTCTGGTCGGCTCGTAGAAGTAGCGCAGGTTCTGGTGCCAGCGTGCAACCCCATCCTGAGCCTGAGGGCTGGCAGGCCCATAAGGCATGGCTGCGACGATATCTTGATAAATCACACCAGCCTCTGCCAGGATACTCTGTTTCTTTTCAGCCGAATAGCTGCCCCAGCGTTTTTGAGATTCCTGCACTTCTTTCTCTCCCCAGCGGCGCTGGGCCTCTTCTGCATACGCCTGCTCTTGTTCTGCGCTAAAACCGGTAAATAAATCTTTGGCGTCCATGTCAATCGATCCTTTCAAGTGTTGGATTGTGCTTTCGACCGTATGTACCAGCTGGTCCAGTCTCTGTCTGCGTTCCAGCAAAGCCTGGCGATGCTGCTCTAAAGCAGATAACAGGCTGAAGTCAGGACTATCCAGCACAGACTGAATCTCATACAGGCTGAGTCCCAGCTCGCGCAGGAACAAAATCTGCTGCAGGCGCAGCAATGCGTCTGGTTGGTACACCCGGTAACCATTGGTCGGATTGCGAGTCGGTCGCAGCAATCCGATCTCGTCGTAATAATGCAGGGTCCGCGCGCTGACTCCAGCGATTACGGCGAGTTGTTTCACAGAATAACGCGTTTCTCTGAACATGCCCACATTCTAAACTATAACGTAACGTTAATGTCAAGAGGAATTTTGGAAGTGGTATATACATTCTGCAAAAAACCGCCGGAGATGGTGATCACTCTCCGGCGGTTTATCCTTGTAGTTGCCAGGACTATTCTCAGACCATACCACTGACCAGAGCCAGCAGAATGCCGCCTGCCATTACGCTACCTAGCTGACCGGCGGTATTGGCGCCCATAGCGTGCATCAAGATGAAATTATCAAAGTCTTCTTCCTGGGCTACCTGGGCAACCAGCCGGCCGGCCATAGGGAAGGCGCTGATCCCGGCTGCGCCAATCAGGGGGTTGATCTTTCCGCGGCTCAGGAAAGTAAGGAATTTTCCAAAAAGCAGTCCGGCGACGGTGTCCAGAGCGAATGCCAGCAATCCCAGCAGCAGGATAGAGAGCGTATCCAGGTTCAGGAAACTCCCGGCAGTCATGGTAGATCCAATGGTGATCCCCAGGAAAAGGGTTGCGATGTTGGCAATTTCATTTTGGGCGGTTTTACTTAAGCGATCAACCACACCGCTTTCGCGCAGTAAATTTCCTAACATCAACATGCTGATCAGGGGGGTCGCATCGGGAACCAGGATACCCACGATCAGAGTCACCAGGACGGGGAATAGGATGCGGGCTCGCTTGGAAACGGGACGCGGCGCATATTCCATACGAATGCTCCGTTCCGCGCGGGTGGTCAGCAGCTTCATCAGCGGCGGCTGGATAATGGGAACCAGGCTCATGTAGGAATATGCCGCCACAGCAATAGGCGCTAACAACTCCGGCGCCAACTTGGAAGCGACGAAGATCGAGGTAGGTCCATCAATCGCCCCGATCACCCCGATGGAGGCGGCCTGATTGAGCGGAAAGCCGAGCAGAGTGGCCAGGATCAGCGTGCCAAAAATCCCAAATTGGCCGGCTGCCCCCAATAAGACCAGGTGTGGCATGGCAAGCAAGGGACTAAAATCGATCATCGCGCCCACACCGATGAAAATGAGCAGGGGGAATAGTTCTGTGCTGATCCCGGCATTGTAGAGCGTGGTAAACAATCCGCCACTCTCCAGCATGCCGGTCATGGGGATATTGGCAACCATACAGCCAAAGCCAATTGGAAGGAGCAGCACCGGCTCGTATTCTTTGAGCACTGCCAATGCAATCAGTATCCCACCGATCAGGATCATGAAGGCATTGCCCAGGGTGAAATTGGCTAGCCCTTTAGAAAGTTCCGTCAGCAATAGGGTCAAGTCCATTGGATTCCCACTAACTTTCGAATTCCATCAACAAATCATGGTGTTGGACCGTCTCGCCGACATTCACCAGGATGGTAGCTATCTTTCCGGCGCGTGTGGCGCGAATGATATTTTTCATTTTCATGGCTTCAATGGTACATAATTCCTGACCGGCCTGGACCGTGTCGCCGGCTTTGGCTTTGATGTTGATGATGACGCCTGGCAAAGGCGCTTTGATCGCTTTGGAGTCGCCATTGCCTGGTTTAATTGTGCTGGTTGCTCCTGCACTGATGGGCAAAACGCCTGCCGGACGAGCAGAACCCGATGATGTCTCTCTCTGGACCGGGGTAAGTTCAGGCCAGACTTCAATTTCAGTGCCGTCAACAACGACCTTGATCGGGATTGATTGGAGATCGAGGATCTTGACGTCATAGACTTTGCCATCGACTTTTATTGTATAGTTCATCGTGTTCGCCCTCTTTTGTTCAAAATGTTAGAGCGCATCACAGCCTGCCAGGCAGAGACAATCGCAGTAGGCGGCTCAGGAAATTCATGCGGTGTATTGATATCGAAGCGTGTCGCCAATGCAACCGCCACCGCAGCTGCAGCAGCCCGTTTTTTTCGCTCAATCTCCAGCATTTCCGGGACGGTAACAGTTTCAGTTTCTCTGGCCAGGCTCACCAAAGCAGCCATCACACCCCAGATCAGGATCAAGGCCATGAATACCAACCCCATGCCAATTAAAGTAATCAATAGCGAGATGGATAGATTATCAGTCATGGGGGCGCCTATACAGGTATATTGCCATGTTTACGCAATGGTGCCGACGAGTACTTGTCCCGCAGGGCAGCCAGCGAGGCGATGATCTTTGGACGTGTTTCGCGTGGCTCAATAATGTCGTCAACGTACCCGGCGCGGGCAGAGTAGTAGGGGTTGTTGAAGCGCTGCCGGTAATCATCTACCAGATTTTGCCGTTCTTGTACCGGATCGGGGGCGCTGGTGATTTGTTTTTTGAAAAGAATGTTGACCGCGCCCTCCGCTCCCATAACGGCAATTTCGGCGCTCGGCCAGGCATAGGTAACATCCGTGCCCAGGTACTTGCTGGACATCACGACATAGGCTCCACCATAGGCTTTCCGAGTGATCACTGTGATTTTTGGAACCGTAGCCTCTGAATAGGCATACAGCAACTTTGCACCATGGCGGATAATCCCGCCATGTTCCTGGCCGACGCCTGGCAAGAAGCCTGGTGAATCGACGAAGGTGACGAGAGGAATATTGAAACAATCGCACATGCGCACAAAACGTGTCATTTTATCCGAGGCATTGATATCAATCACCCCTGCCATTACACTTGGCTCCTGGGCGACGATCCCTACACTGTGACCCCCAATGCGTGCCAGGCCAATGATCGCATTGGCTGCCCAGGTGGGCTGCAGCTCCAGGAAGCTCCCGTCATCAACCACATGTGTGAGGACATCATGCATCAAATAGGATTCCGTGGGATCCAGGGGGACAATATGATTGAGCATTTCATCCATGCGCAATGGATCGTCACTGGGCGGATGGTAGGGTGGATTTTCGACATTGTTCGAGGGAAAATAGCTCAAGATACGGCGCGCAAGCTGTAAGGCGTCTATCTCGGTGGCGACAGAAAAATGAACCGTGCCAGATATCCCCAGGTGTACATCTGCACCACCCAGGCTTTCAGCATCGATGACCTCGCCAGTGACGGCGCGGATCACTTCAGGTCCGGTCAGAAACATAAAGGATTTTTCATGAACCATGATGATCAGATCGGTCAGGGCGGGCGAGTAAGCTGCACCACCCGCACAGGGACCTAACATCAGGCTGATCTGGGGGATGACGCCCGAATATTGCGCATTCCGGCGAAAGATCTCGGCATACCCGCCCAGGCTTTTAACGCCTTCCTGAATACGCGCTCCACCCGAGTCGATCAGACCCAGGATAGGTGCGCCATTGCGCATGGCCAGGTCCATCACCCGGCAAATCTTGTGGCTTTGCATCTCGGAGAGTGTGCCGCCATACACAGTAAAATCCTGAGCATAAACATATACTGTACGGCCTTCGATCTGCCCGTATCCGGTGACAACCCCATCTCCCATGAATTTATCGATAGCAATACCCATTTCATCACCCTGATGGGTGATGAAAGGCTCTAATTCATTGAATGTGCCAGGATCAAGTAAATTATCCAGGCGCTCCCGTGCGGTAAGTTTGCCCTTTTCGTGCTGAGTTTCGATACGCGCCTGCCCACCGCCCAGGCGGACTTTCTCACGCATGGCGCGTAATTCCAGGACGCGCGGGTCCTCATGATTAGTGTCTTCTGGATTTATCATAATTCTCCTCGGATTTTGCCGACTATTGTTGTATTAACCAGCCAACAAATGCGGACAATCCTATCTTACCAATTAATTGATTGAAAGGCAGTGACTTTCATCATCAATTCAAGCACAGAAAAACATAACAAAATGCAGAATCCTGTGGTAGTATAGGCAAATAACTACCCGTAAGTCAAGGAGTTAGAAAGGATAAAATATGAACAAGATCAAACACATCGTTATTGTGACCCTGGTAATGCTGGCAATCCTGGCCGCGCCACTCACCAGTCCGGTAAAGGTCGCAGTAGCCCAAGATTGCGCGGTTCGTCATACCGTTGCTGCTGGTGAAACGCTCTCGTCCATCGCTTTGAAATACGATGTCGAGTGGACAGCGATTGCCACAGCCAATAGCCTGAAGGAGCCGTATGCAATCTTTGTCGGGCAGGTATTGTGCATACCTGCCAGCGCAACGACAACCACCACGACTGGTACCACCACAACCAGCACCACCAAGAAACCAACTTTCACGGTCTCAGTTGCAGGCACACGTTTGTATGTGGAAACGAGCAATTTCACCAAGAAAGCAGTTTACTTTGTTAAAATCGGCAGTGGTCCTGCTCGAGTAGCAGAGTATGTCAAACTCGGACGCTTACTGGTCCGTAAAGACACCACGGCTACAGCCTCCTACCGGATCATAAAGAAATATCAAGATGCGAGCATCCTGACGGTCTGCCTCAAGAACGTGCGTAGTGATGAATTGCAGTGTAAGACGATATTCAATCCGAACGCACCTTAAATCTGTAAGAACAGCAGAAGTTACACGATACGCCCTGGAAAAACCAGGGCGTTTTTTTCTAATAGGACTTGCACACCTGGTTGGACTATTTTTCGCGGAACTGCATAACTGCTATCTATGGGATATGTGGTGTTGAAATTCCAGGCTTATAATGAGGCAAATAAACTAAGTAATTCGCTACCAGCGAATTACATGAGTAAAACGCCTGGAAACAAGTCAGGTTTGGCAAAGTTTCTTTTGGCGTTTTACTTAAATGGAGACCTGTTATGCTGGAATTTAACCTAAAACAAAACCGTTTAAGGAACCTGCTCGAACAGAATCAACTGGATGGCATACTCTTGCGCAGAGTAAGCAGCTTTGCCTGGGCAACTTGCGGGGCGGCAGCCTATGTTAATGCAGCCACTTCCACGGCCACGGCAGCGCTGCTGGTCACCCACGCGCAGCGATATTTGATCACGGACAATATCGAAGCTCCCCGCTTTGAGAAAGAAGAAAAACTTCGCGCTCAAGGCTGGGAATTTTTAGTGATTCCCTGGCATACGCAAGAAAATGCAATTGGAAAGCTTGCCGCAGGAAGGAAGATTGGCTCTGATCTGCCCTTAAGCGATGAATTCGATCTACGCGACGCGCTCCACCATCTACGGGCTCAATTTACCCCCGATGAAACTGTCCGCTTTCGTATGTTGGGTCATCTGTGCGCGGCAGCTATGCAAGCGGCAGTGAACAGAGTGAAACCGGGCATGACAGAACATGAAATCGCCGGCGTCCTGGCTCATGAAGCGGAGCATCGTGGCGTTCAGGCAGTGGTGAATCTGGTTGCCAGTGACGAGCGTATCTATGCGTTTCGTCATCCACTACCCAGCTTGAAGAAATTGGAGAAATATGCCCTGCTGGTCTTGTGTGGGCGTCGCGGCGGGCTGGTGTGCTCGCTCAGCCGCCTGGTCCATTTTGGCAGCCTCTCTACCGATCTGCAAGATAAAGCGCGTGCAACTGCAGGTGTGGATGCGGCTTTCCATGTGACCACTCGTCCGGGAAAAACGTTAGACGCTGTACTGAGTGCGGCGATTCAGGCATATGCGGATTATGGCTATGCAGATGAATGGCTCTTACACCACCAGGGCGGCGTGGCAGGCTATGAACCACGTGAGATTTTGGCGCGGCCCGGATGCCAGGAGCTGATCGCGCTGGGGCAGGCCTGCGCCTGGAATCCCTCCATTACCGGAACAAAGTCCGAAGACTCTTTACTGGTCGGTGAAAAGGGGAATGAGGTCGTGACGGAAATTTCTGGTTGGCCGAATTATGAGGTCGAATATAATGGGCAGGTCGTGCGGCGTCCGGCAATTCTGGAAATAAATTAGCCTTCGCCAGGGCGTTCCAAATATTTAACCAAAGCCTGTAATCCAAGCTCATAGGAGTGCGCGCCGAATCCACTGATCGTCCCAATACAAACTGGGGCGATCAGGGATTTTTGGCGGAATCCTTCGCGCTTGAAGATATTGGAGAGATGAACTTCAACGGTTGGCAGGCCGATGGCGGCGATGGCGTCGCGCAGGGCAACCGAGGTATGCGTGTAGCCTGCTGGATTGAAAACGATGCCGGCAGCCCATGTCCGGGCATCGTGCAAAATATCAATCAGCTGGCCTTCACTGTTGGATTGGCGCGCAAGGATGTTTACCCTCAGCTCGTCTCCCATCCGGGTGAGTGAGGCATTGATCTGGTCCAGGGTTTGACTTCCATAGATGGCGGGCTCACGCTGGCCCAGCAGGTTGAGATTGGGACCATGTAGAATTAATAGAGTGTGCATATCTCTGCCTCATCAATTTCGACGCCATATGTCATGGATCCGATCTTTTGGGGAAGAACAAAGCGGTGAGCGCCTGCGGCGCGTTTCTTATCCTTGCGCAGCGTTACGAGTATATTTTGGGCTGGAATAGACGTCAGCAGGTTAACCGGCAGCGAGAAACGCGTAAGCGTTTGTGTGATTTGTTCTACCAGGCCTGGTTCGGCAATATTACGTCGTTGGGCCAGGCGGGCGGCAGCAGCAATACCGGAAGCGATGGCTTCGCCATGCCGCACACGATAGCCAGATGCAGCTTCAATGGCATGCCCCAGGGTGTGCCCAAGATTTAAGACCGCCCGTAAACCCTCTTCAAAGGGATCTGCCTGGATGACCTTAATCTTTACAGAGATGGCGCGCGCAATCACCTCGGGTAATGCGCCCATCACTGGCGCGGGTCCGGCGCTGCACAGTGAAAATAGTTCTTCGTCTCCGATGATGGCGGCTTTGATCACCTCGGCCATGCCGTTGTTAAATTCTGCCTGCGGCAAGCTGCCCAGGAAATCGGGATCGATCAGCACCAGGCGCGGGGGGTGGAATGCCCCCACGATATTCTTGCCATTCATCAGATCCAGGCCTGTTTTGCCGCCAATGCTGGCATCTACCATACCTAGCAAACTGGTCGGTAAAGCTACCCACGGGATGCCGCGCATATAGGCAGCGGCTGCATAGCCGCCCAGATCGGTGGTAACCCCACCTCCCAGCGCGGCCAGCGTACTGCGCCTCTCGATGCCGTTTTCAAGCATATCTTGCCAGATTTGGGTGGCAGTTGCGATTGTTTTAGCTTGTTCACCTGCCGGAAATCTTAAATCTACTGCCTTGAAACCTGCTTGGATCAGGCTTTTGTGGATCGAGCCAGCGTGCAATGGCGCTACATGCTCATCCGCCAGCAGGGCAACCGGCTCATGCAGCCTGTGAGCAGCCAAGATTGCACCAGTTTGATCACTCAAACCGGAGCGAATCAGGACCTCGTAGGGCATGCCCATGCCGCGCACATGAAAGCGACCGAGTTTAATCTGCGTTAATTCGACCAGTTCCTCTGGGGTGCGTTTACCGGCGGTGACTGCCGCCGGAAAGGAGGCGTAATGGGCAGCGCGTTGCTCAAGTAAGGTCGATAACCGGTGAGCTGAATGCGATAAAGGCGCGTCGCTGCCCGGTAATTCACTCAGCAGTGGCCGGATGGTAGAACCTTTCTGGAAACGTTCCAGCAGCACCTCTTGGGGTGTGTCGATATAAATCACCTGCCCATGCTTTTCGACCATACGACGGTTATCCGCAGCTAGGAGGCTTCCGCCTCCCAGGGCGATCACTGCAGGGCCTGCCTGTACAAGCCTGTCTAACATTTCGCTCTCGTGCTGCCGGAAACCCTCTTCTCCCTCATCTTGAAAGATTTGTGGGATCAGGTGGCTGGTGCGTTTCTCGATCTCGTGATCCAAATCAATGAATGGTAAGTCAAGGGCAGCCGCCAGCAGCGCCCCGGTAGTTGACTTTCCCGAGAAGGGAGGCCCGTACAGGTAGATCTGCTCGTCAAAGGGATTAGACATGCTCAGCTTCGTCTCCCCACCAGGTGTGCTCACCCCCGTCCAGATGCAAGTCCGAGAGCTGTGCAGCAGGCAGGCGGGCAAAACGTTCGCGCAGGGTATTCATATCGTCGCCGCCCAATTTCTCCAACAGGGCGTCGGCCAGCACAAAAGCCACCATGGCTTCCAGGATAGGCACGGCGCGTGGCACCGGGCAAAAGTCCGAACGCTCATAGCGGGTAGGCGTTTGTTCACCGCTGGCCAGGTCTACGGTAGCCTGTGGTGTAAGGGTCGTAGCAATGGGTTTCATGGCTGCGCGCAGGATCAGGGGTTCTCCGGTGGAAATCCCGCCTTCCACGCCACCCGCACGGTGAGAGCGGCGAGTAAGCTTATCTCCCTGGAGATAGATTGAATCCTGGGCCTGGGTGCCTGGCAGGCGTGCGTTCGCAAAGGCTTCGCCAATCTCCACACCTTTGATAGCCTGGACGCTGAGAATTGCAGCTCCCAGACGCGCCTCCAGGCGGCGATCCCAATGCACATGCGATCCCAGGCCGGGTGGCAGGCCCAGGGCGATGACCTCGACCAGTCCACCTAGCGTATCGCGCTGGTGGATGATCTGTTCAATCTGGTCGATCATTTTTTGGGACGCGCCTGGCTCCGGGCAGCGCACGGGGCTGCCTTCTGCGCCCTGGATACGCTCCTCGAAAGACAGCTGGCTGAGATCAGCTACTACCGGGCCAATGGCGCTCACATACCCGCCGACCTGAATGCCGAATTGGGCTAACAAATGTTTACAGATAGCGCCGGCAGCCACGCGCGCAGCAGTTTCGCGGGCCGAGGCTCTTTCTAACCCGGGCCGTAAATCCGTGTAGCCATATTTCAGGGCTGCGGCGAGATCGACATGCCCGGGACGGGGTGTGGTGAAGGCTGCAATGGGCTTATCTTTCCAGCGAGTATAATCGCGATTGTGAATGAGGATTCCCACAGGCGCTCCGATGGTCTTACCTTCCATCACGCCGCTGATGATCTGGGCGCGATCACGCTCGATCTTCATGCGCGGGCCGGCTCCATAGCCGGTCTGGCGGCGCAGCAAATCCTGGTCAATCACTTCTGCACTCAGCGATAAGCCGGCAGGCATGCCTTCTAAAATCATCAGCAGGCCTGGTCCATGCGATTCCCCGGCGGTCAGAAAGCGTAAATTCATGAGGCGAATTCCTTTTCCATGCGTTGCATGGCTGCGGAGATTTCATCGAGTGGGGCGGTTAGAGCCAGGCGAACATACCCTTCGCCATACTGTCCGAAGACAGTTCCAGGGGTCAGGCTCACCCCACACTGCTCCAACAGCTGATCACAGAAGCTACGCGCAGGTAACTCATCTGGCGTGGCGAACCACACGTAAAGCGAGGCGTGCGGCAGGCAAAATTTCAAACCTGATCTTTCCAGAGCTTGCGCCACACGATCACGGCGCGCCTGATAGACCAGATTGCGCTCAGCAATCCAGCTCTGATCTCCGGTCATCGCCTCCACTGCAGCCTGCAGGATGGGTAAAAAGTGGCTGCTATCCACATTCGTTTTTAGTTGGTACAGGCAGCGCAGCGCATCAGCCTGACCGACTGCAGCGGCCACCCGCCACCCTGCCATGTTGTGAGATTTGGAGAGCGTGTTGAATTCGATGGCTACTTCTCTGGCCCCGGCGACTTCAAGCAAGCCTGGGGCGCGGTAGCCGTCAAACGTTACTTGCGTGTAGGCGGCGTCGTGACATAACAGGATATCATAGGATTTGGCAAAGTCTACCGCTTTCTGGAAGAACTCCAGACTGGCGGTCGCCGCCGTGGGATTGTTGGGATAATTCAGCCATAAGAGCTTGGCGTTGCGCGCAATATCAGCCGGGATATCCGCCAGGCGTGGCAGGTAATTGTTTTCGGCCAACAGCGGCATCCGGTACACCTCGCCGCCAGCAATCTGCGCTCCCCGCGAATAAGTGATATACCCCGGGTCTGGCACGAGGACAATATCTCCAGGGTTGATCAGGGCTTGCTGCAGATTGAAGATGCCCTCTTTAGACCCGATCAGGGGAACAATCTCGTGCTCGACATCCAGCTCAATCCCATGCAAGCGCCGGTACATGTCAGCCCACGCCAGGCGCAAAGCCTCAGGCCCGGCATGCGCCTGGTAACCGTGTGTATCAGGGCGGGAGGCGTACTCAGTCAGGCGCTCTATGACTGCTTGAGGAGGTGGCAAATCGGGCGAGCCAACATCCAGGCGAATGATTTGCTTACCAGAGGCGCTCAGGCGGGCTATTTTTGCATCCAAATCGGCAAAATAATGGCTGCTGATGGGTGCGAGCCGGTTGGCAGGTTGGGTCATATACGCTCCGAGCTAGGTATCGATGCTGGCCAGGTTCAGCCCCACGGCCTGGTAAAGTGGCTCCAGCGGGGGTTGGATACCGGTCCAGATGCTGAATGATCGTGCAGCCTGCTCCACCAGCATCCCCAGACCATTAATGGCAGGCAATCCTTGGCGCCTGGCTTCGTGCAGCAGTTGTGTCTCGGCTGGATTATAAATCATGTCGTACACCAGGCAGCCCTGCGGCAAAGGAATTTCCAGGGGCCAGGGAGATTGCTCCGTATTAGGGTGCATACCAACCGGGGTTGTATTCACAAAAATTTCGGGGGAGATTTGGCGCTGGATAAAATCTGGATCATAGTTCAGCGCCTCAATTGGTGTAGTTACGGCGGGAGAGCGGTTAAGATGTTCAGCCAGGTGAATGGCTTGTTCTATACGACGTGCGGCAATGGTTACAGGGTGCCCTGCCTGTGCAAGGGCAAAAGCCGCGGCCCGGGCTGAGCCACCGGCGCCCAATATGAGACAGCGTTTTGGCTTGCCGGGGGTCAATAAATTCAGCCGGCTCAGATGGTCGAGAAAGCCCTGTACATCGGTGTTGTCACCAACTATTTGATTATTTTGAAGCGAGAGCGTATTGACAGCCCCTACCGCCTGGGCAGTGCCGGAGAGTCTATCCACCCAGCTCAAGGCGCGTTCTTTATGGGGTACGGTGACATTCAAGCCATGCAGGGTTGCATCGCGTAGTTTATCCAATATGGCATTCTGGATTTGCTCGTGAGTTGTGGCCGGGTCGATGGGATAGAGCCTGTACTCCCCGTGCAGTCCTGTCGCCTGAAATGCAGCCTGGTGGATGCGGGGCGATAGGCTGTGCGCCACGGGCCAGCCGATCAAGCCAAAACGGAACGCATGAACTGAGCTCGTGTTCATGTACTGATAACCACCTGCGCGCCCAGTTCTTGAAGGGCTGCGCTGAAACCAGGCAGGGACTCAGAGATAATCTCAGCACCCTCCACAGTGACCGGTTCTTTGGCTGCCAGCCCTGAAATGGCCAATGCCATCGCCATGCGGTGATCACCCTGCGCGTTTGCCTGACCGCCGGTTAATGCAGCCTGCCCGCGCACGTCAAAACCATCTGCTTGTTCATCGATCCCTGCTCCCAGGTGCGCTAGTTCTTCCAGGGCATGAATGCGATCACTCTCTTTGGCGCGCAGCTCGCTGGCATCGCGAACTTCGGTTTTCCCTTCGGCATATGCGGCAGCAACGGCAAAAGCAGGAAATTCGTCGATCATGCGCACGACCGTATCCCCCGATACACTCTGACCGTGCAGCTCAGAGTGGCGCACCCGCAAATTGCCGCTGGGTTCCCACTCGTTCGCAGCACCCATCTCGACCTGGATATCTGCACCCATGCTGAGTAGCACGTCGAGCATACCTGTCCTCCCCGGATTCAAGAGCACGTGCTCAATGAGTATATCTGAGCCCGGCGTGATCAGGGCGGCTACGATGAAAAATGCCGCAGCCGAGATATCCCCAGGCAGGCTGAGATGCAAGGGTTGCAGATCGCAATCGCAGGGGACTATGCGGGTGAGGCTTTTTGTAGTTCCGTCCATGCCAGCTATGGCGAGCTGGGTCTGTTGGACGCTGGCGCCCATCAGGCTCAGCATGCGTTCGGAGTGATCGCGGGAGGCAGCTGGTTCTACCACCTCGGTGGGGGCGTCTCCGGCCAGCCCCGCCAAGAGCAGGCAGGACTTCACCTGGGCGCTGGCAATGCTCAATTCATGGCGCATGCCGGTAAGCTTGCGTAAGGAGAGACGGTTTGCCAGGTGTAGGGGGGCTGTAAATCCTGCTCTGGCCTCCACCGGTACACCCATTTGCTGCAGCGGCTCAACGATGCGGCGCATCGGGCGGCGGCGTAAACCGGGGGAGCCATCTAAGATGCTCGGAATCCCCGAGGCGGCCAGCGCTCCCGCCAGCAAGCGCAGAGTTGTCGCCGAGTTGCCGCAATTTAGTGCCTCGGCAGGCGTGGTGAACCCACTTAAGCCTTTCCCTTCAAGGCGCAGGGTTTGACCATCCATCTGCCAGGCAATGCCCAGATCGGTTAGCGCCTCGAGCATGGCCCGCGTTACGCCTGCATTGAGGAAATTTTCGAATATGCTCTCGCCCTGCGCCAAGGCGGCGAATAAGGCTGCCCGGTGAGAAAGGGATTTATCGCCGGGTAAGCGCAGCGTACCGCGCAGGGGTTGTCCGGGGAACACGCTGAGTTTCATGCCGGCTCCTGCAGATTCAATAACTCATCGCGCTGGACTCGCCCGGTTTGCAGATTTTGGGCTAATTCTTGTTCGCCATCTGCTTCCAGCAAAGCCAGCAATTTTTGAAATGTATCCTGAAAGCTGGCAGCTGCGGTGAGAATCTGGGAGCGGTTGGTGAGTAGGATATCGAGCATCATGCCAGAGTTGGAACCGGCCACCCGGGTTGTGCTGCGGAAGCCAGGACCGATCAAAGGGGCAACCTGCAACGGCGTGGCAGCCGCCAGGGCGTTGGCAATCAGGTACGGTAAATGACTCGTGGCGGCTGTCCATTGATCGTGTGACTCGGCGTTGAGCCACAATGGGGCTGCTCCAATAGCTCTGACTAATTCCTCGGCAAACTGTATGACCTGTGAAGAGCTGCGCTCCAGCCTGCAGAAGGCGAAGGTGGCGCCACGAAATAAACCTGCCTCAGCATGCGTGAAAGAGTTTTGTTCTTTTCCGCACATAGGATGGCCTCCCAGCGGGTCGAATGCGCCCGGAAGTGTGCGCATGGCCTGAATGATCTGCGCTTTGGTAGAGCCCAGGTCCAATACAATGCCCCCGCGGCTCTTCCAGTGGGACATCTCGGCGAGGATTGCCAGGATGGAACGCACCGGGGCTGCCAGGATCCACACATCCACCGGAGTTGTGATGACTGCCGGCTGGGCGTGTAATTCCTGGAAAATCCCGCTCGCATCAGCCAGCCGCAACGTTTGCGCATCCGGATCGATTCCAATTAATGCAGCACACTTACCGGACAGGGCGTAGGCTATTGACCCGCCCATCAAGCCCAAACCGAGAATTGCGACCCGAGCATGTGGCAGGATGGCTGGCGCTGGAGGGAGAACGTCACTCATTCCCCGTTTGCTCCATCTGCTGCGCTAACAACTCAGGGGTATGTAGGGTGGGTGTGGGTGCAACCTTCCTGCCGACGGCTTCTGCAATGGCGCGCACCTGCTTGACAAGTTCGTAAAAGCGTTCAGGCTTCAGGGATTGGCCGCCATCGGAGTACGCTTCACTGGGATTGGGGTGGACTTCAACAATTAAACCATCTGCGCCGGCTGCGATGCCTGCTCTAGCTATAGCAGTGACATATTCCCAATGACCGGTGGAATGGCTGGGATCGAGGATCACCGGCAGGTGGGTCAGAGATTTCAGGACCGGTATGGCGTTGATATCTGTTGTATTGCGCGTAGCCGTTTCGAAGGTGCGGATGCCGCGTTCGCACAGGATCACGCGCTGGTTGCCGTGGGACAGGATGTACTCGGCTGCCATCAATAACTCCTCGATGGTTGCCATCAGTCCACGCTTCAACAGGACAGGATGCTGGCTCTCCCCGACCGCATGCAGCAGAGAATAATTCTGCATATTGCGCGCCCCAATTTGTAATACATCAACGTAGCGCAGCATGAGGGGAATTTGATCTTGAGCCATCACCTCACTGACGATGGGCAGGCCGGTGAGCTGGCGCGCTTCTGCCAGCAGCTCCAGGCCTGCTTCTCCCATACCCTGAAAAGAATAAGGCGAGGTGCGCGGTTTATAGGCTCCACCGCGCAAGGCGTGGGCTCCGGCTTCCTTGACGGCAAAGGCCGCTTCGAAGAGTTGGTTGCGGGTTTCAACTGAGCACGGACCGGCAATCAGCACGACTTCATCCGGACCCACTCTGATCCCATCCACGGGAAAGCTGGAGCTTAGCGGGCGGAACTCACGCGACGCCAGTTTATAGGGCCGCGAGATGGGCACGATCCGGTCAACCCCGGGCAGGTGTACAAATTGATCCTGTGAGACAGGCCTCCCGTCTCCGATGGCGCCGATCACGGTGCGCTCGCTGCCCTGGGATAGGTGGGCGCGCAATCCATTGGCCTGAACGCGCTCGACAACTGTTTGGATCTGCACCTGGGTTGCGTCTGTACGCATAATGATCATCATGGCGAAATTCCTCCTGAACGATAAATTAACTTTTGTTGGCGAATAAATCCGGTCGCAGGCGCACGGCCTGCCTTAAATATACGGGATAGATCTGCGCTTGGGGTGTGTCTGTGTTCCAGTGAATGAGGACACGAATACAGCGTGGAAGCGCATCTATCACTGGAATCTCCTGGGCGCACATCAAGGGCACCTGGGTCCAGCCTAATTGACGGGCTGCCATGGCAGGGTAGGCAGATACGAGATCGGGTGTCAGCGTAAAAAGTACGCTGACGATATCTTCACTGTGCATTTCCGGGTTGGATCGCTGGATGTGCTCCAGAAGCTCGCGTGTAGCGCCCAGGATTTCTTCGGGCAGGTCATGCTCGACTGTGGTTGCCCCGCGTAGTCCACGTACGTTCATTGCCACCTCCTGTTATAAAAAAAACGCGAGACCGTTGGTCTCGCGTCGGGATATTCGTCCTGTTACGCCCGCTTAAGCGCTGCCAACGGCAAGTTGGTTGTGGCTGCCGTAATAATAAGCGCGGGCATAAGAGTAAGAGTTTAGCTGCATATCGATGACAATTTCATTTCAGGTTGATTAACTATACCCGAATATAAATCACTCGTCAAGCGTCAATTTAGATAACTATGGTTTAATTTACCTTTTTCTCTGCTACAACCATGCCGCAAACAGCATTACTGAAGATTAATTGCGGTATGTAATATACTAATGATGAAGATGTAACAATTCAAGCTAGAATACGTTTAATCTGTAAGTAAACCTGGCTGCAGGGAGCAGCTTTGGTACGGGGAACTCAATGGGAGATTGAATGACAAAGGAGATGGAAAGATGAAACGTGTACGCTGGCTCAATATTGGAATGTTCTTGCTAATAATCGTGGCTGCACTGGCTTCTGCCGGTAGCGCCCTGGCTGAGGTAGGAGGGGAACCTCCAGCCCTATACGTGAAGAAAACTGCAATGACTACATTCGACCGTTCGTATGTATGGACAATCAAGAAAACTGCAGATGTAAGCAGCCTGACGCTCTCACCGGGGCAGGTGATTGATGTCAACTACCAGGTAAGTGTAAGCGCCAAAGCTGTTGATGGTAACTGGCGTGCTACGGGTAAAGTAATTTTTCAAAATACAACTGATGCGCCTGTGACCATCAATTCGGTTGACGATGTGATGTCTGATGGAACAGATGTCGATCTGGTGTGCCCCCGATCGTTTCCATATGTGTTACCTGCAAACTGGACCATCGAATGTACTTATGCAATTGATTTGCCCAACGGTAACCCGCGTACCAATTTCGTTACCGTGAGCTCATCCATTGGCGATTTTACTGCTCAAGCAGACGTTGTTTTTGGCGCTCCTGCCTATATAATCGACGAATGCATCAATGCCTCAGATACCCTGGCTCCCGGCTCGTCCCTGGGGACGGTTTGTGCGGGCGACGCTCCGAAGACATTCAAGTATACAGTTAAGGTTGGTCCGTATGCCACGTGTGGGGATTATGAGGTCATTAACAAGGCCTATTTCGTGACCACTGACACCAAGACCACGGGTACATCGATTGTCAAAATCCCGGTGGATGTGCCATGCGCAGAAGGCTGCTCGCTGACCCCCGGCTACTGGAAGACGCACTCCGACAACGGACCTGCACCATACGATAATACCTGGGCGAAGATCGGGGAAGACACGACTTTCTTCTTCAGCGACAAAACCTACTACAATGTATTGTGGACCAGCCCCCGCGGGAATGCCTATTACATTCTGGCGCATGCATACATCGCCGCCGAGCTGAATGAGCTCAATGGCGCGGATTTTGGCGCTGCTCAGGCAGCTTTCGATGCAGCTACAGCTTTATTCAACAACTCTGCGAATACCCCAGAGTTTGTAGGTGGCTTGAAGGGCGCTGCCAAGGCAGAATGGACAAGCCTGGCAACCATTCTGGATAACTACAATAATGGTCTGATCGGTCCTGGACATTGTAGCGAATAAATTTTCTTGATAAGCAAATTAGGGGCTGCCAGCTCAACGGGCAGCCCCTAATTATTTAACGACAAATGGGTTTGTGGTATTGATCGATCGGGGGGTCTAA
>CAYXDC010000008.1:0-43034 GCA_964463505.1 uncultured Anaerolineaceae bacterium
CCATATATAGGCGCCCGCGGCGCGACTCGAACACGCGACCCCTTGCTCCGCAAGCAAGTGCTCTATCCACTGAGCTACGCGGGCAGTACCTGCTCAGTTACCTGAGCGCCCCCAATTTTACCACTTTCCATCGGTTGCGCAAGTCCGTTTTCAATTCCCACCTACAACCAATTTCTAAACTACTTCTGAAAATCACCCTGCCAGATTCAAACTTCGCGGGTTAAAATAAAGAGGCTGGCCGAGATATTGTGATCAACAATGCAGGCCAGCCCAGGTCTAAGACACTCGCCCAAGTGTCATATCAATATGATAGCACCATATTGCAATATATAATACAAAAATAACAAAACCGTAAACATTCAGTTCGTCCTGTAACATGCTTCCCGAAGTTACGTTATTACTATAATCTGCAATGTATAACATGATTGACTTTCCTCCCGACTCGGCTTATACTTTAGCAACCTGGAGCTTCCCTCATGCGATATGAAGCCGCAAAAAATTCCAAATCGACCTTTGTGTAGAGGCACGCGTGTTGCGTGCCTTTATCATTTCACTCAGATAAGATGAAAGGAGACCTACCGAGATGGATTATGGCATGATCGGCAAGATCGAAAAGGCTAAACATTACGCTGCTGAACGCGACCGAATCCACATTGAATCCCTGAAAGTGACTTTTGACGGACAGAATAACTCCCACACTGTTCAGTATGAGAACGGTAACTGGAATTGCGATTGTGACTTTTTCCAGAGTCGTGGGCGTTGCAGTCATACCATGGCGCTCGAGATGATTCTTGAGGGCTTGATTGAGCTACCTGTGGCATAGGCTCGTTTAAATATTTTGAGATGCACAAAAAACGGGCCTGCATAGGGCCCGTTTTTTGCTATCAGAACATCGCACTTATGCTTCAAGGTTGTAACTTGAAAAGAACCTGACGAGTTTCCATGACTTCGGCATGCAACCTTGCATTGGAAAGTTCGCTCAGTGCTATTTGGAAGCTTTCCAGACCCTCAACCGGCAAATTGGATAGTCGTAGTCACCTGTGCGCCAAAAGTCTCTTCGAGAATCAAGCCTCCTTGAGATGGCACAAATCGCCGTAATCGTTCCAGGAAGGGATATGGGGTCTCCAGTAAAAGCAGGTGTACACGCCGTTTTTCAGCGCGCAGTGCATTTGCCACCACCAGTCGAACCGCATCCTGGTGAGCACCCAATCCACCAGTGCCTAGCTTTGTTCCTCCGGAATAGCGCGTAATTACTACAGCTACATCCCCCAAACCGCTACCCTTCAGCACAGCCAGAGCTGGCCTGCCGGCTATCCCCGATGGCTCCCCAGCATCGCTACAATGTGCTACCACCGATTCGCCGCCACCAATCAAGTACGCAGGAACGTTATGGGTTGCATTGGGAAACTCCGCTCGGATGCGCGCAATAAAGCCTTTGGCATCATTAGTTGTGAAAACTGGCGCCAAGCTGGCGATAAAACGTGAATTCAAAACAGTCATTGTGCAGCGGATTTCTTCTACCGGCACCGCATAAGCCGCCCTGGACTCCGTCATCTATTTAGAACCTATGCAAAATTGGGTGGCCGTTTTTCCAGAAAAGCGCCTAAGCCTTCCTGATGTTCAGCGCTTTTGCTGGCAATTTCCTGATTGTGCGCTTCATATTCCAATACCTCTTCAAGATTAGCCAGGACTGCCTTATTGAAATCGCGCTTGGCAAGACCCATACTATGCACCGGTCCTCGGGCAAGCTGCTTGGCCCAAATCATTGCTCGTTCATCGAGGTCGATGAGCGGCACTATCCTATTTACCAGCCCCCAGCTCAACGCTTGTATGGCATCGATCTGGGTATTACTAAACGTAACTTCACTCGCCCGGCCCAGACCAATCAACAACGGGAGCAATAATGAAACCGCCGAATCCGGCGCCAGCCCAATTCCGGAAAAACCCACCAGAAAGCGCGCATCCTGGGCTGCTATCCGCAGATCACAGGCCAAAACGATCCCCAGTGCAGCGCCACTTACCGCGCCCTGGATTGCCGCAAGCACCGGCTTTTCCAAACGCCGAATTTGCAGGATCAGCGGATTGTAGGTGCGCAGCAAATGTGCGCGGAAAGAAATCTCTGAGCCCGATCGCATTTCAGTCAGGTCTTGCCCAGCGCTGAAGGAATTTCCATTCGCAGCCAAAAGAACGCAGCGCACCTGAACATCTCGTTCAGCCTGCTTGAATACAGCCTGCATTTGATTGATCATCGGGGAATTAAAAGCATTAACCTTGGGACGATTTAGAACAATTTTTAATACCCCATCCTCAAGGTCCGCCTGAACCAGGTTGTCTGTGGACATACGCCCTCCTGTTCACATTCCAACGCCTTAAAATTAGTCTAACATCATTTTTCTGATCCTATCGGATCAATCCACCTATTTCTCCTGAGCCGCGTAACTCCATAGAGATAAAAATCCGCCCTTTTGGGGAAGGGCGGAGAATGGTTCAGTTGATTCTGGTTGGATCAGATCTGGTCGAGGCCCGCATCATCCTCATCATCCATATCATCATCATAGCCCAGCTCTAGCTCCACTTCGTCGCCTGTCAGGCGAACCCACAAGAGCAGCACCTGCCCATCGTCAGTCTCAAGATAGCGTGCCGCCACAATTGGAGCAGTCTCCTCCAGCCCATCCGAAGAACGATATTCAAGCTGGATGTTTTTTTTCTGATGCCAGGCTCGGTAACAGCGCTCAACCAGAGATGGCCCGCTAAATGTGCGCAAGCGGGTGAGTGCAATTTCTGCCAGGTAAGGGCCTTCATTGAGACCCAATGCCCACCCATCGTTGATAGGTTCAAAAGTAGGGGGGGGACCTTCGATAATTGTGATTTTCTCGTCCGTTTCCATTGACTTATACTCCATAGTAGGCGCAATCATACCATAAAGCGTATTCTTAGTCGTTACATTTCGCTCCCGTCAGCGGGACGCCCGTCAGCGAATACAGGTATTGGCACTCATACCCGCGGGTATAATGGAGCTTTGGAGAGAACCTATGCATAAACTGGTCATCTTATTTGATGCCCCTGAAGACTGGCAGGCCTTTGATGATGCCTGGCCACAGTTTTTACACCATGTGGAAGAAATGCCTGGCTTGCGCCGAGAGGCTTTCTGCCGTGTCGAAAGCTTTTTATTTGGCGCATGCCGCATTGTCCAAATGCACGAGCTGTTTTTCGACACGTTCGAAGAGGCCCAACAAGCCATGGCATCCCCACAAGGCAAGGCTGCCGGGCGTCTGCTGCAAACCATGACCGCTGGACGGATGACTTTTTTTATTGCTGATCACAAAGAAGATGATCTGAGCCGCATCCGGCAGTACAAAGTCAAGTCTGCTGGAGACTCTTCTCCCCCTCAAGATCCAATTACACAAGGCCAGCCAACCAAATAAACTCTACTTCTCTCTCATCATGACAGCCTTCATACGCCGTTATTTCTTGCTCCTGGTAGCTTCGACCATCGTGGTCACACTGTTGGGCTTTGTTGCTGTTCGATTTCTACAGAGCCGTTCTACCAGCCTGAACCGAACCGCTCGTTTGATGAATTTTCTACGCAACCCACAAGATCACAGCGACTGGGCATTGTCGGCTGGAACACGTTGTGGAACAGCCCCCTTCGTTTTTCCTACCAATGGTTATATAGGTTTTATCTGGGATGACTCGTTTCGCCCCGGCCATCGTCATCAAGGCATCGATGTGTTTGGAGGGCAAGCCCAAAATACTACCCCGATTCTGGCTGCATATCCCGGATATCTTTCTCGCCTGCCGGATTGGAAATCAACCGTCATTATCCGCGTCCCCAATGACCCTCTCCAACCAGACCGTCAAATCTGGACATATTACACACATATGGCAGACGAACAGGGAAATTCATTTATCAGCACCAACTTCCCCCCCGGAACCAGTGAAGTTTATGTGGAAGCCGGGACTCTCCTTGGGTATCAGGGAAACTTTTCGGGTTCGCCGGGCAATCCCACTGGCATCCACCTGCATTTCTCCATTGTTCTGGACGACGGACAAGGTAAGTTCCTGAACGAGCTGGAAATCACCAACACGCTTGATCCTTCACCTTATTTTAGCCTGAAACTCAATGCGAATACAAATCAAAGCTCTATCCCGTTTTGCCCCTCGGAATAGGCCCACCTCTTGCACCCCAAGAGACGGCTAGAATCTAACAGGAGACCCACCATATGGGCACGTATCAAGATCAGGTAATTCTGGTGACCGGAGCCGGTCGTACTCGCGGGCGGCGCATCGCCCAGGCTTTTGCCGGTCAGGGGGCAATTGTAGCCGCCAATGATCTTACTCCAATAAACCTCGACGATACCATCCACCAGATTAGTGCTGCTGGTGGGCGTTCCAAAGAGTATATTTTCGATATCGCCAAGAAGATGCCAGTTCAGGGATTGCTGGAACAGGTGCTGGACGATTGGGGACGACTGGATATTCTCATCCAGTGTGCGCAGGTTAAACCACGTGCTGCCCTGCTGGACATGGATGAATGGGATTGGCGCCGCACGGTGGATGTCAATTTATCATCTGTATTCTTCTTGCTGCAATCCGCCGGGCGGATCATGCGCCAGCAAGGCCACGGCCGTATAGTGACCTTGATTAATATGCCCGATGAAGATTTTAATCAAATTGGATTTTCCGCTGTTCACACCAGCAAGACGGGATTGATCGGCTTGATCCTCTCTGCTGCTCAGGAGTTTGGCAGCTATGGAATCTGTGTGTCTGGGGTAGTTGCTGGATCTTATGCACATGCTCTCCGTCAAGTGCTGCCAGATCAGATCGTTATTCCAGTAGCTGAGCGCAGTTCAAAATCGGATCTGGGTCAGGAAATTTTATTCCTCTGCCAGGCGCATCCGAAAGCTGTAAACGGCAAATTTTTAATCCTTGAAGGTTGATCACCCATCAGAGATGCTCGGTTTGCATGTATAATCAAATTGCTCAAGCCGTTTTTTAGTCACCCAAGGATACTAAGATGGCAACCTTCAATACCATACTCGTAGAAACTCACGACAGGGTTGGATTGGTTCGCCTGAACCGCCCTCAAGCAATGAATGCTCTCAACAACGAGCTGTTGACTGAGCTAATGGAGGCTCTCTCAAATTTTGATCAGGATCCAGAGATTGGCGCCATAGTAATCACAGGCTCGGAGCGCGCCTTTGCGGCAGGCGCTGATATTAAAGAAATGGCCGACGCCACACCCGTTGAAATGCTGCAGCAAAATCGAGTAGGCCAATTCGACCGGCTGCGCTTGATCAAAAAACCGGTGATTGCCGCGGTCTCGGGCTGGTGTCTGGGGGGCGGCTGCGAGATCGCTATGGCTTGCGATATGATCATCGCAGCAGAAAGTGCGCGCTTTGGACAACCGGAGATCACCATTGGCGTGATTCCAGGCGCCGGAGGCACTCAGCGCCTGACCCGGGCGGTTGGCAAAGCTGTGGCAATGGAGATGATCCTTAATAACCGCACCCTGACTGCTGAAGAAGCACAGCGCTTCGGGTTAGTTAATCGGGTGGTACCGGTAGAACGATATTTGGATGAAGCTTTAGGTCTGGCTGCCGAAATTGCCAGACGCGCCCCCATGGCCGTCCGTTTGGCAAAGGAAGCCATCCTCCAAGCCTTTGAGACCTCATTAGCCGACGGGTTGGCAGATGAACGCCGTGCCTTCTATCTGCTTTTCGCCACCCAAGATCAAAAAGAGGGCATGGCAGCTTTCATTGAAAAGCGCAAACCTGATTGGAAAGGCGCCTGATTTTACAATCACCTAATAAGCAGGATCAGGAATGAGCTTGGGCATCATCACCTTTCGCGATTTATTGAACACCTTTCGAGAGCTGGAAATCGATCCGAACGACCCGGTGATTGCACACGCAGCGCTTGGGGCATTCGGTCAGGTTCACGGAGGTCCGCAGGTCGTGGTAGGAGCGCTCCTGGCAACTTTTCCTTCAGTCATTATGCCCTCTTTCACATACAAGACCATGGTTACCCCGGAAATTGGCCCGCAGAATAATGCCCTCAAATACGGCAAAAACGGTGACTCTAACCGTTCAGCTGTAATCTACCATCCTGATATGCCAGCCGATCCTTTGATGGGCATCATTCCTGAGACATTGCGCAAGCACCCTAAGGCCCAGCGCTCATACCACCCGTTGTTATCTTTTGTAGGGGTGAACGCTGAACAAGCCCTGGATGCACAAACCCTGGATGAACCCTTGGCTCCCATCCGGGTACTGAATGAACTGAATGGTTGGGCATTGCTCATCGGGACAGATCACATGACCAATACCAGCATCCACCTGGGCGAGCGATTAGCAGGACGCAAGCAGTTCGTGCGCTGGGCTCTTACTTACCAGGGTGTCATTGAATGCCCTGGCTTCCCGGGCTGCTCGGATGGCTTTCAGGCCATTCAGCCTTATTTAAAATCTACAGGAGCGCTGCGCTCTGCCCGGCTTGGCCCAGCCGAAATCCAGGCCGTTCCTCTCCAGGAATTAATCTCAACCGTCCAGGATCGCATTCGAGCGAACCCATTGGCTTTATTATGCGAATACCCTGAGTGTATGCGCTGCCAGGCTATGCGCGACCAACACCAATCAACAGTCTCAGTGTCCATTCCATACAGATAAACTGCCAGGAGTAAAACCACATGACTAACCTGACCACCTACCAGATCTACGATTTAATCAATCGCCCTCATCCAATCTGGCTGGTCCGTGTGGATCTGAGCGATGCCAACTTGCTGTGGGTGGACCTCAGCCAATGTAACTTAAATTGGTCTAACTTAAATAAGGTAGACCTGAACTGGGCCAATCTGATGGGCGCTTCATTTATTAAAGCCAACCTGAGTATGGCAAACTTGTTTGAAGCAATCTTAGAAGGCGCAGTTATGAACGAGGTCAACCTAACCCGATCTAATCTGACGCGTGCCAACCTGAACAAAGTAGATATGAATGATGCTGTGCTGGTAGAAGCCAATCTTAACCGGGCGTTGATCAGCAAGGCGAACCTGAATCGAAGTAACCTGAATGGAGCTAATCTGGTGCGCGCCGATTTAAGCAAGTCCAACCTGGTGGGGACGAACTTGAGTGGCGCTGACCTGACCCACGCAAACCTGTTTGAAGCCAACCTGGCGGGGGCAAACTTGCGCGCAGCCGATTTAACCAATGCCGATCTGACTGGCGCGAATTTAAATAAAGCAGACCTATCGGAAGCAAAATTAACTAACACCATGATGGCAGAAGCCATCATGCCAGACGGCACAAAACATTATTAACGCACATCTGTAGAGTTCGAAAAGTTAAGCGCTGGCGGGCAGCGTTACCCAGAATGTGGTCCCTTCGCCTATCTGACTGCTAACGCCTATTTTCCCCCCGTGGGTTTCCACAATCGTTTTGGCAATCGCCAGGCCCAGCCCGCTACCCTTTGCAGCGCTGTAACGAGGACGGGTTGCTTCAACCCGGTAGAATCGCTCAAAAAGATGCGGTAAATGTTCTGCCGGAATACCACTACCAGTATCGCTCACTAAAACTGTTACCAGGTTCTTTTTATGATTGGTATGCACTTTTAAGGATACCTGACCATTGCGCGGAGTATATTTCACTGCGTTTTCAACCAGGTTATAGAGGACGCGCCGGATCTGATCTTCATTTCCGTCAACCTGTGGTAGGTTAGGTTCAGTTTCCAAACTTAGCTCCACCCCGGCTCGGGCGGCGCGGATACTGAAAGTTTCATAAACATCCGTCGCGATCGATTCGATATGGATGGGGTTTAATTGCTTAATTCCCATTCCGGCCTCCAGACGCGAGAGGTCGAGCATATCGTTTACCATATAGCTCAGCCGGTCCACCTCAAACTCAATATCTTCCAAAAACTGTTCTGCCCGTTCTGGCTCCTCCAATGCGCCAGCCCGTAACGCCTCGGTACGCAGCTTCACCACAGTTAATGGTGTACGCAGTTCATGGCTGGCATTTGCTACAAAGGAGCGCAGGTCTGTAATGTGTTGTTGGATGCGGGCACTCATACTGTTAAATGCCTCAGCTAATCTACGTAACTCCGGCGGACCGGAAGGTTCTGCACGTGCGTTGAGATCACCTTGAGAAAGCTGCTCAGCCATCAGCGTAAGCTGGTTGATTGGTTTAGCCAGTTGGTTCGCAATTAATAAACCAAATAAAAGTACTGCAAGCCCTACTGCAACTGAGACAAGCAAAAGTGGTCCCAACGCCTGCATAGCTTGCTGGTTTGCCACCCGCACCGGCATTCCCGCGTCAAAGACTGCGTAGACTTTACCTTCAGATTGAATACGAACAGCGATAAAGAAAACTTCTTTATCTTCCATATCCTCACGCACAGTCTCCGCCTTACCAGTGTCGTTCTGTATGGCATCCCATAACTCAGGCGCGTTACTTGTATCAGCTTTCTCCGGCAGGCTGGGTGAATTGCGCGTGATAAGGGTGCCGTCTGGCCAGTAAATAGCGTATACCAGATCATTTTCATTTGAAAATAAGGTGTTGGTAACATTATCCACAGCGCCAATATCTGTACCACCCGCGCTGAGTTCGATAATGGGTAATTCCACAGCACTCACTGCAGCGTAAGCTAACTCTTCCAGGCGGTGTTCAGCCTCTTTGTGGACTGCGCGGTAAATAAATCGACCTGCAAATGTCGACATGACCACCAGGCTGAACAGAGCGACCAGCAGGTGCGATAAGGCCAGACGCGTTTGAAGGGAAGGAGAACCTTGCATTGGTTAAGTTCGTCGAATCCACTCTCGATAAAATCAGCCCAATTCTTCTGGACCTGCAAAACGGTATCCATATCCGCGTACCGTTTGAAGATATTGAGGGCTGGCAGGATCATCTTCGATCTTTAAGCGTAACCAGCGAACATGCACATCCAGGGTGCGCGGATCCCCAATCCATTCCTCCCCCCAGACTTGCGCCAGTAATTCTTCCCGGCTCAAAGCCCGACCCGCATTTTTCATTAATACATTGAGTAGGTCAAACTCGCGCGCTGAGAGCAATAATTCCTGATCCAACTTATACACCCGGCGTGCAATCGGGTCCAGGCGCAGAGTACGCAAGTCAACTGGTTGCGCCTGGGATAACTGGCGATCCATTTCGACCCTGCGCAGGGTCGCCCGGATACGAGCAAGCAGCTCACGGAAAGAAAAAGGTTTGGCCAGATAATCATCCGCGCCTACCTCTAAGCCCAGGATACGGTCAATCTCTTCACTCCGCGCAGTTAACATGATAACTGGGGTAGTTGTGGTAGCCCGCAAGCGTCGGCATACCTCGAAACCACTCATATCAGGCAAAATCAGGTCCAGGACAATCAAATCGGGATCAAATTCCGCACTGGCCTTTAGCGCCTGTGCGCCATCAATTACCGACCGAACTTCAAAGCCCTCCCGCTGCAGACTATAACTCAGCGAATCGGTAATTAAGACTTCGTCATCAACCAAGAGGATTTTCGTCAAAGCGCCCCTCCATATTTGTTTTTCTCTTAAGAAGTTACGCAGTTCGGGAAAATGTCTGGAGTGTTGGGCAGGCTCTCCCGCCAAAACATCCCCATCCTTCCTCCTACTACGTGAGTCCGACGATTAAGAAATAGATCATAATTCGATCAACAGTACAGGTATATAAAGGTTTGGTTATCATCTGGTTAAGTATCAGTTATGGAGCAGCATGAAGTGGTAATTCAACTGGATAGCGTGGATTCTATCATGGGTTGATCCGATTTAGCCTGATGCCTTCTGTAAACGTCCAAACTCCAGCAGCCCAGAATTGCAGGAAGGAGTTGGGGTATAATCCCCACTATGCCGAAAAAGCAATCGATTCGGGATCTATCCGTAGAAGAGTTGCGCTGGCTACTCATGGAAAAGCGGCGTTCTACGCGCCAACAGCGCCTGGAACGCTACCGGCGCACCGGACGGGTTGTCTCCATCTCATCCGATGCAGACAATTCAACACTGGATGCCTGGCAAATTCGCGAGGTGGCTGATCTGGATATGGATGAGCCGCCTCGTCGCACCCGCAGTCGACGCATATTGGATGGACTCCTCTTACTCATTGAAGTCAGTGCGGTGGTTGGATTCTTGTTTTTGGTATACAGCGGTTTCAATCTGATACGTGAGTTGAACCGCGAAGTGGCTTCAGCTATGGAGCAGCCCACTTTCACGCCAACACCCCTCATCACCGCCCTGGTACTGCCATCCGGGCATACTCCACCCAATTCACCTGGGGGCGCCCAACCTAATGAAGCAGAAATCCCTGAACATCTGCGTCCTCTGGTACAATCGATAGCCAACATCCCTGTGCCCACACCAGGACCTGAACAAGCCGTGCGCATCCAAATTCCCGGGATACAGGTAGATGCCCCAATCGTCCAAGGCGATGCCTGGGAACAACTGAAGAAAGGTGTTGGTCAGCATGTTGGCAGCGCCAATCCAGGTGACAGCGACAATGTGGTGCTCTCCGCTCACAATGATATTTTTGGGGAGATTTTTCGGGATTTAGACCGCTTGAAACCCGGAGACGAGATCATCCTGTATACAAACCAGCGTGCACATACCTATGTAGTCATAGACACACAGGTGGTTGAACCGACGGCGGTTGAAGTTATGGGGTCTACTACAAGGCCAACAGTGACCTTAATCTCGTGTTACCCTTATCTGGTAGACGACCAGCGGATTGTAGTCACTGGTCGATTGAAAAGCGGTGGTTCTTGATCGATACATTATCTTCTCGGGTAAGATACCCAGGAAGTTTGCAACTGAATTTATTAGGAGTAAGACTCGATGGCGAAAAAAATTAAAAAACAGGTACGCAAGTCTAATGGTTCTCTGAATCCGGTATTAGTATCGGTTGAAACTCCACGCGCATCTGAGCGCGACTTTAATCCTGATTACGGTCCGGTGATTAAGGATTTAAAACGAATTGGCATTCTGGCAGGCACTTTTTTTATGGTTCTAATCGGGCTATCCTTCTTCTTGCGCTAAATAGTCTGCTATCTAGCAGGGGGCGCCAGTCATTAATATAATTTGTTTGGGGCTGCGGCATGTCTGACCATATTCCTGGCAGCAACGGTTCATCCACAACCTCCCCACGTTGGAGCTCAACCACCAAACTCATCGTTGGATTGACGATGATGGCAATCCTTGCCGCGCTGGTGGTCCAGTTCCGCAACATCATCGGGCCTGTTATTTTAGCCTTCATTCTGGCTTACCTGCTGCATCCTATAGCCGGGTGGCTCTCCCGTGCGACGAATCTATCCTGGCGTGCTTCCGTTGCGATTGTTTTCATATTGATGATCATTCTCATCGGGGGACTTTCAACCGTAGCTGGTCTGGCAATCGCACAGCAAGTCCAAAGCTTGTTTACCTTTGTCCAGCGTTTCATTAATAACGATCTTCCACGTATTGCATCCGATCTATCTACCCAAACATACTATTTCGGTCCGTTTGTGCTAGATTTTACTCAATTCAACTTCACCCAGCTCACGGATCAGATTCTTGGTACTATCCAACCCTTATTGAGCCAGGCAGGCACATTAATCGGCACGTTTGCATCAGGCGCGGTCGGTCTTTTTGGTTGGATCTTCTTTGTTATCCTGGTTGCATATTTCTTGTTGAACGAATCCGGGCAAATGGCAATGCGCTTTGTCAACATCGAAATCCCTGGCTATGGAGAAGATATCCGCCGTTGGGGCTCCGAACTGCGCAAGATCTGGGATTCATTTTTACGTGGACAATTAGCCATCATCATCTTGGTGATGATCACATACTCAATACTGCTCACGATCGTGGGCTTGCGCTTTTCGCTCGGTCTGGCGATCCTGGCAGGCTTTGCTCGTTTTGTGCCCTATTTAGGCCAGGCGACCATACTGGTAACAGCAGGTCTGGTAGCCCTGTTGCAGGGTGGCAATTATTTCAATCTACAACCAACCTTCTACGCCTTGCTGGTTGTGGGGCTGATCTTTTTAGTTGACCAAATCTTCGATAACCTGGTTAACCCAACCCTGATGGGGCGTACTTTGGGTGTTCACCCCGCTGCTGTTTTGGTTTCAGCGCTCATTGCTGCTCGTTTAATTGGGATCATCGGTCTGATGCTGGTGACGCCTGTTCTGGCAACCCTACAATTGATTGGTCGATACGTTTTGCGCAAGATGTTGGATATGGACCCCTGGCAAGAATTAACCCCCCGCCCGTCGCCCATGGAAGCCCCATGGCTGCCGGTCACACGTCGAATAAAAGCCTGGTGGCGGCTGATTCGCAGTAAACCGACAGAGTAAAACAACAAAAGAGGCTGCCCAGAAAAATAGCCTGGACAGCCTCTTTTTTCACCCCCAAAAGAATCACGAAGTACGTGGGTTATAAAGCTGTTCTTTAATTTCCCCTACCTGGCGACGGAAACGGTCATCGCGCTCCAGTAAATCAGCAATTTTTTCGCATCCATAAAGAATTGTCGTATGGTCTCTCCCACCCAGGGCTTCGCCAATTTGAGGCAGTGAAATGTTTGATTCTTTATGCAGCAAGTACATTGCCACCTGGCGTGGTAGGGCTACCTGGCGAGAGCGATCGCGGCTCAATATCCGTTCCACAGTCACTCCATAAACCTCGGCTACACGGCGGACCACATCATCCAGTTGGATATCCGTGCGGCGGGGCAAGAGGTCTCCCAATGCAGCATCAACCAACTGCTGGTTAAGCGGCAAACCACTCAGATCAGCAAAGGCTACCACGCGGGTGAGAGCCCCCTCCAACTCGCGGATATTGGATTGTACCCGGCGAGCTATTTGCTGCAGGATCTCATCCTGAATACGAAAGCCTGCTCGCTCAGCCTTAGAACGCAAGATAGCCATGCGGGTTTCGATGTCGGGAGGTTGAATATCGGCAGTCAGGCCCCATTCAAAACGTGAGAGCAGGCGCTCCTCCAGGGTTACCATCGCCTTGGGCGGCCGGTCCGAGGAAATTACAATTTGTTTATTCTGCCCGTGTAACGTATTAAATGTATGGAAGAATTCTTCCTGAGTAGATTCTTTACCAGCAATAAATTGAATATCATCGATCAATAGAACATCGATGCGGCGGTATTTTTCGCGAAATGCCTGAGTCGTATGTGTGCGTATCGCATTGATCAAGTCATTGGTGAATTCTTCCGAGGATACATACAGCACCTGCATCCCGCGCTGCGTACACATATTACCAATCCCGTGCAATAGATGGGTCTTTCCTAAACCAACCCCGCCATACAAGAACAATGGGTTATAGGTATAGGTCGGTTTCTCTGCAACCGCCATGGAGGCGGCGTGAGCCAGTCGATTGCTGGGTCCAACGACAAAATTTTCAAAGGTATAGCGCGGGTTCAAAGTCGGATTGTGGATGTCAGCTTCGACTTCACTCTCATAAGCCTGTGCAGGCAACCTTGTACTGGGTGTATCTGTTTCGAGCGGTTTTTGCCAGATGCTAAAGCGTACTTCCACGGTCCGATTCATAATACCGGTCAGGATACGGGAAACTGTGCTGGCTAAACGACTATGCAGCCAGTCACGCGCATAAGCGTTTTGGACTCCAATAATGAAGCTACCATCCTCATATGATAAAAACTCAGCTCCGCGCACCCAGGTATCAAATGCAGACTTCGGCATTTCCATCTGCAACTGCCCCACGGCGGCTTGCCAGGCATGTTCAGCTTTCATGCTGGACTCTCCTAAGCAGGATAATATTGGTATAATACACATAGAGATAAATCACCCTACCGCAACTCACAGTAGGGAAAACAGCAAGAACAACTATGGACTTAGCTTATTCGCCCATCACAAATGGGATCGAAGGAACCCCCTGAAGTATTCAATTTTCACCGTTGCGCTTGTATTCTAGCAGATAACACCCTATCTCTACAATACTAAAACCCTACGCTAGTCTAAAAAAACCCAATACTTTAAGATTAGGGAATCTTAAATTTTGCAACGCTTTATTAAACTAAAGCCGCATAATTTGCATTATATTTAGAACCCCAATACCAGGGTAACCATCAAAGACAACCCCTATATATAGCCTGTTTTATGCACTACCAATTCGTTGGTCGATATCTAGGGGATAGAAACCTTAAAAATTCTTCCTCCAAGAATCGCAATGATATTGTGTGTCGAGAGTCGCAAATTGGCGACTCACGAACAAAACAGGAATTTTTCCCAGAACAATCCCTCCCTATAGCCTCTAAGGGTTGCTCATAGAGAGTGGAAAAAACATGTGTTTATACAATTCCTATCTGTTGTTAACGTTTTTCTATCGCAGCAACGATACACTAAACATACAATAATTTTCAAAGTAATCTTTGATTAAGTAAAAGAGGAGAAAAAATGGCTAAGATTATTGGTATCGACCTTGGTACGACAAATAGTGTAGTGGCTGTAATGGAAGGTGGCGACTCAACCGTCATTCAGACTGCAGAAGGTTCGCGGTTGCTCCCATCCGTTGTAGCTTTTAATAAAAATGGCGAGCGCCTGGTGGGGCAGACAGCCAAACGCCAGGCCGTTGTAAACGCTGAGAATACGGTTTTTTCGATCAAGCGCTTCATTGGCCGGCATTTTGATGAGGTCACCACAGAGCAAAAAATGGTGCCTTTCCAGATCGTGCGCGGCCCCGCCGGGGATGCACGCGTGAAGATTCCAATTACGGGGCGCGAATACAGCCCGCAGGAGATCTCCGCCATGATCCTGGCGAAACTCAAAACGGATGCTGAAGCCTATTTAGGCGAGCCAGTTACCAAAGCCGTGATTACTGTGCCTGCTTATTTCAATGACAGCCAGCGCCAGGCGACCAAAGATGCCGGACGGATCGCCGGATTGGAAGTGCTGCGCATCATCAACGAGCCGACCGCAGCAGCCCTGGCGTACGGCCTGGACAAGCAGCAAAATGAAACCATCCTGGTATTTGACCTGGGCGGTGGAACTTTCGATGTCAGCGTCCTGGATGTAGGCGAAGGTGTGATCGAAGTGCGTGCCACGAATGGCGATACTCACCTGGGTGGCGATGACTGGGACGAGGCCATTGTTAGTTGGGTTGCCGATGATTTCAAAAAAGAACAAGGCATCGATATACGTCAGGATCGGCAGGCATTACAACGTCTGCGTGAAGCTGCTGAGAAAGCCAAGATTGAGCTTTCCAGCGTGATGGAGAGTGAAATCAACCTGCCTTACATCACCGCCGACGCCTCCGGGCCGAAACACTTGCAGATTAAACTCTCACGGGCAAAATTTGAACAGCTCACCGAGGACCTGGTCAAACGCCTGCGTGGGCCGTTCGAAGCAGCCTTGCGAGATGCGAACTTAAGCTCCAAAGATATTCATCAGGTTGTATTGGTTGGCGGGGCGACCCGTATGCCTATGGTCCAGGAGCTCGTGCGGTCCATCACGAAAAAAGAACCCCACAAAGGTGTGAATCCAGACGAAGTCGTGGCGATTGGCGCAGCTATTCAGGCAGGTGTGCTGGCGGGTGATGTCAAAGATGTGCTCCTGCTGGATGTAACCCCACTTTCCCTGGGCCTCGAGACCCTGGGGGGTGTGATGACCACCTTGATTGAGCGCAACACGACCATCCCGGTAAAGAAGGCGGAGGTATTCTCCACCGCTGAAGACAACCAGACTGCAGTGGATGTGCATGTGCTGCAAGGCGAGCGCCCTATGGCTGGCGACAATATGAGTTTAGGTCGTTTCCGACTGGAAGGCCTCCCGCCTGCGCCGCGTGGTGTTCCCCAGGTAGAAGTCACCTTCGATATTGACGCCAATGGCATCCTGAACGTGACTGCTCGCGATAAAGCAACCGGCAAAGAACAAAAGGTAACCATTACCGCTTCGACCAACCTGCACAAGGAAGAAATCGATCGTATGGTCCGCCAGGCTCGCGAACACGAATCCGAAGACCGCCAGCGGCGCGAGCTGGTAGAGGCGCGCAATAATGCCGACAGCCTGGCTTACCAAACGGAGAAAACCCTGCGCGATCTTGGAGACAAGGTCCCAAGTCAAGAGCAGCAGAACATCCAGGATAAGGTAAACCAGCTACGCGAAGCCGCCCAGAGTGATGATTTGCCCCGTATCCGCCGCCTCAGCGAGGAGCTGCAGAATGCTTTCCACGCCATCAGCCAGCAGATGTATGCACAACAACCGGCAACCGCTGGTCCCGGCCCGGCCCCCAGCAGCGACCCTGGCCAGAGCCCCAGAAACGATGACGGCGACGTAATAGACGGTGAATACCGCGAAGCATAAAAACAATAAACACCTGACTTAAAGCCCGTCCCGAGTATCACTTTCGGGACGGGCTTTTTTTATTGGAGTCGATCGCCAGGGTTCTCGGTCATCCAGCCAAGGGTCAAATTCATTGTATAATGGACTGGTTCAGAGACTGAAATAAATCCCGAGAAAACCAAGTGAATTATGGAAACGCGTAAATCACCTACTGTGACTTTCTTCTTGCCAACCGCGATCATCCTGATCGTGATCGGCTGGGGAGGGCTGCTGGCAACCTTGAACTTTATGGAACCCAGCGGCGGCACGCGCTGGATATTTTTCTTTACCACCGTGCTGGCCCTTACCGGCACGCTCCTACCATTCGTCGCCTTCCTGAACCGACGCTTCCCCTCCCAGCCACCGGCGACGTCGATGGTCATCTTGCGCCAGTCACTATGGAGTGGGGTTTACGTAGCCACCCTGGCCTGGCTGATGATCGGGGGTGTGTTAAATCCTGCCATCGCTGCCTTGCTGGCGATCGGTCTGGTGCTGATCGAATGGATGCTGCGTCTGCGCGAACGTAGCCAGTGGCGTCCTTAGGCTGATGGCTTTCTAAGTAGAAACTACATCTTGGCAATGAAACCTGCATGAATGATCTGCGATCCCTGCCCTCCGTTGACCAAATCATCCAATCCGAGTCTGGGCTAGCCTGGGTTGTAGCTTATGGGCGTCCATTGGTGTTGGAGGCTATCCGGCAGTCCCTGGACGCAGTCCGAGCTGGTTTTCAACAGGGGACAGTGTTACCCGATCGGACGTACTTACTGCACAGCATTGAACAGCAACTGGAGATGTGGGGAACTCCCACTCTACTGCCAGTTATCAACACTACTGGGGTCATCCTACACACAAACCTGGGTCGCGCTCCACTAAGTTCCGCAGCAATCCAGGCTTGTATCGATGTGGCGAGCAGTTATTCCAACCTGGAATATGATCTGGAGCAGGGCAAACGCGGCTCCCGCCTGCTGCATGCAGAAACCCTCCTCAAGCATCTCACCGGGGCAGAAGCAGCCCTGGTAGTGAACAACAACGCCGCAGCTGTCTTGCTGGCGCTATCCGCGCTGGCTCGCCGGCGCGGGGTGGTGATCGCCCGTACCCAGCTAGTTGAGATCGGTGGTGGTTTCCGTGTGCCAGATGTAATGAAGCAGTCCGGCGCGCGTTTAATCGAAGTCGGAACCACCAACCGAGTGCATCTATCGGATTACGAGGCTGCACTGGAAGAGGCGCCTGCCCTCGTGCTACACGCCCATCGCTCAAACTTCAAGCTGATTGGCTTTACCAGCGAACCCGATTTAGCAGAAATTGCCGGCCTATGCCACGCAGCGAATCTACCATTGATCGACGACCTTGGATCTGGCAGCCTGCTCGATACAGCTCGCTTCGGGCTGGTCCATGAGCCGACTGTCCAAGAATCTTTGGCTGCCGGTGCAGACCTGGTGTGTTTCTCAGGTGACAAGCTCCTGGGTGGGCCGCAAGCTGGCATTATCATCGGGCGTGCCGAGCTTCTTAACCGTCTAAAAAAACATCCCCTGGCACGTGCGATTCGGGCGGATAAGCTGTGTCTGGCTGCTCTAAATGCCACGCTGATGCATTATCTAAAAGACGAAGCTGAACGAGATATCCCCATCTGGCGTATGATCTCCGCCACCCCGGATACAATGAAAGAGCGGGCTGAGGCCTGGGCTAACCACCTGAGACGGGGTGAAGTGGTGCCGGCTCAATCCACAATCGGCGGCGGCAGCCTGCCAGGAGAAACTGTTCCAACTTATGTCCTGCGCTTGAAGCTGCCCAGCCCCAATCGTTTCCTGGAGCGCCTGCGCCAGGCAGACCCACCAATCATCGCCCGGTTGGAGGACGATTTTGTCTTACTCGACCCGCGCACAGTCCTGCCTGAGCAAGAGCCTGTGCTGCTAAAAATTCTCTCCGCAATCATTACCCACCACACCCGGCGTGCCAGTTTAGCTTGAGCATCCCGGACCTCATTGATAAGGAACCTGCATGAAAAGCGACCTCAATCATCTCATGGAAATCAATAACCTGGATGCCCTATGGATCACCGGCAGTGGGCAGCACAATCCAGCTATGGTGTACCTGACTGGTGGCGGCCATTTCAGCAATGCCGATCTGTTTATCCGTCGCGGAGCTGATCCAGTGCTATTTTGTAATCCAATGGAACGCGACGAGGCCGCCAAGAGCGGCTATACGGTGCGGACCTTCGCTGACTACCGCCCTACAGAACTCCTGAAACAGGCTAACGGTGACCAGTTGCAGGCAACAATAGCCCGCTATAAGCTTATGTTTGCTGATCTGGGGCTTGAAGCCGGACGGCTTGGTGTGTATGGGCAAATGGATGCCGGGAACGCTTATGCTGTGGTGTCTGGCGTCGAGGCGGCTTTGCCAGGTTTGAAGTTTGCTGCCGATCTGCAAGGCAAAATTTTGTTGGCAGCTATGGCGACTAAAGATGAGACAGAAGTAAATCGCATCCGCCGCATGGGGCAGATCACCACGCAAGTAGTAGGCGAAACTGCCGACTTCCTCAGCCACCATACGGTACGCGGGGAAGTGCTGGTCAAAAAAGACGGTACACCGCTCACCATTGGGGAAGTCAAAGGCCGGATCAATTTGCTGCTGGCAGAAGGCGGTGCAGAGAATCCTGAGGGCACGATCTTTGCGATCGGGCGCGATGCTGGTGTACCCCACAGCGCCGGCGCCCCCGATGATCTATTGCGACTGGGCCAGACAATCGTGTTTGATATCTTCCCCTGCGAAGCAGGTGGAGGCTATTATTACGATTTCACCCGCACCTGGTGCCTGGGGTATGCTCCCGATCCTGCCCTGGAGCTTTATGAAGATGTAAAGGCAGTGTACCAACAAATCATGACTGAGCTGCGTGTGGGGACTATCTGCAAGGAATACCAAGTGCGCACTTGCGAATTATTTGAAGAGCGCGGCCACGCCACTGTGCTCAGCAATCCTCAAACCCAGGTCGGTTACGTGCACAGCCTGGGTCATGGGCTGGGTCTTCACATCCACGAACGGCCTTTCTTTGGTCTGAATTCTGCCGACGATGACCTGCTCAACCCGGGTGTTATCGTCACCATTGAGCCCGGTTTATATTATCCAGAGCGTAGCCTGGGCGTGCGTCTGGAAGACACAGTCTGGGTACGTCCGGATGGCGGTATGGAAATCCTGGCGCCCTACCCGCTGGATTTAGTTATCCCGGTCGGGAAATGAACTTATTCTCAACACAGAGCAGGTGGATAAAATGAAAAGCAGCACCGTTTCAGCCGATCCCAGCGCTATACCAGCCAGCAATGCCCCGGCAGTGCGCATCCTGGCGATTGAATCCTCCTGTGATGAAACCGCTGCAGCGGTGGTCGAAAACGGGCGCAGCATATTATCCAGTATTGTCGCCTCCCAGGCCGACCTGCATGCCCGTTATGGAGGTGTCTTCCCAGAAGTCGCCTCTCGAATGCATATCCAGGCAATTTACCCTGTTATACAGCAGACATTACAAGATGCCTATCTGAGCCTGACCGACGTAGACGCAATCGCAGTTACGCGCGGTCCAGGTCTTCCCGGTTCGCTGGTAGTTGGTATGAATGTTGCCAAGGGACTGGCTTTATCCACCGGCCTACCCCTGATAGGCGTCAACCACCTGGAAGCGCATCTTTATTCAGCCTGGTTGTATAACGAACCACAGAGTAGCGCCAAGACTAACCAGGACCCACCAGCTTTACCAGAATTTCCTCTCCTGGCGCTGATCGTATCTGGCGGGCATACCGAGCTGGTGCTCATGCGCGACCATCTGACTTACCAATTCCTGGGCTCTACCCTGGACGACGCAGCCGGGGAGGCCTTTGACAAGGTCGCCCGATTGATTGGACTGGATTACCCTGGCGGACCAGCTATTCAAAAAGCTGCCGAGCGAGGTAATCCACGCGCCTTTTCATTCCCACGCGCCTGGCTGGATGATTCCTGGAATTTTTCGTTCAGTGGGTTAAAGACTGCCGTGCTGCGCGAGGTGCGTCGCCTGGAGCAGGTACGCACTGAATTGCCTGTGGCGGATCTGGCAGCCAGTTTTCAGGCAGCAGTGGTGGAGGTTCTGGTCAGTAAAACCTTGCGGGCTGCAGAAAATTTCGAGGCCAAAGAAATCCTGGTCGCCGGAGGCGTATCCGCTAATCGCGCTCTACGTCTGACTTTTCAAGAACAAGCACCCTGCCGGGTGCATATCCCCCCCATTGAGCTGTGCACCGACAACGCTGCTATGATCGCCGGTGTGGGTTATCATCGCTTCTTGCGCGGGCAGCGCGACGGGCTAGAGATGGACGTACTCCCCAACTGGCCGCTTTCTGAATTATAAGGATTTCCCCAGACTTTCGATCAATTTAGCCAACTGGTCTGCTAATTTCAAACGGTCGAAGTGATTTTCAACATACCGCCGCCCATTCGCGCCCAGGCGCCGGGCACGTTGTGGGTTTGCTGCCAGCTCAAGAACAACGGCTGCCAGTTGCGCCGGATCGCCCGGAGGGCAAAAAACGCCCGCTTCAGCCTGTTCTACCACCTGGCGCGCTACACCGTCAATCGCCATCAGCACCGGACGCCCGGCTGCCATGTAATCGAACACCTTGTTTGGATAAACCGTGGCATACAAAGGGATTGGCTTTAAGATGGCGAGGCACGCATCCGCGGCAGCTAGCGCTTGTGGCATTTGTGTTTTGGGAATGGATGGCACAAAGCGCAGATTAGGCAATTTCAATAAAGCGGCTCGTTCTTGAAGATTGGGCTTTTCCTTTCCGTCTCCTAACAGCACAAAACAAATCCCAGGATCGTCACGTAACAGATGGGCTGCTTCGAGCACGACGCCCAGATCGTTAGACATGCCATGCGCCCCGGCGTACAGCATGATGAATTGTTCCCCTAACTGGTGCTGCTGCCGGAATTCGTGACCATCTGCCAATGGATCAAACATGCGTGTGTCTGCACCATTCGGGACCAGCGCTACACGCTGGGCGCCATTGGCCTGCACATGCTCGATAAACCCAGGTGAGTTCACCATCATCTGGTCAGCGTTCCGATAAAGGAAACGTTCCAGCCACTCGGAAAGGCGAATGAGTAATGGGTTGCGCAGCACACCGACCTGTAGTGCAAAAGCAGGCCAGAGATCGCGCACTTCAAATAAAAACGGGACCCTCTTCAACCGGGCCAATAATAAAGCCGTTAACCCCTGGAAAATGGGTGGCGAAGTACCCCACACCAGATCGACCTGGTGGACATGCAACCCAGCCCAGAATGAAGACAGCATAAAACTTATAAAACCGATCATGCGGTGCACAAAACTGCGATGAATAGCACGTGTGGCGTAGGTGCGCAGGATAGTAATGCCATCTTCTGTGGTGGACGCTGTGCGAGACTGGTCGGTGACAGAACCAGTCAGATAGCTGACCGGGCTGGCAATCACGGTAACTCGGTGACCATGCGCCACAAGACCGCGCGCTAATTCATAATGGCGCGTGCCCCCCGGCTCGTCCAGAACTGCAAATGCCTGGTGAATTAGCAGAATATGCATGCGCGATTAGCTTTCCAAAACGGCATTTGACAAATTATCCGTTTTGATCTGGTGAACAAATTCCCAGCGGGTGACCAGGCGCAAAGGCAGCGCGCCCTGCACACGATAACGCACAGCCAGTGCAGGTTCTTTATAACCATAAGTAGGTGAGCGCCACCCCCAGTTTGGCTCAGCCACCCCATCGCCCAGCAGCAATACCCCTGCCCGTACCAGCTGCAACCTGTTATCTCCCGGCTGCATTTCTAATCCAACCCCACCCTGCAAAGTAAGCTCAACCCAACCAGAAGGAGCATGCAACCGCAAGCGTGGAAGGCTCTCCTCAAGGATCTCCCAGGGCCAGTCTGGCAACAGCCAATGCAGCATGACAGTGCTTTCTCGCTTATCTGGGTGAGCAGACTGCTGTAAAACCTCATCTTCAACCTGCCAGCCTATGCCATCCCACTGCACCTTCCTGCGGTGAACAAGCCCCAGCTGCCGATAACCATCGTGCTGAGCCACCGCCCACAGCTTGCCATGTACTGGTTTAGGTTGGTAATCTAACACCTGCGCCTGCGCCCGATCCAGCCAGAGAAAGCGCCCGGCGCGGGTCATCTGCTCCTGATTCTCGATCATCAGGGTGTTGTGGACCGCCGTACGGTCCAGAGAGTTATCCCAGGGCGGTGGGGAATTATAGAGATAAGTCCCGGCGTCAGCGGCAATATTCCAGCCGCGCCACCACAGGTCCAGGTGCAATTGATCAGCATGCCCAGGACGGTCATGGAACTGGGCCGCTCGCAAATAAGCCCAGGTGGGTGCATCTGGCGGGCGCAATACCAGCAGGTTTGTGGAAGGAGAAACTTTTATAGCGGGTTCTGACAACCTAACTGAGGCAGGCACAAACCAGTGTAACATTTCATCCCAGGCGCCGGATAAGTAAGCTCGGTTTCCCAAAAAGGCTGCACTGGCAGCCTGAAGTACCGGTCGATAATCTACTTGACCACCGGGAGCTAGGGGAAAAAGATAAGCTCCGTCGTTGGGTCCCAGGTTCGGAACGAAACCCGTATCTTGAACCACCAAGGCCAACAGCCACTGTGTAGAGATAGCTAATTTATCCTGTGTCGCCGTGGGCAGCTTTTTGCCCTGCGAGGTAGCTAAAAGGTTTACCCACAAAGCCAATTGGAGCATCAGGCGGTGATAGTTTGTGCTGTTCTGCATGTAACTTCCATCAGCAGCAATTTGCGCCTGCAGGCCGTGATTGAACCACTTCCAGCCCAATTCTCGCCAGCGAGCAGCCTGAGGATGCTCTGGCAGCACAATCCCAGCGGTGTATAACCCGGCAGCTTCGGAGAGCAGGTGGTTATTGTTTTGCGCCCTGGCGTAGCTTAATGTCAGCGGGATGCGCGCGGCATGGCTGGCAACTAAACCAGACAGAAGTGCTTTTTCCTGTGGAGAAGGCTCCTGCACAGCATTGCACAGTCGTCCTGCCAGGCATAGGCTGATCAATCGCAGAGCTATCTCCTGGGCAGAGCTCCAGTTTGGCCCCAGGTTGGGCGGGTTGGCGTCATTAAATTGGCGTACATACTTCCAGAAAGCAATTGCATAGCGCGCATCACCAGTCAGGTAAGCTGCGCGCCCTAATTGGATCCCCCAACCGAGCCGTGCTGGCTCCCAGATCCACTTAATGTCCTCATATTCTTTAGTATCAAAATTGAATAGTAGCGCACCATAAGCTGTCCAATGCCGCACAGGTTCCGGGGGCGCCAGGCGCAATGCTACCGGCGGACCGCCAAATAAGCGCACCTGTCCAGAACAAATCTCATCGGCCAGACTGCAAAGCTCCTGGCGACCGTTTTCTCCCAGCAGAGCCAGTAGAGTATCCGCTTCAGGAAGCGGCAGCCGCTCCAGATTTAATGAGCTCTCGCTATTACGAGTATGTCCCCCCACCGGTGTACGCCAAAGCCAGTAACCGCTGCTTAAACCAGCTTGATAGATGGCATACTGCAGCACCGGACGCGGGCCTAGCTCGTCCAGGGTTTTGTAGATCAGTGATAGTTTACGCAGCGCAGAAAGCACAATTTTTCTGGCGTCTCACTCTGTCAGGTGGATCGTCTGGCCGGTGCGCAAGGCCTGCTGGGCAGCAAAGCTGGCTCTCGTCACACTAAACAGGTGGGCGTAAGGGATAGGCGGCGCTCCGCCGGTGCGCACCGCAGATTCAAAAGCCACCCATTCTGCCTGGTGACCTTTATCCTGGCGCATGCGGGAGGCATACTTCTGGCGGTGCCCGGCATGAACCAGCTCCAGAGTGCGATAATCATCCAAAACTCCCACCCGCCCGGAGCAGAACACCTCCACACGCTCCTTGGGGAAAACTTTATCGCCGTTTGCCAGATAAGTGATCGTACCCAGCGATCCATCCGGAAAGGTCAGCGTGATGACCAGATTATCCTCGCAGTAGCGACCCCCGTCAGGTAAAGCCACCGCGCTTACCACAGATGGAGCCTGCCCAACCAGGAAAGTGAGGAAGTCAATAAAATGGCAGCCTTCGCCAATAATCCGCCCGCCGCCCTGCTGAGGGTCGTGTACCCAGTGAGTGAGTGGGATATAGCCAGCATTGACCCGGTAATGTGCAGCCAGCGGCTCATTGCGCCCGGCCAGAAAGTCCTTGAGCTTCACTGCCAGTGGGGCAAAGCGCCGGTTGAAGCCAACCATCAACAACGAGCGGTCATGGTTTTCCTCTAAGGTTTGGGCAATTTCTGCCAGCTCAGTTTCATTCAGCGCCAGAGGCTTTTCGCAAAAGACATTTTTCCCAGCATTTAGCGCAGCCTGCACTTGACGAACATGCAAATGATGGCGCGTCAGTATGGCAACCGTATTAACTTGGGGATCATTCAGCACTGCCGATTCATCACTGACCGCGCTCCCGAAGCCAAAGCGTTGGGCAGCATGCTGGGCTGTAGCTCCAGAGGCAGAAGCAATCACGAGTCGCTGAATGTTTGGGATCTTTTGAACCGCCGGTAAAAGTACAGCCGTGGCAAAATTGCCTGCCCCCAACACACCAAGCTTGATCTGCGATTCACCAGCCCCGTGATCAGGTTCTGCCGGGACCAATGCTTCCCGTAAACCTGAAATATGCGCAAGGCTGCCCGCACCTTCTCCAGCTGGGTAACGCAACAACACTCCCAAAAATGGCTCCTGCAGTCTGCCTGTGATCAGCGCATAAGCCTGTGGCGCCTGGTCCACATCAAATCGATGGGAGATCAGCAAATTGACCGGGACTTTGCCAGCCGCCAGCAAGCCCACAAAAGCTTCCAAATTACGCCCTTCCGTCCAGCGCACATAACCAATCGGATAATCCTGTCCGCCCTCTTCATACTGCGGATCATAGCGCCCTGGACCATATGAACGCGAATTCAGAAAAGTCAGTTCTTTTTCATAATACACTTTGCGCGGCAGATTCAATCCCACTGCCCCTACCGCTACCACGCGCGCCCGATCACGCGCGATCGCCCCTGCCAGCTCGACCGGATCAGACGTGCTGCTGTCCGCACAGATCAGAACTGCATCGCAGCCGCGTCCCTGGGTAAAACTGGCTGCAGCGTCTTCTGCCCCATCTCGTAGCACAGAGTGAGCCCCTATCGCATTTGCCAAAGCCACCCGCGATGGATCCAGGTCAACGCCAAGTACCTGACAGCCTGCCGCCTGAGCTATCGCTACAGCTAATAAACCCAGCAAACCCAAACCAACCACTGCCACGCGCTCGCCCAACTGAACCTGGCTCAGGCGAAAACCATGCAATGCAATTGCGCCCAGCGTGGTGAATGCCGCCGCCTCAAAATCCACTTCGTCAGGTAAGGGGGTAACCAGAATTTTTGGTACCGCCACTACCTCGGCGTGCACGGCATAGCCACCCCCGGCGCACGCCACGCGCTGTCCGACCAAGAGGCCGCTCACTCCTTCACCCAAAGCCAGGATGGTCCCCGCAGAGGAATATCCCAAGGCCATAGGCTGGTCCAGGCGATTGAATGAAGCCTCTAGAGTGCTGAGCACGCCTTCGCGGCGGGCTTTATCGATCACCTGACGAGCCAGATCGGGTCGTGAGCGGACCTTACCAAGCAGGGATTTCTCAGCAAAGGCGACTACCATGCGTTCGGTACCGGCAGACACGAGGGAGGTCGCGTTACGCACCAACACTTCGCCGGGTTGTGGTGTAGGCGCTGGCACATCGGCAATAACAGCTTCACCGGTGCGGAGATTTTGTAGGAGTTGTTTCATGCTGGCGATTATAGCGCGGAATGAGGCCCAGGTGATATAATAACCGCGCTTTTGTCAGACAACCCGCCTAACCATCCCAGGAGTGAACCTTGGCTGATCCTCGTGTTGAAAAATATGCTCAAATTTTAGTGGACTACTCCACCAAAGTTAAACCCGGCGACCTGGTTGCTATCCACACCAGCACTGCTGCCGAGGAACTGGTACAGGTCATGATTGGTCTGATCCTGGAACGTGGTGCATTCCCGCACGTGATCCTGGATGTGGCAAATCAAGAAGAACTGTATTACACCCATGCCACCGACGAGCTGTTGGATTTTGTTCCACGTTTTCATAAAATGGCGTTTGAAGAGTTCGATGTGCTCTTCAAGATTCGCTGCGAAACCAATACTCGCGCTCTGAGCCAGGTTGACCCAGCCCGCCAAAGTCGGCGACAAAAGGCTCTCTCTCCATTATTGGTCGCCCAGATGCGTCGTGGCGCAGATAATTCACTGCGCTGGATGTCCACCCACTTCCCCAACCAGGCTTATGCCATGGAAGCCGAAATGGGGCTGGAGCAATATAAGAATTTCTTCTACCGCGCCTGCCATGCCGATGAAGGCACTTCTGATCCGGTTGCTCATTGGCAGGGGATTGAACGCCAGCAGCAGCGTCTGATTGACTTTATCCAGGGACATGACCAGGTGCGCGTGCTGGGGCCAAATGCCGATCTAACCCTTTCCATCAAGGGGCGCACATTCATGAACGCCTGCGGCACGAATAATCTACCGGATGGTGAGATCTATACCGGACCCGTAGAAAACTCAGCCAATGGCTGGGTGCGCTTCACCTACCCGGCGATCCACCAGGGCCGGGCTGTGGAGGGGATTGAGCTGACCTTTGAGGAAGGCAAGGTTGTCCAGGCTACCGCCAAAGCCAACCAGGATTTCCTGCTGCGTATGTTAGATAGCGATCCTGGCGCCCGCTATCTGGGTGAATTTGCGATTGGTACCAATTACGAAATCGACCGTTTCACCCGCAGCATCCTGTTCGACGAAAAGATCGGCGGCAGCTTCCACATGGCGGTGGGCGCCGGCTACCCCGAGACAGGCAGCGTCAATAAGAGTGTGATCCACTGGGATATGATCTGCGACATGCGCCAGGACTCAGAGATCCAGCTGGACAGCGATGTGATCTACCGCAACGGACAGTTCACTATCTGATTCAAGACCACGATATAACCAAAGTCCGGCAAATCAACTTGCCGGACTTTTTTATTGATAGCTGGACAAGTTATTTTTCAGCGCGCCAATCTGCTAAAGCCTGGCTTATAAAATCAGTTTTTTGTAATGTGTATTGGAACCGTTGTTGGCGATAACGTACAGCCAGATCCTCTTTCAAAGCCTGATATGCTTCCGACAGGGTGGGTCTCCGCGCAAGGCATCCCGGAAGTCAATATGATCGGCATAGGTAGGGCTACCAAACTCCACGATATGCAGGTGATGAGAGCGCGGGTGGCCCTTACGAAAAAACAGCCGGTCTGGTTGGTCTGGATGATCTACAACTTCATACCCTAATTCCCGTAAAGGCGCAATACAAGCAACAGAATCCGTCATTCTTGGCACGGCGATAAGAATATCCAGGATGGGCTTGGCGCTCAAACCTGGCACGGCAGTGCTGCCAATATGCTGGATCTCGACTGCCAATTCGCCCAGATGAGCGGCAATTTTGGCCTGCTCATCGGCAAATTCTTCCGCCCATCGAGGCTGGTAAGGCGATAAGTGAACCTCTTCATGAATGAGATCCCAGATAGCTTGGGCGGCTTGAGAAACATCCAGGCAGGTAGTATCCACCATCAAACCCAGGTCTCCAAGGCGAGCGTTGGTTTCTAAAATATCAGTCAATTGGTGAGCTCGGGCAATCTCCCACTCTTGGCGAACACCGGGAGAGGTTCGGCCGCGGATGCGCTGCTCCAGCAAATCCAGCCCACAGGTCAGGCGATAGGCTAAAATGCGCGGTTCAAGTTCAGCCAGCCTCTTGCGTAACTCGGCCAATTGAGCGGGCGTCTCAAAGATATAATTGATGATCACGTGTGGGTAACCCTTTTTCTGATAGTGGTCGACGAGTAGATGTAGAGTATCGAAGAGATCACTCAGGCGCTGTGCATCATATATCGCAAAGGGACGCACCGCGCCAATGTAATCCCCATCCAGCATCACAGCCCGGTTAAAAAGGTCCAGCAGCGCCCAGGCTGTCTCGGTTTTGCCTATCCCCAAAGGACCATTGATAATCACGATCATCTTGTCACCTCTGGCCTATTCCTGCGCCAATCCGTCTACCAGGATGTGGTTTTGGATCTCCCACATCTGGCGATAAAGACCGTTTTGCACCATTAATTCGGCGTGGGTACCGCGCTCCACCACGCTGCCCTCCGACAACACCAGAATCTCATCCAAGGCATCCAACCCAATTAGGCGGTGTGTGATCCAGATGGTCATGCGCCCTTCCATAAGCTTGAATATTTCATTTAGAAGCTGTTGTTCTGTCAGGGTGTCAAGATTGGCGGTCGGCTCATCCAGGATGAGCAAGGGGGCGTCACGCAGTAAGGCGCGCGCGACGGCCAGGCGTTGGCGCTCACCGGCACTCAGGCGTTGGGCCTGCTCCCCAAGCCAGGTATTAAATCCCTCTGGCAGTGATTGGATCAAATCATAGATTTGAGCCTGCCGGCATACATTCTCAAGTTGTTCCTCGCTGGCCTGAGGATTGGCAATCAGCAGGTTCTCGCGCACCGAGGCATTGAACAGATAGGTGTTCTGGGAAACTAACCCGATCCGCGAGCGCAGATCCGACTGGCGCAGGTGGCGCACATCCACCCCTCCATAACATAACTCTCCTTTACTGAATTCCCAAAAGCGCAGTAATAAACCCACCACAGTAGATTTTCCCGCCCCACTGGGGCCAACCAGGGCAACCTTCTTGCCAGGCGTTAGCTTAAAATCCAGATTGTGCAGTTCAAAGCCATCTTCTTCCAGAGCATCTAAGCGAGCCGGATAGGTAAAGCCCAATCGCCTAGCTGCCAGACTGTGCTGCTCCGGCAAGGCCACTGGTGTTTCTGGATCAGCAACTTGCGGATCTGCATCCACGATGCTGAACAAGCGTTTCCCGGCCTGCAGGCAACTCTCCAATTGCATGGCTGCAGCCGGTAAGGATTGCACCGCTTCAAAACTGGTCAGCGCTGCCAGGGCTACTACAGATAAATATACACCAGGGAAAACTCCATCATTCACCAATGGGATTGTCAGGCGCAACACCCACCATAATCCGATATTTGAAAATAAAACGATCAGCCCTGATTGCAGTCCAGTCAGCAGCGCCATGTGCTGCTGAGCAGCAGCCAGCTCCCTATTAAGCTGGCGCAGGGATTCAACCTGAGACCGGGCTCGACGAAAGGCCAATAAATCAGGCAGACCTTGCAGGCTATCTACCACCATGGTGTTTAATTTGGCGCGCAGATGTACCAGGACGAAGCCTGGCTTGCGGCTGAGGGCGCGCACCAACCACGGCACACCCAGGCCGCAAATCACCAGCAAGAACAATAAAACAGCCGCCAGACTTCCTGCAAAACCTGCTAAATACGCGGCCGACGCCAGCCCAATCAACACCGCTACCAGTGGTGGAGCCAGCGCCCGTACATAAAAATTTTCCAGGACTTCGATATCCCCGGTAAGACGGGTGAACAAATCACCGCTACGATAGCGTTGCAAGCGCGCCGGGGCCAGGGGTTCCAAAGCCCGGAAAAACGAAACCCGCAAATCGGCTAATATTTGGAAGGTGACGTTGTGTGAGACCAGACGTTCCAGGTAGCGGAATAAGCCGCGCGAGATACCAAAGAAGCGCACACCCACAATCGCTACCTGCAGTACAGCAATGGATGGATGCAGGGCCGCGCTGGCGATAATGTATGCTGAAGCGCTCATTAAACCGATACTGCTGCCGATGGTCGCAAAACCCAGCAACACCGATAGCGCAACCCATCTCCAGTGCGGGATGACCAGCTTCAACAAGCGCATGAACACCGTCTTATTGGGCAGCGGGTCACAAGAAGATCGGGGTAATAAGGGAGAAGAAGCTGATGGCTCGACTGTGGCGATCTCATCTAACTTTTTCAAAGGTTGCGCAGTGGTCGGCAAAATCGCTGGCTCGTCCTTATATACGCCTGATAACCGATTGTATAAACCGCCCTGCCGGATTAAATCAGCATGCGTGCCCTGTTCAACCACCCTTCCCTGGTCCAGCACCACAATCCGGTCCGCACGCCTTACCGTAGATAGGCGATGGGCAACAATCAATGCCCTGCGCCCCTGGAGCAAGTGGGTGAGAGAATCTTGTAATGCAGCCTCAGTGGCTGGATCGAGATTGGCGGTCGGCTCATCCAAAATCAGCAGTGGGGCGTCCTGTAAAAAGGCGCGCGCCAGGGCAATGCGTTGCGCCTGCCCACCGCTCAGGGTGACGCCCTGCTCACCAATCAGGGTATCATAACCCTGCGGAAAACGATTGATAAATTCATCGGCATGCGCAAGACGCGCCGCAGCAATCACTTCGATCCGATTTGCCCCAGGACGTCCCAATTGGATATTCTCAGCTATACTGCCGTAAAACAGGTACGGTTTTTGAGGCACCCAGGCGATACCTGCGCGCCAGCTATCCAAAACAATCTCATCCAAAGGTTGCTTGGCGATCCAAATTCGACCTGTTTGAGGTTGTGCAAATCCAAGCAGCAGCTGGATCAACGTGCTCTTCCCGGCGCCGCTTGGACCTACCAGAGCAACAGTCTCGCCAGGGTACAGCTCCAGGCTCACTCCATTAAGGGCTGGTCTCTGGTCAGGATAACTATAGTGAATATTATCCAGCCGGATAGATGCAGAATGGTCGGGACGTTTGGGGTCTGATTGAGCGAGAGCAGTTGGCTGTGGAGTATCTAACACAGCAAAAATTCGCTGCGCGGCGGCGACTCCCGCCATGCCGGCATGAAAGCGTGTTCCAAGCATGCGCAATGGTAAATAAAACTCCGGAGCCAGGAGTAGAACAAAAAAGGCTTCTTCGAAAGTCAACCAGCCATATAACAGGCGCAGGCCAATTTGTACTGCCACCACCGCGGTGCTGAGGGTGGCAACCAGCTCCAAAGCCAGAGCAGACAGAAATGTCACTCTTAAGACACTTAAGGTTGTGCGCCGAAAATTATCACTGACCTGTGCAATTACACCTACCTGCGCCCGGCTGCGGCCCAGGGCTTTCAGGGTTTCCAGACCTTGCAGCACATCCAGAAAATAAGCGCTCATCCGGCTAAGCGATTTCCATTGCCGGCGGTAAAGCGCCTGGGCCAGACTGCCAATCAATCCCATAAATACTGGGATCAACGGGGCAGTTAAAAGTAAAACAACACCCGATAATGGATCAAGCGGAAAAACCAAAACCAGGAAAGTTAAAGGAACCAGCGCTGCCAGCACCAACTGAGGCAGGTATTGGCTGAAATAAGCATCCAGCGCTTCAACGCCCTCGACCACAGTCTGGGTTAATTCACCCGTGCGTTCTTCGTGAGCGAAGATTGGCCCTAACCCTAACAGATGTTCAAATAGCTGCTGGCGCAAGCTGGTCTTCACCCGCACTGCGATAGCATTGGTGGAAATCTCGCTCAGCCAGGCTAACCCGGCTCGTCCCAGAATAATTACCAACAACCAGCGCAATCCGATTTCAACCTGGGCCAAAAGCTGACCATCCAGGAAAACCTGGCGAACCACGCGACTGACCACCTGCGCTTGCAGCACGGTCAGCACGCCCGCGCCAAGACCCAGGATAATGGTCAACCCCAAGAAAAATCGGCTCTGGCGCGCCAGCGTCAACAATCGTTGATCCAGATTCATTGTGGTTATTTCAAAAAAACAGGTGGGGCTAATATATCTAAAAACTGCCCCACCTGTCTGCCCATAAACTAGCTGATCTCGTTAGTAAGTCAGCCCCTCCGGTTTAGTCTCAATTCGTTTGCGAAATACCCAATAACTCCAGCCCTGGTAAGCCAACACGATGGGAACAAAGATGAGCGCCACGATAGACATCACCTTGAGCGTATAAGGGCTCGAGGAGGCATTGTAAATCGTCAGACTCCAGTCCGCGTTCAACGAAGAAATCATCACCCGCGGGAACATGATCATAAACGCGGTAATGAGCGTAGTGGTTATCGTGACTGCCATCATGATAAACGCCCAGCCTTCACGTCCCTTGCGCAGGAAGTATCCTACCAGCAAAATAGCAGCCAATCCGGTAACGCGAACCGCGCCAGGATTTACACCCAAAGAACTTAAGATATCCGTGGCATAGTATGTTGTTGTCATAAGCGCCAGCATTACCACCAGGGTGGGCAGCCAGAGCTTACGCGCCAGAGCAGAGGCTTTTTCTCGCAGCTCGCCGGTGGTTTTCAGGCTCAAGAAGATTGCCCCATACAGTACACAACCTATGACCAGCGTGAGACCTGCCAGCAATGCATACGGATTCAGCAGATCAAAGAATGTGCCGGCATATTGCATATTCTGATCGATGGGCACACCACGCGCCAGGTTACCAAAGGCTACCCCTAATAGTAGGGCTGGCAACAGGCTACCCAAGAAGATCGACCAGTCCCAGAAATTGCGCCAGCGTGGATTTTCATCCTTACTGCGAAATTCGAAGGCCACCCCACGCAAGATGAGCGCCAGCAGCAGCAGAAACAATGCCACGTAAAACCCGCTAAACATGGTTGCATACCAGTGTGGGAAAGCGGCAAAAGTCGCCCCACCTGCGGTCAGCAACCAGACTTCATTGCCATCCCAATGCGGGCCGATGGTATTGATAATTGTACGCCGCTTCAGGTCAACCATCTGCGGATCCTTATCCTTTGATAGCACCGGCACCAGCATGCCGACACCAAAATCAAAGCCCTCCAGGACAAAAAAACCAATATATAAAACTGCAACCAGCATAAACCAGATGATGTTGAGATCCATGCGTCGCCTCCGTTCCTGCTAATCCTGCGCCCCAACCAGAGAGGGCATCTGATCATCCGGCAGACTGGGCACTACCGTACCCGTTGATCCGGCTTTGGCGTATTTGCCCAGCAAATAAATGGTAGCCACCATCAAGGCTCCATACAGCGCGGTAAAGCCGATCAAACTTAACAGCGCCTGCCCACTGCTGACGACAGGAGAAATTCCATCTTCAATCTTCATCAGACCATACACCACCCAGGGATCGCGTCCCATCTCTGTCATGATCCAGCCTGAGGCGTTCGCAATATAGGGCAGCGCAATTGCTATAATAAACAAGCGTAGAACCTTAGGGTTCGTTTCAAACATATCACCCATCGCCATGAACAGGGCATAGAGAGCCAACGCGACCATGGCCATCCCTGCCCCAACCATAAAGCGGAAGGTCCAGTAGATCACTGCTACCGGCGGAATATAATTACCAGGGCCATAGGTTTGTTGAAATTCTTCCTGAAGATCATAAATACCGTGCACCTCGCCAGTAAGCTGGTTATATGCCAACAGGCTTAACACGCCCGGCAATCGGATCGAGAATATTTCTCTGGTTTGGGACAGGTCGCCTATAGTCAACAAAGAAAAAGAGGCCGGGTTTTCGGTTTCCCATAAGGCTTCCGCTGCAGCCATTTTCATGGGCTGCGTCTCTACCATATGCTGAGTCTGGGTGTGTCCATTAAGCGACACCATTACAATCGAGATCATGCCCACAATCGCTGCAATCTGGAATGACTTGCGGTATAGAGGCAGATCATGTTTATGGATCAGGTGATAGGCGCTGATGCCCATCACAAAAAATGCCCCAGTGGTAAAGCCTGCCAGGATCGTATGCGGGACCTGTACACCCACGCTTGGGTTCAACAACAAGGCGAAAAAGTCATTCATCTCTGCCCGGCCATTACGCAGCACATAACCAACAGGCTCTTGCATAAACGAATTGGCGATCAAAATCCACAAGGCGGAGAGGTTAGAACCAATAGCCACAAGCCACATGACGACCGCGTGCAAGCCCTTGGAGAGTTTATCCCAACCGAAAATCCAGACCCCTAAAAGGGTCGATTCCAGGAAAAAGGCCATCAATGCTTCAATTGCTAATGGCGCTCCAAAAATATCTCCCACAAAGCGTGAGTATTCCGACCAATTCATACCAAACTGGAATTCCTGGACAATGCCCGTGACCACCCCCATGGCGAAGTTGATCAAAAAGAGCTTGCCCCAAAATTTGGTCATACGCTTGTACATATCTTGACCGGTGCGCACATACAATGTTTCCATAATCGCAACCAGCACCGACAAGCCCAGCGTCAGCGGCACAAAGAAATAATGATAGACAGTTGTTACTCCAAATTGAAGTCGAGCGAGAAGAATTGGATCCATATTTATGCTCCTCGATCCTTTACAGATTTTATTTTAGCCTTCAGCCATGCCCACCCGGTTGGCTGTCACTCAAATCACAAATTAACGGTTGTTCAAAATTGGATTTGCTTAGCAAATGGGTCAAATACCTTCCTTTCAACTTATATTCATGAGGAAGTTGCGATTTGCATCCCGGTCGGTGATATAGAATTACCTGGCTGCGTTACAATCTGCCAGGCTTCTTCAGCCAACTGGTCCAGGTGGACACTGTCCAGTTCGCGAGTGATCAGACACTGCAAGCGCGTCCAATGTGAGCGCACCGGACATGCAGTATTCAAGGGACAATCCTGTGGTTTTTCAATGCATTCGGAAATAAGTAACGGACCATCAATCGCTTCCCAGATATGACGTAAGTTGACATGACGCGCCGGGCGTCCCATCTGGACTCCGCCATTTGGTCCTGGGTAGGTCTGGATTAACTCTGCCTTGGATAAATCAGCAATAATACGCTGTAAAAAGGCATGCGGAATCTGCATTTCATCCTGGATAGCCTGAGTCGAAAGCCGCGTCCCAAAGGTACGCTTCGCCAGGCAAAGCATGACCCGTACTGCATAATCAGTTCTCCGATTAATCCGAAACACCTTGCACTCTCCGTCTAGTGCTGGAAATTATCCAACAAAATGATTAATGCTTACAAAAATAGTAAGCAATTTGAGTATGCGGGTCAAGCGGCGAAGATCATAGCACCTGTGTAACAAATGTCACAATCTGAATAGTATCACATTTATAGATGCCCCCTCAAGGGATTAAACAAGTCAGGCTGTTCAGTTTAAGATTAACTGCACAGCCTGAAAGTGGTCCAGTAAAAAGGCTACTTTCGCCAATATCCGCCTAACACCATACGCAATATTCCAGAGGTGATAAATGCTTCCGGGTCAACACGTTGGGCAATCTTGTGTACAGCTGGCACATCACGCCGGCGCACATCGCACAATAAAACATCTACCACGCCATCTTTTCCCTTACCAGGCAATTCGGTTACGCCAAAGCCGGACCCGCGCAATTCTTTGGCAAGCTCCTGCCCGCGGCGTGGGCTGATAATACTCAAGTGAGTATTCCCAATACCCAATCGACCTTCCACAGCCATCCCCACCACCAAGCCGGTAGCGAAGCCGGCAGCATAACCCACGATTTTTACCCAATTCCCCAGGTCACTCATGATTGCGCGCAAAGCCGTGACAAATACTACTGACTGGAAGAGAGCAAACAACCAGGCCAGCAGCTTGCGCCCACGCATAACCATCATCAAGCGCATGGTATACAGGGAAACATCCACCACCCGCAAGGCAAAAATCGAAAGAGCCGGAACGACCATCTCAAGCATATCTAATTCCATCAGGCGCGCCAGAAGCCACGACGCACCGGGCGCACATCCTCTGCTGTGATGAAAGCCTCGCCATCGACCTCATTGATAATCGCACGCACCCGATCCACATTCTTGCGCAGTACGCTGCAGTTAAGCAGAGTTACCATACCATCTTTACCACGCCCAGCCAGCTCTGTCACCGCGTAGCCATCCTCGCGCAGACGGTCTGCTATGGCAGCACCGCGCCGCGAGCTGATAATCGACAAATGTGTATGTCCGATAGCCAGCCATTCCTCGATCAGCATACCAATGACATTGCCTGTGGCAAACCCAGCCGCATACCCAACAACATTGAGCACATTGTCCAGGTCGCTCAATACAGAGCTGATCGCCATGACAAAAATTGCCGCCTGGAAGAAGCCCAGGATCCAGGCAATTGCCTTACGGCCGCGCATGACCACCAGCACCCGCAGTGTATCCAGGGTCATATCGCTGACGCGCAAGAAGAAGATCGTCAGGGCAGTGATCCAGGCTTCAGGAGTAAGTAATACTTCCATAATTCACTTACCTCAATCTGCCGGTTGTGTTTTCGGTAGCTCGTACACATTACGCTTTTGCAGAGCAGGTAAATACATGCATTCGGTGTATTCTTTGACCATGCGGCGCATGCTAAATCGCGGGCTCAGCGTAGAGATCGATTCTTTGACACGCCCAAGCCAATCTCCCGGCAGCCCATCGGAACTACGAATCCTGTAGAACAGCGGGATAATTTCTTCCTCAAGGATCGTGTATAGGCTTTCAGCATCTTCCTGGTCCTGCAGAGCGGAATCCGAATATTCCATATCCTTGCCAATTGCCCAACCATTCTTGCCATTATAGCCTTCTCGCCACCAACCATCCATCACCGAGAAGTTCAAGACACCATTTAATGCCGCTTTTTGTCCCGAGGTGCCGCTGGCTTCATTTGGCCGGCGCGGCGTATTCAACCACACATCCACTCCCTGGATTAAATAACGGGCCAGGTTCATATCATAGTCTTCCAAGAACACCAGACGCCCACCGCTTTCCGAACGCTTCACTGCCCGGTAAACTTCCTGGATCAGCATCTTGCCACCTTCATGATCAGGATGAGACTTTCCGGCAAAGATGATCTGTACAGGCTTTTCCTGATTATTAATCAGCTTGAGCAATCGTTCTGTGTCTGTGAGCACCAGGTTAGCCCGCTTATAAGGCGCAAAGCGGCGCGCGAAGCCAATGGTTAACACGTACGGGTCTATAAGTACTCCTCCGGCGACAACCTGGACCGGGTGCTTACCACCATTCAGCCACATCCGACGAGCCCGGTCACGCATGTGGGCTGCCAGCTTACGTTTCAGATGCCGCCGAATGCCCCACAACTCTTCATCGGGTATATTCTGAATCAATTCCCAGACTTGCGGATCGTCGATGCGTTCCATCCAATCGGGTCCCAAATATCGATCGTAGAGCAGCATCATACGACGCGCAATCCAGGTTCCAGTGTGGATGCCATTGGTCACATGCGAGATAGGTACTTCATCCACTTGCTTGTCTGGCCACAGGTAGTTCCACATCCGGCGCGCAACCTGCCCATGCAATTCAGACACTGCATTGCGTCCCTTGGAAAAACGTAGCGCCAGCACCGGCATGCTAAAAGTATCCCCCCATGAGACTGTATTACGAGCCAAATCAATAAACTGGTCCCGGGTAAGTTTCAATTGCGACCATACCCGCGCCAGATATTTATCGATCAACCATAGCGCAAATTCATCATTGCCCGCTGGTACAGGTGTATGAGTCGTAAAAACATTGGTTTCGCGCACAATCTCAGCAGCTTCATCAAAGGTATGATCAGCCTCCAGCAACTCACGGATGCGCTCCAGCACCATAAACGCGGCATGCCCTTCGTTCATATGCCACACATTTGGATTGTATCCCAACACTCGTAACGCCCGCACACCACCAATACCGAGCAAGATTTCTTGAGATATACGCAAATCCAGGTTGCTACTATACAACCGGGAAGATAACGCCCGGTCAGCCGGGGTGTTTTGTTCAATATTCGTATCCAACAAATATAGCGGAACCCGTCCGACATGTACTTCCCATAAGCAAGCATACACATCCCGGTCTGGTAATTCCACGGAAATAGTTACCGGCTGCCCGTCCTCATCTAATACAGGCAAAACTGGCATCGTATCCAGTTGATGAGTGGTGTAACGGGCTTCCTGCCAACCATCTTCGGTGATGTATTGTGTGAAATAACCTTCCGTATAGAAAAAGCCCACTCCAACAAACGGCAAGCCTAAATCACTGGCCTCTTTGGTGTGGTCGCCTGAGAGCACACCCAGGCCGCCAGCATAGATGGGCAAGGTTTCATGCAAGCCAAATTCCATAGAGAGATAGGCGATCGGCCGGTTACGCAGCTCCGGATAGGTATGCATGAACCAGGTCTCGTCATTGCCCATGTACTGGTCGAAGGAGCGCAATGTCCGCTCATAATAATCCATGTAGTAGCGGTTATTGGTGACCGTATTCAAACGCATCCGATCCACTCGACGCAAAAACAAGACCGGATTGTGTTTGGTTTCTTCCCAGAGTTGATTATCAATACGGGAAAAAAGCCGCTGAGCCTCCGGGTGCCAGGTCCACCACAGGTTGTAGGCAAGCTCACCCAGCCGGCTGATACGCTGGGGTAAGCTAAATTGGTTAGGAGTATGTGTGCGGAATGTATCCATCGTTTACTGTTTCCTTTATCTCGCCGATCACCAGGCACTCGTTATGATAGATACGGCATGCCCGGGCGAGTAATTTCTATTTAATTTCAGGAGTCTCAAACTCCAACCCATAATCTTACCACATGCTAAAAAGCAACTCGCGGCGCATGACTCTCCATAATACTTTGCGAGGGTCAGATTTGGGGACCAATCTTAGCGCTTACCAGGATCCAAATAGCACTGGCACGCCAAATTAATTAATGGCGAATAAACGGGAAATAGTAGACCGACACTGGGGTGGGCGTGGGCGCAACACGCCGCGTCGTAAATAATTGATAGGAGCGAGCCATACATGATGAAGGATTGTCGGCGGTCATAGCCTGGTTTGTAATGACCATCACCACACTGCTACAGCCAGAGGAGTTAATATCAGCTAAGGTAGCTGCACCACCGGACCCCACTACATCAACCAATGACTGCACTCGCAAACTGATCCCTGTATCGCAAACTACACTACCGCGTAAGGCCCCTCCAGCAGAAGTATTCCGTAAGGTTACATCGTAGGCGCCTGCGTTTTCGGGCAGCCGCACCCAGTTTAAAGCAAAATTATCCTGGACGTTCCCTGCGTAATAGCCGCCCACGCTACTGACTGTCCCATGTACAGAGGTGGGTCCGGCAGCGTTAACGTACTCAGGTCCTTCTTCCAGACAGTAAGGAGGTACATAGTCTCCCTGACATGGGCGGTTAAATTTCACCGCCACGGCATAATGATGGTAAACATCTGCTAACGATGTACCGCGTTGTACAAGCGCCTGATTCATAGCCCCCAGGTTGCTGGCGAGATTCTGGCTGGTCAGCTCCCAGAAGGCTTGCATGATATCCTCGCCCCCACCACGGATACCTGTTCCAAATGGCTCCAACAACCCCCGAAAAGTAATCCAATAAGGATATGGGGAATAGTTGTAATTACCCATACAGCTGTTGAAGGCGGGCCATAAATAATTGTAATTATCGTTGGCATCGTCGAAAGTTTCATCTTCTATCCAGGTGGCGCCACCCTCGATAAATACAGGATCGGGTAAATTTAGCCCGTTTAGCGCGCCCAAACCATACTGTATAGCATGGTTAAATTCATGAGCTATGGTCGCGGTGACAGCTGCTTGTGGTGTACCAGCGAAAATAGAATAATCCCGGTTGAGCACCATGCAGGATGCATACGCATCCCCTTCGTTCCAGGATGTGTTTGGGTTGTCGCCCACAAAACCAGCATAGTCACCATAGGAGGAGACAAAGCCGTATAAACCCAGGCTAAGCGTGGTGATGTGCACCGGGTAGCGTCTTCCAGGAGCAGGATTGAGCGTATACACAGGAGGCGCCGCCCAACCAAATTGATCTACCTGATTCTCCCAAACAGCCTCCAATGCATTAAGGTAATCATTTAGAGCGAGGCCCCCTGTGATGGACTCAAATTCCACATAGAAATGTTCAGCCATAACACTATTGGGCAAGTCTTCGTCCGAGTAAGAGCAAATACTACTTAACGTCGTCTGGACAGCTTCTGTCGTGGCAGCATTGGAGGGCATCTGTTGGATGGCATTGCGTAGCTGGAGCAAGGCTAACGTCCCATCCCACGGGACGTAACTACGATATTCTCCCGGCAGTTCTTCTGGATTGGATAACGCATAAGCCAGGTAAAGATAGGCTGTCTCTTGGCTGACCAGCCCCTGCTGGCGCGCCTGTTCAATTCTCTCTGGTGTGGAGAATCGGCTCCACTCCAGAGCATCCGCCAGGTTGTTCTGGGCACTTAATGTTTGAAAGATTGGAAAACTCAGACTGACCAGGAAGATGGTCGCAACAAATACCAGGCGCAAGCCTGACACCCACCTCATTCGATAACCCCTCTTACTTGCTAAAGTTTATATTTGCCTGCGCCGCATGATCATCAGTGAAGCCAGGATCAACACCAGGATAAGGCCAATCCCCATGGGCAAACACAAATAGCTAAGTGTTCCTCCGCCTCCTGATGGCAGCGGAGTAGGCGCTATAAACAATGTTGGCGTGGGCGTCGGCTCGGTAATCAACATCTGGTTGAGATTGGATAGATCTACTGTTGGGAACAAAGTCGCGGTTGGGAAATTTAACGTGGGGATTATGATAAAAGTTGGGCTGGGCCATCCACCGCCATCAGCCAGGGTCGAAAACGGGAAAAATAAGCCGCTTAACAACCCTGCCAATACCAACAGACCAACCAACAGTCCTCGTGCTGATCGCCGATTAATTACAGGGCTCGGTTTTGTAGATGAGGAAACGCGTTTTCGATCATTCACCGTGTGCCATCCTGATCACTTAATCCCCAGCAGCTTGGCGACGCGGTTCTGATCGAACTCAACCACGATCGTGCCGCGCACATTCAATGTAGGGGTTGTCTCATGCCCACCGGTCCATTCACGCACCTGGGCTGCCGCAGCCCGGTCATGCATAATATTGATCTCATCAAATGGGATTTGATGCTCACGTAGAAATGCTCGAGCTCGCCGGCAAGCTGGGCACCAGGGAGTGCAATATAAAACCACATCAGCAGCAGGTTCAGCTGGAGTTTGCGACTCCGGTTTTTTCTCGGCTGCAATGCGCGCAGCGTACTGAGCTGCATAATACGGCTCAAGTTTCTCCAATTCGGCGAACAACACCTCATTATCTGGCTGATGGTCGATATCGTGAACATCCACGTAGCGAATCATGCCTTGCTTATCAATGATGAAGAGCGCCCGTTCGCTCCTGCCATCCGAGCGTAGCACCCCGAAAGACTGCGCCACCTTGCCATGTGGATAGAAATCACTTAATAGCGGATACGATATACCCGTAAGGCTTTCTGCCCAGGCTTGCAAGCAAGGCACACTATCCACACTGAGACCCAGTACCTGGGTCCGGACCCCATCAAACCGGTCGAGCGCGACCTGGTAAGATGGGATCTGACCCGTTCATATGGGGGTCCAGGCCAGAGGAAAGAAGGCTAAAACAACATTGCGGATCCCACGATAATCACTTAAGCGTACCGGATGCCCCAGGTGGCTATCCAGGCAAAAATCTGGGGCGATTTCTCCAACCTGTAATGCCATAAAGAACTCCTTCAAAATGCAGACCCTTCTGATCTTTACAACCAGAAAAAGATGCGCGTTGTGTATTAAATTTTACCTTTATTAATGAATTGTGCAGGCTGAATTTTGGGAGGTTAACGATTATGAAAATCGCGCCAAAGCCTGCAGATATTATCCCTACAAAAGGGAATATATACCTTTAAAATCCGCATAGGTGCAGGAACGATATCAGTTGCAGTTAAAGAGGAGGTTCTGGTTGGATATGGAAATATCCATCCGAGTCGAGGGGAAATGCATCCACAGCCCGGACTGCTTCCAAATTAAGCGCCCCATACAGGTGGGGGAAGATATCATTATCGGCAGCTTCCCAACGTAATTCTGCCTGCAACTGGCTGGAGTCGATCCACAATAAAAGCAGATCGGTCCTGCCCTGGTAAAAGCGATTGGCGACGCCCACCACTTGCTCGGGTCGTGAACAATGAATAAATCCCACCTCTGCCAGAGAATCCGCCTGGTAGTAGCGCTTTTCAAGCGCCGCGCGCCAATCTTCACCCGGGCAAAGATGAACTACCCAATTATTATGAGATAGTTTCTCAATCGGCTGATTCACAGGTATAGTCCTCAATGGTTGTGGCAGGCTGCGTCTTGTCAGACAATCGCAGTCTGCCGTGCAAGTCTACACATCAGTTTGTCTGACGAGCGACGAATATAAAGTTAAGCTTGACTTCATCTTCTGTACCCAGAACACCTGCCATCTGGATCGGACCCACACCAAAATCGCTCATTAAGATGGTGGTTGTGGCCTGTCCTCCCAGTATACCCTCGTTAAGGGAGGCTTGCACATCAAAAGTCACCGGGCGAGTTGTTTCGCGCACTGTCAGATCACCTGTCACTTGGAAAGTGAGCATATCCCCAGCATTGTACGTATCCGGCAAACCAGTAATCTGTGTAGGTGTAAATGTAGCAATTGGAAAACGCCGCGATTCCAGGAAGCGATCCTGAATAGCCCGGTCGCGCCGGTCGCTGTCAGACTTAAACTGGCTGATATCCACAGTGATCGTACCAAGCGTGGTGCTCTGTGGCTGAGCTGGATCTAATTGGATTGAGCCACTGATGACGCTGGTAACTCCGATAGCTACGCCAAAGCGATTGTTCTGGTTAAAAAATGTCTCGCCAACTTCGTAACTCACTGAGGACTCGTTCGCATCGATCTGGTATACAGCAGGGCCTTCGCCAGCCGGTTCAGCAGGCAGGGTCTCTGGTGTCGCTGGAGATGCACTGGGGCTGGGTTCAGGC
>CAYXDC010000008.1:43134-65427 GCA_964463505.1 uncultured Anaerolineaceae bacterium
ACAGGCGCTTCTGTGGCAATCACCGCGGCAGGTGTGCTCTGCGGAGTGCTGGCGCATGCCGTGAGCGCCAAGGATAACAGGACGAACAGGATTAACAAACGTCGCATAGCTCAATTCTCCTAAGTTTCTAGCAATATCAACTCACCCCAAATTGGCTGATGACCAACAAATACGACCAAAACGGGTGTAATGATAGATTTTACGCTGTGAGTCTGGAATCAGATTGAAATTAGGGGATACTTCTCATGGAAGTCTAAGTTTTGACGCGAACTACACGATCGTGTCCTGCCAGATCTGCAAATAGCTGCACTTCTGCCCCGGGGAAAGACTCACACGCCAGCGCGTGGACCTGCGATCCCTGAGAGGCTTCGATTTCCAGCAAGAGCAACCCACCCCGCGCTATCCGGCTGGGAGCTTGCTTGAGCAGACGCTCAATTAGATCCAATCCTCTCAGCCCTCCATCCAGGGCCAGGGTTGGCTCGCGCTGGTATACCGCCAGATTCTGCAGTGTGGTTGTGGGGATGTAAGGCAGGTTAGCACAGATCAGATCGAAGGGACCCTGCAGCATTTTCATTAAATCTGACTGCACTAGCCGCACCCGTTTCTCCACCTTATGCCGGCGCGCGTTACTCTGCGCCACCTGTAAAACTTCAGACGAGCAGTCAACCGCAGTCACTTGCAGGTCTGGCACATTGACAGCCAGCGTGATTGCAATGCAACCCGATCCTGTGCCAACATCTATCGCTTGCCGCCGGTCAGGATTTTCATCCAGCCAGGCCAGTGCCAACTCGACTAGCTGTTCAGTCTCCGGACGCGGGATCAACACCTGGGGAGTTAACGCAAATGACAGTCCGAAAAACTCCCATTCCCCCAAAACATAGGGCAGCGGCTGACCGGCTACCAGACGCAGCAGGGCGCCTTCAAGAGCCTGTTCCTGATGGTCGTCCAGCTCAGCTTCCGGGTGGCTAAGCACCCAGGCGCGCCCCACCCCCAAAATGTGAGCAAGCAGAACCTGAGCATCTAACCCGGGCGTATCACTGGTGGATTCCAAGCGATTTTTTAGCCTGACAAGGTGGGATGCCAGTTGTGTCAATGGTTTAGGGCAATTGCCTCAATCATCCAAACCCACGGCTGCCAGCCGTTCAGCTTCAGCGCGGGTAGCCAGCTCATCAACAAAAGCATCGATATCACCATCAAGAAACGCTGGCATATTGTAGGAAGAGAGGTTGATACGGTGGTCTGTAATGCGGGACTGCGGATAATTGTAGGTGCGTATCTTCTCGGAGCGCTCCCCAGACCCCACCTGTGATCGACGGTTTTCCTCGCGTTCCTCACGCCGTTTCTCCGTTTCCATATCAAAGAGGCGCGCCCGCAAGATGCTCAAGGCGCGCATACGGTTTTGGAGCTGCGAGCGCTCATCCTGGCAGGAGACCACAATCCCGGTGGGGAAGTGGGTGATGCGGATAGCGGTTGCGTTTTTCTGCACGTTTTGTCCGCCCGCCCCGGCTGATTTATATACATCAATCTTGATATCGTTATCCGGGATATCAATTTCAACTTCATCCACCTCAGCCATCACTGCTACAGTAGCGGTCGAAGTATGGATGCGTCCTTGCGACTCGGTCACTGGAATACGCTGGACACGGTGAACACCCGATTCGTATTTCATGCGCGAGTATGCGCCTTTACCTTTTACTAGAAAAATGATTTCTTTATAACCACCGATGCCAATTTCATTAGCCGAGAGTACTTCCACGTTCCAACGCTTGCGTTCAGCGTAGCGATTGTAAATCCGGAACAGATCGGCTGCAAAAAGCGCTGCTTCATCTCCGCCTGTTCCGGCGCGGATTTCAATAATCACATTGCGCTGGTCGCGGGGGTCACTGGGGAGCAGCATGGCTTTAATTTCACGTTCCGCCCGTTCGATCTGAGGCTCAATTTCAGTCAACTCTGCCTCAGCCAGTTGGCGCATGTCATCATCCTCGCCATCCAATAACCCCTGGGCTTCTTCCTGCCGCTCCAAAAGCTGGCGGTACTCGGCGGTTTTCCTCACTAAAGGCTCTAACTCGGCGCGCTCAATACCCAGCTCGGCGGCGCGCTGGTAATCATCGCCCACATTCATGAGCATCTGGTTGATTTCTTCGTAACGCGCTTCAATTCCTGCTAATTTATCTAACATACTTCTGTTCTGCCTGTTGTAGGTTTGCTTAACAAAACTAATCGGATGAAAAGCCTACCGATTATACCATTGGAACTATCTGACACTGGATGGCGTCTTAGGCCCAGGTACTGGGCTCTATGTTTGAGGCGCCCTACATGGCCCGGGAATCAGAATAAATAAAAAGAGAACGGAGTCTCCCATGTCCAAGTGGATCACCCTTTCCTGGTTAGCGATAACTTTGTCATTGGCTTTCGCCTTGCCCAGCACAAGTCCGGCCCGCGCCGACGGGATCATCATTCCCGAGCCGCCCATCTGCGATCCCTGCCCGCCGCCGCCCTGCCCAGGGCCATTTCCCTGCCCAACTCCGTCTCCATTGGTACAGCTTGCCATCCGCTATCATCGTGTGCAGGTGACTATTGAAGACCAGGTTGCCATCACGCAAGTGGATCAGGTATTTTACAACCCAAACGACTGGACTGTAGAAGGCACCTATATTTTCCCCTTACCGCTGGACGCCGCAGTAACTGGCTTCACTTTATGGGTCGATGGAGAGCCGGTGGAAGGGAAAATCTTAGATGCAGCCGAAGCCCGCCGTACCTATGAAGAGATTGTCTCCAGCCTGCGCGACCCGGCGCTCTTAGAATACGCTGGGCAGGGAGCTGTACAGGCCAGTATCTTTCCAATCCCACCACTCGGTGAGCGTCGCATACAGCTAGAATACACCCAGGCCCTGAGCGCCGAAAATGGGCTGGTGCGGTATACCTATCCATTGAATACGGAGAAGTTCTCGCTCTGGCCATTGGAAAATGTTTCGGTGAGTGTTGATATCCGCTCGACAGAATCAATCCGCGCCGTGTACTCGTCCAGCCATCCAGTTGATCTTCAGCGCGAAAACTCCAATACGGTGAAAGCCAGTTATGAAGCCAGTAATATCACCCCGAACACCGATTTCACCCTGTTTTACTCATTGGGCGAAACAGAAGCCTTCCATCTGCTCAGCTTCCGCGATCCATCTGATCCGGACGATCCGGACGGATTCTTCCTGTTGTTGCTGGCTCCACGCCCGGATGTAACTACCGAAAACCTGCCCAAGGATGTGCTATTGGTGTTGGATCGTTCAGGCAGTATGGAGGGTGAGAAATTCCTGCAAGCCCAGGATGCCTTGCGGTATATCCTGGAACACATCAACCCGGAAGACCGCTTTAACATAATCTCTTTTAGCACCGGGCTGGAAACCTATGCATCCGGCCTGCGCCCCGCAGAGGAGGCTGCTGAAGCTTTACCCTGGGTAGACCGGCTCAGCGCACAAGGCGCTACCGATATTAACCGCGCCTTGCTGGAAGCAGCAAGCATGGTGGATCGTGAACGTCCTACGTATCTAATCTTTCTGACTGACGGCCTGCCCACTGAAGGAGTAACCGATAGTCCAATGATCCTGGCCAACCTGGCTGAAACTGCGCCGCGCAACCTGCGCCTGTTTGCTTTCGGGGTAGGCTATGACGTGGACACATTTCTCTTAGATTCGTTGGCCCAGGCACACCATGGCACATCCAGCTATGTCCTTCCAGGGGAACGCCTGGACGAATCCCTCTCTACCTTCTACGCTAAGATCAGTACACCTGTGCTGACAAATCTGGAATTAGATTTTGGAGATCTGCGTGTTTATGATATGTACCCCTCCCCGCTACCCGACCTGTTCAGCGGTTCGCAGATTATCAGCGTTGGGCGCTACCGGGAAGGTGGTACGACTGAGGTTACTCTCACCGGTGAAGTCAATGGCGAACAGCAAACCTTCCGCTTTGTTGAGCAGAACTTCGCCCGCCGCAGTCTGAACGACTCTGCCACCCTGGCAGCCCTACCTCGCCTGTGGGCCACGCGCAAGATCGGCCATCTGCTCAACCAGGTTCGTTTACAAGGCGCCAACCAGGAGCTGATTGACCAGATTGTGCGTCTGTCCATTCGATATGGCATCGTAACACCCTACACTTCTTACCTGGTCACTGAACCGCTACCTTTGGGTGCTGCCGCCCAGGAAGATATCGCTAACCAGGCCTTCGAAGCCCTCCAGGCCATGCCGACTGCCGCCAGTTCAGGGCAAGCTGCTGTAGAAAAGGCCGCCGATCAAGGCGCCATGGCGCAAGCAGAAGTCGCTGCCGCTCCATCTGGGGACGCCGCCCAGCAGGTGCGCATTCTGGGAGCTAAGACCTTTGTCTTTAGCGGTGATCGTTGGGTGGACACAGCCTATGACCCCGACCGCGATAACACCACCCCGGTAGCCTTTCTTTCCGATGATTACTTCCGTTTGGCAGAAGCTCAACCAGATCTGGCAGCCGCATTTGCCCTCGGCCCAGCCGTGACCGTGCTGGCGGATGGGGTGGCATACGAAATCGTCGCCGAGGGTGTAGCTGTAGAACCTATCGAGATCGCAGATACTTCCACCCCTGTGGTACAGACCGAGCCCAACACACTGCGTACCTTAGAAACTGGGGACGTCTCCAACAACGCGGAGACACCAAACTCCCCAGATGAACCAAACGATCAACCTGCTAACCCACTATGTGGTAGTGCCTTACTGGTACTGGTCGCGCTGGGTGGTTTACCTCTGGGCCTGGTAAGCCTGCGCAAGGGCTATTTAAGGTAGCCCCCTACGCAAGCATCTGCACCATAACCAGGCTTGCCGAGCAACTCAAAGACTGGCGGACCATAATCGCCAGTCTTTGTATTTCTCAAATTACACGTTGCCTCAGGTACAATTGAACCTTGAGTTAGTCACTGATACAGATGCAGGGAGATCCAAGCAAGCGCACTTCTCACACAAATTAAAGAAAATAACCACCCCAAAGTATTGCGTGAATCAATCATCTATGAACACAATCCAACCTTCCTCCCCTACTGCTGTACGCCCCGCCTGGCTGACAAAGACAATCGCTTACTACGCGGCATTTATTATCCTGGGTTTAACCGCTGCCGTACTCGGGCCAACCTTGCAAGGATTGGCCGAAAACACCGGCACATTGCTCAGCGAAATCAGTTTTCTATTCAGTGCTCGCGCTCTCGGCTATCTCAGCGGTTCCCTGTTAGCAGGGCGGTTGTATGATCGCTACTCCGGGCATCGGGTTATAGCCCTGGCCTTAGGACTCATCGCTGTAGCTCTGGCCCTAACCCCGCTAATTTCACTCTTGTGGCTGCTCGCAGCCGTGACTTATATCCTGGGAATCGCAGAAGGTACCGCTGACCTGGGCGGGAATCTCATGCTGGTCTGGGTACACCGTGCCAGCGTAGGGCCCTTTATGAACGGGCTGCACTTCTGTTTCGGGCTGGGCGCTTTTCTCTCCCCCGTGATCGTTGCTCAGGCGCTGCATGCCGGCAGCGGACCGCAGATAGCCTATTGGATCCTGGCTGGCCTGGCATTGCCGGTTAGCTTTTTCATTCTCAGACAGTCCAGCCCGCCGCCCGAAAAATCTGCTATCGGAGAGACTCGCAAACCTTCTAATCCCCTGCTGGCTGCGCTGGTAGGGTTGTTCTTTTTCCTTTATGTCGGTGCAGAATCCAGTTATGGTGGCTGGATCTTTACCTATGCCACCCACCTAGGGTTAGGTGCTGCCGAAAGCGCGGCCTACCTGACCTCTGCATTTTGGGGAGCGCTGACGACTGGCCGCCTGCTGGCAATCCCGATAGCCAATCGCTTGCGCGCCCGTTGGATTCTACTGCTCGATTTATTGGGTTGCGTGGCAAGTATGCTGGTAATCCTGCTCTTTCCTACATCACTCATCGCGGTATGGATTGGGACCTTAGGCCTGGGAGCCTGTATGGCATCGATCTTCCCCACCACCCTGACTTTCGCCGAGCGGCGCATGGAGATCACTGGCAAAGCCTCCAGTTGGTTTTTTGTCGGTGCAGGCGCAGGCGGTATGGTGCTGCCCTGGCTGATCGGCCAGCTCTTTGAGCGCCTGGGAGCCTATGTAACCATGTATGCGATTCTGACTAATCTACTTCTAGCAGGAGTGGTTTTCGCCTGGATGATGTTCAGCACCCGTAAAAGCCACGCATAGCATACCAATGCAGTCTTTACGGGGTTTTTATAAAAACTGAACTCGCTTCAATTTGACACTGTTCAGGGCAAACCTAATCGCCAGTCCAGGGCGGTAAAACGCTGGGCAACCTTATTGTTTTGCACGGCAATGTGGATTGCTTTGCGGCTGCCTACCAGCACACACAGACTTTTTGCGCGCGTGATCGCTGTATAAAGCAAATTGCGTTGAAGCATCAGATAATGCTGGGTGACTAATGGGATGACGACTGCTGGAAATTCTGAGCCCTGGGATTTATGCACCGAAACCGCATAGGCCAGTACGAGTTGATCCGCCTCTGACCAGTCGTAAGCCACCAGGCGGCCTTCGTAGTCGATGCTCAGGTTTTGGTTGATGGGGTCGATTGCTCGCACGAAGCCAATATCCCCGTTATACACATCTTTATCGTAATTATTCTGGATCTGCATGACCTTGTCGCCCGGCCTGAAAGTCTGCCCATAAAGCTTTTTCTCAGGTTTGAGAGCTCCAGCTGGGTTTAGTGTCGCCTGCAAGCGCTCATTAAGCGCCGTTACCCCTACCGGGCCGCGGTACATGGGCGCCAGAACCTGGATTTCATCCTCCCAGCGCAATCCAAATTTTTTAGGAATCCTCTCGCACACAAGCTCCTGCACCCAATCGCCTGCCTCTTCAGGAGTCTCCGCCGGGAAGAGGAAAAAGTCGGCGCTTTCCTTGACGAAGACTGGAAATTGGCCCTGGTTGATACGGTGAGCATTGGTGATGATATCTGAGCCAGCCGCCTGGCGAAAGATGACGCTCAGGCGTGTTACCGGCACCAGCCCACTCGCAATCACATCCCGCAGTACATCCCCGGCCCCCACCGAAGGCAACTGGTCCACATCACCCACCAGTAACAAATGCATACCTAGCTCAAGTGCTTTTAGCAGGTGATTGGCCAAGAGCAAATCCAGCATGGAAGTCTCATCCACCACCAACATATCAACCGGCAGCGGGTTGCCGGCGCGATGTTTGAAGCCCTCCCCAGGTGAAAAACCGAGCAAACGATGAATAGTACTGGCTGGGCGACCTGTAGCTTGCGAGAGGCGCTTGGCGGCACGCCCGGTAGGTGAGGCCAGGGCGTAAGTCTTATGAGCCATTTCAAGGGCTTCAATCAAGGCCCGCACAGCGGTTGTCTTACCGGTGCCCGGCCCGCCTGTTAGCACACTCACCGGTGAACGCAAGGCATGCTGAACAGCCTCTCGTTGCTCAACGGAAAGGCTGGCATCCAGAGGAAGGAACGCCGGAGGCATGTCACTCAAGCGAGTCGGCCAGCACTGTGCCAGGGCGCGCAATCTTTCTGCCGTTCCCAGCTCACCGTGATAAAACGGCATCAGATAAACCGCCGGCAGTCGATTATCCACTTGCGTCTCGTTTATACCATGCTGATCCTGTATCACAATATGGTTTTCAGCCGGTAGTAACTCGCGCTGCACGCGACCCTGGGCTGCCAGGCGATCCAGGGCCGGTAGAATATCGCTCCCATCCAATTCCAATAACTCTGCAGCGCGCTCGACTAATTGGCCCTGTGGAGCATATACATGCCCGTCGTTGGACATTTCACTCAGAGCGTACTCCACCCCGGCCTCAATGCGCCCCGGATGATCTGCAGCTAGACCCAACGCCTGTGCCAGGCGGTCGGCGGTCTTGAAACCCACCCCAAAGATGTCGCGACTTAAGCGGTATGGATCGTTTTGCACAACTGGTAGCGCCTGATCACCATACTGTTTATAAATCTTGATTGCCAGGTTGGTGCTCACCCCATGACTGTGCAAGAAAATCATAATTTGTTTGACTTGCTGCTGCTCTTGCCAGGCTGCGGCGATCAGGCGGGCGCGTTTTTGCCCGATATCCGGCACTTCCAGCAAGCGCTCTGGCGCGGCTTCAATAATTTCCAGTGTCTGTGCGCCAAACCGAGCGACAATCCGTTCCGCCAGGCGTGATCCAATTCCTTTTATCAGCCCAGAACCTAAATAGCGGCGGATCCCCGCCGTAGTGGCGGGCATGGTTTGCACACATATTTCTACTTGAAATTGAGGTCCGTGCTTGGGGTGGTTGGCCCAGCGCCCTTGTAGAGCCACATGTTCCCCTGGCTGCAACTCGGGCAGATTGCCTGTCACCGTCACCAGGCCTTGGCGGTCTGCACCTGAGGGACGTCCATGCTCCGGACGCAAGCGCAATACACTATACCCATTTTCTGAGTTGTAGTAGGTGATGCGCTCTATCGAGCCATCCAGGTTTTCCATAATTTTTTAAGCTCAGGCAGTGGATTCATTCGATCCACTTAAGGCATAACAGACGGTCAGGGCATAGGATTGTCGTTCGCCCAGGTAGTCCCCAGTGTAATACTGATATCGAATGGACTGGCAGGGTCATTGACGTGATAAATGCGGATTGCATCAATCTTCATTAGCTCGACCAGATATTTTACAGTATAGGGTTTCCCTGTGTAGAAAGTGACTTCAGTATAAGTAGCTATTTGCTGAGCGTTACCCGCTTCTACCACATTCACGCCCTGAGTCTTCAAGTAGTCGGCACTTTCAGCCGCCAGACCAGCAGAATAAGTTCCATTCATCACTGCCACCCGGGCGTTCTCAGCCTTCAACAAATCGGTTATCTCCATATTTGTCGCCAGGGGGCTGGTAGGCCCACTGTCGGTGAAGATCTCGTCGCGCAGCAGCCGGATTTTCTCGGTAATCGGTTTGAGAACCTCATCGCCCTCAAGAGTCTTATACAGGTTTACCTGTTCCGGAGGACTGATTACACCTTTAGCAATATTTTCCTCGGGGATTTGGATCGCCAGCCAGGCCAGTTTAATGGTCTCATCCAGGCTCAGATTGGTGTGAACACCTGCTGATAACTCCTGGTAAAGCGTACCCGACTTGGCGATCAGTGTAGGAAGCATATTAAGGCTCAAGATGCGATCACGGATACCCATAATCACTTGCTGTTGGCGCTGAGCACGGTCAAAATCACCACCCTCGGTCTTACGGGCACGGGCATACGCCAATGCCAAATCCCCAGGCAATGTCTGGCGACCCGGCTTAAGGGTTTTGGCATTGTTATCTCCCAGAGGATCAACCACTATCTTTTCGGGGATATCGATTTTAACCCCACCAATTTCATCGATAAAACGCACAAAGGCGCTGAAATCGATTTGGGCGTAATAATCAATCGGAACACCCAACAATTCTTCCACCGTATCCATCGCCAGCTGCGGACCACCGCCAATAAGCCGGTTGCCTTCACCAAGCTGGTAGGCTGTATTGATCCGCCCATAACCAAAGCCCCCGGGGATATTTACCCACAGGTCTCGCGGTACAGAAAGCATTCCGGCTGTGCCATTCACTGGATCGATCGTCAGCAGCAGCATCGTATCCGTGCGTGGCGGACCTTCACCGGCTGCCCAATCCCGATAATCGAGACCCATAACCAGCACGGTCACCCGTTTGGCGCCATCCCAGGGCTCGGGTGTGGGTCCTTCCACAGGCGGCTCCTGTTGGAAAGCCGGTACAGAAGTTGACCCAGGCCGCGGTGTAGGGGTGGCATCGCGCACACTGATACCGGGCAGGTTAGTCATCTCCCAGGAGGCGACAAAGTCGCGCACGGAAATATAAGTCAGATATGCGGTAATCCCAGCTGCCAGGATAAAAATAGACAGCAGGGCAATTCGTAACCCACTCATTGAGCGGGTAGTTTTAGAAGGTGGGGTGTCTTGGGTTTGATCCATAAGTATTCCTAATGCTATCTCCAGCGATAAAAGCCGGAAGCGGCGCGATTATATCACGGTATAATCGTCTCCATGTCCTTGATCACTGCCAGCGATCTGGCGAAGTCTTACGGTCCAATAGACATCTTCAGCGGGATTAGCCTGTCTATCCCCAAAGATGCCCGTATTGCCGTTGTTGGTCCCAACGGAATCGGTAAAACGACTTTGCTACGCATCCTGCTTGGAATGGAAGAACCGACCAGCGGAAATTTGGCACGTGCACGCAACCTCAAAATGGGTTATCTGCCACAGGAAGCCACCTTGGACAGCAGCTTCACACTGTGGGACGAATGTCTATCTGCTCTGTCAAACTTACGCGCCATAGAAGCCGAATTGGCCGAACTAGAACATCAGATGAGCAACCCAGAGCAAGCTGAGGAAGCGCTGGCCCGTTACGGTAAGCTGCAAGTGACCTTTGAGCACCTGGGTGGGTACACCTACGAAACACGTATCCGCCAGATCCTCACAGGGCTGGGATTTGACGAGACAGATCACCAGCGTCCGGTATCACAACTCTCAGGCGGGCAGCGCACGCGCGCGGTTTTGGCCCGCTTGCTACTCAGCAGCCCAGACTTGCTGATCCTTGATGAACCGACCAATCATCTGGATATCCAGGCAGTGGAATGGTTAGAGGGTTACCTGAGCCAGTGGGAGGGCGCAGTTTTAATCGTGTCGCACGATCGCTATTTCCTCGACCGGGTAGTGGATCACATCTGGGAAATGCGCAAAGAAGGTTTGGAAGTATACCGGGGCAATTACTCGGCTTATATTCAACAGCGACAGGAACGCTGGGATTTATTGCAAAAGATTTACATCTCTGAGAAAGAACGCCTGGAGAAAGAGCTGGACTATATTAAGCGCAATATCGCCGGGCAGAACACTACCCAGGCCAAAGGTAAACTGCGCCGCTTGAGCCGTGAGGTCGAAGCTATCCAGAGCCTGGGCTTTGCTGCTCTGCAGAGCAAGAGCTGGGCTGAGATCAGCACCCTGGCAGATATCTCTGAACACACAATGGGTGTGGATGAGGTGGAACGGCGCATCCATAGCCTGCGCCCGCCGCAGAACCGACCCCCACGCCTGCACTTGCATCTAAAAGCCAATTTGCGCTCCGGTGATCTGGTGCTGCGCACTCGCAACCTGGCAGTGGGCTACCCGGACGAAGGCCGTCCGCTCTTTACCACTCCGGACTTGCTGCTAAAGCGAGGTGAATGCGCAGCGATCATCGGTCCGAATGGAGCCGGAAAGACCACTTTCCTTAAAACTTTGCTGGACCAGATGCCTCCGCTCTCCGGAGAGGTTATCCTGGGCGCTAGCCTGAAGATCGGCTACTTTGCCCAGGCCCATGAAGGTTTACACCCGGAGCGCACCCTGGTTGAGGAGATCGATATGGTTGCTCCACAGATGATGTTGGGTGAAATCCGCGACCATCTGGCACGCTTTATGTTCTCCGGAGAGGATGTGTTCAAGAAAGTGGCAGTTCTTTCGGGCGGCGAGCGCGGTCGCCTGGCGCTCGCAAAGCTATCCCTGGCCCAAGCCAATCTATTATTACTCGACGAGCCAACCAATCACCTGGATATCCCTGCCCAGGAAGTCCTGCAGGAAGTGCTGGATACATTCCAAGGCACAATCCTTTTAGTCTCGCATGACCGTTACTTGATTGATGCTTTGGGATCCCAGATCTGGGAGATTGAACCAGACCAGGCTGAACTCAGGGTATTCGCTGGAACTTACAGTGAATTCCGCGCTGCGAAAGTGGCTGAGAAAGAGAATACTTCCGCACGACAGGCAACAATTCCACGCCAAGCCAGAACCCACCAGCAACGACCTAAGATGGAAGAGCGTCGCTTGCGAGCGCGTTTGAAAGAACTGGAAGAGCTTATCCATACCCTGGAAGCAGAGTTGGATGTTCTATCTCGCCGGCTGGAGAACCCACCTGCCGACCCGGCGAAAGTACAGGAGTTAGGGGGGAAATATGTACACGTCCATGCTGAACTGGACACTCGTTTGGCTGAATGGGAAAAAATGGCGGAGGGTCTACAACTCGTAGATGATTAATCGGCTGTTGCCCCAGCCTGAATAGGCTCATCACCATTAAATCGGCGCAACAGAGGCCACCGCTGACTGATCCAACCCACTGCAAGCAGGCAGCCGATGCCACCGCTCACCACCGCCAGAGGAGCGCCAAATAGCTGGGCAACTACGCCAGCCTCAATTTCACCCAGTTGGGGTCCCCCCATGAAGAAAATCTGGTTTACGCTGGTCATCCGCCCGCGAATATAGTCGGGGGTTTGCAGTTGGCGGATTGTATTGCGGATAATCGTGCTGACCGAATCGGCTGCCCCAATTAGAATCAAGGCCAGTATCGCGGCGATGAGGCTACGCGATAAACCGAACGCCACAGTGGCTATTCCAAATACCACCACAGAACCCAGAAAGAGCGGTCCCTGCCGCCGCAGCGTGGAGACTTGTGAGAGGACTGTTGCTGCCATCACTGCTCCAATGGATTGGGCTGCCGAGAGCCAACCATATTCCACCTCGCCAACCTTTAATACATCTCGGGCAAAGACCGGCATCAGCGTATTGGCTGAAGAGAAAAAGGTGGCGAAAAAATCCAGCAGCATGGTCGAAAGGATCACCGGGTGGGTAAGGATAAACTGGATGCCTTCGCGAATAGCTTGCAGGCTGACCGGCGGGTGACCATTGAGTACCTTTTGCTGTGGCACCCGGCCCATCAACAACAGAGCCACTAGCACCGCCCCATAAGAGATAGCATTTATTAGATACGTGTATCCTTGCCCCCAGTAAGCAATCACCAGCCCGCTCATGGCCGGGCCGATGATCGAGCCTGTTTGCATGGCAATTGAACTTAAGCTGAATGCATTGGAAAGATCCCGCGCCGGCACCAGGTTGGGCACCAGAGACTGGCGCGCCGGGGCATCGAAGGCAATCGCGGTAGCCTGGATAGCCGTCAGAGCATATATATGCCACAATACAATCTCACCACTGAATGTCAAAAACGCCAGAGCCAGGGCGGATAAAGCCATCACCGTCTGGGTGATGAACATCATGACACGTCGATTAGCGCTATCTGCCACCGCTCCGCCGATTAAGGAAAAAACAATGATGGGTAAGATGCGCGCTGCCCCTACGCCCCCCAGAGCAATCGGCTGGTCAGTGAGATTGCGGATATGCCAAAATATCGCCCATACCTGCATCTGTGTTCCGGCAATTGACACAATTTGTCCGAACCAGAGTAAACGATATGGACGATGACGAAGAGACGGTGGAATTTGTAGCTGCATTGAGTCTGGATGGCACTCTAACAACCAATAGGATGCGCGCCGGTGGGTGACGCAAGCGCTATTTTACCTCTTTTGGAAAAATACAGCGCTGATCATGTCCCCCAATCACGCAAATAGAGAAAATCATAGCCAATGGTACGGTTGCTCAGTTTGGCGATGGGCGGCATCAAGCGTTTAAAATGAAAGCGGCGTATCTTCTGCGCAACGCTATTCACAAAGCCAGGTGCGAATCCAGCCTCGATACAATCTTCAATGCTGTAACGCTGATCAACCATTAAATACAACAACCGGTCAACCTCCGCATAAGTAAAACCCAACTCCCCTTCGTCGGTTTGGCCAGCCCATAAATCTGCTGAGGGTGGTTTTGCGATGATTGCTTCTGGCACACCTAATGCCTGAGCTAGCTGGCGTAATTGGGTCTTGTATAGGTCGCCCAGTGGGTTAATGGCACAGGCCGAGTCGCCGTACAATGTCGAATAGCCCAATAAGATCTCGGTTTTGTTGCTGGTACCTACTACAAGGCCGTGAAAAGCTTCCGATTGATCATAGAGTACGATCATACGGGCCCGCGCCATGGCATTGCCGCGCCGCACCGGATTTGAATCCGAGAAACATGCAAAGAGCGGCTCTACCACCTCCGTAATCTCAAAAGTCAATGATTGCACTCCCAACGCATCGATCACCTGTTGGGCGTGTTCCAATGAGTCGGGGGAAGATGATTTATATGGTATGCGCACAGCCAGAACATTTTCAGGCCCCAATGCTTCGGCTGCCAGATAACAGGAAACTGCTGAATCAAGCCCACCAGACAGACCAATCACCGCCCGCCAAAACCCTACCCGGGTCAGTTCAGTATGGATGAACCCGGTGAGGATCGTGCGTACCAAATCTGGATTAATCGTAAGATCAATTTTTTCCATATTCAACATGATCTAGGACCCTCCTTGTCGGTTTCAAACCGTGCCACGGTCATTAGGTAAACGTACAGAAAGAATACGCCCCAGCTCACGCTGCACCAAAGAGGTGCGTTCATCACGCAACAGTGGCAAGCGCGCCCGCACTCGGTGGAGCTGATTGAGATCCACATCAACCAGCGTTACCCCTTCTTCGTGGTATTTTCCTTTAGCAAGTAGCTCACCACTGGGTCCAAACAGTGTTGAGCCGCCCCAAAAATTTAAACCATCTTCATAACCCACACGATTGGCATGCGCTACAAAACAAGTGAACATACTGGCATAAGCCTGGTTGATATGCTCCACCCAACGGGCCGATTCGAGAACCGGATCCTTGCTCAGGCCACGCCCGGGCGAGGCCGAGGTAAGCAGCAGCATCTCTGCGCCATCTAACCACAATAAGTAGGGCGGCGAGGCGTGCCAGAAATCTTCGCAAATCAGGATACCCAGGCGCCCAAAGCGAGTATCGAAAGCATGGACAGAGTCACCCCAAGCAAAAAAGCGTCCCTCATCAAACAAGCCATAAGTAGCCATATAGAGTTTATGATGCACATGCACAACTTGCCCCCCAGAGAGATACGCGCTGGCGATAAAAAAGCGATTGCGCGGGTCTTCATCAACAAAACCCACCACCAAATCAATCTCACGACTGGCGTCTAATAGCTGGCGGAAAATTGGATCCTCAGGGTTCGGGCGGTGGGCGACTGCTGTTGCCAGGTCCTGCAGCACATAGCCAGTCAAAGAAAGTTCGGGAAAGACTAGCAAGTCTGCGCCGGCAGCGCGCGCCTCGGATGCCAACTGCAAATGCTTCTCAAGGTTAGCCGGGACATCTCCAAGGCGGGTATTAATTTGAGCCAGGGCAAGTGTTAGATGCATAGACAACATCCATCAACAATTATTATTTATTTCTATGAACGCCAGGTGACCAGCGCACCAATCAGTGCTATTACAGAGAAACCCAAGGCTGCCCAGGCATCCAGGCGCAATCCACTGACAAAAATACCTGGGTCAGCACGCAGAACAGTCAGGCCCAACTGGATTGCAGCCACCCCCAGCAATCCCAGCCAACCTGCCACTTTGGGCCTGAAAAGGCGCGCTCTCTGGGTATCTATCACAACAAACCAGAAGGCAGCAGCACCCGCCCCAATCAGTTGGATTGGCAAGCGTAGCGTCATGTGACCCATATCATCGACCGCGAGCAGCCCCCAGCCGTCGATCGCCAGTGGACCGTAGGCACAACCGTCCAACCAACAAGCTAACCCGCTGAACACGGCCAGGCTGGTCAATAATGGGAACAACCCATCCAGCAATTCTCCTAACGACTTTTGCAGCCGCCAGGCATAGATTGCTACCATAACAAGTCCACCAGCCAGCGCACCCCACCATGCCAACCCACCCAGGTAAACCTGGAATATTTCTAATGGGAACTGGCGATAATACTGCCAGTTTACTACCATATAGATCGCCCGGCCCCCAGCCAAAGCTGCCGACAGCGACCACAGGCTGGCATTGATTAATAATAAACGTTCTTTTTCCGAGGTATGCCAGGTTACCCAGGCCATCCCCAACGCCGCGCCCACTCCCATCAGGAGCGAAAACATATAAACAGGCACTCCGCCGGGCAAATAGAAGGCGACCACGGATTAATCATACCACGCAGGCGAGTTGGTGTGTGCCAGCCCTCAGGTCATTGTATAATGATAGTGAACCCTGGGTGTGTTCGGCATAACCAGCATGCCATTTCAGGAGACAAAACTATGGACTTTTTACTCGACCCAAATATCGCTTATATCCTGTTAGTCTTTGGATCAATGCTATTGATCCTGGCAGCTCTAAACCCCGGCTCTGGACTGCTGGAGTTGGGAGCAATCTTCTTGCTCCTGCTGGCGGGTTGGGGTATCTACAATCTATCGATCAATCCATGGGCATTAGGCTTGTTGCTCATCGGATTTGTTACATTTTTGCTGGCAGTGCGCGGCCCAAACCGACGCCTGCTCTTGGTGGCTTCCATCCTGGCGTTGGTAGTAAGTTCTTCGTTCCTGTTCCGCGGCGAGGGCTGGCAGCCGGCTGTAAATCCCTGGCTGGCGCTGGTGCTCTCCACCATCTCCGCCGGTTTTTTCTGGTTGATTGCGGTCAAAGTTCTCGAAGCTGCCCGAGCCCGTCCCACCCACGACCTTAGCCAGCTGATAGGCGAGATAGGCGAAGCAAAATCCGACATCTTCCTGGAAGGTTCCGTACAGGTCAGTGGGGAGCTCTGGACAGCACGTAGCGAAAGCCTGATCGCTGACGGAAGCCAGGTGCGCGTAACTGGAAGAGAGGGGTTTATCCTGCTGGTTGAGCCCTATTCCAAAACCAAGGCTTCATAATTGATTCACAGTGATAGAAAAGGAGAACTAAAATGTTTGAACCATCCCTTTTGTTTTGTCTGATTGGTGCTATTGCGGTAGTGCTTGTGCTGGTGCTATCCAGCGCCATCCGCATCGTGCCTGAGTACGAGCGGATTGTTGTCTTCCGGCTGGGCCATAGCCAGGGGTCGCGTGGCCCCGGTCTGGTGCTGCTGATACCATTCATCGACCGAGGAGTGCGTGTGGACTTACGGGAACAGGTGCGTGAGATCCCCCACCAAAACTCGATCACCCAGGACAACGCGGCTGTCTCGGTAGACTTCATCTGGTACTATAAAGTATTGGATCCAACAGCTACAGTATTGCAAGTTGGGCACTTTGAGACAGCCGCGCAAGGCATGGCTACAACCACCTTGCGGGCGGTGATCGGCGGGATAACGCTGGATGACGTGCTGAGTAAACGGGAGCATATCAACCAGCTGCTGCGCACCCGCCTGGATGAGGTGACCGAGCGATGGGGGGTGAAGGTGACGAACGTGGAGATCCGGGAGATAAACCCACCACGGGAGATCTCGGATGCGATGAACCGGCAGATGAGCGCGGAGCGCAACCGGCGGGCGGTGGTGACGGAATCTACCGGGCAGAGGGAGGCGGCGATCAATGTGGCGGAGGGGGAGAAGCAGGCGGCGATCTTGCGGTCGGAGGGCGAACGCCAGGCGAATATCCAGCGGGCAGAAGGTGACCGGCAGGCGCAGCTCTTGCGGGCGGAGGGTTTTGCGAGCGCGCTGGAGAAGATTTATTCGGTGGCGCAAACGGTGGATCCGAAGACGATGACGCTGCAGTATTTTGAGACATTGAAGGCGATGGGGATGAGTCCGTCGACGAAGTATATTTTCCCGATGGAGTTTACGGGGTTGTTGGAGAGTTTTATTAAGGAGAGGAAGGAATAGCCGGGCGTAGCCCAGCTTGCGGAGATCGGCAAAGAGCGCCGATCTCCTGCGGGTGGGGAAGTGACGCTGTGTAGTGGGCTTGCTTTTGGCAGGCGAGGGGCGCGAGCGCGCAGGTGGGCTGATCTACGAGGGACTATGGTCAGGCTAGCAAGAAGAGCACTTGCTTTAAGCCTAACCTACGCGAGGGCTGGATTGCTTCAGTCGCAAAGAGCGCTCCTTCGCAATGACAAGAGGGCTCTCAGAATGACAGATGGATGCGAGGAGTGGCGGGCGGAGGGAGAGATGGCTTCGCTGCGCTCGCAATGACAGTTTAAAGTGATGACAGTGGATGAGGAGGTATGGGAGAGGGTTGAGTGGGTTGAGTGATGATATTGTGAGGGAGGCGCCAGGGAGCGGGGCGGTGATTGCGCCGGCTTCGTGGCGCGATTTGAATGCGGTGCGGCATCTGGAGCAGTCGTGCTTTCCGAGGGATGCCTGGCCACTGCTGGATATGATCAGTATCCTGAGCTTTCCGAATGTGGTGCGGCTGAAGGCGGTGCTGGACGGGAGGCTGGTGGGGTTTATCGCGGCGGATGTGCGGGCGAGGGAGAATCTGGCGTGGATCGCGACGGTGGGGGTGCTGCCGGAGTTCCAGGGGCGGGGGTTCGGGCGGGCGCTGCTGGAGGGGTGCGAGGCGAGGCTGACAGGGCTGAACCGGGTACGGTTGAGCGTGCGCATGTCGAATGAGCAGGCAATACGGCTGTACGAGCGGGCGGGGTATGAGAAGGTGGGCAGCTGGGGGGGGTATTATACGGACGGGGAAGACGCGCTGGTGATGGAAAAAATCCTGGGGTAGTTTAGGCTGTTATAATACGGGGCATGACTTCAGCTAACCTGCCAGCCCCTATTCTCGTTACGCGCCCGGCGGAACTGGCGCAGATGATCGCGGTTTTGAGCCAGCAGCCAAGCCTGGCGGTGGATACTGAGTCGAACAGTTTGTTTGCGTATCGCGAGCAGGTGTGCCTGATCCAGTTCTCGGTTGCGGGCGGGGACTCGGGTCCGTCCCTGGACTATCTCGTCGACCCACTGGCGCTTGACGATCTTTCAAGTCTGGGGCCGATTTTTGCAAATGCGGGGATTGAGAAGGTGTTTCACGCGGCGGAGTATGATCTGTTTTGCCTTAAGCGGGATTTCGGTTTTGAGTTCAACAATCTGTTCGATACGATGGCGGCGGCGCGCATCCTGGGAAGGGGTGAGGTGGGGCTGGGGGCGCTGCTGGAGAGCGAGTTTGGGGTGAGGCTGGATAAGCGGTTCCAGAGGGCGAACTGGGGGGAGCGGCCTTTGGGGCAGCAGCTGCTGGCGTACGCGCGCCTGGATACGCATTATCTGCTGGAGCTGCGCAAGCGGTTGTACGCGGACCTGGTGCGGCGGGGACTGTGGGGGCTGGCGGAGGAGGATTTCCGGCGCATGCGGCCGATGGAGAGCCGGCCTGAGGATGACAAGGATAATGGGGGGCGGCAGCTAGACTGCTGGCGGGTGAAGGGGGCGTATGATTTGACGCCGCAGCAGGCGGCGGTGCTGAATGAGCTGTGCGTGTACCGCGATCAGGCGGCGCGGGCGATGAACCGGCCGTTGTTTAAGGTGATTAATGATCAGACTTTGATTACGCTGGCGCAGGCAGCGCCGCAAGACAGCAACAGCCTGGGGAGGCTGCAGGGGATTACGCCACGCCTGGCGCAACGGCACGGGCAGGGGCTTTTAGCGGCGATCCAAAGGGGATTGGGGGCGGAGCCGGTGCACCCGCCGCGCAATCACCGGCCGAATAATGGCTATCTGGAGCGGTTGGATGGGCTGCGGATGTGGCGGAAGCGGGCGGCGCAGACGATGGGGGTGATGAGTGATGTGGTGCTGCCGCGGGATTTGATGCTGGCGCTGGCGGAGCGGAATCCGAGGAGGCGGGAGGAGCTGGGGCAGGTGATGCGCGAGGCGCCGTGGCGGTTGGAGAAGTGGGGGGAGGAGATTTTGAGGGTGCTGAGGGGGTAGACCGGACCTCACCCCTGGACCCTCTCCCACGGGGAGAGGGGGTCTGACAACGAATGCCCGTAAAGAACATGGGGGCCTGTACAGATCACAGGGCACGAATTTCACGAATTGGTTAAGAGCAGGCAAGCTGTCCTTCGACTACGCAAAGTGCGCTCCGCTCAGAGCTTGTGAAAGAATTGGGGACCCTCCTCAAAAAAAGCAAAGGGTGGTAAGGTTGGGGCGATCCCATCGAGCAGCCAAGGAGCCTACCAGCCATGGAAGAAACCTTATCCCCGATGCCAGTTGAACAAACCTCAGAAGAAGTGCACGGTAAAGTACGTCTGAAGACAGCTGATCGGAGCCAGGTGGAATTTCGGACAGTCGATCTGGAGAGCAGCTTACCAGCGGAGCATCCCGCACGTCTGGTATGGGAGTTTGTCCAACAACTGGATCTGCAGCCGTGGTATGCCAAGATCCGGGCATATGAAGGGCGAGCCGGACAGAATGCGATCGATCCAGCGATCCTTATGGCGCTGTGGTTGTACGCCACTTTGGAAGGAGTGGGGAGTGCGCGGGCACTGGATCGCCTGTGCAAAGAACATGATGTGTATCGCTGGAACTGTGGTGGGGTCAGCGTCAATTACCATACACTGGCCGACTTTCGCGTGGATCATAACGAGGAACTCAATCAAGTACTGGCGAAAAGTGTAGCAGCCATGCTGATGCAAGGATTGGTCAGTCTAAAGCGGGTGGCTCAGGATGGCAAACGTGTGCGAGCCAGCGCCCGGAGCAAGTCTTTTCGACGCCGCAAGACCCTGGAACATTGCCTGCAAGTAGCACAGGAGCAGGTTGAAGCATTGGGCAAAGAACTGGAGGAGCATCCCGAAGGCAGCTCGAAACGGCAGAAAGCGGCGCAAGAACGGGCCAAGCGGGAACGTCAGGAACGGGTCGAGAAAGCGCTGGAGCGGATGAAGGAGTTAGAAGCACACCAGGAGAACAATATCAAGGCCAGAAAGGTCAAACGCGACAAGCTCAAACCGGCCCGCGCTTCCACCAGCGATCCGGACGCTCAGGTTATGAAGATGGCCGATGGCGGATTTCGGCCCGCTTTTAATGCACAGTTCTGCACCGACACAGACAGCCGCATCATTGTGGGTGTGCAGGTCAGTAATCAGGGCAACGACAGCGGGCTGGCCTCCCCGATGGCCGAGCAAATTCAGCAAGACTACCCACAGACACCGGATGAGTATCTGGTGGATGGCGGTTTTATTAATCTGGAAGATATCACCCAGGTAGAGCAAGCCGGAACCAAGCTATATGCGCCCGTAACCACCAATCGCCCTCCCCAAACCGATCCGCACCTGCCCAAGCCGGGTGATAGCCTGCAAGTCATCGCCTGGCGCAAACGGATGGCCACCGAGGATGCCAAAGCCATCTACAAGCTGCGGGCCTCTAACGCCGAGTGGGTCAACGCTATGCACCATAACCGGGGTCTGATCTGCTTCCGAGTGCGAGGTTTGCAGAAAGTCAGAGCGGTTGTGTTGTGGTTTGCTTTGATCCATAATTTGATGAGAGCCCACCAGCTGCGTTTGGCACAGCGTCAGAAACTGGCGATGATACCGGCAATTTGATACAACAATCACCGAATACAGGGGGAGAGGTTCATCGAGGGCTTCGGCTGATCGATGTTTAATGTTCCCCTTTTTTGGGGTCTGCGTCAATTTGGCCAAAATTGGCACCACTGATCAATTTATTCACAAGCTCTCAGGATGCCTGGTTTCGAATGGGCGCGGGATTAAGGCAGGGCCAGGCAGAGAGCCGACCGGCCATGAGCATGCTGCTGGAGCGGAGGGTCTTTAGCGCCGGCCGGTGATGTAGTTTTCGAGCTGGGTGATGACAAACACCTGTTCGGAGATCAGCGCTTTGACCACGTCACCGATCGAGATGAGGCCAACCAACTGGTCGCCATCGACCACCGGCAGGTGGCGGATGTGCTTGTCCGTCATCAGCGCCATGCAGTCCTCTACGCTCTGGTCCATCCGCACATAGAGCACACGGCTACTCATCACATCGCGCAGCGGTGTTTTGGTGCTGTCCTTGCCCTGCAAAATGACCTTGCGAGCATAATCCCGCTCGGAAAAGATGCCGACCACCTCACTACCATCCAGCACCAGAAGAGCGCCTATATCTTTGTCCGCCATCAGCTCCAAGGCCTGGAAGACCGTCGCATCCGGTGCGATGGTCCAGACGTCATGCCCCTTGCTCTCTAACACTTGCCATACCAGGTCCATAGCCTACCTCCTATACCGCCAAGCATCCCGAAGAGCCTCAGTTTAATAATGGTCCTAGAAAAGTTTACCATGTTTTTTTTCGATAATTCACAGGAGCAGGCTGCTATGAGGGCGGAGGTGGATGGGGATGCGCCGCTGAGGAGAATGTTATATAAGGAAGAGGAGGAGCCAGAAGCGGTGGAGGGGCTGGAGTTGGGGAGGCGGGGGTTGGCGGAGGAGATTGCGGTGAACCGGTATATGTTGCGCAATCTGTTTCAGCGGGCGATGGAGGTGGAGGAGACGGGGGAGTATGTGCGGATGGTGGATCTGTATGGGGCGGGGTGCGTGCGACTGGTGAAGATGCTGCAGGCGGAGAAGGGGGATGGGGATGAGAGGGTGAGGCGGATGCAGGAGCTGCTCCAGGAGGCGGTGGGGGATGTGGCGAGGGAGCTGGGGT
>CAYXDC010000009.1:0-4902 GCA_964463505.1 uncultured Anaerolineaceae bacterium
GCTTCGGCGATGGCCAAATCGATGTCGCTGGGATTCCCCTCTAAATTATTTAACAAACGCACAATATCATCATACTTGCGCTGGGCATCTGCCAGGCGAGAAAGATATTGGGCGCGGGTAACATTGTCTTCGGGTTTGTTTTCGTAAGCGGCAAAATCTTTGCGGGCCTGGTCGAGACGGTCCTTTAATAACACCACATCGGCGCGTGCTTTATCGATATCCGTTCCGCGGCTGCCGCTATTCAAATTGTTCAGGTAGCGCTCCGCGTAGCGCACAGCGTCACGGGCATTGGCGACCGCTTGCAAGGCTGCGGCTGTGCTTACTTCAGCGTTTTCTTCCAGGGTTTTGAGCGCCTGGCGCGCATTTACCACTTCTAGTTCAGCATTGGCGACTGTAGCTGCCAGGCGTTCGCGTTGGTCTAAACTGGCAATTGCCTGACCGGCATTGATTGGATCACCCTCCTGGACAAATATTTCGGTAACCACACCCCCCAGGTTAAAACTTAGATTTACATGTTCAATGGGTACTAGCCGGCCTTCAACCAGTGTGTTCGCATCACCAACGACCGTAGGTATGGGTGTCGGTTCCGGTTGGGCGGTATTCACTACCTGGCAGCTGGCCAACCCCAAGATGGTCCCCGCGCAGATTGCCAGCAAGAGCGTTTTAAAAAACAACGGTTTAATTTTATTATTCTTGAACATTTAAGTTGCCTCGTCGAATCCAGTATGGTGAGATGCCCGAAATATGGCCCTGAGACTTTCCAACGGATTATTCATAGGATAACACCTCCCGGATGGTCAAGCGTGTAGCGCTGCGGGCTGGCATCACACTGGCCAAGATGGATAAAAATATCACCACCACAATCCATGCCAGAAAACCGGTTGGTGTAAATCCAAAATTAGAGCGCGAGCCAAACAAAGCCAGGCTGATGCTGTCAGACAGAATTTTACTGATTGGAAAAGCTACCAGACACGCCAGCAGCCAGCTCAACAGACCAATCAGCCCACCTTCGATCAACACCAATTGCATCAAAGCCCGGTCTGAAGCGCCGACGGCACGTAAGACGCCAATCTCACGCGTGCGCTCCATCACATTCAAGCTCATCGTCCCAGTCAGGCCAATGCTGCCCACTAAAGCAGTCAACAGAGCCAGGAACAGCAGGAAGGCTGTCAGAATATTGAAACCCTGGCTGGCGGTACTGGTCAAAGATTGTCCGGTACTGGTATTGGTCACCTGAATCCCCGATTTCGCCAGATGGCTTTCCACTGCCTGGGCCAGCGTTTCTTGCTCCTGGTTGGATAGATCTGGCCGACTGGCTACTACCCGGTAGCTCATTGCCTTACCGGGCTGCTTGGTTAATTCAGAGAGGTACTCGTAACTGGTATAGGCTGAAAAACCGCTGATTTTCCCGGCCAGCTGGTAGAAACCGACTACAGTCCAATCACTTTCTTCACCATTCACACGCAGCTTGAGCGTATCACCAACACTCAGTTCAGGGAAGGCTTCTAGAAATAGCTCACTCAAAGCAATCGCATTTCGATCACCCGGCACGATCCAACGCCCCTCGAGCAGGATCGGCTCGATTAGATCGCTGCCTGCCGGAGGAGCCAACATTGTAACGCTCTCTCCGACGCTGCCATCTTCCAGAACTAATTCGCTGCGAGCGAAGGTCCATCCTTCCACGCGCTGCGTTCCGGGAACTTCTAATATCAATGATTGGATTTCTTCGATGCGGTAGGGGCGATTTACGGTGACATTAACATCCGCCAGAAAGTATTGAATGATCTGATCGACATACATCGTCATCGAAACCCGCACGTTGAATGTGGCAATGAATACCGCCCCGCCGAGGGTAAGTGTCAGCAAGGTAAGCGCAAGGCGGCCCTTTTGGCGAAAGGTGTTTCTCAAAGCGACCAGCAACAGCATCGAAACACTGCGCAGGCGGCTGATGCGCCTGTCAAAGCGCGAGCGGTTGGGCGGCGCGGACTGGCGGTAACCGCTCAACGCCTCCTGCACACTGATGTGCACCCCTTGTAATACAGGCGCCAGAGCAGCAGCCTGAGGCATGAGTACAGCGATTAAACCTTGCAAGATGATAACCGGTGGAACTATTCTGGCTCCGAAAAAGGTGTAATTCATCTCTACGGTCAGAAAATCCACGATGCGGAATGCCACCAGATAGGATAGAGGCGCGGCGACGATCCAGGCGAGTAATCCAAACAGCAAGCTAAGCAGCTGGTAGATCACCGCGATTTGTCCCCGTCGGGCGCCGACCGTTTTAAGGATCCCAATTTGTTGCACCTGTTGGTTCATGATGGCTTTCAAGGTGTTGGTAATCAAGAAGCCACTCAGCGCCACAACCAACAGTCCGATCACCAGTAATACTGCCAATACGGCTTGGGCCAGGAAAAGATTGGGATGTTCAGTAGAGCTGCGCAGGGCTGAGCTGACAATCTGGACGTTGTTTTCTTCGAGCTTACTGCGGATTTGTCTGGCTACGCTCTCCAGGTAGGCGTGGTCTTGATTGTCCCCGGTCACGGTTACATACAGGGAGTTGTAGAGTCTGGGCTGGGTTTGTTCCAGCCATTCCGAAGTAGTCTGGTTAATATAACCCTGGACCGGCTCACTGAAGAAGCCACCCGCGCCACCAAATCCACCGATGGTCTCATCCTGCACGATACCCACCAATTTCAATGGTCGAGATTTTCCAGAGGGTGTTTCTATCAGGACCATGTCACCCAGGCGAGCATGCGTTTCATCCAATTTGTATTGATCGAGGACAATTTCACGGTCGCCGGGCGGCCAGAATCCTTCAAGCAATCGCAATTGATTGACCTGTTTACTGCCCGGGTCTTTCATAGCTTGAATATCGACTGCAACCCACTGCCCATGTCTATCATCCAGGCGTGTCCCAAAGCTATAGACTCCCTCAGCCTGTTTTATTCCAGGCAAGCTTTGTAAGTTGTCGAGTAGATTGTGTTCGAAAGGGGAGGTAAGGATATAGATATTGGCCGGGTTAATGGCTGCAAATCCTTGCTGCATATCAGCCAGACCTACCGTGTAAATTGTTGCTACCACGCCCAGGGCGAACAACCCTACGGCAATCGATGCCAGAACCAGCAGGGAGCGCACTTTGTTACCCAATAGGTCGGCAATGACTTTCTGGTAGCGGGGGCGGAGCATCACGGCTGCTCTCCATGAATCTGGCTTGCAGCTTGCTGCCAGGAATTCCAGCGCGCCAGGGCTATCTGTTCCAGGCTGGTCTGCGCCAGGGGCGTTTCGACCAGCCATTGGTCAAACGTTGCCTTATCGATCACCAGCAGCTCTACGGGTTCTTCTGCGCCGGCCTGGATGGAGGTTGACTCCCAGTCTGCGTGGATCAGATCAAGGCGGTTAAGCGCCTCTCCTGCAGGCAAAGACTGTTTGTAGGATCTTCCTTCCCATCCAAGATTTAAGGTTCCGCGAGTAACGATGCCGAGGCCAAAATCAGCATGCGGGGAGGCGCTGAGGAACTCGCCAGGTGGTAAGCGGAGGGGTTTAAACTGGTGGCCAAGCCAGAGCATATGGTTGTGTGGCAGGTCTGGATAAGCTGTCGCTACCCAGGGGTTGATCAACTCGCCATCGGAAAGCAGCAGGGTGCGCGTGGTCTGCCGGGCCAGAGCCGGGTCGTGCGTCACCATCAGGATGGTCTTGCCTTGTTCAATGAGTCCGCAGAACAGGCCGAAGATCTCCTCGGCTGTGCGCGAGTCCAGGTTGCCGGTTGGTTCATCGGCGATCAGGATAGGCGGGTCGGTTGCCAGAGCTCGGGCAATAGCGGCCTCCTGTTGCTGCCCACCGGATACGGCTGCCGGCAGCTTTTCGGCGAACTCCTCCAATCCCACCAATTTCAAAAGCTCTAAGGCGCGTTGCTCGCGTTGAGCTGGCTGATACTGGTTCACCAGGTACATGGGCAGCATTACATTTTCGAGCAGTGTCAGGGTAGGCATGAGCTGGAAAAACTGGAACACGATCCCCAGGTTGCGCCCGCGCCAGCGCGACATATCATTCTCACTTAGATTGTGGACGTAAGTGTCACCTATCCGGACGGTTCCCGAAGTCGGGTGGTCAATCCCGGTAATCATATTTGCCAGGGTGGATTTCCCACTGCCGGATTTCCCTACAATGCTGACAAATTCACCTGGATAAAAGCAAGTTGTGATGCCTTTCAAGGCGGTAAATTCGCCCGCAGCATTCTTGAAGGTTTTGACGATTTGGCGCATTTCAATCAATGCCTCGTCCAGGCAGCGGTGGGCTGGCGGCAGGTAGTTCAGATGATCCATAGAAGTGGCTGGAGCTACAGTCATGTGCAGTAACCTAACCGGTAACGGACCCTATGATCTGCCCATCCACCAGATGCACCGTGCGGCTTACACGTTGCGCCAGGCTGTGGTCATGCGTCACCATCACGATCGTTTTACCATCTGCCACCATGCGCAGGAAAATCTCGAAAATCGCCTCAGCGGTAACTGAGTCCAGGCGTCCTGTCGGTTCGTCTGCTACCAGGATGGGGGGATCATTGGCCAGGGCGCGCGCAATTGCCACGCGCTGCTGCTGACCACCAGAGATGGCTGATGGCAATTTGTAGGCGTGTTCTTCCAGCTCCACCATGCGCAGGAGCTCCAGGGCACGTCTCTGGCTGGTCCCAGGTTTATACAAGCCGCACATATCCATGGGCAACATCACGTTGTTGAGTAAATTCAGGCTGGGCATCAGGTAAAAAGACTGGTAAATTATGCCCAGGGTGCGCCCGCGCCACAGCGCCAGGCGGTTTTCATCCAGGTTGTGGATCGGTTGGTCATCCATCCAAACTTGACCGGCGCTTAAATGGTCAACGCCGGTCAACATATTGATCAAAGTGGTCTT
>CAYXDC010000009.1:5002-9108 GCA_964463505.1 uncultured Anaerolineaceae bacterium
AATTTACGTCAAAGAACCTGAAATTGATTATAACCCGCCCTAAATTTTCTCCCACACCCGCATTTGGTAGCGTGTCCATCCCTCTTTGATACAGCGCTGCAAAGCAATTCCCCCGGCCCAGCTGCCCCATTGATGACCTGGGATGGGCAACTGGCTGAACAGGCTTACCAGCCTGAGCCAGGGGTCACGTAGCGGCTTTAGATAGGGTGTCAGGTCGCTAACGCTCACCAGCTTCAGTCCCGCCTGTTGCGCCAGACCCTGTACGATCTCCGGGTGCAAGAGCGAGGCCAGCTGCCAACCTGTCTGGAAGCGTTCAACCCATCGGGCGGCTAATTTTTGCCGTGCAAGCTCGCCGGGTGTGCTACCCAGAAAATCATCGATGACCACCAGACGCCCTCCAGGTGCGAGTTTGGCGGCAATCTGGTTGAAAAACTGGGCTGGCTCGGGTGAATGAGCTAATGATTCAATTGCATAGGCCCCTGCCGCCAGTTCTACTTCGGATAAGTCATGAAAATCGGCTTGCAGAAAATGACAACGGTCAATCAGCCCTAACCGCTCTGTGCGCTGTTGCGCGATCTGCACCTGCAGGGCGCTATTGCTGATTCCTACCACGGACAAGTTCGTCTCTCCTGCCAACCAGGTGGCAGTTCCACCCACACCGCAGCCGAGATCCAGTACAGTGGTTTGTTGGGAGCTATTTGGGCGGATGTCGTGCAGTGCTCCGGCGACCAACTGGTTCACATAGACGAATGCTTGATGAGCAGTAGATACGCCTGGTCCCCAAACCTGGCGGTGAATGGCCGCCAGGTCTCCACTGCCGCCCAGGCGCAAGAAGCGGTGGGTATTCTGGTCATAATACTGGGCTACAGCCTGGATGGGTTCAGTCATACGTAAAGACGACCTGCAGGGCTTCTGTAGGTTGTTCTGCCAGCATCTGGTACGCCTGGGCTGCCTGGTCCAAAGGTATGCGCTGGGTGATTAACTGGCTGGGCTGGATCACTCTTAACATCTGCCAGACCAAATCAAAGCGGCGCGCCTTATCCCAGCGACCACTTAATCCGGGAGCGAGACTGCTGACCTGGCTGCTGATCATGTGCAGGCGGTTGCGGTGAAAGCGCCCACCCAGGTCCAGGTGGGCATGTTTTTGCCCATACCAGGAGCCGATAACGATCCGTCCCGCAAAACCTGTGGCTTGAATCGCCTGGTCAAGCGCTAGCGGAGAGCCGGATAGCTCGAAAGTGAGATCGGCACCACCCTTGGGCAGGTTGCTGAAATACTGAACAGCTTCGGGTGAATTAGGCGCCAGGCTGGCAGTCGCACCCAATTGCAGCGAACGTTGCCGGCGGGTCGGGACTGGATCAAGGGTGACCAGGCTGTTCAGGGGGAAACGGGCCAGCAAAGTTGTAGTAAGCATGCCGATCACTCCTTGTCCAAACACGGCGATGTTTTCGCCGATGATCGGCGCGCCGTCCATCACCAGATTCACCGCGGTCTCCATATTAGGCAGGAACACTGCATCTTCCGGCGCAAGGTCCGCTGGCAGAGGCTGGACATCCGCGATACTGGCGGTGAAATGCGATTGGTGAGGGACAAAAGCGAACACCAACCTGTTCAACCAGGTTTTCTCCAGCCCGGCTCCTAATTCGACCACTCGCCCGACGGCGGAATAGCCATACTTGAGAGGGAAAGCAAAGGTACTCGTCAGACCAGGTAGGTTTTCGTCCAGGCGCAGGTCGGTTGGGAATAAACCCTGGTAGATCAGGCTTTCTGTGCCGGAGCTGATGGCACTTAACAAGGTCTGAACCAGGATTTCGCCGGGTTGTAAATCCGGGATGGATTCCTCTCTGATTTCGATTTGCCTGGGCGCGGTGAAATAAACAGCACGCTTGTTCATGAACCCCTCATCCATTGTGTGAAGCTTGAGATGGTAGCCGTCCCCAAACAACGAGGTCTTCGCCCAACTCCTGCGATCCAAGCTCAGTCAACCTTAAGGGCGTCTGCAGGACGCCCTTCAAAGGCTCGATCACGGGCACTCCACCTAGAAATAGCGGGGCAAGGGTGATGATTACCTGATCGACCAGGTGTTGTTTTAGAAATGCCTGGAGGACACGCGCCCCGCCTTCCACCATCAGGCTGGCGATACTGCGCTCACCTAAACAAGCCAGGAGGTCGGGTAAAGAGATTTTGCCATGTGCATCTGCTGGTAGATTGATGATTTCAGCTCCGGCTGCTTGCAGAGCGATGCGGCGTTTATGCGAGGCCGCCTCGGTTGTGATAATCCAGGGGCTGCGTTCAGCGGAGTGGATTAGGCGTGCATCCACCGGCGTACGCAGGCTGCTGTCCAGTACAATCGGGCGGGGGTGTTTTCCGGAAGTCAGGCGCACAGTCAGGCGAGGATCATCCGATAGGACGGTGCCCACCCCAACCAGGAGAGCATCATGCAGGCTACGCAGGTGGTGGGTGAGATGGAGCGTCTGCGGACCACTTAACGCAAATGGCCGTCCAGGCTGGTCGCTGAGTGAGCCGTCCAGACTCTGGGCGTAACTCAGGCTGATTAGCGGGCGGCCAGTTTCTTGTAAATGGCTGTACGCCTGTGAGAGCCAGGCCTCAAATGGATACATTCTTGCTTTGGGTCGCAGGGATCGAAAGTGGATCCAGATTGAGTAAATGATTCATGCGTTGGACTTTCGTCAGTAAATAATTGAAATTGTCGGCGTAAATGACCGGCTCAAGTTCAACACGTTCGTTGACGCGAATACCCAGCTGGCGTAAATGATTGATTTTAGAAGGATTGTTGGTCAGGAGTGAGATTGATTTTACACCCAGGTCCTCCAGGATGCGCGCCGCCACGGTGTAATCACGTTCATCAGCCTGGTGACCCAGCATAATATTGGCATCCACCGTATCATAACCTTCATCCTGCAGGTTATAAGCGCGCAATTTATCCAACAAGCCAATACCGCGCCCCTCCTGGCGCAAGTACACCACAACGCCACTCCCGGCCTCGGCGATCAGCTGCATGGCATGGTGAAGCTGCTGTCCACAATCACAGCGTCGTGAGCCAAGCACATCGCCGGTAAAGCATTCGGAATGTAGACGCACCAGGACATCCGTTTTCCCATCCACCTCGCCCATCACCAGCGCAAGGTGCTCCTTCTGGTCCTGATTATTAGCATATAGCAGCATTTGGAATTCACCCTCTTCTGTGGGTATGCGGGTGGAAACCATGCGTTTAACGGTAAATTTCGCCATACATTATCTTCCCCTGACGGGTGGTTTAAAACCGGTCAGCATGTCGATATGGATTATAGAGTGAAACTCGATCTCTGTGCCAGCCGTCTGAACGGCGTCTACGGTGTCCTGCAGGCGCTCCAGGCCGGCCTGGTAGGCCGCGTCCGTCGTAAGTATTAATTGTGAGGTCGCTTCTTTTTTAAGAAATGGATCTTGGAAAACCTCAGCACCCTGCCAGAAGTCGTGGATAGTCTCAATAGGATTCCAGGTTATTTGCTCGTATCCTGCCCCAGCCATCCAGTCCAGCACCTGCCCCCAGGACGGAAAACGGGCAAGGTCGGTTTGTAATACGCCTTCGAAATACTGGTACACATACCACTCACCTCGGCGCCTGCTTGCCGCAGTATTGTGTGGGTCGCTCCCAATCACTGCCAACACGCCTCCAGGCTTGAGCCAGTTCAAGCAGGTGGAGACAAATTCCTGCTGGCGATGAAAATGGTGCAGGGCATGTACACAGTAGATCAGATCAAAGCTTGCTCCGCCAAACGGAAGTGCTTCAGCCTGTCCGTGTACCAGCCGCAAGGTAGGTTTACGGGTGTGAGCCTGGCGGAGCATTCCAGCCGAGAAATCCAGCCCGTAGCAGGTAAGGGCACGCTGTCCTGCAAATGCGTCTTCCAGACCTGTAAGCCAGAATCCCGTCCCACAGCCGACTTCCAGGATTGTCTGAGCCTGGACCCTGTTTGCCAGATCTACGAGCGCGCTCAGGATCGGCTTGGGCTGCTGGGGTTCGAAGCGGCGGTCATAGGTAGGTGCTATTTGATCATACTGTACGGAGGGTGTGTTCATGGCAATTAAGTATATCAGAACACCTTCCC
>CAYXDC010000009.1:9208-64111 GCA_964463505.1 uncultured Anaerolineaceae bacterium
AGTAAAACCAGGAGCGCCACTTCGATAAATTTGTCGATATAAGCAATCGTGCTGCGCTCGCCCACAGCTACCCAGCCGATAATGGTCACAAGGGTGAAAGCAATCAAAACCCAACGGATCAAGCCGCGATAGTTCTTTAACTGCGGCAGGAACAAGGCCGATGCCAGCACGATATAACCAATGCCATTCAGATAAAACATGGTCAGGTTGGCAGGTATTGCCAGGACAATGTGGATTGCAGCAGTTGCCAGGGCTAAGAGCAGGATACCGATCTGAACCGGGCCTAGAGTTGTCTGTGCCTTTTGCATGATTACTCCTCCTCGAGCGGTAGATGGATATGGGGGCGAAATGATGATTTCTTTAAGAACAATGCAGTAAGCGATAATCCGGTAGCACCAATCAGAAGATCGCGGGCGCGTATCACCAGGCTGACGGTCAGGCCGCTGACCAGGCCAAAACCCAAAGCTTCGCTTGCCAGTGCCTGGCTGGCCTCAAGAGCTCCTAAACCGGCGGGGGTTGGCGCCAGGAATGCCAGGCGGGCGGCGGTTAGCCCGGCTATCGCCTGAGCAAGGGTTACAGATAAGCCCAGGAAATTCAGTAAAAGATAATATTCCAATATCATTACTGCCCAGGTGAGCAGGGATATAGCCACTGCTGCCAGGAGTGCGACGGGTTTCTGACGGCAAAATTGCCCTGCCAGGGTTTCAGCCTCTTCGACCAGGCGCGTGGCGGCTTGCAGGCGTGGGTGGCTGATGCGTATTAATAATCCTGTCAGGGGTCGCTTTCCACCCCATAGGGCTGCCAGATAACTTACCGGGATTAATACCAGGCTCAACGCTAAGGCCAGCACATGGCTGGACGCCAGGCCGCCCAATAGGCCAGTTTGCAGAACCAGCATTACACCTCCCAACAGAAAGGTGAAATTAATCGCCAGTTCGAGCAATTTATCCAGGCTTACCGAAGATAGTGCGGTGGAGACTGGTATGCCGTGGCGGGTGAGAAGATGGACTTGCAAAGGCTCGCCGCCGAACTGCGGGCCAGGTGTGAAATAGGACATGCTGAAGGCTGCCAGGCGATATCCAACCAGGCGCAATAGATTAATACGTTGGCCCTGGGCGCGCAGGATCAGCCACCAGCGGCTGCTGATCAATAAGACCACTGCGATGTTCAGCAGAACCAGGATCAGTGCGGATTCGAGCTGTAGGTGATCCAGAGCCTGAAATACATCCCGAACAGGAATACGGCCCATGGACCAGGCCAATACTGCCAGGGCTCCCAGCCAGATCGCCATCAGCCAGATGGGCTGTCTGAGCCAGGGGAGCGCAGTGCTCTTCATCATGTCTGCTCCAGGCCTGTGATCGCAGGGCGCTCGCCAGGCCGCCTGTATACTGCGTGATCTTCTGGTTTCCATAAAGAGTAGTTACCGGTTCCAATAAATAGCAGGGCGGTGTAGATGGCTGCCAGAAGATAATGTTCAACTTGCATGGGTGTAAAACCCTGCTGGATGCCGATCAGGATCAAACCTGCAGTGGCGAAGATGCGCCCTGCCGAGCCCGAAATAACAAACAGCGCCACAAACCACTGCACTACCAACAACCATTCAGGCAAGCCAGAATGTTGAAGGTGCTGGATGGTCATCCAGATTAACACAATCAGTACCCCGCCGCGCAAGAGTACTGGCAGATTGTTTACCATCCAATGGGTTACAGTGTCCAAGAACCTGCGGGAAGTACCGCTTGGCCGGAGAACGCCACTGACTGTGAGCCAATCCAGGCTGAAGCCGATCAAGAAGGGTACCCCGAAGAGTGCTGCGGCAAATAAACTGGCCGGTGGAGCCATGACTGGCCACAGGATCACGGCTAAGAAACCCATTTGTAATCCTGCCAGTACGCGCCGCGCGGTTGACGGAAGCAGAGGGTGGTTCGGCTGGCCCGAAATTTTTCTAATCCACATGCCAATCAGGAACAAGTAGCGCGCCAGACCTACCACCAGGTACCAGGTTGGAGCTTGACCATATTGTACTGCCAGGGTGGCCGCGGCCAAAACCCCCACACCATCAAAGCTCATATCCAGGATCTCTCCCAGACGGGTAGCATGGTTGGAGCGGCGTGCCAGATATCCATCTAGAAAATCAGCGGCGCAAGCCAGGGTATATAGCACTCCAGGGATCCATGCCAGCCAGCCGAGAGGTCTGGGTGAAAACAAGAATCCAACCAGGGCAGCCAGCAGCACGCCGCGTCCCAGGGTCATCAGATTGCCTGCACCCAAGGTAGGTAACACGCGCGCCTCCTCAGGCCGGTGGTTGTAAGAGAGCCCCATGCGGAACACGACTATCAGGTAAGCCAGGATAGGACTGGAAAGCGCCAGCCAGCGCAAAGCATAGCGCGACTCCCAGGCAGCACCCAGAAGCAGTGCGCCGCCGAGCAAGAAGAACAGGCTCATCAAACTGAAACGCCGCCAGAGCTGCCTCAGGCGGGTGATTTCAGGTGGGAGGGAAGTGGTTGATAACCCCATGGTGTGTGAAATTCTACCAATATATAAGGATATTGTTGATAAAGATACGCTTAATAATATTGATTGGATGCATCGATTTGAGAAACGTTGCAGTTAAACAAAAATCCCAACCCGCGTAATCAGCAGGTTGGGCTGGCCATCCCTAACAGGAAATTTTAAGTCGTGCTGATTGAAGATATGGTCCGCCAGGTTGATGGCAGCCAGGGTATCGCTGGCGATGATTGCTATGTTATTTCATAGCGGGCAATGGGTTTTTCGGTGTACAGGCGGAATTTTACCGCGCAATCAAAAAAACGAGGGCTGCCTTCGAGAGCAGCCCTCGTAAAGCTGGACACAAAACCGGCAGTTCAGGCGTTACGTTTTACGCCCAATTCCAGGTTTTCACCCTCTACCTTATGGGTTTCGGTATATGCGCCTTGTGGGGCTGCGCCGGCTACCAGGGCAGTGCTCAATGTTTCGGCCATGATATATTCCTGCCAGCGCAAGAATACCTGAGTCAGGTCATCGGTAGCCACGTAATAAGTGGTGATCCGGTCGGAGATATCGAAGCCGGCATCTTTTCGCATGGCTTGTACGCGCCGTACAATTTCACGCGCCAGGCCTTCCGCCTTAAGTTCGGGAGTGATTATGGCATCGACAGCCACAGTTGCCAGCTTATCGGTGGCTACTGCCAGCCCTTCGGCAGGTTGGGTCTGCACCAGGATTTCGGTCGCAGTCAGCTCGATGGATTGTCCATCAACTTCCAGGCGCACAGGATCGCCATTGGCAACAGATTGAGCCACAGCGGAGGGGTCCAAAACTGCAAGAGCGGCGCGCACCTGAGGAAATTGCGCTCCAAAGCGCGGGCCGAGCTGCTTATTATCGGGCAGCACGCGATAGCTGACCAGCTTTTGGGCCTGCTCGACGAATTCAAAGCCTTTCACGTTTAGTTCATCTTTCACAATCTCAACCAGCTCATCGCTGAGATTAGCCTTGCCGCCCGCATACACCAGAACACGTGCCAGCGGCTGGCGTACTTTCAAGCCGGCTGTATTGCGGGCGCTGAGACCCAGGCTGGCGACCTGGCGGGCCAAGGCCATTTGCTCAAGCATAGTATCATCCACGCAGGTCATATCAGCGCCTGGCCAGGCGGTGTGGTGCACGCTGGTGTGTGCCTCAGGTCGTACCGCTTGCACCAGGTTCTGGTACATGACCTCAGTCATAAACGGGATAAAAGGTGCGAGTACCTTGGTCAGTTTGACCATGATGTGGTACAGGGTGGCATAGGCCGAATTCTTATCGCGATCGAGTTCCGATTTCCAGAACCGCCGCCGCGAGCGCCGCACGTACCAGTTGCTCAAATCATCCAGCAATGCTTCCAGGGTCAAACTGGCGCTGAGCGGATCGGAATCTTCGATAGCCGAGGTGACCCGCTCAACAACCTGGTTGAGGCGTGCCAGAGCCCAACGATCGAGAAGATTGTCGCTGTCAGGAGTGGGGCCTTCTGGCTGGGCTGGATCGAAGGCGAAAGCGGGTTCCCAGCCATCTAAACGGGCATACGTAACTAAAAAGGTGTACACATTCCACAATGGGATCAGAAAGCGGCGTCTAACCTCATCGCCACGGGTATAGCCAAAGAGCAGATCGTTTTCAGGTTTATGCGCTGAAAACAACCAGCGCATCACATCGACGCCCATCTTGTCGGCTGCTTCGTTAAATTCGATGGAATTTCCCCAGCTTTTGTGCATGGCGCGTCCATCTTCAGCCAGTAAAGTGGCATAGCCGAAATTCTGTAAGAAGGGCGGGCTGTTGTCGACCACAGTGGCCATAGCCAGCAAACTGTAGAACCAGTTGCGGAACTGGCCAGGGAAACTTTCGCTGATCCAGTGGGCAGGATACCAGCTCCGCCAAAATTCAGGATCATTGCGGTAGCTCAGAGTGCTGAATGGGACAATTCCCGCATCCAACCAGGGGTTACCCACATCTGGCACGCGTTCCATCGTCCCCTGGCATTTGGGGCAGGCTATTTTCACTGCATCCACGAAGGGGCGATGTGGAGTATGCCCGGCGAAGGTCTCCCAACCAGAGCTGGCGCGCGCCTGAAGCTCATGCTCATCACCGATCACTTCGAAATGACCACAATCTCCGCAAGTCCAGATCGGCAAGGCGAGCCCCCAATAGCGTTTCTTGCTGATCATCCAATCATGCATATTACGCAACCAGTCCATCTCGCGCGCATAGCCGAATTCGGGAATCCAGCGGATCTTTTCCACCACATCCATAATCTGGTAACGCAGGCTGCGGGACTTTTCCTCAGCTGTCACAGCTTCGCGCGGTTTATCGTACACCTCGCCCATGCTGATGAACCATTCGTCCACCAGGCGGAAGACTAATTCCGATTTGCAGCGCCAGCAGGTGGGGTAGCGGTGCGTGTATGGCTCAACATGATACAGAATGCCCTTGCTTTCGAGGTCTTTGAAAATAGGCGTGGCAATTTCAGAAACATGCTGTCCCGTCAGCCAGTCAAAACTATCAACAAAATGTCCTTCTTCATCCAGGGGAGCAATCATGGGGAAGCCATGCGCTTTGCCAAGTTGGAAGTCTTCGGCGCCGCAACCTGGCGCGATGTGGACGATGCCGGTGCCTTCAGCTTCGCCTACTTCATCCCACAGAATGACCTGGTGCACAGCTTTAGCAGATTGGTCGACCTCGGCAATTAATTCGGTCAGATCGGTCTGCCCACCGATTTTTTGGGCAGCAGGCAGGTTGTCGAAAGGCCCATCATAAGTCCAGCCTTCCATTTCCTTGCCTTGAAGTTCGCCCAGTACTTCATAAGGCCCACGCAGCATGTGCAGTGTACCCTTGGACAGGTAGTACACCTCTTCGCCCTGGCGCACACGAATGTAAGTCAGCCCGGGACCAACTGCCGCAGCCACATTGCTGGTCAGGGTCCAGGGTGTTGTCGTCCATAACAGCAAAGATTCATGCGGGCGCTGGCGCAGGGGGAAGCGCAGGGTGACGCTTTGATGGGTGAGTTCAGCATAACCGTCGGTAACGATCTCGTGCTGGCTGATACCGGTGGCGCAGCGTGGGCACCAGGGCATCACATCGGCGCCGCGGTAAACCCAACCGCGTTCCCAACACTTCTTAAGAAAAGTCCAGATCATATAGTTGTTCTCATTGGAGAACGTGAAATAGCTGCCGGCCAATGCTGGCAGACCAAGCTGGCCTACAATCTGTTCTACACTGTCGGTCACCGGGCCATTGGGCCCAGGCACCGTAATGACCTGGTTTGGGTTTTCCAGCAGGCTGTCTGCCAGCCAGCGTAGTTGAGCGGGATCATTCCAGTCCATCCAATAACCCAGGCGTATGGATTGTTCGGTTATAACCGCGGCAAAGCGCAGGACACGCGCCTTGCATTTGCGCACAAACTGCTCCAACCCGAAATCTTCAATGTCTTTCTTGCTGCTGAAACCGAGCTCTTTTTCGACTTCCACCTCTACCCACAATCCCTGGCAGTCGAAGCCGTTCTGGTAGCGCAGTTTGTGGCCGCGCATCGTCCAAAATCGTTGGACCAAATCTTTATAAGTCCGGCCCCAGCCGTGATGAACGCCCATTGGGTTATTGGCTGTGATTGGTCCATCAATGAACGACCAATGCGGGTCGTTGGCATGCAGCTCACGCAAACGCTCGAAAGCAGCGCTTTCACGCCAGAATTTGAGGGTCTCGCGCTCCTGGACAGGGAAATCGACTTTATTTGGAACTTCTTGAAATGGCATAATGCCTCCTGATAAATAAAAAACTCTCGCCCTGAGCAGGGACGAGAGCAACAATTTCTCCCGCGGTACCACCCTGATTCCTGCCTGATTGGCAGGCACTCATTGGAGTACGGTGTCTGAAAAAGCCAGACCGCTTATACCCACGCCAAGATAACGGGCGGCAGCCCCGGCTTGCTTACTGGCTGGAGAACCAGTGTTCAGCTCGCAGCTCCGGAAGGATTTTCTGCCTGACAGACTAACCTGGCTTACACCGCTTCCAGGATCGCTGGCAGCCTTATTCAGGCATACTCGTTTCCATCATGGCCGATCAAGAGTGTATCGAATGGGGCGATTATCCCATAAACAGACTGGCTGGTCAACCGGGAATCAAGCGCTAGCGATCCCCTGAGCACAGCCAACTGCACCAAATGTGTCTGTAGGTGCAGCTGACTGCTCATGGTAATAGATTTTATCCTTCCAGGGTGCTGATATCACCTTCCGGTTGGCCCAGGGCGCGGGCGCGCAACAAGCGGCGCATGATCTTCCCGCTGCGGGTTTTCGGTAGAACATCGACAAATGTGATCGATTCCGGCCGGGCGATTGGTCCGATCTCATGCGCTACATGGTTGCGCAGCTCTTCTGCCAATTTGTCACTTCCAGTTACATTGTTGCGCAGGATAACATATGCCTGGATAGCATTGCCCTTGATCTCATGCGGCACCCCGATCGCAGCGGCTTCGGCGACTGCTTGATGGCTGACCAGGGCGCTTTCGACCTCCGCTGTACCCAGGCGGTACCCACTGACCTTGATTACATCATCCATGCGCCCGATGATCCACATATAGCCATCGCGATCTTTGCGCGCCGAATCGCCGGTCTGGTACATGCCTGGGAACTTGCTCCAATATTGTTGTTCATACCGCTCGGGATCGCGATAGACGGTGCGCAGCATGCCCGGCCAGGGTTTTTTGATCACCAAATAACCTTCTTCCCCAGGAGGAACAGGGTTCCCTTCTTCGTTGACAACCTCGACATCGATGCCAAAGAATGGGCGAGTTGCAGAGCCCGGTTTGAGAGGTGTGACTGGCAGAGGGGTGATCATAAACCCGCCTGTCTCAGTTTGCCACCAGGTATCCATGATTGGGCAGTTTCCCCGGCCAATTACGTTGTAATACCATTTCCAGGCTTCTGGGTTGATCGGTTCGCCGACCGAACCTAACAGGCGCAGGCTGCTCAGGTCGTGCCGGTTAGCCCAGGCGTCACCAAAGCGCATTAAACCACGTATTGCGGTCGGCGCTGTGTATAGGATGGTGATGCCGTAATTTTCGATCATCCGCCACCAGCGGTTGGGGTACGGGTGATTGGGCGCGCCCTCGTACAGGAAGCTGGTCGCCCCGTTTAATAGTGGGGCATACACAATGTAGCTGTGCCCGGTGATCCAGCCCGGATCGGCGGCGCACCACCAGCGGTCCTCATCCTTGATATCGAACACATATTTGAAAGTGGTATGTGTAAAAACCATATAGCCGCCATGAGTGTGCAGCACGCCCTTTGGGCGACCCGTAGTGCCGGAAGTGTAGAGCACAAACAATGGGTCCTCTGCATCCATGGGCTCGGTACGGCAGGAATTGGTGGAGATGGGCAGGCTCATCAAGTCGTGATACCAGTAATCACGCCCCGGTTCCATGTATATATCCAGACCAGTGCGCTTCACCACAATACAGCTTTCAATCGTGGGTTGGCGAGAAATTGCTTCGTCGGCGATTTCTTTCAATCCCACGATTTTGCCACGTAACCAGCCGCCATCAGCCGTGATTAACACCCGGCTTTGGGCATCCTCAATCCGCTCAGCCAGCGCCTCAACGCTGAAACCACCGTACACCACACTATGGGGGGCGCCGATCTTGGCGCAGGCCAGCATGGCAATCACTTGCTCCGGGATGCGCGGCAGGTAAATCGTGACGATATCGCCTTTTTTGACACCCATGCTGCGCAGGACATTGGAGAACTTGCAGACTTCTCGATTTAAAGAGAAATAGCTGTAGGTGCGCGTATCCCCGGGCTCACCTTCCCAAATTAATGCCAGCTTGTTCTTGCGAAAGGTTTTCAGGTGCCGGTCCAGAGCGTTGTGGACGATATTGGTCTTGCCCCCCACGAACCACTTGTAGAAAGGGGCTTTGCTGCTATCCAGCACCTGATCCCATTTTTGAAACCATTCCAGCTCCTCCGCGCGCTCTGCCCAAAAGCCTTGTGGGTCTTGCAGAGATTGCTGATAGAGCATCTCGTACTCTGGCACATTGGCATTCTCGGTGATCTGCCCTTGTGGATAGAATACCTCACCCTCCATTGGATTCTGCGTACCTTCTGGCTGGAACATCTAGACCTCCTCCGTATTTCGCCGAATATGCGGATAAATAAGACCACCTAAGAATGGTATGGGCTTGATTGTATATTTTCACAGAAGCCTTGTCAACCTGATTTGTAGTAAATTTACAATTTCAAATGACACAAATAATTCGCTGGCTGAGAGCCCGATTTGTTAAGCTGCTATTAGCGAATTACAAAGCTGTACTGTGGAGAAACAGAGATATAATCGATGACAATCAACCGATTAATCAGCCTGTCTCTACAAGGTGATCAGAAGCTGCACCTAATTTGCACAACCGCACAAGGAGGGGTTTTCATGGAGATCCTGGGCATCGACGTTGGTGGAACCGGAATTAAAGGTGCGCCGGTAAATACCATTACTGGCGTAATGCTGGCAGAACGCTTTCGTATTCCAACGCCTCCTCCAGGCAAGCCTAAACCCATCACTCAGGTTGTTGGTGAAATTGCCCGGCACTTCGAGTGGAAAGGTCTAATCGGTTGTGGCTTCCCCTCGGCTGTGAGAGGTGGCAAGGTACTCACTGCCTCCAATATTTCAAAAAAATGGATTGGGGTCGACGCGGCAACGCTGTTCTCGAATGAAACGGGATGTCCGGTGTATGTGTTGAATGACGCCGATGCAGCAGGTTTGGCAGAAATGACCTTTGGCGCTGGACGCGGCCGCAAGGGAGTGGTATTGTTGATTACTATTGGGACCGGTTTAGGAACCTCGTTGTTTACCGATGGAGTCTTGTTGCCAAATGCGGAAATGGGACACATTGAAATGGGTGGGCAGGAAGCAGAGTTGTTGGCTTCTGAGGCAGCTCGTGAGCGCAACGGTTTGTCCTGGGCGGCGTGGATCAAACAATTCAATCGCTATCTGCAAACCATGGAGCAGTTGTTATGGCCCGATCTGATCATCTTAGGGGGTGGGGCGATCAAAAAGCAAGACAAATTCTTGCCTCATCTATCCGTCGGTACAGAAATAGTGCCGGCACAGTTGTCAAATGAAGCTGGCATTGTTGGGGCAGCCCTGGCTGCACAGATGAAGATGGCTTAAGTTGAGTGCGGATTCGATGGCCGGTAAAGTTCATTTTTATTCTGCTCTGGCAGTCCAGCCTAATTCTGCGGATGCGCTGGATGAGATTGTAGAACAATTACGATCCCAGGGATTTCAACCAGGGGAAGATGCGGTAGACCTGGCAGTGGTATTTATTTCAGCCCATTTCACTCAGCAGACGGAGATCATCCGGCAGGCAATAGCGAGACTGGTTTCACCCTCTGTTATGTTGGGTAGTTCGGCGGAGGGTGTGATCGGCGATGAGCAAGAAATAGAGGACTTACCGTCCATCTCCCTTGTGGCAGCTCAGCTCCCAGGTGTTGAGCTAAAGCCTTTTGCTTTGCAAGCCATTGATTGGCCTTGCATGTTGCTCCAGCCCAACGATTTTGCGCAACTGCTCGAAGTGCCAACAGATACCCACCTTTTTATCTTGCTGGCTGATCCATTCTCGGCGCCGATCGACGACGTATTGCAGGCCTTCAATCTGGCCTTTAGCGGCGTTCCAGTGGTAGGGGGAATGTCCAGTGGGGCGCTGCGCCCCAACGGCAACATGTTGATCCTGGATGGCAAGGTATTTCAGGAGGGCGCGGTCGGGGTAGCTCTGGCTGGCAATCTGGATATCGATATTCTGGTCTCCCAGGGTTGCCGGCCGATCTGGCGGCCTTTTGTAGTCCAGGCGGCGAATAAGAATTGGATCTATCAATTAGAACGCCGCGTCCCATTAGCCTGGATTCAAGATCTGATCCCCGAACTATCCGAAGATGAGCGCGGGTTGTTACAAAATGGTTTGTTTGTGGGTCGTGCAGTGAAAGCTGGCCAGGAGTTCTTCGGTCAAGGTGATTTCCTGGTCCGAGGAGTCACGGGGATTGATCAGCAAAATGGCGCCATCGCAGTAGCAGACCAAATTCAAGAAGGCGAAGTGATCCAATTTCATTTACGCGATGCGTTCACCGCCACCGAAGACCTGGAAATGATGCTTGTTCCCCAGATGTTCAGCAAACCCCCGGATGGTGCGCTTTTATTTACCTGCAATGGACGCGGCACGCGTCTGTATGACCACCCGAATGGGGATATCTCAGTGATACGTAAGAATCTTGGGGATATTCATCTGGCAGGTTTCTTTTGCGCCGGCGAAATTGGCCCGATTGGGGACCAAAATTTTATCCATGGACATACCGCCAGCCTGGTTCTTTTCCGGTCAACTGAATAAGGTCCTTTAAACTCAAACTGCGCATCAGGTCGGCTGCCAACTTTCCTGTCTGCGCAGAGTTGAGTGAGGAGAATGCATCTCCTATTATACGAATGGACTTGAGTTGAGCATGAATAAAAGCTAAACGTTACATGAGAGCGATCACGAAACGGATAACAGAACTACACGGGCTTTGCCATTTGAGTTGGGTGTAGTTTTTATTTCTTGGATAACAGCACCTGATCGAGCTCAGCTTTAGAGATAGGGCCTTCCCGTAGAATAGCAAGCTCGTGCCTCGTGCAATCCACCACAGTGGATGGGGTGCCCCCAATCGTTTCTCCTCCGTCTATGATTAAATCTACCCGCCCGCCGAGTTGCTGTTGGACCTGCTTAGCATTGGTCGCGCTGGGATACCCGGACAGGTTGGCGGAAGTCACCGCTAGGGGACCACTGGCGCGCAGTAAAGCCAACGCCAACGTGTGATTGGGCATACGCACACCGATCGTTGGTGAGGGTGAAATGTTTTCTGGTAAGTCAGGATGGCGTGGAACAACCAGGGTTAGCGGACCGGGCCAGAAACGGTCAGCCAGCTGGTAGGCATGCGCCGGCAGGTTGATGGTCACCTGCTCCAGGTCGGCGAGACTGGCTAGCAGTATGGCAATCGCTTTGTTGGTTTCGCGTTCCTTCACCTGATAAAGTGAATTGATCCCCTGGGGATCAAAGGCGGGACTAGCCAGCCCATACACAGTATCGGTCGGAAAGGCTACCAATCCACCATTTCCCAAAACCTGCACAGCTTGTTCTACTGCTTTTGGGATGGATTCTGGGGTCAGGGCTGATATGAGCATCGATTGAGTCATGCGTCACTCCTCTGTGCAATGGCAAACAGGGCAAACCCGGGACCGACGCTATATTCCCATCGGTTGAGGGTTAGCTTAGCAGACTGGCATACCAGCTCTAATTCATCTGGCAACCAGCGCTGATGGTTTTCGGCGCGCTGCGCCCAGTCGATCAGGGAGGTGCGTGCTGTGCCAGTAAGCCCGCGCCGCTCAGCCACCTCTCTGGCAGCAGCTACACTCAGGCGCGGCGAAGGATTCAACAGACCAATGCGCCCGCCAGGAGCCACCATCCGGTGCATTTCCAGCAGGGCTTCTAGCGGTGATGGTAAATAGAATAACAGGTTGCTGCTGGTGACCAGGTTAAATCTCCCAGAAGTGAATGGTAGAGATTGTGCATCCCCACAAACCACTTGCCCCCAAAGCGGTTCAGGGCGAAACATGGACGCATCCAGATCGATACCGGTTGCCTGGCAGCCCATGTGGTGGAATAGCATTGGGAGCAAACCTGGTCCACAGCCGATGTCCAGGACGCGTTCGCCAGGCTGCGGCTGACACCATTGAGCGAACGTTTCCAGTGTGCGCCTCCAGGCAGTTGTTGTTTGAATGTGTTGAAACTCGGCCGGCTCGGGTTTAGATTGGATATCCAAAGTGGCTTGCTATCTGGCAGTTTGGCTGGCTTTTTAGATCTGGTATCCCAGGCGTTCAAGATAAGCGCCGAATGCATTTGCCAGCATCGTTTGTTGCTCAGCGGTCAACTTATCCCGGAAACGGCCGCGTATCCCTTTATTAAAGTGCAGGCCTTTCTGGTCCTGGCGGGCGTGTTCGGGGCGGTATTGTTCAATGACCGCCTGGATGTTCGCTGACATGAGGTCACAATTCAGAAATTCGGCTAGGCGGGTAGCTTCGCCATCATAATTTTCTACGAGGTCTTCGTACGCTGTATGAAGGACGGTAGGGATGCTTAACCAGGCCTCGGAGATGCGTACGTAGTCTTGGATAAAGGCCAGCGAGGTTTCAAAATCAACCAGGTTAGAAAAAGCATTGGGGCGGCCTTTTTGAATGGCGCGTCGTCCATTGTCATAGGCGGAGAGTAATGCATCGCGTGGGTCGCGATAAATGTAAGCGACTTTCATTTGATTCAGACCGATCAAACGCCGGGCAAAGGGTGAAGGTCCAGCATGGGCTTTAATAACAAAAGTTTTCCCCAGCGCGGACGGTATCCACACTGCCCCGAGCCGCCGCACCGTCAAAGCGCCAATATTGCAGTTGACTTCCGTAAGGATGCGTTGTAAATGATAATCGGCGCGGATCTGTCGGGCATTTTGACCACCGCTGGTGGTGATCAGGTCGTGCATCAGGTTATAGTACCAGCCCGAACCAGCCCTGGGCATGCCTGCAGAGAGGATAATCATGCGAAAAATTTTGCTCCTGGCTCGCCGCTGATCTCAGGGCGAGGTGATAAGGCTTGCAGGATTGTATTATACAAGGGATGAGGCCCTGTTTCGATGGTTGAGTCAGTCGGTATGTTATAATCAAACGTGAAGATATTACCCAACAGGAGGTTCACATGAAGGGTGTAACGAGTTTTCTATCCGGATTGATCTTGGGTGTTTTGACAGGCGCAACGCTGGCAATCCTGGTTGCCCCGGAATCTGGTGAAGAATTACGTGGTCAAATCCGCCAGCGTGTGGAGACTATTCAGTCTGAGGTGAGCCGGGCGGCTCAAGAGCGTCGCGCTGAGCTTGAACAAGAACTGGCAGGATTACGCCGGGCGCATTAGTAAGACACCAATATTAACTGCTTTCTATTCAAAAAGGAACGCCGGACTCAACTGCCCGGCGTTTTTGTGTGCACAGCATCTGTAAAACTGATACATGCTTAGCGCGCGAGTGTAAAACGGTAAGCTGCTGGCTGGCGTGTGAAACGCGCGGTACCCGATACGACCAGCACCACCTCGTCGACACCCTGCCCGATTTCAAGCGTTAGACTCAGCCTGTTCTCCCCACTCAGAGCATATTTCTCAACTGTCGTTTCGTCACCCAGCTTAATCAATGAAACCTGGTAGGTTTGCGGGATCAAATTGTTGATACGCACAAAACCATCTCCAACCCAGCCGCCGGTATCGGTTTCGAAATCGGTGAAATAGTCTGTTTCAGGAATGGCAATATCATCTAGCAGAAAGCCCTCTGCATGTACGGCAGCATCGGTTACATATTCAAAGCGCAAGTGCACTTGCTGACCGGCAAATTGAGAAATATCAACAGACTCCTGGATCCACTCGGGACCAGCTCCACTTTGACCCGTATAAGCCCAACCATAGCTGTTACCAGATGGATCGTCGGGGGTGCCAGATGGAGTGGTAATGATCTGCCAGTTTTCACCATCCGTAGATGCGAGCAGATACAGGTAATCGTAGTCGGTTTCCAGGTCGTACCATGTCCAGTAGGAAAGCGTTATGGGTCCACTGTGCGCAGTGAAATCGAAGCTGCGCGTCAGCGTCATATCCGATTCATCCCCCCGATTGGACCACATATAGTATTCACCTGAAAATGGATCAGCTGGAACAACCATAGCCTGGATAGATCCCTCGAAATCCAGGGTGAAAGTGCCCTGGCAACGTAGTCGAATGTAGTCGACGCCATATTGGCTAACTTGGCGAGTTTCGGATAAGTCGGAACAATCTCGGATGCTCTCTGTGGCGGTTGGTTGCGGCGCTTGTGGATAGTTGTGGTAAGTGTAGCGCCCGTCCATGGCTTGTGGGTCTTGCAGGTAGGAGGCAATCGTCCAATCCACGAAGACATCATCCGCCTGGATGATTTTTCCGGTAAGCGGATCGCTGGCGCTGTTATCATTCAGCACGCGATCAACACTTACCAGACCGTTGGCTGGGTTAGCGACCACAGCTTGGGTGGCTTCTTCTCCAAATCGATCCAGAAAATATAAGACATAAAGAAAGGCTGCACCATAATGTGGGGTAGTATCTTCTATCCCTCCCGGCCAATCTGTAAGCTGCATATCTGGGTCGAGCGTATAGACATAGTCTGAACCACCCACACTATATCCGTTCAAGTAAGCTGCCAGTTCCGAAAATCCCTCATTTAACCAGGTCTCTTCATTGCGATCCTGATACCAGTGGATCATATGCTGGAATTCATGCGCCAGCACACTGTAGGCAAATTCCTCATCCAGGCTGACATTGTCCGCACTGAGAAAAAACATTTCATGAGCGTTAGAATATTCGTGGGCTAATGGGTGGTATTCGTCAGCTGAGGAATAATAACCAGCAAGAGAGAATCCCAGGTCTTTGGCATACAGGATATAAAGATGTGGGTCCCCATCCACCCCGGGTGTCCATTCGCTTCCGAAAAACTCCTGGTTGGTGGGGTAGATTTCATCTTGAAAGGTTTCAACCAGATCGCGTAAGTCATTGTGGTTGAATTGGACACCATCCTGGATCCAAAAATAGACATTCTCGGTCACGTACTCCAGGGTGGCGTCAATTTCATGGGTGCTGTTGCTGTCAACATTGGTAACCCAGAATGATTTCTGTTCACCAACCTGATATGGAGCTGCTGGAGGAGCTAAAGTTTCCGGGATATTTTGTTTGCCTTCCAGGCGTTGGGCGAGAACAGGCAGGTTATTGATTGGCACGATCGTATCGATCAATGTTTGCAAGGTGTCCGTAGGGATGACCGAAACTGGCTGATTGATTGCGGGATTGGGATGTGGATTAGATCCCGAGGGTTCGGTTGGCTTATCTGTGGGTCGTTCTGGATTCTGAGATGGGGGCTGCGCCGGGGATGTGGGGCGAATCACAACCGGGGTTGGTTCATTTATCTTGCCTTGCGTTTGCGAGTTGTAAATGGTAAATGCACTGCCCACTATCACTAAAGCTATACAGCATAAGGCGATAATACCCAACAGGGCCAGAACGCCAATAACAATAAGATTGTTTCGTTTCATCAATGGTCTCCACCAGTTTCTTGAAAAATTTTAGTCTCTTCTGAACTGTATTCCTGCGTTTGCTTACCCAGGCGTAAATAATATCGTGCTGCTGCAGTGATCAATCCAAACATAATCCACATATTCGGTAAAGAAAAAGAATCGAAAGATATTGAAGACAACAGAAATGCAATGATACCCAGCATCCCGGCTATCCCCCAAAACTTGATTTCTCGATCTGGAACAAGCCATAAGTATAATGCATTGCCGAGAATGGCAAGTAGAAACACGACGAAGGCTGCTGTGCCGATTACACCTGTCTCAGCTAACAGGCGCAGGAAAAAATTTTTGGCGGTAATCAGCCGGTCGCGCCCATCCTCAGGTGTGACGATGCGCAAGACTTCGGGGGTCAGGGCAAGTGGGCGGTCGGGGAGCATTTCTTCGAAATAGAAGGCATAATTACCCAGACCAACCCCGAGTATCGGGTACTCTTCGAAGGTCTGGTAAGCTGCATCTCCATAAGAGATGCGGGCGCCAAATCCGAGGTATTTGACATAACCACTCAAGGTAGGCTTATCTTTTTCAATCCAGTACCCCCAAATTCGGCCGAAGAATTCATTTTTTAACCCTGCAGTAAAGATTACCCCTCCAATCAATACCATGGCAATGGTAGCTTCCGATAAACGGCGCAAGATCAGCTTGAAGTTGCTGCGCCAGGCGCCGGACTGAGAATTAAGCGACCTGCCTGGGAAAATACGGAACACGAACACACTTAGTAATGCCATCACGATCAGATTCATCACGCCGGCGCGAGAAAATGTTAAGGGCAGTAAAACGATGCTCCAGGCCAGCAGCAAGAGCTCAATCGTGAGCCAGCCGCGACGCCATTTGAATACTGAAAAGCCAGTTAGCACAGAAGCCATTAACCAGGGCAGCAGCAGGCAGGTGATCTGTTCAGCAAACCAGTTCGGTTCATAGGTCATGCCCGAGATGCGGGTTTGAATTAAACGCCGTGTGGAAACATACTGCTGCAGGTCGTTCATCAGCCGGTACCAGGCTTTGGTGAAGTGGACCACATAGATAGCTTGTAGAGAACCCCATAAAAGCGCGACGCCAAAGCCTGCATATAGCCAGCGTAACGAGCTTTTTAGATCCTCCAGTGTACGTGGAGCCAGGCTCACAGTCAGATAAAATGCTGCTCCCAGGGCCAGAGTAAATAAACCACGCAGAGCACGGTCCAATACCGTAACATCGATAGCAGGCTCAATACCCCTCAGCAGCGAGATCAACGAGCTGACCAGTGCTATGATCACAAAGGGAAGCAAAGATAGGAATGTGCGCGGCAGGCGCTGATTCCAGAGGCGCGGGAAGGTTACCATAACCAGTAAAACGGTCAAAGGATACAGAGCCAGCGGGCGCACCAGGGCTCCACCACCAATAGCGGGCGGTAAATATGGGAAGCTGGTGACCGGTAAGCTGACCAGGAAGAAAATCCAGGCCAGAGAACGGATTTTCCGAAGCAGATCTGAGCGCTGTAGGCGATTCATCCGGTTTTTCTTAAGCTAAGACGGATCAGCCAGAGGATTGCCCAGGCCAGGAAACCGAATATAGCTCCAATCAATGCCATTAACCCGGTGGGGCGGATAGCTTGCGGTGCTGGTAATATTTCGGACGTCTTTTCTAATTGCATGTTGGCCGAGAGCCCCCGGCTGGCCTGTGATGCAATCGCATAATCCGCTGTCGCCTGGGCTTGCTGACCGGCGAGAGTATCTATTTGGGCTTGGGTGATCTGAACATCTTCTTCGACCGCCAGACGAACTTTCTCCAGCCAGGCAAGATATACTTCTGGTTTTTCATTGCCAGGCGGTAGATCATTTAACAATGCCACCCAAACAGGGTCATATTGGGCGGCCCCGGCCGCCCAGGACCATAATTGCCAGTGGTTGAGCTCGTCCACTGGCTGACTTACCGGCAGGTCTTCCAATCTGGTCTTGGTAGTGGATAACCCAGCCAGGATCGCATCCAGTTTGGCCAGGTGAGTGCTGAGATCAACCTGTTCCTTTTGGATGGCTTTGAGCTGAATGTCTAGCTTGAAGGTATCCTGGGCAAATTTGATGGATTCTTGGACTGTCTCATATACGACTTCCCGCCATACAGAAGCTGCCGCCTGGGCTATTTCAGGATCGGTATGCTCAGCGACCAGTCGCCATCGTCCAGGGTTGCGCCAGAAGACCTGCAACATATCGCTCAGCGCCCGGCGGTTGATGTCACTCCAGTAGTCGCTGCTAGCTCGTAAGCGCTCGAGGGTTTTCAAGCGGATGTCGTCCATGCTTACTAACGCGTTAAGATTCGACATCTGCCAGTTTTTATAATCATCGGCATAATTGAAGCGTGTGCCCATCGCATAAGCCACCACATTCTCATCTTCAGACCAGCGATAAGGCTCTATACCGACATAGATTTCAGCAGTGGCCCGCCAGGGGGTAGGCCAAACCAGAGCCAGCAAGACACCCAGGCTGCAGCCGACCAGGCAGTATAGCAGAATCAGCGGCCAGCGGTGTAGTGCAGTATAGATTTCATTGCGTAACGACCATTCTTGCATTCCAACGCTCCAATTCAGGGTTTGCGAGAACCAGCAAATTTTTCTTTGCGGACAAAATTCATGCCTAAAGAGAAGAACAACTTGGCGCCCATTGCCAGATAGTAGAACCAGTTAAACAGAAAAAAATAATCGCGCGCCAGGTTCTTACGATAATACAAGTAATACGAACGATGCCACTCGAGGATTGATCGGTAGGGCTGTACGCGCGAGCCGCCCATTCCGCCATAGTGGATGATCTGGCCCTGAGGGTGGAAGAAGACCTGCCAGCCAGCCTGCCGTGCCCGAAAGCAATAATCGGCATCTTCCTGGTAGGCAAAGAACTGCTCATCCAGATAGCCGATACTATTGACCACTTCCCGCCGCACCAGCATGCAGGAACCGGACACGCCGGCAACGGGGTGTGTTTCGTTTTCATCCATATAGCTTAACAAGTATTCGCCAAATAGACGGCTTTTGGGGAAGCGCGCGGACAGACCTGTGAAGTAGCTAACTACAGCCCAGGGGCGTGGCTCACCGCGCCGGCAGGGTTTTTGCAGTGTCTGATCGCGATTGAGTACTTTTGGACCACAAATTCCGGCCTTTGGATGTGCTTCTAGAAATGCTATCAGCTGATCCAGTGCATTCGGTAGGATGATCGTATCCGGGTTTAGCTGCAAGAGATACCGGCCATTTCCCCGCTTTAGCGCCTGGTTCATAGGCCGTGTATAGCCTTCATTGTGCTGGTTTTGGATAAGTGTCACCTGTGGAAATTCACTCGCCAGCATTGCCTGGGTGCCATCCGTTGAGCCATTATCCGTAACGATCACCTCAAAATCTGTTTGAGTACTCTCGGCCAGGGAATGCAAACATTCCTTCAAATAGAGGCAGGTATTCAGGCTCACAATGCAGACCGAGAGTGTTGGGGCTATCTCAGCGAACGGTTCTGCAGTACTTGCTGGTAAATCGCCAGGGTCTGGCGTGCGGTAGTTTCCCATTTAAATTTTGCAGCCTGGAGAGGTCCTTTGTTAGCCAGCTCGAGGCGTAGTTTAGGATCGCTCAATATCTGTCGGATAGCTGTGCTAAGTGCGTTTTCATCCGCAGGTGGTACTAAGATAGCGGCCTCGCCCATATTGGCTGGCATCGAGGATACCTCGCTGGTAATTACCGGGATCCCACAAGCCAGAGCTTCCAGCGGCGGCAGGCCAAATCCCTCATACAGGGAAGGGTAGACGAACAAATCTGCCAGATTATAAACGAAGGGCAGGTCTTCTGGCGGAATATATCCAGTGAAATGGATATGCTCAACCAGATCAAGCTCGGCGATGATCCCGCGAACTGGCTCAACTCCCCAACCCATACGTCCGGCAATGACCAGAGGGGGTGTCTCACCCTGAATCAGAACACGCCGGTAAGCGCGCAGGAGTAAGGGGAGATTTTTTCTTGGTTCAATCGTGCCCACATACAGGATGAAGTGGTTTGGAAGCCGGTATTTCTGGCGGATTTCTGGGAGTTTTGGTGAGTGCGGGTAGGGCTGGAACTCATCGGTGATACCCAGGGGAATTGTATGGATGCGTGCTGGATCGAGGCCTAACAGGCGCATGGCGTCCTGGCGCGTGCTGTCTGAAATGGCAATGATGGCATCCGCGGTGCGCGCGCTATAGCGCATCGCAGCTGGGAAAAACAAGCGTTTGGCGAGCGTGTGATACTCTGGGAATAAGAAAAAAGTCATATCGTGGAAGGTGACCACCGAGGCACAGGGTAAACTCAACGGGCGGGTGTAGTGTAAAGAATGCAGCAGGTCGATGCCTGCGCGACGCAGGAGGCTTGGAAAACCGGTTTGTTCCCATACCAGCCGTACAGCAGGTTTGTGATCGGGTACCACGACCCACCGAAAACCATCCTGTTCGGGTACATTTGTCAATGTCTGCCCGTGAGCCTGACTGAAGACTACCAGCTCAAGGTCGGTTTCTAGGCGAGCGAGGGCGCGCAGCAGATGAATCATGTAATTGCCCGCTCCTACTGGTTGGAGGGGCAGGGCGGTAGCATCGATACCCACGCGCAAACGGGAAGTATCTTTCACTGCAGCAAACCTTTAAGGCTGTGCCAGACGCCACTGGATGGCGCGATACAGGCGGTGAAACAGCATGGACGTCCCTTCCAACTGGCGAATGCGGTTCCAGCGTTGCAGATTCCCAGGAGTGGGTGAATCAGTACTCATTTCAACATCTTTGAATTCGGGAAGTTGGATCGTATTTCCAGATTGGATCAGTGGCAGGTAAACGGATTGAATTATATCCCAGGTCAGGATTGGCAATCCCCGCCAGATCAGCGGTGGGGGCAGGTTTTGTTGAATCTTAAATATTGTCTCGTCATCGATCTGCCGGATTGTCTGGAGCGAGGCGCGGGCTTGCTCCAGATCATTGGCTTTTCTGAACTGCATCCATCCCTGCCGGATTGCTCTTGCCTGTGATCCACGCCGGCGCAGCAAAGCAAGCACTAGTCGGAGACTATCCTCCAGTAAATAACGTGTGATTAACCGGCGCCGGTAGGGTTCATTGAACAGCTTGCCGGCAAAGCGTAGTCGTCCATACACGACCCTTTCAAGCCGGGTTGGTGAGATTTCCATCTCCCTGGTGTTGGAGGGGCGGCTGCCGAAGGCATGGTAGACAATCGCTTCAGGTGCAGCCAGCACAGAAAAGCCACAAATGCGGGTCCGGTAACACCATTCACTATCTTCGTAATACAGGGGAAAGGCAGCGTCCAGCGGGCCGATTATTTGCCAGGCCTGGCGAGATAATAATGCAGCCGCAAAGCAAGCAGAAGGGAGCTGGTGCGAATTGTCAAACTGGCCCAGGTCTAAATGCCCCAAACCAATATCTGCTCCATAGGAAAAAAAACCTACCACATTGCCCAGGCCGTTGAGAAATCCCGGCGCCCAATACAATTTTAGTTTAGCCGCTACAGCAGCACAATTTTGCTCAGATTGCGCGATGCGGACCAGTTGAGATACCGCGTCTGGTTCCAGGCGGACATCTGGATTGAGCACCAGGAAATATGTCCCTTGAGCAGCTTCTACCCCTGTATTGATGGCTTGAGCCAGCGATACACTTTCGAACAATTGGATCAGGGGGATCGCCGGATAGTTGGCTGCTAACCAGGCGCCTGTACCATCACTGGATTGGTTATCGACCAGGATAATTTCCAGGGGCTGATAGCTCTGTATGCTCAGGGATGCTAGGCAAGCTGTCAGCCAAGCCTGGCTATTATAGGAGACGATGACCACCGAGACCAACGGCCCTTGAGTGACTGGCGGGGTTGCTTGAGTTTGAGGGGTGATTCTGCGGTCAAGCAGACCTGCCTGGCATAAGCAGGCCAGAGCAGCACGCAGCTCTGGCTCGGAGTATTCCAGGTCTGGCAGAGTATTTAAGAGTTGATCGAGATCCTGTTCGCCAGCCTTTTGCCATATGTCTAGCACACGGCGATCCACCAGCACCTGGCCGCCCTGAGCGGTAGATAGCAAAACATTGTGAGCCTGATGTAAAGGCTGTACTCCTGCAGGAATTTGATAGTTGATAGTCATCAGGGTTTGTGTAATTCAGCCACCGCGCTTGGGATCGCGCTGAGCCATGAACTGTCGTACTCGCTGGCTGCTGCGGCCAAGCAGGTAAGGGCTGAATAATCCATGATCCATGCCGGCTATGACTGCGCGGGGGTTTGCCTTGCGTTGACCCTGAACTTGCTTACGTTTCTGGATCGCCTTGCTCAAACCGCGCAGTGCATCCCATTTGGCTCTCAGGTATGCCTTGCCTGAGCCGTGTTTAATATAATACACCAGGAAAATCAGCCCACTAAGCAGGTGGATGGGCAAGTATAGCCAGAAGTAGATGCCTGGCATATTGGTAATATAACACCACACCAGATTGCGGTGCACGTGATAGACTGTGAAATCGCTTTCAATCCCGGCTGTCGCCGAACCGACATGGCGGACAACAGCTTTCGGTACGTAGCTTGTGGGTGAGCCGCTCAAGCGCAGGCGAAATCCCAGATCGATATCTTCCATGTATGCAAAATAATCTTCGTCAAAGCCACCCGAGGCGAGAAAATCTACTCGGCGGTATAAAGCCGCGGCCGCGCATGCGGTGAAGACATTTCCAGCTGGAGGTGCAAACTGCTGCGCAGGTGTCCTGTAGCCTCGATGCCAGGCATTGCCGCTGATGTGGTACACATCCCCTGTAGAATCCAGAAGCTCGGGGGGATCGACCAGTAAGATGCGCGAGGCAAAGACAGCACATTCGGTAAATTGTTGCGTTGCTGCCAGCAGGGCCGCTAACCAACCGGGTTCAGGGTATGCATCGTTATTGAGGAATGCAATCCATTCAGTATCCGCCAGGCGCGCCCCTAAATTGTTCGCGGCAGCAAAGCCGCGGTTCTCAGGCAGGCGAATGAGTTGGATATGTGGCCAATTTTCTTGAAGGGTATCTATTGAAGCATCCTGAGAGCCGTTATCGATCACCAATATTTTGAAGTCGGTGTAAGTTTGGGCAGCGAGCGCTTCCAGACATGTTGGCAGTAACGCAGCGCCGTTCCAATTGGCAATAATTACAGTGATAGATGGCATCGAATGGTGGGTTGTATCAGTCCAAAGCTGGTGGTGTGTATTGATTGCTTTCCCCCAGAACCTGGCGATAGATATTTTCTACCTGCTGGGCATGCTCTTCGGCAGTGCGGATCGCCACTGCACCCGGGGCAGTGAGGCTTTCAAGCAGCGCGGGATTGGCGGCAAAAGCGTCGATTAATTCTGCCAGTTGGGCCTGATTGCCTGGTTCAAAGAGATAGCCGTTGATCCCGTCTTGAATAATTTCACTTAAAGCCCCAATACGTGTCGCCAAAACTGGTTTTCCCAGAGCTAAGGCTTCGTGCGCGACCAAAGAAAAGGTCTCAGGAGCGGGGGAAGGTACGAGCAAGATATCGAATGAGTCGAATACTGCGGCTTTGTCCGCCGGGTTATAAGGGCCCATGAGCGCTACGCGAGAATCGGCCTGGGCTAATTCGATGATATGCTGCACATAATTGCGTGGATACAGGTCACTGCGACCGTAAATTTTTAGGCGCAGATGATTGCCGGGCACTTTGCTGAAAGCTTTAATGGCAGTATCCATGCCTTTGATCGGCTGCAATGGCCCAATGGCAGCAAAGGTCAGCAGGTTTAGATGTCGTTTGGGTGGTTTATTGCCTGCGTGCGTTGTTACCCCTAACGGAACGACCTCAATGCGTTGGCGTGGGATCCCATTGTTATAAAATTGTGTGCGCACATATTCGGAAGGGACCAACAAGCGTTGCGTCGCCAGGAGCGCTTGAGTAAATAAGGCCAGCCGTTCAGCGAAAATCTGAGCAGTGGAAACCAGGGCCGGGGGTTGGTCTTCTCCGCCAGGTATAGAAGCCCGCATCGAGCGTCTTAATTGGGCAGGCAGGAAGCGTTTTATGGCTCGTGCGCTTTTTCCGATCAAAGGAGAAACCTTCTGGCGAAGTGTTCCGCCCATCACGCACGCTGAACAATTGACACCGTGAAGCGGTCCTGGGCAGGTGCGCCCGCGCCAATCAACCAGCTTAACCCGATGGCATATTGTCCAGAAATCATGCAAGGTGATGATAGCAGGTATTTTGTGTTCGGAAGCGATGATGGGCAGGCGGGCGGACAGCCCGACGAGGTGATTAAAGTGGATCAGGTCGGGGCGCTCGAGCTCTATGAGATCAGTGAAGATTTTTTCCAGATGGGGGTCAATAAAAGTCTGGCGGAACGAATGCACCTGCTTGTAATCGTTAACTACGCATGTAGTTTTTACCTGTTCCAGGATTTGGGTGGTGATACTATAGTCAGCTTTGGAGAAATCCGACTCACGGCAAAAAACCGATACCTGGTTGTCACTACGCGCCAACAGGCGAGCCAGTTCAGCCACATAGGTTTCAACACCACCCACGGCAGTCGGGGGGTAGCCGTTGGCAACCAACAGGATATTCATCGTGTGATATTTTTCCAATCCAATTGCATTAATTGGATATGCTTTCAGCCAGAACCTGGCGATAGATGGATTGCATCTGTTCGGCATGTTCAGCGGTGGTAAGAATTTGAACCGGACCAGGAACTGTCAGGTGTGAGATGAGATCAGGGTTATTGGCAAAAGATAGCAGGTGCCTGGCTAATTGCTGGATATCGCCTGGAGCAAATAAGAACCCATTGACCCCATCCTGAATAATCTCAGCCAGCGCGCCAATACGGGCTGCGATGACAGGTTTCCCTGACGCAAGCGCTTCTCGGGTTACGAAGGAGAAGGTTTCTGGAGCGCGAGACGGTACGATTAATATCTCAAAAGATTCAAAAACAGAGGCCCGATCGGCTGGATTGAACGGTCCCATCAAACTCACCCGTGGATCAGCCTGGGCCAGTTGGGTTATCCGGCGGACGTGATTGCGGGGGTATAGATCGGTACGCCCGTAAATCTTCAGACGCAGGTGGTCACCCGGTACACTCCGAAAGGCTTTAATGGCGATATCCATGCCTTTTATGGGTTGGATTGGACCGATTGCTGCGAAAGTCAACAAACCAGAGGCCGGTTTAGACGCCAGAGTAGCGGTAAGTTGTTCAATGCCCAAGGGAAAAACCTCAATCCGTTCCAAGGGTATTCCGTTGTTGGCAAACTGGCGGCGAACGTATTCGGAGGGCACCAATATTCTCTGCGTAGACAGGACTGCCTCGGTGAATAACACAAGCCGCTCAGCGAAGATCTCAGGCGATGAAGCCAGGGCAGGCGGCTGATCATCGTCTTCAAGGAACGCTGTGCGCATCATTCGCCGCACGGGGATGGGGAGCAACCCTTTCATCAATCGTGCGGTTTTCCCAATTGCCTGGGAGGCTTTCTGGCGCAGAGTCCCACCAACGACACAGGCCGCACAATTAACCCCATGCAATGGTCCCGGGCAAATATGACCGCGCCAATCAATCAGGTTAACGCGGTGGCAGATCGTCCAAAAATCATGTAGGGTGCTCACCGAAGGGATTTTGTGTTTTGCTGCGACCAGGGGCAAGCGGGCGGAAAGGGCGATGAGATGATTGAAATGGATCAGATCAGGTTGCTCAGTTTCGAGTACTGTGTCAAAGATTTGCTCCACGCGCTCATCAAGTATTGTCTGGCTGAATGAATGAGCTTGTTTGTAATCGTTGACCACCCGAATAACTTTGACCAGCTCGATATGCTCAGTCGTGATTTCATAATCGGGGCGTGAAAAATCTGACTCGCGGCAAAAAACCGTTACCTGGTGTCCTTGACGAGCCAGGTAACGGGATAATTCGGCCGTATAAGTTTCCACACCACCTACTGCGGTAGGCGGGTAGCCATTGGCAACAATCAGGATATGCACTTGACGGGTGGCCTGCTCCGAACCTCCGGAGAGGTTAACATTGTTGACCTCTAACGCCCAAGAATGGACGGCAGGAAAGCCATACTCCAGGGAGAAGTAGTAGGAATCAGGCTGATTGTTGGATCGGCGTCTTGCCAGACAACACCGTCTTCATCCAGCCGCAACCAGATGAATGCCTGAGTTGGATAAGCCGTCACTGTGACCATATAATAGCCAGGCAGAGCATGCTCTGTGTTGATGCTAAAACTCACAGTGCCTGTATCGTCGGTTCTTAGAGCATCCGTAGGATGGTATATGGCATTGACATACAGTTGGGCAGTTTGGTTTACCGGAAAATCCTCGCCTATGACAGAAAAGGTGCTGCCTGGAGCCCCCACGCCGAGGTGGTCGATATAAAGCCTGGGCATGGGAAAAGCGCTGAAGTTCACGTTTTCGGCGTTGCCAAAAGTGATATCAATTTCGGATTCTTGGGGCAGGAAGGCAAGCTGATCACTTGCTGGAGTAATGGTGTATATACTACCCGGCAAACTCGAAATCCGGTATGCGCCGGTGGTACTGGTAGTTACGCTGCCTCTTACTTGACCGTTGGCTGAAATGTAATTGACATTCACGCCCGCAACTGCCTGGCCGAATTGGTCACGAATAGTTCCGGAGATTGAGTAGGTTTGGTAGACTGTCACCTGGATGGTGACCAAATCGACGCCATTTCCCTGCACCACAACCGGATAAATGCCTGGTGGGGTTGCAGAGCTGGTATTGAGCGTAATAGTCGTTTCTCCATATGGAGCAGGGAGTGTGGATGGGTTGAAGCTGCCACTGATTAAGCTGCCACTTGGTGTGCGTAGAGATAGACTTTGAGTACTTGTGAAACCAATGCCGGTGATGTTGTGGACAGAGCTTTCACCGGGTTTGAGTGTGGCAGCCGAAGGTGTGGCGATAACCTGTACACCAGATGTCTGGCAATAAGTTGCTGGAGGGGTAGCCGCTTCTAGGTCAGGCAGCGTTTCGGTGTAAATCGGGTTTGAAATGGCATTCCGATATGCATTCGTCCATGCACCAGAACCCTCTGGTAGAGGGAAGACTCCTCCACTGGCAGATGTACCAGAAGTCACCCGGAAATCTGGCTGGCTTGAGCTGGCGTAAGCAAAATCATTGAACCAGTAGACACCTCGAATGAATGGAAAATTTGGGATTTTGCTGTAAGCATCCGTAATCCAGGTGGATTTTGAGCCCACCCCATCTACAGAGGCGAATTCGGTTATGAGTTGCGGCTTAGGGTAGCGGCAAGCGAAATCCTTCAGTACATAATCGTAAGCATCTGAATCGTATATTTCAGTGAACGTATCCCAACGCGGGCTGCCCCAGTTATAACCATCTACACCAACCCAATCGACATAAGCATCACCAGGGTAATAATTATTGCGATCATTCCAATCGTCGAGTGGATTGCTCTCATAATTCGGCGCCCAGACCCACTCCACGTTGCTTACATTTACTTCAGAAAAAACTTTGTGCACGTGCTGCCAGGCTGCAACAAATGCACTGGCGTCCTGACCGGTATGACCCGGCCACCAGGCGCTTTCGCGCAGGTTCATCTCATGGGCAAAGCGAATGAGGAAACGCAATTGGTCCATGGGTGGAGTCTTGAGCGCCTGAGCGAAACCGCGAATATACGTATCACAACTGCCAGAGATAATGTCATTAAGTGGGATGCGGTCGTCATAATTGCGCGCACAGCCGGGTGTGCTTCCTGCGGAGGGCTGCCAGGTGAGCATGACTGCCGGGCTGTTATCGCCAAATGTGTCGATGATGGTGCGCGGCAGCCAGTTATCGAAAAACTCCCCAGACGCTAAGCCGGAAGTGTTCCAATCCATGAAATACATAACTGACGCCAGGTCTTTACCCACCAGCGAATTAAACGCGGCGACTTCCTCACCATAATAAACTGCAGGGCGCAGGTGAGCGCCATGCGCAATCCCTAAGGCTTGCGGTTCGTCGGGTGTCTCGGGTGCAGTCTGAGCAGACCAATGGGTACTTGTGAGCAGTAGTGACACGAGCACCAGGATAACTGTAAATTTTCTCATGCGCGCTTAAGCCTCTCTTGCCGGGATACAATGCCTTTAAGCCAGCCGGGCATCATCTCCAAATGCGCACCAAACCAGCTTCCAGACATTGTTGCAAAATACCATGCAGGACTTGCAAAACATGTAATGATCTTTTTATACAATAATACCTGCTTAAAGTACGAATCCGACATTACAAATTTGCAATCTTGCCATACCTGCAGCGGTAATCCTGCAAATAATTTAAGCCAGACCATAGTATCACGATAGAAGGGCGGGTGAAATAACTGATTCATGGCATATGCATGATCAACATTCTGCCTGAATTGCTCGACCAGGCTGTAATTATGCGAATGCTTGATCACTGATTCTGGCTCAAATACAATCTTGTATCCGGCGCGCAGTACCTTTTCAGCCCATAGAGCATCTTCGGCAAAATCGGCTTTGGGAAATGGATATTTCTCCCAGGTTGACTTGCGCAATACTGAACTGGTATTTGAAAAGAATACTAAATAGAATTTATTGGCCTCAAATTCCTCCTCTGAAGCAGGCATCTGCTTGACCAGCCGTTTGCTGCCACCTGATTGGGTGAGCTGCACCAGTTGCCGCACCACCGCAGCGTTAGCCCCTGGGCGGGGGATATGACGGCTGAAAGCTCCAGCTACATCCGGGTCTGAAATCAATGGATGCACCAGGCTTTGTAGCCAGTGTGGATTTTCGGGCAAGGCATCGTGGCTGAGGAATACTACATACTGGCAATCGGGATGGGTTGAACGAGCGCCCAGGTTGCGTGTTTCGCCGTGGTTAAAACTCTCCGGAGGAATCTGGATCACCCGCACCGGGTGCTGGTTTAGCAGTTCCAGGCTGCCATCGCGTGAACCCGAATCGACCGCCAGCACCTCATACTCGAAATCAACCTTCTGCCTAAAGATCGCAGGCAGGGTTTCCGGCAGGAAAGCCGCAGCATTTTTTATTAGGATGACAATCGAGACCAGGGGCATCAGCAGCTATCTATCTTTAAAGCATGATGAGGCGACTGGCGACTAAGATCCCACACACCAATGCCAATCCGAGATCGCGTTTTATCAAATAATAGGCAGTCAATAAACCTCCGGTATATCCGAAGAGCAGGACCAATGGATCGATGGGGAAATGGAAACGTTCGTCACCGCCGAATAGTAGCGTTGAAACAAGATGGGCGCCAAACAGTGGTATAAACCAGGTTAATCCTACCTGGGGCACCTGGGCTGCATCGCCGTACGGGCGGAGCAGTGCGATCAATCCAATAAGGCTCCAGATCAACAATACGATCCAAAAGGTTTTTGAGTCAGCCATCCATAACAACAGCGTACATAGCCCAATCTGGAGAGTCAGGATTTGACCGGAATTTAGGCTGGGAAGGACAAGTTTGGATTGGCGTGGTTTACGCAGTCCGAGCGCTACGAGGAAAAAAGCAATTCCGATAGGATAAATCGCTCCCTCTTCAAACCATAAGCCGGCGCGTAATTTGAAATAAAACAGTGCTGGTAATTTTTCCGGATTGGAAAACCAGAATTGGAGACCTTTTGCCCAACCATTCTCGCCTTCTCTAGGAGAATTGGCATGGGTGATCATCAGTTCACCATCAGTATTAAAGGCGAATCCAGGCTGCCAGCCTCCTTGATTCAACTTCTCGGGACCAAATCCGGTTATGACCTCGAGGTTATTAAATCGCGGGAAGTCCTTGGCACCCTGGGTTGTCAGCAGGATCGGTGATTGGCGGATATATGAAGCATAACCTGACCAGACCAGTATTGGAACGAAAAGGAGCAAACTCGAGATAAACACCGGTTTCCAGTGACGAGTTTCAAATATTACCAGCACTAGAAAGATGGGTAGGGCAGCTAAAAAATTCGCCCGGGTTAAAACAACACAGGCTAAGGTCAGGCTGGCCAAATAAAGAAATATCCGAAGTTTTTCTTGCTGGAATAAGATACATAGCAAGGCAAATAAGGTGACTAAAAACGCAGTTAGGGGTTCTGCAAGGGTTCGTCCACTCATGAATCCTTCTGGACCGATCATCAACAGGCTGATCTTGATCAAGAAATAGCCTGCCAGTCCAGCAGCCAGACTGCCTACCCAACCTGCCAGGCGGTCGCCGATCCACAATGCCAAAACTGTAATCAACCAGATGATAATCCCAACCATCATGCGGGCTGCCAAGGGGGATACCCCAGTAATTGCATACAAACCAGTGAGGAGAAACACAAACCCTGGTGCTCGGTAAAATTGAAAAAAATAATCAGGATTAATCAGGCTAACATCGCGCATGGTTTTATATGTTTCTAGTGGTAAGCGCAATGATTCGGTAAAACCATAGCCATGCAGCATATTTACTGCCAGGATTTGATAATCAGTGTCATCCCAAGGAGAGATACGCTGCTCGGAAATTTTGTCCATGTGCCGGGCAGCCCATACGATACCGGGCAACATAGAGCATAAATACACAAAGACCAGCACCAGTACGCCCAGACGCATCCAGCGATGGTCAAGTGGCGGCAAGGGCAGCCCCCAATAGATTCGTTTGTTCCCTATGGTTTCCAAGGTCGTTTATTCTACCCCGTCAAGTAGTGGTTCAATGGCATTTTTCCATTGCAGCGCGCATTGCTCCAGGGTGCGACTTGTATACAGGTCCTTCACCGCCTGGCGGGCAATGTTTTGCCGTAGATTAGCGTCAGAGATCAAAGTTTCCAGTGCGTTTTCCCAGGCAGCGGGAGTGTTTTCTGCCAGCAGACCATTTTCGCCGTGCCGGATTGTCGGGGCATATACCGAGATATCACTGAAGATACCCGGCGCACCGATCGCAGCATAGTCCAGGTATTTGATGTCTGATTTGGCACGCGTGAAGATTGTGTCTCGCAAGGGAGCCAGGGCAATATCCCAGTGCACCTGGCTGGTGAACCACAACATAAACAGGGGATATTCACTCTCGCGCGGGTCGGGACTGATCCATCGAATCGGCAGGTCTTTAATCAGTTCCAGTGTCTCCGGCGTAGAAGTAACACCGATAAACTCTAACGCTACGCTGTGCTCATGTCGTTTGCAGATAGATTGGAGAGCTGGCAAAATCAGGCGCAGGTCTTCGTCGTGAGTCTGGGTGCCCATATAACCAATCACCAAGTGCTGACCTGGTAGAGCTAAGGGGAAGGCCGGACGAGGTACCAGCAGGCGTTCATCCAGGGCATTGGGGATCGTGATTACCCTGGAGTTATAGGTCTGCAAGCGTTTTTGCAGGTATGGTGTACTCACCATCACCCCATCGGCTTGCTGTAGCCAGTAACGTATGATTGCCAGGTGTTCGGGGCGCGGCCAATCCAGGCGCTCCAGGGGTAAGTCGAGCAGGTTGTCATCCAGGCAGTAGATGAATTTTGCACCTACCTGGCGGATCTCGTCCAGGAGATTTTCTGCCATCCTTAATGTGATATCAGGGCGCCACAAACGATCCACGATGACCAGATCACTGTGTGGAGGAACGATCTCGCGCCCGTAGCTGAATTGAGCCCAGGCCGCTGTTTGTGGGTGAGTGAACGGGCGCAGCAGGCGTACAAAGGAGCTGGCATGTGGACGGTAGTCGACGCCGTACTCATAGATTACATGTACTTTTGGGCGATGGGTGGGGGTAGGACTACTCATCAAACAAGATTTTTAGAATATTAAAGGCGGCTTGTTCAGGGTGATATTGGCAAACATCCTGGAGAGCCTGTACCCGGATGCGCTGCCGGAGCGGCGCGTCGTCGATCAATTGTTGCAAGGCTTGCCAGCAGGCAGCGGTTGAGCTGGTATCGACAATAAGACCATTTTGAGAATCTTGCACAAACTCAACGGCGCCACCATTTTGGGGTACGATCACAGCAGCTCCACATGCCATAGCCTCCAGTGCGGAGAGACCCATGGCCTGGTGTTGAGAAAAATCTACAAAAATGTCGATCTCATTCATAAACCGGGCCACCTGCCAGGGACTAAGTAATCCAGTTGCCCGCCAGGTAAATTCCACTGGTAATTTGCTAAATTCGGGATCACCCGGATCGATCCCAAACAATAGGACTTCAATCGACGGACCATATCGCCAGCTGGCTTTTTGGAGTACCTCCATGGTCCGGTATGGGGATCGATAAGGTGAGCCAGCGCGCACCATAGCAGCAATTTTTATTGGTTGGTCCGCTTGAGTACGCCAAATCGATGGGCGTGGGCGAAACAGGTCAATATCGATACTGGGGCCAATGACCCGGCAAACAGCTCCAGTGTGATCCTGCACTTGCTGGCGCGTCCAGGCAGTTTTGCTGAAGAGAGTCAATTGCGGGAGCAGGGTGTAGGATTGTAGAGCGGTTTGATAATCTGGGCTGCCCTCCTGATACATCAGTGGCTCAAAGCCCTGCACATAATAAGCTAATTTGAGCTGTGGCCAGGCCTTTGGTAGCTCTTGAAGCCAGCTGACACTGGTATTGATCGTTGCAATTACCGCATCAAATCCACCCGATATGGATAGAAGTTCTTGCCTTTCGGCGTAGATTACCGGGAAATCCAGACTGGGATAGCTCTGTTCAAAAGCCAGGCGATATTCAGGTAGATTAAATAGTCGCACATCGACACCCATGCGGCGCATAGCAAGCGCTTCGGAGATGATCACATTCCCACCTCCACCGGCAACCATGATGGGCAGCAGGAAAAGCACTCGCTTACCTATATAATTTTGCTGAGCAACAGCGATCAGTTCCTGGCGTGCGAACCAGCCCTGGCTGCGGGCGCGGATACCATGTAATACTCTGTCGTTCTGGTTGTAATTTATGCTGGCCTCAATCGGTTCGGCGCCATGTTTTTCGCGCAGTTTCTCCCCGGCGCGCTCATACAACTGGCGACGGCGTTCCGTGGAGTAGCTTTTAGATTGGGCGTGATAAATATAGGTGTTATCTGCCAGAGCCAGCTTCCAGCCTGCAGCCCTGGCGCGCAGGCAAAAATCGTCTTCTTCACCGTAACCTGCTCCGAAGGTTTCTTCATCAAAATACCCGATCTGATCCAGCACTGCTCTCCGGATGAACAGGCAAAATCCATTGAGTAATTTCATCTCAGGGTACAGGTGAGCCGATCCTGCCGCGACCAGAGCCCCCATCTCGTCCACGGTCATATTGGCAGGCAAGGGGTTGGTCGCCCAATCGCCATCTTCGGAAATCTTGGGGATGGATTGCCAGGAAGCAGTGTTTGAGAGTGGTCCAACGATCCCAATCCTGTCTTCTGAAAGTGCACAGGCTGTCAATCGATCCAGCCAATGGGCAGTGACGATCGTGTCGCTATTTAACAGGACTACAAAGTCACCTTTAGAGGCTTGCATACCCTGGTTGGCAGCGAGAGTATAGCCTCGGGCGATTTCATTATGCAGCAAGGAGCAATCATGTTGGTTGGCGAAATCCTCCAGGAAGGTGCGAGTTTGGTTCTCGCTGCCATCATCGACCAGAATGAGGCGATAAGGGTGGGTGGAATGGATTAGGACCGCCTGCAAACAACGCTTGACATCTTCAAGGGCATTATGAACACAGATGATGACATCGATCTGCGCGGTGTGAGGGCCAGGCAAAGGATGTTCTTCAATGCTTGGGACGGTGAAGGACTGGCTGTTAAGATAATCAGCTGATTGGAAACGTATTTGCTGGAGGCGAGAGCGTAACCGCCAAGAAACCTGCCGGTATATTCGCTTAAGCACTGCAGAGAAACCTTCCTGGCGAATAGCAGACAGGCCACCGATAAAAGACTTGAGCTGGCGTTCACGCCGACTTCCAGGCGGGATAAACCAGTGTCGTACCCGGTGTAACCGGCGCATCATCTGCCAGCTTTCACTGTTATAGATCTCAACATAAGACCGGTAGAGATCATCTTTTTCACGGCGGAGCTGATCGATCTTCTCCTGGCCAAATTTCTCATGCAACCGCACTTGAATTTCAGCAGTGTCAAAACCATTTACCGACAGCTCATCATGCAATTCAGCCATTAAGGTTCGGCGGCTGGTGGTTTCACTTTCCAATCGCCAGATCAACTGCTCATATTGTGCTGCCAGCCTCGCCTGGGATTGAGTTAGGGATTTGATCAGGAAGGTGGCATGATGATCTGTCAGGTGCGGGCGGAAACTGAGATCAGCCATGAAACCGTGTTGCGCAAACCAGTCCAGCCAGGCATCCAACCCGATGTCCGTGCTGTTAATGCCCATCATCTGTTGTGAATCTTGGATAAACAACACGGCCTCTGTCTGGTGAATCAGATTTGCCAGGGCAGTTTCAGGTAATGTCTGGGATTTCAGAAAAACCAGCAAATCCAGCTTTCCCCCGGCTTTTTCACCTTCATCTGGTTCCAGAGCATTTAACCCATCTTGCTGCAAGCTGTGTACGAGGGTCTGGCTATCCTCTCCCAGGATAATGATTTTGCCAAAACCGAATCTATCTACAAGAATCGGTCCGAGCTCAATCAGCAAACCGGTTTGTCCGGATTGAGCTGTAATGCTGCTGTCTGGCAGGGTAGGTTTAATATTGTTCTCGGACATGAGCAAAATTAATCGAGCTTTTGATGTGACCACTCGCCTGCTACGGTGATCATGCCGTATGGCTCTTGGATTTTCCCGCCGCGATTAATTACCCGGAATGGGTAGACACGGTCGTGGTAATCGAACATCTCCGTGTCGTCGTGGTTGAGGGCTGCTACTGAAAACTGGTATAAGCCTTCGAGGACCGGCAGGAAGGGGATTTTGTAGGTGATGCGGCCCTTGCCGAAGATGCTGGGGATCTCAAAGTGGGCCAAGGCGGTATTTGGCCCAGTGATGTGGGCGCCATCCTGGCGGTGAATGGCGATACCAAATACTGGCGAGGAGATTTTTTCGCGAGCCAGGTAATCCATTTGTAAGATCAATGTGTCGCCTGTCTGAAAGATGGTCTGTTCCTGTCCGTCTCCATCGAACAGACGAATATTCGATAAGGAAACTTTCTGGTCGCCCCATTGATTGGAAGGGGTGAGCGCCTTTTGGCTTTCCTCGCGCAGCCGGTCACGTTCGATGCCGGTAACCTGTTGCAGGTATTGGTCGACAACTTGATCGGCTGCTCCATGAGCAACGATCTCACCGCGATCCAGCCAGATCGCCCGGGCGCACATTTGTTTCACACGCTCCAGGCTGTGTGATACGAGCAGTATCGTTGTACCTTCGCCCCGGAACTGCTGGATGCGTTCGAAAGATTTGGTTTGGAACTCTGCGTCGCCAACCCCCAGGATCTCATCGACAATCAAAATTTCAGGTCTTTTCATCGTAGCGACCGAAAAACCCAGCCGCGCATACATACCGCTAGAATATGTACGCACCGGGGCATCGATAAACTCGCGCAAGCCAGCAAATTCTATAATCTGATCGAAGCATTCATCAATCTCAACCTGGGAGTAACCCAGAATAGCACCATTGAGGTAGATGTTTTCCCGTCCGGTAAGCTCGGGATCGAAACCCGCACCCAACTCAAGTAGGGGTGAGATGCGACCTCGGACGCGTAGATTGCCTGTGGTAGGGCGCAGCACGCGTGAAACTACCTTCAGCAAGGTGCTTTTCCCTGCACCATTGGGTCCAATAATACCGAAGACTTCCCCGCGTTGGATTTCAAGATTGACATTTCGCAGCGCCCAAAATTCCTGATAATTGATCTGCCCTTTTATCCAGCGGATGACGTATTCTTTGAAGGACGGTATTCGCTCTTGCGGAACCCGGTAACGTACTGAGACATTGCTCAGCTCGATCATCATTCTGTCTGTAATTTCGATTGGAGTTGGATTAGAGGCGGTAGGCAAATTCATCTACTCGCTTTGTAAAGGCCCACCAACCAACGACCAGTGCAGTGATTGATAAACCAACGGCTGTAAGTGTGATGCCCAGTGAAGGCAGTTCACCATAATAGATCAATGAACGGAAGAGGTTAATCATGGTGGTCATGGGGTTCAAATTGATCAGAGGTAAAAAGCGTTCGGGGATCAAACTGACTGGATAAATAATTGGGGTCAGATAAAACAAGGCCGACAAAAGCACCCCGTAAATATCAACCACATCCACAAAAAACACTGCCAGGGTTGACATAAACAGGGATATCCCCAGGGTGAACATCGCCATTAACAAAATCGCCAGGGGCAGCAGGAGTAAGGCCGGTGTGAAAGGTTGGCGCATGAAGAGCATGATGGCGGTTAATGGGATGAGTGAAAGCAAGTAATTGATCAATCCATTTCCAACAACAGAAACGGCAAAGATCGTACGCGGCACATAGATGCGCTTCAGGAGATTACTACCCCAGATCAGGGTGTTCATGGAGTGCATTGTTGTCTGAGCGAAAAAGGTCCACACCAATAGTCCAACGAGAAGATAGATGGTGTAATTATCTACATCGAAGCGCATAATCTGTTGAAAAGCGATCGACAGTACCAGGGTATTCAGCAGAGGGTTCAGCAGAGTCCAGAGAATGCCCAGGGAAGAACGTTTATAGCGCGTTTTGATACTGTTGGTGACCAGGAGGCGCAACAAGTCTCGATAATGCCAGAGTTCCAGAAACTCGCGTATGAAGGGTGGCTTCAGGCTGGCAGAATTATATTCGTAAGCACTCACGGGATACCTGAATGTCTGTCGATTAGCCTTGATCTAAGGTTAGCTTTAGAGCGACTCGCCAGTCTGGCAAGCGCAGCCCAAAGGTCTGCTCGAATTTTTCACAATTCAGAGCTGAATAGAGGGGACGCCGGGCAGGGGTGGGAAAATCCGCAGTGAGCGCTGGCTCGATCTTCTTGGTTACGCGTTCATTGGGGTGGGGGTCCATCTCGAGGATAGCTTGGGCCCATTCCAGCCGGCTGGCGATCCCACTGCCGGCAAGATGGTAAATATCTGAGTGTTCTGTGATCCAGTGCGATGTGTTAGGCGCAGCTTTTGCCAGTACCAGGGCAGTGATCTCTGCCAGCATGCGCGCTGCAGTAGGATTGGCAATCTGATCAGTAACCATGCGCAATACCGGTTGCTGGCGAGACCATTCTAAAACCTTGGTCACAAAACTGGGGCGGCGAATGCTGTAGACCCAGCTGGTGCGCAAGATCAGGTACGCGCCGCCAACCTGGGAGATTGCCTTTTCCCCCGCCAGTTTGCTATTGCCGTAAATGCTTAAGGGGTTAGGCGAGTCGGCTTCGACATACGCGCTGCCTTTATTGCCATCGAAGACATAATCTGTCGAAAAATGGATCAGGCTGGCCCTCAGCTCGGCAGCAGCTTCGGCGAGCATACCCGGAGCAATTGCGTTGATTGCTGTTGCCAGGTCAGGTTCGCTCTCGGCCCGGTCTACAGCGGTATAGGCTGTGGCATTGACAATGATCTGGGGCCGGACTTGCCGGATCACCTGCCGGATTGAATCGGGCTGGGCGAGGTTGATGGCTGGGTAGTCAAACCCAACGACTTCGCCTAAGGGCGCCAGCGTGCGCTGTAACTCCCAGCCGAGCTGCCCGGTATTGCCCAGCAAGAGCATCTTAAATGCCATTCAGGCGACCTCCCGGTGGAAAGGAAGCTCACTCTCTAGCAAGTGTAGTAGATATGCCCCATACTGGTTGCCTTGCATGGTGATTGCCTGGCGGCGTACCCCGTCGGCATCGATATAGCCCATGCGGTAGGCGATCTCTTCTGGACAAGAGATCATCATCCCCTGGCGATCTTCTACTGCTTGAACAAACATGGCAGCTTGTAAAAGTGATTCGTGTGTGCCCGCATCCAACCAGGCCACTCCGCGCCCCATCACCTCGACTAGCAGTTCTCTACGCTCCATGTATACACGGTTCACATCGGTGATCTCCAGCTCGCCACGCGGTGAGGGCTTGAGATTGGCAGCAATCTCTACAACTTTGGAGTCATAAAAATATAGACCTGGCACGGCATAGTGCGAGCGGGGGTGGAGTGGCTTTTCCTCAATACTGAGCGCTTTACCCGATGTGTCAAACTCGACCACGCCGTACCGCTCAGGGTCGCGTACCGGGTAGGCAAAGATCAGTGCTCCGTTTTGTAGTTGTGCGGCGGTGCGCAGTTTAGTGGGCAGCCCCTGTCCAAAAAAGATATTATCGCCCAGGATCAGGCACACCGGCTCACCACCGATAAATTCCGAGCGCACCAGAAAGGCATCTGCCAGCCCGCGTGGGCTGGGTTGCGCAGCATATTCGAGATGTAATCCCCATTGGCTACCATCACCCATGAGTACTTGAAAAGCAGGGATAGCTTCAGGAGTGCTGATGATCAGGATCTCGCGGATGCCCGCCAGCATGAGCATTGAAAGCGGGTAATAGATCATCGGTTTATCGTATACCGGCAGCAATTGCTTGCTGATGGCGGTAGTCAGTGGATAAAGACGGCTGCCTTTGCCACCTGCCAGGATGATCCCTTTCATTTGTCCCCTCCTTCGCTCCGGTTCAGCGTTGGGTGTAATTTTTGTTCAGCCAGCTCTGGTAATCCTGCTGTTTGTGGACGGCATCGATCCACTCCGGATGGTTGAGATACCATTCAACGGTTTTGAGTAAGCCCGTGGAAAGCGACTGGCGCGGCTGCCAGCCTAGTTCGCGCTGGATTTTGCCAATATTGATATCGTAACGGCGGTCGTGTCCCGGACGATCGGTGACATGCTGCATCAGATTGGCGTGCGGCACGTTTGGCGAGCCCGGTTGGCATTCATCCAGGATCTCGCAGATTGTATTTACCACAGTCAGGTTGGTGGGCTGGTTATCTCCGCCCACATTATATGATTCACCCGGCGTGCCTCGCTTCAGGACGGTCCAGATGGCCTCGCAGTGATCTTCCACATACAGCCAGTCGCGGATCTGCCTGCCATCCCCATAAATTGGCAGCGGCTGGCCGTGCAGGGCGTTGAGGATCATCAACGGGATCAATTTCTCTGGGAATTGATATGGCCCATAATTATTCGAGCAGTTGGTCAGGGTATAGGGCAGAGCGAAAGTGGTCCAGTAGGCGCGCACCAGATGATCGCTGGATGCTTTCGAAGCCGCGTAAGGTGAGCGCGGCGCGTAAGAGGTGGTCTCTTCGAATGCAGGCTCGTCAGGCGCCAGGGTGCCGAAGACTTCATCTGTGGAGATATGGTGGAAGCGCACATCCTGGCTGGTGGCCTTGTTCTCAACCAGCCAATAAGCCCGGCAGGCTTCCAGCAAAGTATGCGTTCCGATAATATTGGTTTGGATAAAGGTATGCGGGTCGAGGATCGAGCGATCCACATGCGATTCGGCGGCAAAATGCACAACCGTATCGATCTGGTGTTGGCGCAGAAGCTCATCGACCAGCGGGCGATCACAGATATCGCCCTGCACAAAGGTATGCCGGTCTGGATCGGGTAAATCTCTGAGATTTTCCAGGCTTCCGGCATAAGTTAACAGGTCCAGGTTGATTACCCGGACAGTGGGTTCAGTCTCCAACAGGTAGCGCACAAAGTTCGAGCCGATAAATCCGGCGCCGCCGGTCACCAGTACATTTTGCATGCCGCCTCCTGGGAACGCCAGTTAATCATATAGCTCCGCATCGGCCAGGCGCTGGCCCTGGGCATCTTTGGGGGATAATAATACCGGTTGACCATCGATCAAAGGCCAGGATATGCCTAGCGCAGGATCGTCCCATAGGATGGTCCGCTCCCATTGGGGGGCGTAAAAATCAGTGACCTTATAATGGAATTCGGCCCACTCACTGAGCACATAAAAGCCATGCCCAAATCCCGGAGGCACCCAGAGCTGGCGCTTATTTTCCGCGGTGAGGGTCATTCCAATCCATTTGCCGAAGGTGGGTGAGCTGCGGCGCAGGTCTACCGCTACATCATAAACCTCACCGGCGACTACACGGACCAGCTTGCCTTGCGCCTGCTGGATCTGGTAATGCAGGCCGCGCAGAGTTCCCTGGCAGGAGCCGGAATGATTATCCTGCACAAAATTGGCAGAGATGCCTGCCTCGGCAAAGCGCTGCGCCTGGTAAGTCTCCATCATGAAGCCGCGCGCATCTCCGAAGACTTTGGGTTCGATCAAGATAACATCAGGAATGGAAGTCGGTGTAAAGCGCATACAATCGGGCATTCTCTCACAGGTGGTGGGCTTCGTCAAGCGGCTTGCAGAGCGGGCAGGGATTAAGCCTTAGCGAAGAACTTTCGAAACCACAGGCGCAATCGCAGCGGCAGCCAGCCATAGATCAAAGGGCGAATTTTGGCTTTAAATACCAGCGGGGAAAACCAGTTTCCGCCTTCGCGATAATGGACGCGCAGCATCTCGGGCCAGCAGCGGTCATCTGCTACAACCGATTTCCCCGAAGAGTGTAAGCGGAAGTTTGCCCAGCGACGACGAATGTATTTCAGCCGGCTTACTTTTGCCAGGCGTACCCACAGATCGTAGTCCATGGCGAAGTAAAAGCTGGGGTCGAGCGGGCCAACCTTCCGCCATAAGCTGGCGCGAAAGAAGGCGCTTTGCTGGGGGATATGCACGTAACCGCGCCTGAGCTGCCGGTAATCCGTTTGAGCTGCGGGAAAAGCGCCTAATACCTTTCCGTACTCATCTATGAGGTTAGCATCACCGTAAACCATGCCTGTTTTTGGATTCTGGATCAGGTAATAAACAGCTTCACTCACCGCCCCTGGTAGATAAGTATCGTCCGAGTTCAGCCAGGCCAGGATTTCACCCTGCGCACGCGCGAAACCTTTGTTGATGGCGTCTGCCTGACCCTGGTCGGGTTCGGATACCCAACCAGCCAGACGGTGAGCATAACGCTGGATGATCTCCAGGCTGCCATCCGTGGAGCCACCATCAATGATCCAGTATTCCAGGTTGGGGTAATCTTGCTCGAGCACAGAGCGGATCGTCTCTTCAAGATACTGGGCCTGGTTAAACGATGGAGTGACAATCGAAACCAGAGGCTTTTGTTCAGAACTTAATAAAGCTGATTTCATTCCCATTCCAGGTCTGGATAAAAATGCCGGGTAGTTTCTTCCGTGGCGGCGCGAATGCGTTGGATCTCCCCGGTTTCCAAGCGCTTCTTCCAGTTATGCAGGTTCGCCTGACTGTTCAGGTGATAGGCATGGACTGCTTTGCGAGAGACCTCGCCAGGATTTTCCGCGTTACTGCTGTTCATAATCGCATTCTGGGCTTGCTCATTAAATGTCAGACTGAGCGGGGCATAAAGTGCCCGAAAACCGCTGACCGGATCGAGCGATAAATCCTCATGCCGGACTACCAGAAAATCCGGATGCTGGCTTTGAAAGCGCATCACGGTCCGGTAGATGATCTCCCACAGCAGGCTGCCTTGCCCGATGACATCGTCTGGATGCTTTAAAAACACTTCCATCGGGGATCGGAAGGGCTCGAGCCAATCACGCATCAACAATGGTTGTTCGAGCAAGTCAGAAAAATCAAAAGCCCATCCCAGTCGCTTCAGGCTGCTGACAAAGGCTGCCGGGTGGCGAATAGTGATAACAACCTGACAGTCCAGGCGTTCCTTGAACCAGGGTGCAGAGAACACCGCAAACGGGTCCTTGAGCAACGGGCGCTGGCGGCGCAATCGACCTGAAAGGAAGGCGCCAGCGTCGCGGCCCATGCGCATCACGTCTTTGCGCGAGCGCAGGGAGCGAATTTCAGCCAGCAGATGATAGCGGTAATTCAGGGTTTGCTTTAAGCCATCCAGATAGATATTTTCGTTCTCAGGGCAGATATACGTATACCAGTATGAGGTGGGTATAGAGAACACGCCTGGGCGGTGCCAGACATTTAACGGCTCGCTGATATAAGCAGCCTCCCCACTGGCGGCAAGCATTTTTCCGATCCAGGTGGTGCCGGTGCGGTGGGCGCCGGTGACCAGGATGGGTGAAGTCATGAGGTGGGATTCCTGGGGGGTGAAATCACGGGCTGGTCCTTTTGGCGAGCCAGACGATAATAGAGTTTATCCAGTTTCTTCAAGCCAACCAGACTAAAAAATGCGTAAAGCATACGATGCCAGTGTTGCAGGGTAAAGCCGGGGTCATGGCGTAAAGCCTGGAAATATGCTCGCAAGGCCGGTCCTGGCTGACCTCCATCCAGAAGGTAGCGCGCTTTCAGCCGGTATGCACCGGCGGTGATGCGGTTAGACTGGGCGGTATAGAGCACCTGAAATTCGGGTTGTTCCTTGATCCACTGTAAGATGCGTAAGGCTTCATCACCAAAAGCGGCAGCCTGGTTTACATTCTTGGCCTCCGGATGGTGGCGAGCGGCGGCCAGTATTTCGGGGACGTGCTGGATCGACGCCAGGCGCGTTATGCGCAGCCAGAGCTGGTGATCGAGCATGAAGTGGTAACTCGGGTCGAGATAGCCGGCTTGTTCTAATAAACTCCGTCGCATGAATACAGCCGGCTGGCAGATAATCCGAAAACCGAGCAAATCTTCCAGCCCCCAGTCGCCGAATTTCAACTGGTTGAGTGTTGTCCCATCGGGATCGATGGTGATGGCATCGCCAAACACCATCCCTAATTGGGGATTGGCTTCTAAGACAGAGACTGCCCTGGATATGGCGTTGGGAAGATAGATATCATCGGAGTTCAGCCAGGCGATATATTTGCCTGATGAGCGAGCGAAACCCTTGTTGATGGCTTCAGCCTGGCCAGAGTCTGGCTCGGATACCCAACCAGAAAGCCGGCTGGAATAATGCTGGATGATCTTTAGGCTGCCATCCGTGGAAGCGCCATCGATCACAAAATACTCAAGCTCAACGCCAGTTTGATGGATGACAGACTGGATCGTTTGCTCCAGATAGGCTGCCTGGTTGTAAGACGGGGTAATAATTGAGACCAGAGGCAGGTAGGAGGTGTTGGTCATCAGGGCTGCAGGGGATGGGCAAGATCGTAGATCAGGTAACCAGATCCTTCCGCGTACACCGGATAATTTTGCTGCAGGTGGGCTTTTAAGTCAGCTTGCTCGTCAAGCTGCCTGAAAGCTGTGATCAGGAAGTAATTCATCCCCTCACTGCGCCGGTTGAAGTAATCCTCAAATTCCTTGCCCTCGCCGCGCAGTTCAGATAGGGCGATCTCCCCGCGATTGGGCCACAGGATCACCTTGCGCCAGCCATAATACATGATCCGGTAGCCGTAATCCTGGGTGAGGGCCAGGATCTTGCCATCCGTCGGAAGCTGGTTACCGATCTCCTCCCAGTAAGGCGGCTCGTGGCGGTAATCATCCCGGTATTGCGGCAAAATGGCTTCCCAGCTGGCGAATCCGATCCCGAGAACGAATATTCCCAGGACCACTGTCTGCCAGAAACGGGGCTGGGCGCTGATCTTTTCTGCGAGCACTTGCACGCCTGGCACAAGAGAGACAGCTAGAATTGCGACGAGTTGAATATGATAATAGCTGTGGGTATACATCTGGTAAGGCGTCAATAAGCCATAGACCAGGTACCCTACCCACAATCCGGTCAGCAGGGCGCGCCCGCGCCCCTGGGCAATCACGATGCCCAGCAAACCCAGCAGCAAAGCTCCCAGTCCGAGCAGGTCAGCGACCAGGCTGAGCCAGCGTACATACGTGGATGGATCGAGCAATAAATGGGAAAGAGAGACGGTCCAGGTATCAAAATATTCGCCGGCTCGCCCGCCGCGCAAGACCAGGTAATAAAAACCGGACGGGAGCGCCATCAAGAGCATCATTACCCATACCTGGGCGTTGCGCCAGAATCGCCGCCATCCCAGGCTGTCCAACACCAGGCTAACTGCGGCACCAGCGATGATGTAGGCGGCGACTGCTTTCACCAGGACTGCCATCCCTCCCAGCACACCTGCCAGCAGCGCCCACTTCCAGTTATGCGTCTCGGACCAGCGGTACAGGGCATAGACGCCCAGGATGATCCACATGACCATGCCGGGATCGGGCTGGAAGGAGCGGCTGGCTTGTACGCCAAAGGGCAAGACCAAGAAATATGCCAGGGCTACTAAAGGCGGAAGAACTGGAGATGCTGGCGTGGATATCTGTGTTGAGGTCAGCCGCCTGGCCAGCAAGACTAGAAATAAGCCGCCTATCGCCCAGAAAATTGTATTCACCACCCGGGCTGCCCAGGCGCTTTCTCCGCCGCTCCACAGGTATACATAGGTAACGATTTTTTCCAGGATGGATGGCTCGTACTGACCAGTGGAATTTGCCAGCTGTACCGCAGTCTGGACCAACGCCGGGTCAGCGTCGGGTAGCATCTGGTAGTACATACCGCGGGCGATGATCGCGCCGCGCAATTGCCGGGTAGCGTGGAAATCCAGGGGCGGATCGGTCATATCATACAGGCGTAAGCCGGATCCCAGCGCCAGCAAGAATAGCACTGGTAGCCAAAACTGAATGAATGTGACGGTTCGGGATTTATTTTCAAGCATGGTGTTGAATAGACAACCTTACCAGAGACTGTCGTAGGCGACCTTTTCGAATACGGTCAGCTTGCCGCCAATCGTGGCGTCCAGTACCTGGCGACCAGCTTGCTCGTAAGCCTGGCGCGCCATGTGGTAGGAGCGCTCGGATGTGTCGAGGTCCGGTAGCTGCCAGCGAAAGCCTTTGCCAAAATAGCCCTGGTGGAAATGATTGGGATCGTCGCCCTGTGAGACGACAGTGGTGTTGGGGGTTCCTTTGGTGCTGTAGTTGTGGTCCACGCCGATCAAGATCACTTGGGAGAAGCCCATGTGGAATGCCAGCTGTAAGGCGACATAGGTTACGGTGCCGCCTTCCCATACCCGCCCACGCACATCGCTGGAAAAATTGGGACCAGTGTAGGTGGTATGCAGGAATGCCATGTCCGGGGTAGGCTGGATCAGGTTGCGTGAGCGCCAGGAGATGAATTTGGGGATGGGCAAGGCGCGGATCTCTTCAGCGCACTGCTCGATGACCAGGCTGTTGATCGAAAGAAAATAGCTGGTCGTAAAGCCCCAATCGGGAAAGGCCAGGTAGATGCGGTTTGTGCCAAAGGTGAATTCGTTCTTGAGGCGCGTCAGGTCGGTCTGCTTCAGGCTGGGACCATTACCGATAATGAAACAGCGCTCGCCGCGGTGGATACCCTTCAGCCGGGCAAGCTGTTCAATGGATGCCCGTCGCCAGGGGTGCAGGGCAGCCGCAGGCCATAGCGCAGCGTGACCCAGGGCATGCCAGCTCTTACGCCCGGCCTGCCAGACGGGCTGGGGGATGATTTGCTTGAAGGTCTGGCGGAGATTGCTCATTCTGTGCTCAGGCGTGCGGTTGCCCCGCCGTCTACCACCAGGGCCTGCCCGGTCATAAAAGACGATTGGTTACTGTCTGCCAGGAAATAAATGGCGCTGGCGATTTCCTCGGGTTTACCCACCCGCCCGATCACCGTCTTGCGCGCCAGGTTGTCCAGGCGCTCCACCAGGCTGCCGCTGCCCACATGGCCTCGCGAGAGGCCTGCATGCAGCATGGGTGTGTCCACCGCGCCAGGGAGAATGGCATTGACGCGAATATTGTCAGGGGCGAATTCGATGGCCATGGCCCGGGTCAGCGCCAGCAATCCACCTTTGGAGGCGGCGTATGCGGCAATATTGGCGGATGTCTGAACAGCATGCACGGAGGACATGTTGACGATTGCGCCGCCGCCAGCGGTTTTCAACAATGGGTGGGCTAATTTGACGCCTAAAAACACCGAGCGCAGGTTGGATGCCATGACGCTATCCCACTCCTCAGCGCTGGTCTCCAGTAAGGGTTTGGCGATCTGGATGCCGGCATTGTTGACCAGGGCATCCAGGCTGTCGGTAAACTGGCGGGCTTGAGCGTAGATCTTTTCCAGCTCTTCCGGCAGGGAGATGTCTGCCTGAATGTAGTCAATTGCATCTGAGAATTTGTCTGGTTTTTTAGCGCGATCGACCGCGATCACCTGCCAGCCCGATTCGTAAAATCTGAGCACCGTAGCGCTGCCAATGCCCCCGGCTGCGCCGGTAACCAGGGCAGTTCGTTGAGTTGAAGGATTTGTTTTGGTTTGCATGTTGTTTATTCTCACAGGTTCGGTCAGGCTCAATCTGGCTTTTGATAAGGTATACCCAGGCCTGTAACCAGGTTGCGGACGGTATTCCAGTGCACTCGTTCCCAGGCTGCCGGGCTGGAATTAGCGTTATGCGGCGCCAGCAGCACATTGTCCATCTTCTTAAGCGGGCTGTCAGCGGGCAACGGCTCGACTTCAAAGACATCCAGGGCGGCTCCAGCGATGTGCTTGTTTTGCAGTGCAGCAATTAAGGCTGCTTCTTCAACGACTGGGCCGCGGGCAGTATTGACCAGGATCGCGGTTGATTTCATTTGAGCCAGGCTGCGGGAGTTGATCAGGTGATAGCTGGTAGGGTTGAGATCGGTGTTCAGGCTGACAAAATCAGCGCGGTTCAATAAATCGTCCAGCGTGGTCATTTCAATCCCATACTCTCGGATGAAGTCCGGAGCAATTTCAACGATATCATTGCCCAGCAATCGCATGCCAAAAGCGCGCGCCCGGCGCAAGACGGCTTTCCCGCAATTGCCAACCCCAACCACGCCCAGGGTGCATTCGCTCAGCGAGCGGCTGGGAAGCTTATCCCAATCGCCGGCTTTCATATCCCGGTCCATCCAGGGCAGGCGACGGGCGAATGCCAGCAGATATCCCATCACAGTATCTGCGACCGGTAGCGTGAATGCATTCGGCGTGCGGTGAATTTGGATTCCCAGCCGGGCGCAGGCAGCCTGGTCGATCGAATCGATACCCGTGCCCCATTTCGAGATCACTTTCAGGCGAGGCGCGCAGGCTGCCAGGACGCGTGCCGTGTAACGGTCGTCCCCGCAGACTGCGCCATCAAATCGCCCGGCGTAGGCCAGGATCTGGTCTTCTTCTAGGCGCTCCCGTACCGGGGCGACAATCACTTCAATTCCATGTTGCTCAAAGACCGGTTGGAAGCGATCCATGAAGGGGATCATATACGGGGCAGAAATCAATATTACAGGCATAAAGTCAAGTTCCTTCGAGATTTTTTATGATTTCGCTTGTTTTTGGATTTGCAGCAGGTGGTCTGTTATCAGAAAATCCAGCTCTTCGTCGATATCCCAGGCTTCAGCGGCGCTGATCTCGAACATCCCCGGGCGCTCGCCCAGGCGATTGCGTCTGTTGAGCAAGGTCTGGCGGGTGAAGATATACAGGCACGAATTCTCTTCGTATACGGGGGGCAGGTCCTGGGTTTGCAGCAAAATCGCAGGATTATGGTTGATGGCACGTCCCAGCTGATCCCACAGGCGGGTCTGCAGGCGCGTTACACCGAACATCGAATCATAAGCCGGATAGTTTCCCAAGAATTGCTGGATGGCGCGCGAGAGGGTCGCAGGGCGAAGCAGCGGGTTGGTGCTGTGGGTTTGCAGGTAGAAATCGGCTTCCACAATGCTGGTATCGTAAGCTAGGATCTCGTTCATCGGGATCTGGTCGGCTCGAAGATGTTCCGGGCGAGGGATCATCTGTACCTGGGTGTAGTTGCTTTCCACACCTGCCATGATCTCGGGACTGTCCGTATCGACGGCGACGATCGCAATCTCAGGGCAAGCTAACAGACTGTCCAGGATATGCTGGTAAAGTGGTTTGCCTGCCAGCGGGCGAAAGTTCTTGCCGGGCACGCGCTGCGAATGGTGGCGCATAGGAACCAGAGCGACAATCCGGGGGGATTTTTCAGACATATGGATCATGAATCCTTTTCCAGGTCAGGATAGCGGATGGGTTCGACCGGACGAGCCGGTTGCTGCTGGGGCTGGATTTTATTCAGGGGATAATAAAATGTCTGGCGTAGCTGCCAGGTCAGGGGACCGTGGTGGCGGTACCCTTGATAGGTTCCCCAGAACTGCATCCAGCGAAACCAGAATATACCACTGATGCTATGCAATAAAACCTTCTGTTTGGCGGCCTGGCGCAGGTCGCTGGCGATGTTACTGGTAACTAACCTGACCAGATCCAGCCTGCCGAAACGCTGGTGAGGATAGATGTGCTTGAAGGCGATAGCCTCCCGCCGGTAGCGGTTGAAAACCGAGCTCGGCGACTCCTGGTGGACGTGGATGATCTCTGCTTCGGCAATATAACTGATCGCGTATCCCTTTTGCGCCGCCCAATTCGCCCATTCCAGGTCTTCCAGGCCAGACAAGCTCTCATCATAGGGGTGCTCTTCCCAGGCGCGGCGGCGGATGGCAGCATTGGCGTTGTTGCAGAAAGGATGGTCCTGGCGAGCTTGCGACTGATCCGGGTACCATGTGGCGAAGATTTGCTGCTCCGAAAAATGCGACAGGTGATTGCCACGCTGTTTGCCATAGGCCAGGACAACCTGGACGTCTGCAAAAGGCGCCAGCAGGTGCTCCAGCCAGTCGGGGTAGACCGGGTAGATATGGGCGCTGACAATAACAATCAAAGAGCTCTGAGCCTGCTCGATGCCCCGGTTCAGCGAGCGACCGAAAGTAAATTCTTCAGGCTGGATGTGGACGACATGAATCGGGAAGGGCGCCTGGAACTGCCTGGCGATCTCTACCGTGCCATCGCTCGAGCCTGAATCGACCAGGATAACCTCGATATCCTCGACCGGTTTTCGAGTGAAGGTCTGCTGGCGGATGCCAGTCAATAAGCGCTCGATATGCCGGGCTTCATTGTATGCGCGAATGACTATCGAAGCGCGGGGGAGTCCAGGATCACCAGTCATATGTCTTTTCATATCCCAGGCGGATTAAGAGATCCCCGGAGATATCCTTAAACAGTTGTTTATGCGCTTCGGTAAATTGCACCTTCCAGCCGCCGGCTTTGCCAGTCCGGAACGTGGGCGAGCGTTGCGGATCGATGCTGTTTTCCAGGCGTTCCAGGGCAATCTCCCGTTCCATTTGTAAGGGGAACCCGCGCTGAATAGCAAAATCAAGCACCTGAGCCAGGGTTGATTTACGCTCGAGGATAAAGTCTTCGTAGCGCAAGGTTAAAATATTGGGCTGATCCAGCCAGCCCATAAAAGGCTCAAAACGCTGGCGGATATTGGGAAAATCGATCTCCAGCTCTGGGCGACCCTGGATGCTGGCGCTCAGGCGCTCATCGAAGCTGGATAATTCATTCTTGAAATAATGATGGTGGATGTGATTGGTCTCCATATCGGTCACATAGTGCACATGCGAGACCACCACATCACGCGGATCACGAAGGATAAAGTAAAACGCGAAACGCGCTTTGGCGATATACGCAATGATCTCCGGCAGCGCATGGACATGCCCGTAGGCGATATCCCCTGGCAGAAGACGCTGTAAATCTGCCAGAATTTCCTGGACTTGCCTCTGGTGACCACTAAAGCCATCATAGGTCACCACTGCCGGCAGCCCGCTGTTTACCGCCGGGCCGATTTGCGTGAAACCATCCAGGATCTGGGTGAGCAGGTGAGTGCCGCTTTTGGGGAAAGAATTGGCGAACAACACCGGCACACCTGAGAAGGAAAACTGGCGGTAGCGCAGCGCCTGGGCCAGCCGGCGACCGGCGCGGCGTGCCAGGCGAGCTTGTTGGTTAAGTTGGGATTGAATCATTGATGGGTTGCCGGAAATGGTGTTAAGCGAGTATTTTAGCTTTTATAAATATTTTCGATAACACCTGGTAAAAGGCTATAGATCGATTTGCCCAACATTCGTTCAAAATATTGGCGAATTTCGATAAAGGCCTGCCATTTGGCACGCGTATGCTCGTTAAACCCGTAGCGTAAAACTACGTCTACAAAACGTTGTTCCATCAGGCAACAGCCTGATGGCAGGGAGATGGTATCGCAGAGTTGGATAAGGCGGTCGTAATCATCGTACGCGGTTTGATCCAGGTAGCACTGCAGGAAGGCGAAATCCTCTTGTGTTCCATCCCAATCGGCTGAGCCAGATGCTGCATTGGGGACGGGGTAAGAATGGGACAGGCTGATCCGGGCAGCGTCGTCAAAGCCTTGCGCGATCAAAAAATGGTAGCCATCGATCACATGCCGCATGCCGTAGACTCCTTCACGCCGTCCAATGTCATGCAGATAGCCCAGTATATAAGCTGCTTGTGGATCGAGGGTAGAGATTTCAGCTGCGATTAGCTGAGCAGCCTGGGCAGTGACCCGAGAATGAGCTACCCAGGGGCCAGGGTTCAGATGAGCAGCTTCAGTCAGTAATGCTTCAGCCTGTGTCAGGGTGGGTAACTTCAAGTTAGTCATGGAATTAGGCTGCTTTACCAATCCTGGTTGGTTTCATAACCCAGGCGGAGCAGTAGATCCCCGGTGGCTTCTTTAAAGGCGGAAATGTTGGTGGGGGTGAAGTGCTCGCGCCAGTTGCCCGGTTTACCCTTGCGAAAAGTGCCTGATCTGCGCGGCGCAATCGCCTCGTGCAGAATGACGATTGCTTCTGAGCGAGAGAGGCTAGGGGTAAAACCAAAGGCAGCGAGATAATCCAGTAACTTACCAAAGGCTGTTTCGCGCTCCAGGATCAGCTCCTCGAAGCGCAGGCACAGCACCTGGGGCTGCTCCAGCCAGCCCAAATAGCCATCATAGCGCTGACGAATAGGGGTCAGCTCCGAGCCGGGTTCCTGAACTCCATGGATGGCAGCCTGGATGCGTTCTTCCATGTTGGTGAGCTTTTCTGTGTAATAAGAGTGCATCCAGTGACCTGTGTGCATCTGAGTGGCATAGAAGATGTGTGAGACGATCATATCGCGCGGATCGCGATAAACAAATATTGTGGCCCGCCCAGGAAGGGTGAGAGCGCTTAAGAATGGCTCCTTGGCGCTGATATAGCCGTAGCTGATCTCGCCGGGCAGCATGCGCTGGATTTTCGCCAGCACCTCGCAGTCGCTCAGTTTGCGATTATCCTCGCTCCGGTTGACAGGCGGGTAGCCGGGATTGACAAACGGTCCGATCCGGGTCAGGCCTTGCAGTACCTGGATGATCAAATGCGAGCCGGACTTGGGCATGGCATTGCCCAGCACGGCAGGCAGTTTCTCCAATGCGCCTGGCCCATACCGCAGCCCGGCTGCCCAGCGCCTGCCCTGGTAGCGCACCGATTTCAAGCTGTGTTTGAAGGTGGTGGGGATTTTCATGACAGATTATCGCTAGGTAGCCAAAATTAGCGATGGGGATCGGTGGATTCAGGAGTCCGGCTCAAGCGGACTAATTCTTTCGATTCAAGCATCTGCACGACTTCCCACACTGCCTGAAAAGATATTTGTAATTCTGTGGCAATATCCGCCACAGTATGCTCTCCGTCGCAGCGTTCCATGATGTCGAAAAGGCGGCGATGCCCTTCGGGGTTCGTGCGATAATCGACCCAGATGCCATAGCCAGAACAAAAAATTTCTCCCTTGAAACGGTTTACCACGAATTGATTATGCTCCCAGGCATTGATCAATCCCAGAATCAAATCACGTGACGCCTCTAACCGTTCCTGGCTGACAATCGCTGGTGTATCTGCACTGGAGTGATATTCTCGGTAAGGGCGGGTAGGTGATTCTGGAGGCTCCACTCGCGAAAGCGAGAGCATGGGCACGCGCACACCCGGCGCGTTGAACTGACGTTCGTCATTATTGATAACCGACCGATAAGCCCCTGTGTAGGATTGCAGATCAATAGATTGCAGGCTCATGCTGAGACAGCGGTCTGCCTGGCTGTGTGGCTGGAATGAGTGCTGCAAAGCATGCGGTGAAGCATTCCCCAGCATTTCCAGAAATATGCCGCCGGCCATATCGGGGATCAGGTGCTCATGATGGCTCAGGTAAGCTACCGATCCGATCGTCTCTGGCAAAATTAGCAACCGGTATGTGTAATAAGGTTTGTCGCCTTCCTGTGCCTGGCGTAATAATGCTTTGGCGACCTCAATACCCACGACCACGCCTGTCAGGTCATCATTCACCATTGCCGGGTGGCACAGGTGGGCAACCAGCATGAATGTCTGTGGGCTTTGACCGGGAATGACGACTTCGCCAATTTTCAATTCGCCTGGCTCAAAGTGGGTCCGGATGACCACCCGATATTGTTCATCATTCAATTGATCGCGTAAAGTTTGTGGGCAGCACAATCCCCAGTTGCGCTCGTAATACTTGAAAACAAAGGGGATGGCGTCTGGCAAGCGCGGGTGCACGTGCAGATGTTCTAACAGTTCGTCGCGGCCCACGACACCTACAAAAGGCAGTGAATAGGAAACCACATGCAGGGGATGGTCGGCGTAGTCGATCAGGCGCTTTCCGTCCAGGGTTTCCAGATAGGCTGCCTGGCAGGTCCATTTTTCAGGGATGCGCCAGGTCCAGCATTGCTCGCCGCTCGGGTAATGGTGAATTCTCATAGGGATTTCTTGAGCCAGGCGCGTTAACGCCTGATCAAAGCCATCCGAGACCAGCTCACGCGGTAAATACCATAGCTCGTTGATTGAATCCAGCATTGTCATGTTTGGATGTTTCTCAAATCAGGATCGTTTGGCTTGATAACGCTGCAGAGCCGCTGCGCGGTTTCCTACCAGCACCCAGGGGTCGGCGGCAAGCATCTCGTCAGTAGCTCGTACAAAATCTTGCAGGCCGCATAATGAGACAGCTCCGTAATTCAGGCTGGTGGTTGACCACTGGCTCTTTTTCTGCAAGGCATACTGGATAGGATGAAGGTCGAGATGGGCGTCCAGTTCCAGATCGCGCACAAACATCCGGTAGGTCTGCTGCTGGGGAATTGACTTGCCATCTGATCGGTGGGTAATAACTTCCCCCCTGAAGGATTTCCAGTAACGATAGGGAACGTTGGTGCGCTGCTCGCTGTAATGGACGATCGAGGCCGCCTGTATATCTGCGCCGAGCAGGAGTAGCTTGAAATCCAGCTCGAGTAGGCGCTCGAACGCCGAGCCAGGGTCAAAAGCGGATGGGGTATCGCAGTGGACCAGCTCATCCGCATGTTTTCCGATCACTGCCAGGGATTGCATGGGGTGGCGGGTGCGCAAAGCTCCAGGCTGTTGGCGTACATATTCTGGGAAGACACCCATGCCTTCGGCAGGTGTGCTGAGTGGGTCGAAGGCTTGCCCGCGCGCAAAGCCAAAATTGAAGACCGGCGCAGCCAGGGTACCCTGCTCTGGCAGAGCTAATGCAGCGCTCAAAGCCTGGAGATATATCTCTACTCCACCCTGAGGGCGGCCTAAAAACTGGATCGCCGAATGCACCAGCAAACTGTCGCCAGGTTGCACACCCACGCGCTCCAGCGCTTCCTGGACTTGCTCTAAGGTGACTTCACGCATCTTCTCTTGGTGAATCAAATTCTGCCGGAAAATCCGCACTTAGCATGCGTATTTGGCGTAATTCAGGTTTGAAGCCCATCTTTTCATATAATCGCCAGATTGGCTCGTTGCCTTCCAGGATCTGGATTTCGATTGAATGCACACCTTGTTTAGCTAACCATTGCATGGTTACCAGCGATAATTTTTCCCCGACTCCCAGGCGGCGTGCCTGTGGTTCGACCCACATATCACTGAGTTCGCCCACGAATACCCCGCCCAGATAGGGGGCAACTCGTTTTACCCTGCCCAGCATAAAGCCCGCAACAGAACCTTCCAGCTCGGCAATGTATACCACACTGAAACGGCCCAGGGTACGGCGGAAGGAATCGACCCAGGCTTCGCCGATATTCTCAACTTCGGGGAAACGATAGCTGAAGCCGCGGAAGTACTGGTCCATTTTGGTGTACATGCCGGCAATGACTGGCAAGTCTTGCACTTCAGCCAGGCGGTAAATGACATCAGCCATAGATCGCCTCGTGTACATGCTGCGGCCAGGCGGCGGAATCCAGGCCATATTGGGCCAGGAATGCAAACGCAATCCGCTCCAGTCCAAAGGCCACACAACCAGTATGGGCTGGAGAGCCGTCTGGAAGGGTGATGTTCAGGTGGCGGCCGAAGAAATCCTGGTGGTAATTGTAGGAGCCTACGGCCAGGGTGCTGTCTTTGAATGGCAATCGGGCGCGTATTTCAAACTTGAGTTGAAACGCGCTTTGGAAAGCGGCTTGCTTGCGAAACTCGCCAATAAAAAACGGATCATTGGCGCTCTCTATCCGGTAGGCTAATCCTGTCTCAGCCATCACACGTTGCATGCGCTGGCGTGCGACCTCGCGGTTCTCGAGGACATAGTCCTTTGGGCCCACAAAGATAACTTCGCGCATGGTGAAATTCCATAATCGCTCAAGAGAAGTCAGGTTGATCGCCTCATAGCGAAAACAGTTGCCAACTGCTGTAGCTGCCAGCTGCCCGTTGGGAAGGTGTTTATCAGCCAGGGCAAAATACAGGTGGTAGCACACGGCTGGCGATAATAAGGTTTGCACACCAGCAAAGGAATCGGGTGGGGTTTTAAGTACACCATGCTCGCAAGCGGCATGCTGGGCAAAATGGTCGATGGCATCGATATCCTGGCGAAGATGAGTGGCAAAAGTCAAGGAATGGGGAAAAGCCCGAAAGTAATTGACACGCTCCATATATTCAGCCGGTATCAAGGTGGGGAAGCGATAAGGAGCTGCCTCGAAAGAGTCTGCCAATTCGATGAAGTGTTGCTCAAAATAATCCATCAAGTGCGTGATCAATGGACCCAGGACATATATCCCGGCAGCTTCCTGGCTGATTTCTCCCCGCCGCAGGAGCTCTTCCATTGGATCCTGCTGATAGGGTGTTGCGATATCCAGCTTGTCTTCCAGCACCTGAACCTTTGGCTTAAACGCGCCTTTGGCCATGGTTTCCACCACTTGCTGAACTTTCTGATCAATGTGCTCCGCTTCAGCAGAGGATACGGGATGGAAAAGAAAAACTTCGATTTGATCGCCCGAAGGTGCAACCACCGCGCGGCGGATAGCCTCATCAACGTAAGCCAGCTTGGATTGCACTTCACCTACCAGGTGTTCGGGGATCGTCAGACTGGGTTGGATCAAAAGGGATTCATTCATGGGTTTGATCCTTTGGGCTAAGCTTCTCAAAAATTGCCGGTAGGCTGACCAATTCGGAGATCGATTCGGCGCTGACTTCTATGCCATACGCTTCTTCAAGGCGCATCATCAGCTCCATATGCCCCATGGAATCCCACTGAGGCAGATCACCAAAAGCCAAATCAAGGGTAATCTCATCCAGAGAGACCTGAAAGGCTTCTGCCATTAAGTTACGTAAATTTTCGTGAGT
>CAYXDC010000010.1:0-62338 GCA_964463505.1 uncultured Anaerolineaceae bacterium
ATCCCAGGCAGGCTGAGCTGCTTGCCAGACATCTGGCGGCCTGCCAGGCTTGCCGAGAATATGCCGGGATTCAGGAGCAGGTAGCCCCGGCTGTCGAGCGCTTGCTGCATCTCCGTTGGGATCCAGTGATCGAAAACTATCTCCCTGTCCCCATGCTAGAAAAATCAAGGAGTAAAACCATGCTCATCAAACATGCCATGAGCTTTGCCACAGCCGGGCTGCTCCTGGTTGCCGCGGTGCTGGGTTTGACGGCGCTGCTGCGCCGGGCATTGCCTCCGGTTGCCGCGCCTCCCGATGGATTGCCAATGGTCTCAGCCACCTCGCTGGATTTTGATCCTACACATACACCGGGCCTGGATCCTACCGCAGAAAGCCAGGCGCTGCCGCTCCAGCTCGATCCTTCGGTCTGCAAAGCCCCGGTTACCACACCTGCGCCTCAGGGTGTTACCTTGCCTTATCCTGCCCGGGGGGTGATCGGTGGGGGTGAAGTCCAGAACAGGGATTTCACTTTTAACATCTGGCTGTACTGTGATGAATCCTTGCGCCCTGATGATATGGAGCATTTTAGCGACCTGGGTGGGCTAGGTGTTTATACCCGCTGGACTTATACCGGACCAAGAATCGAAGGTGAATTCTGGGATATGGCGGGCGTCGATCCGGATGTGCGCATGGTAACGGGCTCGCCCATGCAGAATGGCTCCGGCGCTAGCATGGGTATGGGCTTGCAGCTTCCCAACGAGCCTGCCGAAATGGCCCTCAGTGGAGAAGCCATTCGCTTTATGGTCGCGGTCCAGTCTACCGATGGCGTGTATGGGGCGGAGCTGGGATTCAAGCTCAAGGCTGGCGAGAATGGCTACATCCCTTATGATATCGAATTGAGCGATCTACCGGTAGAGAGCCTTGCCAACCAGCCGCACATCGAAATCCCGGAGGCACAAAAATTACCCCTGGTTGAAGCTTCCATCGCCCGTTACCCGGCGGCAAACGGATTGATTGCCTTCTCAACGGGTGGGAGCGACCAGCCCGAGATCTACACCATGCAAGCTGATGGCGCAGAGCTGGTGAACCTCACCAACCACCCCGCCATTGACTCTTACCCGGTCTGGTCGCCGGATGGCACGCAGATCGCCTTCCTTTCCGATCGCCGGGGGGAAGGGGTGATGGATGTCTATGTGATGAACGCCGAAGGTTCACAGCCACGCCTGGTGTATGCCCTGACAGCCCAATCCCCCAATCCTGAAGCCGGGGAAGCTGGCGAAAAACCAGGCATCTTCTGGCTGAGCTGGTCGCCGGATGGCCAGTACATTCTGGCCGAAGCGCGCCTGGCGGATGTAAGCCTGGGAAGTATGGCTGAGAAATGCCTGGTGATCGCCAGGGTCGCTGGGGATGGCGGAATGTGCGTCACCAACCTGGATTTCAGCGCCCCGCAGTGGTCGCCGGATGGAAAATACATATCCTATTCAAAGCATTTGAACAAGATCGATCGCACCATCGTCAGTCTGGATGTAGCGGCTCTCTTCACCGAAGATATTCGCCAGGAGCGGGCGATCTACAGCCAGGATGGCTGGCAGATCAGCAGCCAGGCGCAGTGGTCGCCGGATGGGCAGTATCTGGCTGTCAATGTGGTGAACGACATCACGCGCAAAGGCAGCCTGTGGGTTGGCGCAGTCTCCGGAAGCGGGGGTGAGATGATCGCTGATCTGGGCTCACCCTACGACATCTGGTTTTCGGGTGGTCTGGGGTCTGCAGATTCACAGCGGGTGATGGCTATGGATGGGGCGGATGTGATCCCGGCCTGGTCGCCGGATGGGGCGTGGATCGCGTTCGCCAGCCAGAGTGTGCTGCGCGTGATCAGGCCGGATGGCAGCCAGCAGACTGATCTGCTGGCGGTTGACGTGCTGCGGACTGTGAGCTGGTCGCCGGATGGACGCTATATCCTCTTTAACGCCGGGGAGCAGAGCCAGGCTTACCTGTTGGATGTCGAGGCTGCTCTGGAGGATCTCGGCCAGGTGCCGGCGGCGCCTCTGGATGTAGACCCGGATTTCTATGCCTGGTTCTTCGCCTGGCAGCCGGTGTTGCCTTGACAAACCCCCTGGGGTGAATCCTGCGGATTTTTAAACCCCCAGGGGTTTAAGATGGATCACACAAAGCAGCGCAATTAGAAATTCAGGCGGGGCAGAAACTTCCCTGTGCGCTGCATGTAGCTGCGATACTCATCTCCGAAGCGTTCGATCAAGTGAGCCTCTTCTTTGGGTAAGCGCAAGTTTAGCAGATAAAATGCCAGTACGCTCAAGATCGCCAGGAACCAGTTCTCTGCCAGCAGGGCAAAGCCAAAATAGGCTAATAAGCCCATCAGATACAACGGGTGGCGGATCCAGCGATACGGCCCGTGGGTGACCAGGGTGGCATTTTTGCGGGTCACCACGGTGGGGGTGACATTATTCCCAAGGCTGGTGAAGACCCAATAGGCCAGGAAATCACCAGCCACCCCCATCGCCACGCCCAGCCAGCGCAGCCAATCCGGCAGGTCGACCCGCGACCAGTCCAGCCATGCGGGATGGATCAGATAGGCAAACATAGAAACCCAAAATACGAGACCTCCCAGGCGTAAGGCGAGCAGGATGGGCAGGCCTTCATCTTTGAGCGAGATTTTTTCGCCGCCTACCTGGTCTGCTCTCCGGCGGTGGTAGATGGAAATGGAGGCGGCGACGAAGAAGATGAGTATCGCCAGGATTTGAAAGATATTATCGTTCATGGAATGCTCCTCAGAAACTAACCAGTAAATTTGGACGGTAAACCTGGATAAATAAGCCAGTTACCGAAAGTTTGTGGAGTACCTAAAATAAGATTTAGGTACTCCTAAATTATACCGATACACTCTGATTTGTCAACAACCAGTTTTAATAATAGTAGGAGTGACGCAGTTCCAACCAGGTGCGTAAGTCCTAAATAGAAGGAAGGTGTATGCTTAACTAAAAAAACCGCTCGAAAGCGGTTTCTTAAGCGGAGACACCTGTCGGGGCGCTGGGATTTGAACCCAGGGCCTCTTGCACCCCATGCAAGCGCGCTAGCCGGACTGCGCCACGCCCCGATTGTGCCCGTTTGATCGGGCGGCGAACATTATAGCCCAGTTTAAAGGTTCTGGCAATCCCCCAAACCCATTTCTTGTTAAAGCCCCACCCGGCCTGTTCTTCTGCTGCATGGGCGTGGTTGGCACAGAACGAAGCTGTATGTACATTATAATCGGGGGTTATACCGGAGGGCAGATGGTCAGGATATTATGGCGGCTCAATTTACTGGCAGCGGGATTAATGATCTCTGTTTTGTTGGTTGGATGCGCTGGGGATGTGTCCAGATCGGCAGAACAAGCCTTGCCCATGGCCGCACCCTCGCCTGGAATGTCCGCTTCTCCGACTGCGCCAGTTTTAGCCTCTCCTTCATTGACTCCCACAGTAACCCTGCCTACCGCAATTATGACGGCTACTCTCACCCCGTTACCCTTGCCAGAATTTACGGTTTGCTCGCCGCTGCAGGATCATCCTTTGGATGAGCTGCGTCTGATCGTCTCCGATCCCTACCGCCCGCCGCCTGGTAAAAGCGATGACCGCCATCATGGCGTGGATTTCTCGTATTACCGGCATGGAGAGCGTACCACAATCCAGGGGCTGGGCGTACAGGCTGTGCTCCCCGGAAGCGTGGCAGCCGCCCTGGCAGATACTTATCCGTTCGGTAATCTGGTGATGGTCGAGACGGTCTATGAGCTGCTGCCAGAAGATCTACGCATCGCGCTGGGCATTCAGTCGGGCGAATCGCTCTATCTGCTCTACGCCCATATGGAAGCTGAGCCGCGTGTGCGTTTAGGGGATGCTGTACAGCCCTGCCAGGGGCTGGGAGCGGTGGGACGCAGCGGCAATGCGGTTGAGCCGCACTTGCATCTGGAGGTGCGCCTGGGGCCGCCTGGAGCGAATTTCACGGAAATGGGTGAATACTTCCCCGAGGCCAGCGCCGAACAGCGCGCAGCCTACCAGTTCTGGCGCACCAGTGGGGTTTTCCGCCACCTGGACCCCATGATCTTGATCAACTATCAACTATCAGCACAGTAGAGGAAAATTTCTCAGGCAGTCGATTGGGACTTTGCCGGGTGCCCTTGTTCGATGCTGTAGTAGCGGCAGGTCATATTGTAGAAGTGACCCTCTTTCTCGTACTGCAAGCCCAGCTTGGCCAGCACGCGCTGCGAGGCGCGATTGCCCACGGCGGTGATACCGACAATGCGCTTCATGCCTAGCTTTTGAAAGCCATACCACAGGCAGGCGCGCCCGGCTTCGGTGGCCAGCCCTTGCCCCCAGAATGGCTTGCGGAAGCCATATGCCAGCTCCACTTCCGGCCCGTCTTCCAGGTGTACCAGCCCGCAGTAACCGATCATGTGGCGCTCAGGTTTGTGCAGCGCCGCCCAAAACCCGTAGCCATGCCGTTTCCAATGCTCCAGCCAGCGCGCCAGGGCCACATCGGCGCGCTCGCGTGAAATCGGCTCGCCGGCGGGCAGGTAGTGCATCACATCCGGGTCAGAGAAGATCTCTGCCAGGTTATCCAGGTCGCCCGCCTCAATCGGGCGCAAAATTAAGCGCTCCGTTTCCATATGCGACATGGGATTTAGCCCCTTGATTTCCCGCGCCGGGCTTTCTGGCGCGCTGGCGCCTCGCCCCGATAGCTGGGCACAGTGATCGGGAAGACCTTTACCAGGCGTGTATCCTCCAGGCGGCTGCGCAGGCGTTCGTCCATTTCGTTGGGGAAGCTGGCTGTGGTAATCACGGTAGGCAATTCAGCGTTGTAACGGTAATTAAATAGTTGGTACAGTTTTTCACGCGCCCAGGGGCTGCTGGTTTGTGTACCCAGATCATCCAGCACCAGCAGGGGTGTGGTGCGCACTTCTTCAAAGCGCCGGTCCATGCTGATCGTGCTGTGCGGGCTGAAGGTGGCGCGCAGGTGATCCAGTAGGTCGGGGACGACAACAAACAGGGGTGGGTAACCCACCTCCGCCCGAAAATTGGCAATCGCGGCTGCCAGATGCGTCTTACCGCAGCCGTAGGGTCCCAGGAAGACGAGCCAGCCCTGTGGGTTTTCGGCGAAGGCGCGTGCCGCATCCAAAGCTTTGCGCAGGCTGGTCAGGTCATTGAGCTCCAGATCTTCGTGCTCACGCAGGTCAAAAGTAGCAAAGGTCAGGCGGTTCATCATCCCCAGGGATGAAAGCTCGTGATGACCGGTTGAGCTCGCTGGGCGGCGGTAATCCTGGGCCAGGATGCGCACCTGGGTGACCAGATCGGGGTCCTCCAGGCGCGAGCGGATGCGCCCTTCGATTTCTACCAACGACAGGTTGGTGGTGACCACCAGGGGCAGCTTGTTGATGTAGCGATAGTTCAGCAATTGGAAGAGCTTTTCCTGCGCCCAGGGGGTAGCATTTTGGGTGCCGAAATCATCCAGGATCAGCAGCGGGGAGGTGCGGATCTCTTCGAAGCGCTGTTCGAAAGTAGCCTCGGGATCATTGTATGCAAAACGCAATGTGTCCAGCAGGTCCGGCACGGTGATAAACAGGGTGGGCACGCCCATGCTGACCGCAAAATTCGCCACTGCGGCTGCCAGGTGGGTTTTCCCACAGCCAAAATCGCCTTGCAGCAGCAGCCAGCCGTTGAGCGTGCGCGCGAAGTGGCGGCTCTGGTTGAAGGCGCGTTCCAGCGAGCTGGCCTCCAAAGGCCACAAGCCCATCCGCCCGCGCGGCTCGAAATTGTCGAAAGTCAGGTGGCTGAGCTGTTGCAGGTTGCTCATGGCGAACAGGCGCTGGCGCACCGCCTGGCCCACCTGCGCGGCCCGGCACTGGCAGATTTCCAACCGCCCAAAATTGGGGTCGCTCACCGGTAGGTCAGCGCGCAGATAACCCAGGCCTTGGCAAATCGGGCAGTCGGGGTCACCCAGCAGGCTTGCGGCGCGGTCTGGTTGTTTCTCAGCGCCGGGGTTTGCTGGGGGTGTCCCATTCTGCATACCGGCGGCGAGCCGCCTCAGAGTCTCGTCGATCTTTTCGCTCATCTCGTCGTCCTTCCTGCTTCCAGCGCTCCAGGATGGCAGCCACATAACGCCAGGAGCGTTTGTTGTGCTCCACAGCCAAACGCAGCGCTTCCTCGATCCAGGTCATCGGATATGTTTGTTCGGCGTCGCGCAAGGTCTCGGCAATCATGGGAGCCAGCGGGCCGATATTCTCTTCATACAGGCGATATATATTGGGATGGTCCAGACTCAGGTCCAGGCCAGCAGGCAAATTGGCAGGCGTACGCCATTCGCCGCGCTGGATCGCCTCTACGGCAGCCCGGCCGCGCGGCGAATTGACAAAGTAATAGGTTTCGCCTGTTTCTCCCTGCCTGGCAGGCAGCGCTCCGCTGAGTAGCGCGCCATGAGTAACCGCTGCATCCAGGGAAGCCTGCAGGGCTGCCTGAGGATCTTCTCCCAGTAGGGCCATGAATTTTGGGTCCTCCTGGATATCCGCGGATCGCAGAAAGCGAAATTCGCCTTCCATGCGCTCCAGCCGCCAGAAGAAGTACAGGCACACGCGCAGCTCATCCAATGAATCCACCAGGGGCAGCAGCTCACTGAAAAATTGCGCCGGAACCAGCACAATGCGTTGTTTGCCTGAACGATAGCCATCAAAGCGCGCCATCAGCCCACCCTGCTGAGGTTCACCGTGCGCGTGGCCGCATTCTCAAATTTCGCCAGATGATTCATGAAGACCAGCTCCACTGTACCCGTGGGGCCATTGCGGTGTTTGGCAATCTTGATCTGGGCGATGTTCTGGCGCAAGGTATCTTTCTCATAGGCTTCCGGACGATGGATGAACATCACTACATCGGCGTCTTGCTCTAGCGAGCCGGATTCGCGCAGGTCGGATAGCTGTGGTTCTTTATCAGTGCGCTGCTCGATCGCCCGCGAAAGCTGCGCCGCGGCTAATACCGGGACGTTCAACTCGCGCGCCAGCACTTTCAGGTTGCGCGAGATATGCGAAACCTCCTGGACACGGTTCTCCGAGCGCGACCCGCTGGTCATTAATTGCAGGTAATCCACCACGACCAGGTCCAACTTGTATTCGGCGTGCATCCTGCGGCACTTTGTGCGCAGTTGCAGGGGCGTCAGAGCGGGGGTGTCATCCAGGAAGATGCGCGTGCCATTCAGCACCTCGATGGCATGCGTAAACACCGGCCATTCGTCCTCTTCCAGTTTTCCGGTGCGCAGGCGTTGTGAATCGATGCCCGTCTCTTGTGAGAGTAGGCGCTGCACCAACTGTTCGTTGGACATTTCCAAAGAAAAAATAGCCACATGCTTTTTATAGGTCAGGGCGGTATTGCGCACCGCCGAGAGCATGAAGGAGGTTTTGCCCATGCCAGGGCGCCCAGCGATGATCAAGAAGTCAGATGGCTGCATGCCGATCAGCAGGCGATCCAGGTCGATGAAACCGGTCAGCACGCCGTACATATCCTCGCCGCGGTTGACAATTTGCTCGATGCGGTCGTAGTAGCTGCTGAGCACTTGCTGGATGGATTGTAGATCGCGGGTCATGCGCCGCTCGCTGACAGAGAAGATCGACTTCTCCGCCTCATCCATCATCGTATCGATACTGCTGCCTTCCTGGAGCGCCAGCTTGGCAATTTCATTAGCGGCGGTCAGCATACGGCGGCGGATCGAGGTCTCTTCCACCAGGTGCCCATAATACTCGGCGTGCAGCGAGGTGGGCACATTAGAGACCAACGCGTTCAGGTAAGCCGGCCCGCCGATATCAGCCAGGCGGCCCATCTGGTCCAGCTCCTCGGTCACGCTCAGGAAATCGATCGGGGCGTTTTTCTCGTGCAAGCGTACATAACATTGCCAGATCCAGCTATGGCGCTGGATATAAAAATCGTCTGCCTTCAGGAAAGAGGCAACGTCAAAATAGGCTTCCGGATTGATCATCACGGAGCCCAGTACAGCTTCTTCTGCTTCCCGGCTATTGGGAATCAGCGGGGAGGGGGTAGAGGATGAATCGGCCAGAGATGTGTCACTCATCGAGGCGAGGTTGCCTTTTCTTGGGGATGATAGCGCCGGGCGTTTTTGGGGCGCTCGGTTGGATGAAAAAACCGGGGCATCCGGCAGCATGCCAGACCTACCCCGGCGTCTTCCGGGTGTTAGTCTGGTTAATTCTCGTCTGGAGTTCCACTACCGGCGGCGCTGGTGCTGCTTTCGTCGTCGTCCTCATCATCTTCTTCTTCCGTCAGGTCCAGGCGGGTGAGGAAATCATCAAAAACTGACAGGCGCTCGTCTACTTCTTCCTGTTCCTTGGGGGCAGATTCGCGCCGCGCCAGGGGAGCAGGTTGCTCGTTATCTTGCAGGTCCTCTTCTGGGATAATCCCGGCAGTTTCCATTACGCTGGCTGCTACGAGAATCGGCACATGGGCGCGCACGGCCAGTGCCACAGCATCCGAGGGGCGTGAGTCGATATTCAGCGTCTGCCCATTTAAATCGATAACGATATTGCCATAAAATGTATCATCGCGCAAGGCGATCACTTCAACGCGTAAGATGCGCGCATTCAATTCTTTAAAGATGTTTTTCACCAGGTCGTGTGTCAGTGGGCGGGCGACTTCCACCTCTTGCAGGGCGATGGTGATTGATTCGGCTTCATAGATGCCGATCCAGATCGGCAGGTAGCGCTCAGCGTTTTTCTCGCGCAGGATCACAATGCGCTGCTGCGACATCAGGCTAACCCGGATGCTGTCGATCACCACTTCAATCATAGCATTGGACATGCAGACCTCCTGGAGGGTGATAACGGGGGTTAACCCGCCTCGTCACCCCGCATAATCCGGCGTAAGTGCTTGGCCGTGGTGAGTATTCTAACATGGGCTGAAGCGAGATGCAATAATCCGCCCGCGTCTATGCATAGCTCTCATAAATGGGTATGGCTGTTGCATCCAATCTCACGAATCTTAAAAAATCACCCGCAAGATAGTTGCATTTCGTTAAGATTCCCGATATAATCATTTTACTTTACCCGCCTGGGGGACTTTGATGGGTCTCTCGAAAAGGCGACAGGGATTGCATGCATGAAGGCTAAAATACTTTGGATCGAAGGGAAACGGGCTGCCAGCCCGTCTTTAATCCCTGGTTTGCGACGCAAGGGCTATACGGTCGATATTGTTTCAACGGGCATGCAAGCGTTGCATTACCTGACTGATAATCGACCCAATATGATTGTTGTCCATGCCGCTTCAATGCGCTCGAATGGGCGGCGTAATTGTCGCACATTGCACAATACACGCCCCGACCTGCCCATCATTGTGATCACCAGTAGTGAGTTTCCGCTGGAAGGCGATAGTGGCGCGAATGTGGTGTTGGAATTGCCGTTCACCGCCCGCAAGCTGATCAATCGAATGCTGCCCCTGCTGCCAGCTCAAGATGAGAATATGCTGTATGCCGGAGAGATCAGCCTGGACATGCGCAACCGGCGGGTGAGCTGTAATGGGCGCGAGGAGCGCATTACGCCGCGCCTGGTGAAACTGCTCAAAATGCTGATCGAGCACCGCGGCGATGTGGTGCAGCGCGAGACTTTATTTAAATCCGTCTGGGATACAGCTTATACAGGGGATACCCGCACCCTGGATGTGCATATTTCCTGGCTGCGCCAGGCAATTGAAGAAGACCCGCGCCACCCACAGATGCTTAAAACGGTGCGCGGTTTGGGTTACCGGCTGGACTCCTGACGAAACCATTCAATAAAAAATACCCTTACACCTGAATAGTCTTTAAGGAGGTCAATATGCGCCGCTTAGGATGGATTTTCCTAGCTTTGGTATTATTCCTGGGTGCTGTCTATCTTTGGCCCGCGCCTGGCCAGTCCTTCGAGCAGGTTTACGCCAGCGCTCCGGCGGAGAAAGTAGCCGCCTTGCAGGCTTTCCGCGCGGATTATCCGCCCAGCAGCCTGGAGGTGGACGGCGTGAGCTGGGAATATCTGGCGACCGGTTCCGGTGCGCAGACTATCTTGTTTTTACATGGCATGACCGGTTCGTACGATATCTGGTGGCAGCAGATTGAAACCCTTCGAGATGCCAACCGGGTCGTCAGTGTGACCTACCCGGCGGTTGATTCATTGGCTGAGCTCGAGCGCGGCGTGCTGGTTATCCTCGACCATGAAGGTGTGACCACTTTCAATGTAGTTGGCACTTCGCTGGGCGGTTATCTGGCTCAGTACCTGGTCGCCCGCCACCCCGAACGTATTCAAAAAGCTGTTTTCTCCAACACTTTCCCGCCAACCGATCTCTACCAAGAAAAATATGGCACTGTCGGCAGCCTGATCCCCTATGTGCCGGAATGGCTGGTGATGAATATTTTAAAGGGCAGCTTTGAAAGCAGCATCTACCCAACCTCCGGCAATGATGATTTCACCCTGGCCTTTCTGAACGAGATGGTCTCTGGACGGATGCGCAAGGCGCAGGTTTCAGGGCGCTACCAGTGCGTGGTGGAGCAGTATGAATTACCAGCGGAAACCCGTGTGCCCGTGCTGATCATCGAAGCCAGCAATGATCCCCTGGTCGACCTGGAGCTGCGCCAGCAGCTAAAAGCTTCCTATCCCGATGCTCAGATAGTCACCGTGGATAACGGTCATTTTCCGTATTTAGCCACCCCGGAATTATACACTCAAGAACTGATCACTTTTTTCAACCAATAGGAGTTACCCAGTTCCGGATCCTCCAACCAAGTGCGTAAGTCCTGACCAATTAAAATAGCCAGCAGTGTGCGCCTCTGCGTCTACTGCTGGCTATTCAATTTGTTCTGGGGTCGGAAGATCAGTTTCCGCCTTGGCCTCCCTGTCCGTTGCCGCCCTGACCATTCCCGCCGCCTCCCGGGCCACCTCGCTCAATGTCACCGCTGATGATGGACTGGTAAAGCTCCAGGCTGAGATATTGTGGCGCATACGTCTCGCCGGTCTGGTTCAGCAGGATTTTGACAAAATTGCGCAGGTGATTACGGGAGCCTTTTTCCAGGTTCTGATAAACTAGCTGGATATCGGCATGCGTTGTCTGTGCAATCCGTTCCTGCAGATCAACGATATCAATTTCCTCAATCGCCGCACCGACTTTGAGCGCCTCTGTCAGGGATTGGCTGCCTTGCGCAGTCAGCTGATCATACAGTTCTTGAAGGGCCGGATCGCTGAACTCACCCGCTGCTTTGCCAATGGTCGGGTCACTCAGGCGATAACGATCTATCAGGGTCTGGACCGAGTCCATGTGGGTTTGTTCGCTCTGGCTGATATTCTGAAAGATAGGTGTGCCCCATTGTTCGTACAGGTAAAGATAGACATCGCGGGCAAGTTTTTCCTCTTCGCGCATGAATAGCAAGCCTGCCACCTCTTCGGAAGTTAGCTCGCCGGTCATCAGTGGGGCAAGCGCAGTTTCTATAGCAGCCGGATCAACCACTGTGTTGCCTTCCTCATCCACCTGGGTCACATCGACTCCGGCAGCCTCGAGTAAAGCCTGCGCGGCGGGCGAGGCAGGCTCTTCGGTTGCGACAATGACCGGCTCAGCGGTCGTCAGGCTGCTGGAATCCAGGTTGATCGAATCGCCTGGCGTCGTGCAGGCGCTCAGGCTCACGACAAACAGCATCAAAATTGTGATCAGTGTAAGTTTTCGGTTCATAGTTGTCTCCTAATGGCCCAGTTTGATCTCAGCAGATAAAGATCTGGATACGCTGCGGATCATCCTGGTAATCTAGGCTCTATTCTAGCTGCGACCTGTGAATACACGGCGAAGAAAATGTGAAGAATTGATGAATTTCATGGCTTGAATGGCATTTATTCTTCACAGAATTTAAGTGTATAATATAGATGAAATTCATCGTAAATAATCCACCAGCTACACAAATTATGCGTATTATCAAGATTGAAGCAGGAGTCTTTCCATGCCAGACCGTTCTCGCCAGATCAGCCAAATTATCGAGCCGCAGTTAGTGATCGAGGGTGCGGGCGTGCTGCTGCGGCGTTCTTTTGGACCGCAGCGCTCCAATCTATTCGACCCCTTCTTGCTATTTGATCATTTTGCTTTCAACGATCCGTTGGAAGGGCCTATCCAGGGCTTTCCAACCCATCCCCACCGCGGGATCGAAACCGTGACCTATATGCTCAAAGGCAATGTGCGCCACCGCGATAGCCTGGGCAATATGGGCATCATTGGGCCGGGGGATGTGCAATGGATGACCAGCGGGCGCGGCATTATGCATGAAGAAATGCCCCGGCGCGGGGAAGATGGCATCATTCAGGGTTTCCAGTTATGGGTGAATTTACCGGCTGCGCAGAAGATGAGCCAACCGCGCTATCAGGAAGTGACCGCCGGCAGCATACCCTGTGTGGAAGATCAGGGGGTAACGGTGCGTGTGGTGGCGGGGGAGTATGGTGGGGTCAACGGACCGGTGAAGGATATCGCTGCCCAGCCGGTGTATATGGATGTCACCCTGCAGCCGAGGGCGGAATTCAGCCTGCCGGTGCCCGCCTCAGATTTTGCCATTGCTTATGTGTTTGAAGGGGAAGGCGTGTTCGGCGGTGGGGGTAGCGCAGCGGGCGAGTTCGTCCAGGCAGTCAAGATGGTCGTCTTTGGCGACGGCGAACAAATTCACGCTCAAGCCGGACCTGGCGCGCCGGCGCGTTTCATGCTGATGGTGGGGGCGCGCTTTGGAGAGCCAATCTACCCCTACGGGCCGTTTGTGATGAACACCCAGGTTGAGATCCAGAAGGCTTTAGCCGACCTGCGCAATGGCACCTTCGTGCAGTAACCTCAAGCGTTCAGTCTAAACAACGACCCAGGCTTCCTCACCGCTGGTCTTGACCAGGCGCACGCAAACTTGATTTCCCGCGCGCACCAGCTCCAGATGGCTGCTAGGCGCCTGGCGGCGCGTGCGCGCGGATTGGGCCGCGCTGCGAAAGATGCGTCCATCCCAATCGGGATCAACTTCCCAAAATTCCAACCCATCCATAATTTCGGCTGCCAGGTGTACACTACCAGCCTGGCGGTAAACGCCCGCGCTGGATTGGGGCTGCGGTAGACTATTTTCACCTGCCAGACATTGTAGTTTGAATGGAGGCGCCTCGCCTTCGATCAGGCGCGTCTGGGTTGTACGGATCGCCCGCGGGGTCACATCGCTGGCCAGGTAGCGCCGCCCCAGACGGCTGGCAACCAGCGGGGTAGTACCTGAACCGCAGAAAAAATCCGCCACCGTATCGCCAGGGTTGGAGGAAGCCAGGATGATCCGCTCCAGAAGCGCTTCTGGTTTCTGGGTAGGGTAGCCAGTGCGCTCGGCATGCAGGCGCGCCACCACCGGGAAGTACCACCAATCCTCAGGCACTTTGCCGCGCGCCAGGTTGGGCACCTTGCCAAACCCGGCCTTCGGGGAGGAGTTAAAGGTCTTGACGGTGTTAGGATTGTAGGGTTCGCGCACCGCGTCGGCGTTGAAGGTGTAGGCGTTGCTTTTGGTGTAAGCCAGGATGATATCATGCTTGCGGTTGAAGGCGCTGCGGATCGGTGAGGGGCCGTGGTACACCCAGACAATCTCGTTCAGCAAGCGCTCGGCGCCAAAGATTTCGTCCAAAAGCAGGCGGGCATAGGCATCTGCATGCCAGTCCAGGTGCAGGTAGAGCGTGCCGGTGGGGGAAAGCAGGCGCTGCATTAACCACAAGCGCGGGTAGAGCATGTCCAAATAGGCATCCAGATCATCCCAGCGATCAGGGTAGCCCGTTCCAAGCTTCCAATCCTGCGGGCGGCGCGAATCTTCTCCCCGCCCGATGCGCGCTGGGAAAGCGCGGTTGGTGAAGAAGGGCGGGTCGGCGTAGATCAGATCGATTTTGCCCTCGTAATCAGCCAGCAAGCCCGACATGACCGCCAGGTTGTCGCCCTGCAGCAAGGCGTCCGCCACATCAGCAGCCGGATAGCCGGCGCCATGCGGGTAGATAAGGGCGCGGGTTTCGAGCTGGGCGGGCAGGGGGGCAGGTGGGGTTTTAGATTCCCAGTTTAGAATGGGCATAGAAAGACCAAAAAGGGCGAAGCGGTGTATTCACTGCTGTCTGATGTGGATAAGTTCCGCTTCGCCCGAAGAAACAACCTTTAGGTGGGTGCGTCTATTTGCCGAATTTGGCTTTGAGGATATCTTCCAGGGTCGGCCGGCCGATCTCCTGCAGCTCGTAGCGCACGCGCTGGCTGGGTTTGTCAATCTTGATCACCCGAGTCAGGTCGATAGGTGTGCCGATGACCACCAAATCCACGTCAGCATTGCGGATGGTGGCTTCCAGGTCACGCATTTGCGCATCACCATAGCCCATAGCTGGCAGGATAGGGCCAGTGCGGGGATATTTTTCGTAAGTGGTGCGCAGCGAGCCGACTGCGAAGGGGCGTGGGTCCACGATCTCGGCCGCCCCGAATCGTCGCGCAGCCACGAAGCCGGCACCATAAGCCATCTCGCCGTGGGTGAGGGTGGGGCCGTCTTCGATCACCAGGACACGCTTGCCGCGGATGGCAGCCGGGTCATCGACGAACAGGGGCGAGGCAGCTTCAATCACCTGGGCGCCGGGATTGATGGCATTCAGATTCTCGCGCACCTGGATCACGGCATCCGGGTTAGCGGTATCCACTTTGTTGATCACAAATACATCCGCGCTGCGCGCCACCGTCTCGCCGGGATAATAGCCTATCTCGTGCCCGGGGCGGTGCGGGTCAGCCACAACGATCTGCAAATCAGGGACGTAGAAGGAGAAGTCGTTGTTGCCGCCGTCCCATAAGACGATATCCACTTCCTGCTCAGCCTGGCGCAGGATGGCTTCATAGTCTACGCCGGCATATACGATCACGCCATTATCGAGATGCGGCTCGTATTCCTCGCGCTCTTCAATGGTGCATTCGTGTTTGTCCAGGTCGGAGTAATCGGCGTAGCGCTGTACTTTCTGTTTCACCAGGTCGCCATAAGGCATGGGGTGGCGGATAGCTGCCACGCGGAAACCCATCCCGCGCAGGATCAGCGAGACGCGCCGGGTGGTCTGGCTCTTGCCCGAGCCGGTGCGCACGGCGCACACCGAGACAACCGGTTTGGAGGACTTGATCTGGGTCAGGCGGGTGCCCATCAGGCGAAAATCTGCCCCGGCGGCGTTCACCATGGAAGCCTTGTGCATCACATATGCATGCGGCACATCCGAATAGGCGAAGACTACCTGGTCCACCTGGTGCTCGCGGATCAGGTCCAAGAGCTCCTCCTCAGCATGGATTGGAATGCCTTTGGGGTACAGCTTGCCAGCCAGCTCGGCTGGATAGGTGCGCCCTTCAATATCTGGGATCTGCGTGGCGGTGAAGGCGACGACCTGGTAATCAGGATTGTCGCGGAAAAAGACGTTGAAGTTGTGGAAATCGCGCCCGGCGGCGCCCATGATCAAAGTGCGGATCGGTGACATGGGTTCGTTTATCTCCTTGTTCGAAATTAGTTGGTGCCGAATAAAAAGGGACCGAAAGCGCTTTGATAAGCTTTCAAGTCCCTGGTTTCACATCACATCTGGCGCCTGGATAACGAGCAAGCGCAAGGCATTGGCAAGTGTCTGGCGGGCAGCCGCCACCAGACGCAAGCGTGCATTCCGGATGGTTTCTTGCTCCGTCTGTACTACCGGGATCACATGGTAAAAGCTGTGGAAGGCTTTCGCAAGGTCGTAGGCATAGCTGGCAATGGTTAGTGGTTTGTACTCCTGCGCAGCCAATTGCACCATAGCAGGGAAGCGTGAGATCAGGTCGATCAACTCCACTTCATGCGCGCTGAGCGTATAGTCGTATGTGGCTTGCTGGGGCACACCGCCGGCTTTTTTGAGAATGCTGTTGGCGCGTACGTGGGCGTTCTGAATATAGGGTGCTGTATGCCCATCGAAACTGAGCGCGGCATCCATCTCGAAGACGATGTCTTTGCTATTGTCCACAGCCAGCATGGCATAAGCCAGCGCGCCCAGCCCCACCTGCTCGGCGACTGACTGGCGTTCGGCGTCTGGCAGCTCGGGGTTTTTCTCGGCAATCACTGCCTGCACGCGCCGGAAAGCTTCCGTGGCGACATCCATGAACCTCACCACCCGGCCGCGCCGGGCGCTCATTGCGCCTTCGGGCAGGCTGACAAAGCCATAGCCGAGGTGGAAACACTTTTGCGCTTGAGGGAAGCCCCATAATTCCAGGATCTTGTAAGTCTGCTGCATATGCAGGCTCTGGCGCACGTCGATCACGTACACAGAACGATCTACATGGTAGTTTTCAAACTTAATTTTGGCTAGCGCCAAGTCTTTGGTCAGGTAAAGGGTCGTGCCATCGTTGCGCAGGATGACATTGGTGCGGTATTTTTCTTTCTTCAAACCCAGCTTTTCGTCAATCCTGACGATCACAGCCCCCCCCGTGGGGCGCTCGTCATCGGCGATGCCAAGATGGATCAGCTCGTCCACAATTGATTTTGCCAGCTCATCCACCTGGCTTTCGTAGAACCACACATCAATCTGCACGCCGATCATATCCAGAATGGCGCGCAGCTCTTGCAGGCTCCACTCGCGGGTTTCCAGCCAGAGCTGGCGAACCTGCGCATCGCCTTCATCCCATTTGCGGTACATCTCGCGCCGCTCAGCATCGTAGGCTTCGCGTTGGGCTTTTTCCGATGCGGTTTCGCCTTCGTGCGGCTCCAGTAGTTTCGTGGCTTCGATGTAGATCTTCAATAGCCATTGGCCGCGCTCGTGCACGCCTTCGGGTTCCTGCCCGCGATAAAACTTGTTGTAGGCCCACAAGACGGTGATCACCCCCAGACCGATATCGCCAGGGTAAGAGGCGCGGATCGTCTCAAAACCGGCGAACTGTACCAACCGTGAGAGGGCTTCGCCCAGGATGGCGTTGCGATAATGCCCAATGTGAAAAGAATGGTGGGTGTTGGGCTGGGCGTATTCCACCATGATGCGCTCGTTTTTCGCTTTGCCCTGACCAAAATGGACGCCTTGCTCCAGGATAATATCTACCACGCGCTGGCTGTACTCAGCGGAAGAATAATACAGGTTCAGGTAGCCGCGCACTGCCTCCACATGGCTGAAGCCTGCGGGCGCACCCAGATATTCTGCTACCCCTTCAGCTATCTCCTGGGCGCGTTTGGCGACGTTCACCCGCTCACCCGTAGCGGCAAGCTGACGCGCCTGGTTGGCGGCGAGCTGGAAGAACGAGGTGCTGATCCCCCATTCACCAGTAAAGGGCACTGGCGACCAGGTTAGCTCACTTAGTTCGGGAAGCCCCTGGTCGGTGCAGTATGCGTGGATTTGGTTTTCGACGGCCTGTCTCTCAAGGGTAAACATACTGGTGGGATATTCCTGTGTTCGAATTAGCTGGCAGTAGCGCTTACCTGACTGGCAGATGGATTATAACATGCCCCTAATTATCGTCTAGAAGACTGCCTGGTCACCCGATTGCAGCTCCCTGTTTCATTGAATAGCGAAAAGCACGCAAAACCAGCGGGAGCCTTTGTGTGCTCCCGCTGGTTGGGGGATTCAAGTGTGGGAGGCAACATCAGCAAGTTCTGGTAGGCGTTGCCTCGGCAAAATGAAGAGATCTACTACCCGGCAGTTTGTTTTTCGAGCTGGGCCAGGTGGCGCATCAGACGACCCTTGCGCCGGGAGGCATTATTCTTGTGCAGAATACCCTTCTCAGCGGCCTTATCCAGGGCGCTGATCGCGGTCAGGGTGGCTGCGCGGGCGGCTTCCAGGTCGTTTTCTTCGATAGCCAGGCGAGCTTTCTTGACCGTTGTGCGCGCCGCGCCGACGTAGATGCGATTGCGCAGACGACGCTTTTCATTCTGCTTGTTGCGCTTGATGGCAGATTTAATATTAGCCAAAGTCTTCCTCCGAAAAAATAGCTCAGATGGATCACAGAAGTGACCCAAGGCATGTTATTTTACATGATAGTAGTGAATTTGTCCAGAAATCCAAAAAACCTGTTAGCCAAAGTTGAAAAGTGAACCATCAAGTTAACCTGACAGAGAACAAATAAAATCTTATTGTTCTATAGTATGATTAATGTCCCCAGGTTGGTCGGGCGATCGCGGCGTGCTACAGCGCGTCGAGGAAAGTCCGCACTCTATAGAGCAGGGTGCCGGGTAACCCCCGGGGAGGAGTAATCTTCCGGATCGGGCCACAGAGACACAGTGCTTCGGCTTCCTGTGGGAGGCTGAAGTGAGGGTGAAAAGGTGAGGTAAGAGCTCACCGGCGCAGGTGGCAACACCTGCGGCCAGGCAACCCCCACCCGGAGCAAGGCCAAGCAGGAGTCTGCCCGCGTTGCGGGAGGAGGCGGCTCGTCTCCTGGTGCGCTTACGGGCGTATCCAGGCTTCGGGTAGGCTGCTAGAGCCAGCCGGTAACGTCTGGCCCAGAGAGATGATCGCCGGGCGGAAGCATTGCTTTCGCTTACAGAATGCGGCTTATAGGCCGGCCTGGGGATTTCACGGTAGAATAAACTGCTATGATCAGCGCAGCATCTTTTTCCCAATCGGATAAGCAATTGCCAGGTTTTGCAGAGCTCTATCATAACTGGTTGAGCTATGTTGAAAAAAACCAGCTAAATCCGGGTGTTGAAGCGTTCGTGGCGCGTTCCTGGATGCGCTGTTATCCCCACCTCAACCCTCAGCAGCCCCTGCGTCCTAGCCGCCTCAGCCCGAGCCTGTTGGAGGCTGCCGATAGCAATGTCAGCATCCGGACGGTGGGCCGGCGGGTGATGGAGGATGTCTACGAGCACCTGGAAGGCAGTAATACCGCCTTGATATTGGTGAACAGCCTGGGATATATCATCGACATTCTGGGCGATTCCCGGATGGTCGCCATGATCGAGGTGCAGGGCTTGCGCCACGCGGCTTTGTTTGCCGAGTCCCATGTGGGCACCAATGCCTTTGCGTTAGCCCTGGCTGAAGGCGTACCCGTGCGCGTACGGGGCCCCGAGCATTTTATCCAACAATTCCATGTCTTTTCCGAAGCTGCTGCTCCAATCTTCGATCTTTCTGGCCGCTTGTTGGGCGCGGTAGGTTTGGTGAATCGATTTGAAGAGCATTACCCCCATACGCTGAGCCTGGCGATGGGGACGGCGCAGCTCATCGTCAGCCAGCGTTCCTCCGAGCAGCTCATGGCAGAACAGAATAACCAGATCGCCCAGATGAATGCCATATTGGGCGCTATCTCTGAAGGGGTAATGGTTTGGGATGCCGAGGGCAGGCTAATCCATATCAACGATGCTGCGGAGCAGGTGATCAGCCTGCCTCGCCAGGCGATCATGGGTAAGCAATACCGCGATTTCATCTCGCTGCCCTCCTGGCTGGAAGAAGCGATCCAGGATCGCCAGACTTTGAACAATGTCACTGCACGTGTGCGCACCGGCAATCGCCCGCTCGATCTGGTGGTCAGTTTGAATTTCCTGCAAAGCAAAGCTGGCCTGTATAATGCCATCGTAACCTTGCACAAAGAGGTTGATCTGTTACAAATCTCTCAGAACCGGGCGGGCTACCATTCCACCAGTCTGAACGATATCATCCTGGGCAATTCAGTGGCTATCCGCCGGGTGCGAGGACTGGCGCGCACCGCCACGGCTGCGCGTGCCAGCGTGCTGATCCGTGGTGAGCGCGGCACCGGAAAAAATGTGCTCGCTACCGCCATCCATAATGACGGCCCACGCCGGGATGAACCCTTCATCTTTTTTGCCTGTGCAACCACCAACCCTGCCCAGATGGTTGAGGAACTGATTGGTTTTGGCGAAGGCGTCTCGGAGCGTGAACCGTGGGGCAAGCCGGGTAAGTTTGAGCTGGCCCAGGATGGGACGATCTATTTCCAGGATATCGAGGGGCTTTCACTGGAAGGACAGGCGATCTTGCTGGATGCCTTAGAGCTGGGGATTATTCAGCATAAGCAAAATCACCGCCCTATCGCAGTGGATGCACGTGTGATTGCATCTTCGTCAGCGAACCTCGAACAGCTGATCTCCGAGGGTCGTTTTCGACCAGATATGTATTATCGCTTGAGCACCTTCGAGATCACTTTACCGCCTCTGCGCAACCGCATTGAAGATTTGCCTGCCCTGGCGGATGAAAGCCTTAAGCGCCTATCGGGGCAGGTGAATGAGCCATATCATCTGACCGATGCGGCGCTGGTTGTGCTAAAGAATTATGACTGGCCTGGGAATTTGCGAGAATTGGAAGCAGTCTTGCGGCTGGCAGCCAGCCAGGTGGAAGGCAGGGAAAATATCCAACCCGAGCACCTGCCAGAATTTGTGTTCCACCCCTCTGACCAGGAGAAGTCAGGCCTGTATCTGGGAGGCATTTCTCCCCTCTCAGAAATTGAGCGCGAGGCAGTAATTCAATCTGCCCGGCATATGCATGGCAATGTAACCCAGATGGCGCGGGCCCTGGGAATCAGTCGCACAACCCTGTGGCGCAAATTACGCCAGTTCGATATCTCCGTGGATGACTTCCGAAGTATTAAAATTTAATATTCAATAACATTGTCAATATAACATTGTGTGTTTCATAATAAAACAGTTTATATTTGTTTTGTTCCAGTATGAAACACATTTTTGTTTTCTATTGACAGAATTGTAAGGCGTGTCATAATAAGAGGTATGCGTTTATTGTCATGTTTAAATCTATGGTCCACGTCCCTCCATTAAACCAGCCAGGTAACATCATTTAAAGGCCTGTGCAGGTTTTTTTTATGGCGTGTGAACCAGAAAGGAGCGGTGCAAACACAGAAATTACTTTTGTTTTATGAGTTCCCTCCCTCACCAGTTCGAACTATCTAATGTATCAAGCTATATTTCAAGGAGAATGAACCATGAAAATGAAAGAGTTGATCGGCGAGATCTTTGGCACGTTTATCCTGATCCTGTTGGGTGACGGTGTCGTCGCCAACGTAGGTCTTGCGCCCCGTCTGGCTGCCCCGGCGTATAACTGGAACACCATCACCATCGGATGGGCCTTCGCAGTTATTATCGCTGTTTATGTTTCCGGTGGCGTTTCTGGCGCCCACCTGAACCCAGCTGTTACCCTCGGCCTGGCTGTCAAGCGCGGCTTCCCCTGGGGTAAGGTAGGACCCTACATCGTAGCGCAGTTCATCGGCGCTTTCCTGGGCGCCCTGGGCGTCTACCTGGTCTACCGCGATGGCCTGGTTGCTGCTGGCATGCCCAATGTCTGGTCTACCGGCCCTGGCTCAACCTTTGGCAGCGCATTCTGGGGCGGAGCAGCAGGCTCTGGTGGCGCCCCGTACTCTCTGGTCACCGCATGCATCGCTGAATTCTTTGGCACCATGGTCCTGATGTGGGGCATCGCCGCCAGCGGCGACTCCAAGAACATGGGCCTGATGCACAACCTGGGACCCTTCGTGGTCGGCTTCACCGTCCTGGCTGTTGGTCTCTCCTTGGGTGGCCCCAGCGGTTACTCGATCAACCCCGCTCGTGATCTTGGCCCCCGACTCTTCGGTACGCTTGTGGGCACTCAAGGTCTGTTTGACGGCATCTACTGGCTGATCCCGCCCGTTTTGATCCCGGCTATTGCAGGCCCAATTGGCTTCATGGTTTACGACTGGTTTGTTACCGCTCAACTTCCTGATAAGAAATAACCACCGACTACAGTTGAGATGTAGCAGTGCAATGAATTGTTAGCAGAAGGAAGTGAAGCGATGAAAAAACTGATTAACCAGCCCGAAGATATCGTTGTAGAAGAGCTGCAGGGCATTGCTTATGCCCATTCAGATCTTGTCAGAGTCCAGTACAACCCGAACATCATCGTGCGCGCGGATGCGCCGATTAAGGGTAAAGTAGGCGTGATTTCTGGCGGCGGCTCTGGCCACGAACCGATGCATGGTGGTTTTGTGGGCATGGGCATGCTCGATGCAGCCTGCCCTGGGGCAGTCTTCACCTCACCAACACCTGATCAGATGCTGGAAGCTACCAAGGCTGTCAATGGCGGCGCCGGTGTGTTGCACATCGTCAAGAACTATACTGGCGACATCATGAACTTCGAGATGGCCGCTGAGCTGGCTCAAGCTGAAGGTATCGAAGTCGAGGCGGTGATCACCAACGACGATGTTGCTGTGCAGGATTCACTGTACACAGCCGGGCGTCGCGGCGTGGGCATAACTGTCATCGCTGAGAAGATCAGCGGTGCAGCCGCCGAACAAGGACGCTCTCTCCAGGAGGTGGCCAAGCTCTGCCGCAAGGTTAATGGGCAAGGCCGCTCGATGGGTATGGCGCTCACCTCCTGCACCGTACCGCATGCAGGTAAACCAACCTTCGATCTGCCGGAAGATGAGATGGAGATTGGTATCGGTATCCACGGTGAGCCTGGTCGCGTGCGCATGAAACTAAAGAGCGCCGACGAGGTCACCGAGATGCTGATGGAGCCGATCATCAGTGATCTGCCCTACAAGCAGGGTGACGATGTCCTGCTGTTCGTCAATGGCATGGGCGGCACACCCTTGATCGAGCTCTACGTGATCTACCGCAAGGCTTACGAGATCGCTGAGAAGCATGGTCTCAAGGTCGTCCGCAACTTGATCGGGCCGTACATCACCAGCCTGGAAATGGCTGGCGCATCCATCACGATGCTGAAGATGGACGATGAGCTGGTTAAGCTCTGGGATGCACCAGTAAAGACCCCTGGTCTCCGCTGGGGTGTTTAAGACAACTGAATAATTCAACTCAGAGGGTTGGCGGGCAAGAACCTGCCAACCCTCTGAACTCTCGACAGTTACGGGGTTCCCTATGTCCATATCGCGTGATGATATTCTTGCCTGGCTACAGGATGTTGCCCAAACTCTCGCCGAAAACCGGGATTATCTGGTTCAGCTAGATTCCCCAATCGGTGACGCTGACCATGGCGCGAACATGGATCGCGGCTTTAAAGCCATCATGGGCAAAATGGAAGAGATCAGCGATAAAGACATTGGCACCATCTTTAAGACCGCTGCGATGACATTAATTGCCACGGTAGGTGGCGCCAGTGGCCCGCTCTATGGGACATTCTTCCTGAAGGCAGGCGAAAAAACCACCGGGAAGCTGGAAATTTCGATTGAAGAGTGGGCTGTAAGTTTGGAAGCCGCCCTGGCAGGCATTGTGATGCGTGGCAAAGCTGAAGTGAACCAGAAGACAATGGTGGATGCGCTCACGCCGGCTGTTCAGGCGCTTAAGCAAGCCATTGCCGATGGCAAATCACAGAGCGAAGCGTTGATGCTTTGCGCTGAGGCTGCTCGTGAAGGCATGCTTGCTACAATCCCCATGCTTGCCCTGAAAGGGCGTGCCAGTTATCTGGGTGAACGTTCTATCGGTCATCAGGATCCAGGAGCAACATCTTCTTTTCTGATCCTGAATTCGGCCGCGAAAGTGTGGAATGGCGTTTAAGTCCGATCATATTCAATATTAAGGAGAATAAACATGGCTAAATATGCAGCAGCAGTCGATCAGGGTACTACCAGTACCCGCTTTATGATCTTCGATCACGCTGGCATGGTCGTCGGGGTTTATCAGAAAGAACATGAGCAGATTTACCCGAAGCCAGGCTGGGTTGAGCACGACCCGATGGAAATCTGGCAGGCCACTCAGGAAGTGATCGATGGCGCTCTGAAGAAGTACAAAATTGATCCGAAGGATATCGCTGCGGTGGGTGTCACCAACCAGCGAGAGACCACGGTTGTGTGGGACCGATCCACTGGCAAGCCTGTTTACAACGCCATTGTCTGGCAGGATACCCGCACCGATACCATTTGCAATGAGCTGGCCAAGAGCGGCGGCCAGGATCGCTTCCGCCCGAAAGTGGGTCTGCCGCTGGCGACCTATTTCTCCGGCCCCAAGATCAAATGGATCCTGGATAATGTCCCCGGCGTGCGCGCCAAAGCTGAGAAGGGCGAAGTACTCTTCGGCAATATCGACACCTGGGTGATCTGGAACCTCACCGGCGGCTCCAATGGCGGCGTGCATGTCACCGATGTAACCAATGCCTCACGCACCATGCTGATGAACCTGGAGACGCTGGATTGGGACGATGAGATCCTCAAGATCATGGGAGTCCCCAAAGCGATGCTGCCGCGCGTGATGGCCTCCTCAGCCGTATACGGCAAGGCAGTCGGCTCGCTGAACGGCATCCCCGTTGCCGGCGACCTGGGCGACCAGCAAGCGGCTCTCTTTGGTCAGACCTGCTTCAGCCCCGGCGAAGCCAAGAACACCTACGGCACTGGCTGCTTCATGCTGCTGAATACCGGCACCAAGCCTGTTCAGAGCAAGAATGGCCTGCTGACCACCCTCGGCTACAAGATCGGCGACGAGAAGGCAGTATATGCCCTGGAAGGCTCCATCGCCATCACCGGCGCTCTGGTACAGTGGCTGCGCGACAACCTGGGCTTCTTCGAGTTCTCCAAGCACGTCGAAGATTTCGCCAACAAGGTTGAGGACAGCGGCGGCATCTACTTCGTGCCGGCGTTCTCTGGCCTGTTCGCCCCCTACTGGAAGAGCGATGCCCGCGGCGCCATCGTTGGCATGACCCGCTATGTCACCAAGTACCACATCGCCCGCGCCGCCCTGGAAGCCACCGCTTACCAGACCCGCGAAGTGCTCGATGCGATGAATGCCGACTCCGGTGTGCCACTGACCGCCCTGAAAGTCGATGGCGGTATGGTCTTCAATGACACCCTGATGCAATTCCAGGCGGATATCCTGGGCGTACCCGTCATCCGCCCGACCGTAGCTGAAACCACTGCTTTGGGCGCGGCCTACGCGGCTGGCCTGGCGGTTGGCTTCTGGGCTAAAGTCGAAGATCTGCGCGCCAACTGGGGCAAGGATAAGGAATGGAAACCCGAGATGGCCAAGGCAGAGCGCGAGAAGCTCTTCAAAGGCTGGAAGAAAGCCGTCACCCGCACCTTCGATTGGGTTGAGTAATTTCTCCAATGTGGTGAGCCGCGCACTTTAGTCTATTTCTAATATCTCACCACGTGCCTGTAATCAGGGGGCGGCTAACCCATCTGCGGATGAGTAGTCGCCCCCTCTTACATCATAATTGGGCAATTTACTAAATTCGAAATTACTTTATTATTAACGATCTGACAGGTAAATTTCATGACCAAAAAATCTGGTAATAAAAGTGCAAAGAAAGCTGCCAAACAAGCTGGATCTTCCTCAGAACTGCAAGGCAACGCCTGGATTCCGTATCGCACAGGTATTATTATCATTGCCGTCTTGAGTATCGGTATGATAGCGATGACAGCTTACCAGGCAGTGACCGAGTTTGGAATGACTTGGGGTGAAGGCCTCTTGAGGGGTCTGCTGTTTGGCGGGACGCTGTGGATCATTTTCTTCGGATTCATTTTACTAAACCGCTTGTTAGGGAGACACTAAAAGGCAGATATGTCTGTGTCATCCGCTCCAATGCTCTGGGAAAGTCTTTGGGCTCCTTATGATCAGCCAACTTATGATTGGGTGCTGAATCGTCTGGAGCCTGCTGATGTGATCCTGGATATTGGCGCCGGTGATTTACGTCTGGCACGCCAAATGGCGCAGCTCGTCCGGCATGTATACGCCATCGAAATTGACCCTGCCTTGAACATGGACAACCGCATCGATTTGCCTGCCAATCTGACCTTGATCGAGGGGGATGCACTCAGGCTCGAGTTTCCACCGGATATCACCTGTGGAGTTCTGCTTATGCGGCACTGCACCCACTTTCGGGAGTACGCCGAGAAACTGAGCCAGGCAGGCGCCAATCGGCTTTTCACCAATGCCCGCTGGGGCATGGGAGTTGAATGTGTCGATTTGATCGCCCCATGCCAGGCTTACGCTCAGCTCTCATTGGGCTGGTACGCCTGCTGGTGTGGTAAGACTGGTTTCAAACCGGGCCTGGCAGACGATTTGACCTGTGCCGCCCTGGAGCACGATCACCAGGTGAGCGACTGCCCGGCTTGTTGTCAGAAGTATCATTAACGATAAATCCTTCACGAAAGGATCAAAAATTATGTCAAAACCACGCATCATTGTCATTGGGGCCGGGTTCACGGGCGTAGCAACTGCCCATGATCTGGCTCTGCGCGGCTGTGAGGTGACCGTTGTTGAACGCGGTCCCATTGCCAATGGCACTTCCGGTCGCACGCATGGTCTGCTGCATAGCGGCGGGCGCTATGCCGTCAAAGACCAGGAATCGGCTATCGAATGTATCGATGAAAATATGATCTTGCGTAAGATCGTGCCCACGGTGATTGAGCCGAATGGCGGTTTGTTTGTAGCCTTAAACGAACAGGATGTGGCCTATGGCGAAGATTTTATCGCCGGGTGTGAGGCCTGCCATATTCCGATCGAGGAGTTGACCCCGAAGCAAGTCCTCGCCATGGAGCCGAACCTGAATCCAGGGGTGCTGGCAGCCTTTACCATTCCAGATGGCACCTTTGATCCCTTGCGCCTGGCATTGTCATTTGCTGCGACAGCGAAGAAACATGGCGCTAAGTTCCTGCTCTATCACGAAGTGAAAGGCTTGCTTATGGATGGGCAGGGCAATGTGACTGGAGTCAAAGTTCTGGACCTGCCGGCTAACAAAGAGCTGGAATTGCACGCCGATATGGTTGTCAATGCCACTGGAGCCTGGGTTGGTGAGATAACAGTAATGGCAGGCGCCCAAGTGCCAATTCAGCCCACACCCGGGATCATGGTGGCTTTCGACCAGCGTATAGCCCAACGGGTGATCAATCGTCTGTGCCCGCCGGCCGATGGAGATATCGTCTTGCCGCAACGCCGCATGATGGTGATCGGGACAACTTCGTTCACCGCGGAAAATCTGGATTACATCCCGATCATTGACGAGCAAATCGATCTGATGTTGGAGCGGGCTTACGAGTTGGCGCCTGCACTGAAATCGGCCAAGCTGCGGGGAATTTATAATGCGACTCGCCCCCTGATCGGGAGCGGCGCGCCTGGGCGAAGCGTTGCCCGTACATTCAAGTGCTTTGACCACAAAGAAACGGACAATGTGGATGGCTTTGTCACAATCACCGGCGGCAAAGCCACCACGTTGCGCGCCATGGCTGAGAAAACAACCGATATCGTGCTCGGCAAGCTCGGCCTGAATATCCCCTGCCAGACGATGGACTACCCGTTGATCTCCTACCGGGAGTTCTACGCCTTGAACAATTAAGGAGCACACCATGGCTGAACAATGGAACATTACCCTGGTGATCCGCCGCCAAAAACAGGGTCAACAACCTTACGATCAAGAATTCAAAATGGAAGCCAACCCGGATGAAAATGTGATCGATCTGGTGGAGCGTGTCTGGGCTTTCCATGATAAAACGCTGAATTACGCCCACGCCTGCCACCACTCCACCTGCGGGGCGTGCGGGATGCGCGTGAATAATGTCGAAAAACTCACCTGCATCACACCGGTTCGCTCGGTGGTTTCTAATGGGGGTACGCTGCGCGTAGATCCGATGCGCAATTTCCCGGTGATCAGCGACCTGGCAGTAGATATGGGCGAGCTCTATCGGCGCATGGAGCTGGTCGGGCATCATCCTGTAAATTCAGATCGCCAGGAAGCCATCCAGAAGGAATTCCGCCCTGCCGGACCAGCCGATCCCGGAGAAGATTTCATCCGTCTCTCGGACTGTATCGAATGTGGGTTATGCATGAGTGCATGCCCAATCGTTGGCTCTACGCCGGATTACCTGGGCCCGGCGCCGCTGGCAGGCGCCCATCAAGCTGGTTTGGCGAGCAATCCCAAATTGCTCGACATTGTGGGTGGTACCGATGGTGTGTGGCGCTGCCACAGCGCCTACGAATGCACTGCGGTTTGCCCGTCCAATGTAGACCCTGGCTGGCGCATCATGGAATTGCGCCGTATGTTGATTGGTGAAAAACTAAAAAGCTGGTTCAGCCCACGCAAAAGTGTTGAGGTGAGCAAATGAACACGAACCCGAATATTTTCACCCGAATTTTGAGCTGGTTCGACCCGCGCGGCAAGACGCTGGGCACCTATGGTTTCATGCTCAACCGCATCACCGCCCTTGGCCTGACCCTTTACCTGTTCCTGCACCTGATCGTTCTGGGAACATTGGCCCAGGGACCGGATGCCTATGATAACTTCCTCAAGCTGATCGAGAATCCAATCCTGAAATTTGGCGAATTGCTGGTTGTGGCTGCTGTTTTCTTGCATGGACTGAACGGTATTCGTATTGGCTTGAATAGTTTTGGCATCGCCGTTCCACGCCAGCGTGAATTTTTCATCGGGGTGGTGGTGCTCAGTTTGATCGCCATTGCCTTTTTTGGCTGGCGCATGTACTTTGCTTAGGAGGCTGCCATGATCAATACACCTTCTGTTCCCAAACCAGGCGAGTCGACTACTCTGTGGCTGATAAAACTGCTCACCGGCCCGATTTTGCTGGTGGTTGCTCTGATCCATATGGCGGTAAATCACTATATTGGCAGCATTGGCGGCTTGTTATCGCACGCCGAAGTAGTGGCCTACTACCAGAGCTGGTATATCCCAGTGATGGAGGCGATTTTCCTGACCACCGTCATTGCACACGCCTTAATTGGCGTTCGCGGCATCATCCTGGACCTGAAACCTGCGCCAGCTTTGCTGCGCATCTTGGACTGGATTTTTGTCGTGGTTGGCGTGGGCTTTGTCATCTATGGCATGTGGCTGCTGGCAGCAGTAGCTGCGCTCGGATAAATCATCTCTGGCGGGATGGATCATGCAGCGAACCTGCATCCAGCTCCATCCCGCTCGATAGCAAGTTCTGGTGGAGGAACCATGCAACTGAAGAATAAACATATCGCTGTGCTCTTGGAGGAAGGTTTTGAAGACCTGGAATTCTGGGTAACGGTCATGCGTTTGCGGGAAGAAGGCGCGCGCGTAACCATCCTGGGGCTGAAAGCGGGCAAAACGGTGCATGGCAAGGTGGCTTTACCTGCTACCAGTGATGCAGCCCTGGCAGACGCCAATCCAGACGATTATGATGGCCTGGTCGTACCGGGTGGCTGGGCGCCAGATAAGATGCGCCGTTATGACGAGGTCAAGGACTTTGTGCGGGGGGTTTACGCGCAGGGGAAGATCGTTGGCTTGATCTGCCATGCCGGATTGGTGGCGATCTCCGCCGGCATTATTCCTGAAGGGGCGCGTACCACCGGCTCGCTGGGGATTAAAGACGACCTGGTCAATGCCGGGGCTGTCTGGGTGGATGAGCCGGCATTCCGTGAAGGTCAGCTGGTGTGGGGCCGTGTGGTAGCCGATATTCCAGATTTCTGCCGAGAGCTCGTCAAAGCTTTGGCCGAGGGATAAAGCCCGATCAGTGTTCTCTTACCGATCAAACAACATTTAAATCTTACATCGAGGAATTGCTCCCATGGTCGGAATTGTGCTCGTCTCGCATAGCCGTCGCCTGGCTGAAGGTTTACTGGCCTTGATCCAACAAATGGCCAACCCGGATCTGCCCATCGGCATTGCGGCAGGTGCGGGCGTGGACCACAGCGAGATTGGCACGGACGCCATAGAGATCATGGAAGTGATCCAGTCGGTGTACTCTGAAGATGGCGTGCTGGTGCTCATGGACCTGGGTTCCGCGATCCTGAGCGCCGAAACCGCCCGGGACCTGCTCCCCCCTGAGATCGCCAAAAATGTGCATTTTTGCCCGGCGCCGCTGGTCGAAGGCGCTATGGCTGCTGCTGTGCAAGCCGGATTAGGCGCTGACCTGGGAACGGTATGTGGAGAAGCGCGTACGGCCTTGCTGCCCAAATTAGAACAATTGGGGGTGTCCTCCTTTGTTGTCACGCCCTCTGCACCGGTTGCGCCGCCAGAACAGGAAATTATCCTGACGCTGCACAATGTGCATGGGCTGCATGCCCGGCCTGCGGCGCGATTTGTGCAAACCGCTGCCGCTTATGAAGCCGAAGTGTTTGTCCGCAATCTGACCAATCACAAGGGACCCGTCTCGGCGCGCAGCCTGAATGGGGTGGCAACCCTGGCTGCTGTAGGCGGGCACCAGGTCGCCATCAGCGCCAGCGGGCCCGAGGCTGCTCTCGTCATTCAGGCCTTGCGCGATCTGGTAGAAGATGGTTTTGGGGAGCTGGAGATGGAGGCTGAGGCGATCCCCGCCGCAGCGACCGGCCCGCAAACTACCCTCCAGGCTGCTGGCGGCGAGGCTGCCATCCCGATCGCCGAAGGATTTGCCCTGGGGCCACTCTTCGTTTATAAACCGGCGCCTCCGCCAGTATCCACGGAACCAGCCGCAGATATTGAAGCTGAGTTAACCAGACTGGATACCGCCCTGGCGGCTACCGCTGAGATTATCCGCCAGCAGAAGAGCCAGGTGCGCGCCAGCGCCGGCGAGGAGCAGGCGGCTATCTTCGACGCCCACCGCCTGATCTTGCAGGATCCAGAAACCCTGGCAGCCGTGCGCACGCATATTCGCGCCGGTGAGAACGCCGCCCATGCCTGGAGTCTGGTGGCTGAGGAGACTGCTGCCAGTTACCGCGCTTTGCCGGATGTCTACTTGCAGCAGCGCGGTGCAGATGTGCTGGATGTTGCCCGCCAGATGCTGTTTGCCCTGGCTGGTAAACAGGCTACCAGGATCGAGCTGCCTGCCCCGGTGATTTTGCTGGCGCAGGATATTACCCCCACTGAAACCTCCCAATTGGATATGGAAAAAGTGCTTGGCCTTGCCACCGTGGGCGGTGGACCCACCTCACACAGCGCCATCCTGGCACGCGCCCTGGGAATCCCGGCGGTGTCTGGCATCAAACCTGCCTTGCTAAGGCTGCCGGATGGCACCCTGCTGGGTCTGGATGGCAGTGCAGGGCATATATGGGTTGAGCCGCCGGTCGAGCTGCAAAACGAATTGAACGCCAACCGCCAGGCCTGGCTGGACCGGCGCCAGGAGCTATTACGCACCAGCCAGGCGCTGGCTTATACCGCGGATGGCACGCGCATCGAGGTGGTGGCAAACGTGGGCAGCCTGCAAGACACCCAGGCGGCGTTGAAAAATGGCGCGGAGGGCGTGGGGCTGCTGCGCACTGAATTTCTGTTCCTCACTCGCCAGACCCCACCCTCTGAGGCCGAGCAAACCCAGGTGTTGAGCGATATCGGCGCGCGCATGGCTCCCCGCCCCGTGATCGTACGCACATTGGACGCCGGCGGGGATAAAGAGCTGCCTTACGCCGGGCTGGCCGCGGAGGCCAATCCCTTCCTGGGCGTGCGCGCTCTGCGTCTTTCGCTGCTCAAGCCGGAGCTGTTCCAACCCCAGCTACGCGCCATCCTGCGCGCTGGTCTGGAGGCGAATTTCCGGGTGATGTTCCCCATGGTCGCCAATTTGAGCGAGGTGCTGCAGGCTAAAGCCGCCATGTTGCAGGCTCACGAAGATCTGACCGCTGATGGCATTGCCCACTGCTGGCCGGTGGAGACCGGCATCATGGTTGAGATCCCCTCGGCAGCGCTCATGGCTGATTCCCTGGCTGAGAAGGTGGATTTCTTCTCCATCGGCACCAACGACCTGACCCAATACACCCTGGCAGCCGAGCGCGGCAATCCTGCCCTGGCAAATCTGGCAGATGCCCTGCACCCGGCGGTGTTGAAACTGATCCATAAGGTGTGCCAGGCAGCCGAAACGCACGCTAAATGGGTGGGGGTGTGCGGAGAGCTGGCTGGCGACCCGGTTGCAGCGCCTATCCTGGTTGGTCTGGGGGTGCGCGAGCTGAGCATGACCGCCTCCGGCATCCCGCGCATCAAACGCCTGTTGAGCAAGCTGGATTTGGGGGATGCCCAGGCGCTTGCCATGCAGGTGTTGGAATTCCCCGATGCGCCAGCGTTACGCCAGCATGCCAGCGCCTTTTTGAGCCGCTTAGAATAAGATAGGAGTTACGCAGTTCCACCCAGGTGCGTAACTCCTATTAAGATTAATACCATTGACAATTTGGTCCACACACCACAATAGGATGTGGTATACTTCAGCGCCCGGGCCGTTTGTGCCCTGGTTAATCTAATCGCTTGTTTTGATATTCCGAAGATGCCTGGCAAATATGCCGGGGTACCCGGCGGAAGCTGCCGGGTTTTTTGTTGCTGTGAAGGTCCTTCCGCAAGGAAAGCCTCCATTTTAGAAGCGCAATGGGCAGAAGTACGGAGTCGTCAAAACAGCCAGTTTCTAGGAGTTTTGATGACGACCAATTTTGCTTCCTTTGACCTGCACCCAAACCTGGTGCAGGCGGTAGACCAATGCGGCTACCAGACGCCCACCCCCATCCAGACGGCGGTAATCCCCTTATTATTGAACAGACAGGATGTTATTGGCCAGGCCCAGACCGGGACTGGTAAAACAGCCGCGTTTGCGCTGCCCATGCTGAATAACCTAGTCCCTGGTAAAGGTACAGTGCAGGCTTTGGTGCTCACGCCCACGCGCGAACTGGCGCTGCAAGTAGCCAGCACCATAGCTTCGTATGGGCAATTCAGTGGGGCGCGCGTCCTGGCAGTCTATGGCGGGGCAGCTTATGGCCCGCAAATTTCCGGCCTGCGGCGCGGCGCAGATATCGTGGTAGGCACCCCGGGACGCTTGATGGACTTGATGGACAAGGGCGTGCTGAATATTGATCAGCTACGCATGGTGGTGCTGGATGAGGCGGACGAAATGCTCAGCATGGGTTTTGCCGAAGCGATCGAATCCATTCTAAGTAAGACCCCCACCGAACGCCAAACAGCCCTCTTTTCGGCAACCCTGCCTCCTGCTATCCGCAGTTTGGCCAGCCGCTACCTGAACCAACCCCAATCGGTGTTGATCCAGCGCGAGCAGGTTACCGGTGCAGGCATCGAACAGCGCGTGTATTTTGTATCGCAGCATGAAAAAACTGCTGCCCTGACCCGCTTGTTTGAAATGGAGAATGTGACCAGTGCGCTGATCTTTGTGCGCACCCGCCAGGCCAGCAGTGAGCTGGCAGGGGAGCTCACCGGGCGTGGTTTTCCGGCTGCTGCCCTGAATGGCGACCTGAACCAGGAAGCCCGTGAGCGCACCCTGAACAGCTTCCGCGCCGGGCAGGTCAGCGTCTTGGTGGCTACGGATGTGGCTGCACGTGGGCTGGATATTGACGATATTTCACATGTCTTCAATTATGATCTGCCCGACGACCCGGAGCTGTACGTGCATCGCATCGGGCGCACCGGGCGCGCCGGTAAAACCGGTATTGCCATCACCCTGGTCGCCCGCTTTGAAAAACGCATGCTTTTTAATCTTGAAAGCTTTGCACGCCAAAAACTGGTGCGCTCGACCATCCCCACCGAAGAAGACATTCGCAACCAGCGTGAGCAAAAGCTTCTGGCGAGCGTCAATGTCTGGCTGCAGCGCGGCCGCTACAAGCGCGAGCGCGAGCTGGTCGAAAGTCTGGTTGAGCAGGGCTTTGAACCCTTGGAAATTGCCGCGGCCGCCCTCAAGCTGGCGCGCTCAGAAGAAAAGCAGCGCCCCATTGAGCATGTGACCATTTTCAACGAAGAAGCCCCCGAACGGCCGCGTGCTTCCCGTACCCGCCAGGGGATCACCCGCAATAGTGACTTGCCGCGCAGAGAAGAGTCCCGCAACAGGAACTCACGCCGCCCGGCAGAGCGTACCCGCACGACTGCAGACGAGCCGGGTATGACGCGTCTGGCACTGTCCCTGGGCAAGCAGCATGGCTTACGCCCGGCTGAGGTAGTGGGCTTGATTGCCGCACAGGGGAATATCCCTGGCAGCAGCATCGGCAAGATCTTAATTCAGGAAAACAATACCCTGGTGGATATCCCCGAAATATACGTGGCCCAGGTGCTCAAGGCGACTCGCCAGGCGCATATTCGCCGCCAGCCGCTGGATTTACAGGTAGCTTAAATCGGTGCTTTAATTCGAGAGCCTGCTGGGTTGTCCAAAACCACCCTGGCAGGCTCTCGTTAATTTAATTACCATCGGTAGAGGCAAAGCAGTGTTGTGATTGCTTTCTGTGGCGGTCGCAACACGCTTCGCCTTTTTTGCACAAGCTCTCGTTTTTATTTGTAGATCAGGCGATCAAGCCATGGATTGCATTCAGCGCAGCTTGCATATCCAGCGCATCCACCACCACGCTGATAGACACTTCAGAAGAGCCCTGGGCAATGGCAATCACATTGACTTCCTGCTGCCCCAGGGCGGTGAAGATGCGCCCGGCGATGCCGGGGGTGCTGCGCATCCCGGCTCCTACGATGGTGATGATCACAACTTCCTCAGTGGACCAGATGCGGTCGATATCGCGCCGCGCCAACTCCACTTCGAAGCTGGCATCCAGCTCGCCGAGCACGCGTTGGATGGCGTTGGATGGCACGGCAAAGCAGATCGATTGCTCCGATGAAGCCTGAGTAATCAGAGGTACGCTGGTGCCGGTCGCTGCTACTGCGCTAAACGTACGCGCCGCCACGCCGGGCACGCCCAGCATGCCGCGCCCCTCCACGGTCACCAGTCGTTGGCTGCGGATCACCGTGACCGCTTTGATTTGCCCACTGGTCTTGTCGCCGGTTTGCCCATTCGGGTCTGCCAGGATGAGCGTGCCGGGGTGCGTGGGGTTGAAGGTATTCAGAACGCGCAAATTGATGCCGGCTTCGATCACCGGGCGGATACTTTTGGGATGCAGCACGCGCGCCCCAAAATAGGCCAGCTCGGCAACTTCGCGGTAAGAGAGGTGGTCAATGGTGTGCGCTTCGGGGGTCAGGCGCGGGTCGGCGCTCATCACCCCATCCACATCGGTGTAGATCCAGACTTCATCCGCCTCCAAAACCACGCCCAGGATGGTTGCCGAAAAATCGCTGCCGCCGCGGCCCAGGGTGGTCGTCACGCCGGTAGGCGTCGAAGCGATAAAGCCGGTCACCACGGGGACTTTTCCAGAGCTCAGCAGCGGACCCAGCTCGCGTTGGGCGCGCAGGCGTGTGGCGCTCATCTCTGGGTGAGCATCCTGGAAGCAGTCATCGGTGCTGATCAGACGGGTAGCCTCCACCGGACGTGAGGCTACCCCGGCAGCATCCAAACCGGCTGCCAGGACGCGCACTGCCAGGCGCTCGCCCAGCGCGGCAACCGCATCCAGGGCGCGCGGCGAAGCCTCACCCAGGATCTCGATGGCATGGCACAGGTTCGTGAACTCCTGGATCAATTGTTCGAGCTCGTGTTTGAGGGCAAAGCGGACTTTGGGGTTGGTTACCAGATGATTGGCGATCGCTACATGCTCATCCAGGAACTGCTGGGCGTTTTGCTGGTAGGTCTGGATATCACCCGTGGCAGCCTGAGAGGCGCTCTTCAGTAGGCGGTTAGTCACACCCGCCAGGGCAGAGGTCACTACGATCAGGTTCTTCCATTTAGGCTGTTGCTTTTTGACGATCCCAACCACCTGCACCATCGCTTCTGGGCTGCCTATGGAGGTGCCCCCAAATTTCATCACCAGTGTTTTTCCTACCATGCTACAATCCCTTCTGAGCTTTGATTCCGTAATTCTAGCACACGCTTTCCAGCCAGTGGATGTTAGCTTGATTGCGATTGGATCGCTTGCCAGTGCGCTTCTCACCAAACCTTAATTAAGCCTGCCTCAGACGGCTATTGACCCGCTTCTGGTTTCCGGGTATCCTTTAAGCTTGATTCAGGCTGCCAATCCATGATTTTTGATAAGATGGTGCCTGTAAAAAATGCGACCACAAAAGTAGGTAGTGCATCTAAACAACCATGCAAAGAAGATCAATTTCGCGCCGCGCCTTTCTCAAGCTGGCAGCCCTGGGTATGGGCGGTCTGGCTTTTCGTTCTTTGCCCAGCGGCCTCTATCTGCCTGAATTCCCCGCCAACGATCGCCTGGGGCGCGTGGTAGCCGGTAAGGTGGAAGTGAAAGCGCGCCCCCATATTGACAGTGAAACCGTAGGGGTACTCTTTGACGATGCTGTGGTGCCCTGGCTGAGCGAGACGGTAGGCCCGCGCCCAATGTGGTACAGCCAGCGCTGGGTGGAGACGCCGGAAGGTTATATCTACTCCCCGAATTTGCAGCCTGTGCGCAACCTGCCCAATACCCTTATCTCTCAGCTACCGCAAATCGGGGCTAAACCGGGCATGTGGGTGGAAGTGACTGTCCCTTACGCCGATCTGGTGCTGGCGAACCCTCCTGCCCGTTCGCCGTGGTTGAAAGAAGCGCTGTTACCCCGCGTTTATTACAGCCAGATATTGTGGGTCGATGAAATTAAGACCGATGCCCAGGGGCAGGTCTGGTATCGGGTAAACGAGCGTTACGGCACCTATGGGGACATCTTTTGGGTGGCAGGCGAAGCATTGCGCCCGCTCTCCGAAGAGGAGATGAGCCCCATCAGCCCGGATGTAGAAGACAAGCGCGTAGTGGTGGATGTGACTTACCAGACCATGGCTTGCTATGAGGGCAATACTGAGGTGCATTACTGCCGCATATCCAGTGGGGCCAAGTTTGATGCCCAGGGGAATGCGGTGGATAAGTGGTCCACACCTGTCGGGCCGCACCATATCTGGCGCAAGCTGCTTTCTGTGCACATGAGCGGCGGGACCACCGGCGGCGGCTATGATCTGCCCGGGATTGGTTGGACGGTGCTGTTCTCCGGGGATGGGGTAGCCATCCACTCTACTTTTTGGCATAATAATTTCGGCGTGCCTATGTCGCATGGCTGTGTCAATGCCCGTCCGGAAGATGCCAGATGGGTCTTTCGCTGGACGAACCCGGTGACACCTGCGGAGAGCGGCGATATGACCGTCTCGGGCACGGTGGGCACCAAGATTGTGGTTGTTGAAAGCTAGGTCTGTTTTTTCGTAGGAGTTGGTGAATCATGGAAATCGGTAGCCTGAGTCTTAGCCTGGCATTCATTGCTGGTCTGGCATCCTTTCTTTCTCCGTGCGTATTTTCGCTGGTTCCGGCCTATATCGGTTACCTGGGCGGGCGCTCGGCAGCCTCCGCCACGCGTGGGGTCAGCAATCGCTTCTTGACCCTCAGTCATGGGGTGGCGTTTGTGCTCGGCTTCAGCGTGATTTTTATCTCCCTGGGCGCGGCTTCTTCGGCTCTGGGCGGTTTGTTGTTTGACCTGCGTACCTGGCTGGGGCGTATCGGCGGGGTGATCGTGATCATCTTCGGTCTGCATATGACTGGCATTCTGCGCATCCCTTTCCTGGAATACGATCTGCGCATGCAGAATGCTCCTGACCGCGGGCGGGGTTATCTGGCTTCGTTCTTGATGGGTATCTTTTTCTCGGCCGGCTGGTCGCCCTGTGTGGGTCCGGTGCTGGGAGCCATTCTTACTCTGGCGTTGAACGGCGGCTCCATCAGTCAGGGGGTCAGCCTGCTGGCAGCTTACTCAGCCGGCCTGGCGATTCCCTTCCTGATTGCCTCTACCCAGATTGGTCTGGTGACCAAAGTCATCCGCAAGCACGGCAAAATCATGCGCTATGTCGAGATTGCGATGGGCGTGATCCTGATCATTGTGGGGGTCATGCTCTTGTTTGGTCGCTTCGAGCAGTTGGCGCGCTATGGCAGCTTTTTCACCGCTATCGATGAAATCGCTGTAGGGCGCCTCTTGTTGATTGGCGTGCTGGCGCTGACCCTGCTCGGACTGATTCCTGCCGCCATTGCGGCTCGTAAGGGACGCAATTTCTTCGATTGGTGGTTCTTTGGGGCTGGCCTATTCCCGGTCGCCCTGTTCATGGCGCTGCGCCTGTCCAATCAGCCACCGGCTCCAGAGCCTGTGCAGGAGGCCGGTTGAGCCAGGTTACACCGTCCCAGTCATCCGGCGCGGGCGCGGATGGATATGGCTCGCGCAAAGCCCCCCACGGTGCAGTGCTGTTGGGGGCTGGTTTGCTGGTAGGGCTTGGGGTGGGCTTTTTGATCCTGGCCGGGTTGGGCTTCATGGGGCGCTTGCCGAATCTGTTTGGCTCAGGGAGCGCCGCGGCGGTGCTGCCCTCTGTGGATGAGCCAGCCCTGGATTTTACGCTTGCCAATCTGGATGGAACCAGCCTGAGCCTGGATGACCTGCGCGGAAAAAATGTGTTGATCAATTTTTGGGCCACCTGGTGCGGCCCCTGCCGCCAGGAGATGCCCATGATCGAAGCGGCCTATCAGGCTTACGCTCCTGACCTGGTGGTGCTGGCGGTGAATATTGGTGAAGAACCCTGGCGTGTAGAGAAATTTGTGCAGGATCTGGGGCTCAGTTTTGAGGTCCTGATGGACGAAGGTAATCAGGTGCAGAGCCTGTACCGGGTGCGCGCCTATCCAACCACCTATCTGGTGGATACACAGGGTGTGGTGCGCGCCCAGCATGTTGGCCTGTTGAGCGAGGCGCAGCTCGAAAAATACCTGGAGCGGGTGGATTGGCCCTGATGATCAAAGTCACACTATACAGCCGCCAGGACTGCCATCTTTGCGAACAGGCCAAAGCTGACCTGAAAGCGCTCAATGCCCGCCTTCCACACCAGTTGGTGGAAATCGATGTGGACAGCAGCCCGGAATTACGCCGGGCGTTTGGCTTTGAAGTGCCGGTGGTGGAGATTGGCCCGTATAAACTCAAGGCGCCGATCAGTCAGCAAGATCTGGCGATGACTTTGGCGGCCGCGCGTGATCGCCAGCGCCACATCGAACAAATCGACCAGGATGCAGAACTGTATGGCAGCACTACCTGGAGCAAAGCCGATGCATTCACGCACTGGATTTCCAACCATTACCTGGCCTTATTTAACCTGATCATCCTGCTCTATTTGGGTTTGCCGGTTCTGGCGCCGGTGCTGATGCGCGCTGGCTATACCACCCCGGCTAACGTGATCTACCGTGTATATTCAGGCGTTTGCCACCAGCTGGCGTTCCGCTCCTTTTTCCTCTTTGGCGAGCAGGCAGTTTATCCACGTGCGGAAGCCGGCCTGGACGGAGTGCTCTCTCTACAGCAAGCTACCGGCCTGGACGAAGGCGATGGAGGCACGGCCTTGCTGGCGGCTCGCCGTTATGTTGGCGATGACCAGGTGGGCTATAAAATCGCCCTGTGCCAGCGCGACGTGCTGATCTATGGGGCCATCCTGCTGTTTGGTCTTGTCTTCGGCGCTACCGGGCGCAAGCTGCCACCTCTGCCGTGGTACTTATGGATTGGTCTCGGGATGCTGCCGATCGGCCTGGATGGGCTCAGCCAGCTTGCCAGCCAACCGCCCTTCAATTTCTTTCCCTATCGAGAAAGCACACCGTTCTTCCGCTCCCTGACCGGCTTCCTATTCGGTTTTACCACCGCCTGGTTTGGTTACCCGATGGTAGAAATCTCCATGGCTGATGCCCGCCAGGTGATGGCGACCAAACTGCGCCGTATCGCCCACCGCCAGGCTGAGGCGAGCTGAAGCCTGGGTAGAAGTTTCTGATGCCGTTTTACCAATCTGACTTAATCCGCTACCTGACCTTCGCATCATTTAACGAGCTGGGTTTCCCACATGCGGTATTCACCCGCCAGGGAGGCGTCAGCCCGGCGCCCTGGGATTCGCTGAATGTGGGGGGCCTGGTAGGCGACCAAGTGGAGTGCGTGGCTGAAAATCGCCGCCGCTCGTTTGCCGCCCTGGGACGCAGCCTGGATAGCCTGTATGATGTCTGGCAGGTGCACAGCGCCAGAGTGGTGATTGCCGACGCGCCGCGCAAGGATGCACCCCACATTCAGGCGGATGCCATCCTTACGGACCGGCTCGGGGTGACTCTATACATGCGTTTCGCGGATTGTGTGCCAGTGCTGCTGGTCGATCCCGAAAAGAATGTCGTGGGGCTGGTGCATGCTGGCTGGCAAGGGACCGTGAAAAGGGTCGCTGCGGCTGCAGTGGAGGCGATGCAGGCGCACTATGGCAGTCGCCCGGAGGCTTTGCGCGCCGCCATTGGACCATCCATTGGCCCGCACCATTATCCGGTGGGTCCTGAAGTTGTCACCCAGGTGCAGCAGGTGTTTGCTGGTCAGGCGCCCACGCTCCTGGCAGACTCTAACGGTCAATCTGGAGTACAATTTGACTTGTGGTCAGCGAACCGCCTGGTTTTGGAGCAGGCCGGAGTAGAGGAGATTGAGATCAGTGAGATTTGCACCGCCTGCCATCTGGAAGACTGGTATTCACACCGCGCTGAGCATGGTCGCACCGGGCGTTTTGGAGCCCTGATAGGAGTCCGTTAAGCCTTGATCACTGAAAATTACCTGCGTGTGATGGGAGACATACAGCAGGCAGCCTTAGCCGCCGGACGAGAACCCGATTCTGTAAGGTTGGTGGTGGTGACGAAGGGTCATGATATCCAGTCTGTGCAGGAAGTAATCCAGGCAGGCGCTCACTGGCTGGGTGAAAATTATGTGGAAGAAGCCTTACCAAAGATTGCTGCGCACTCCCACGCAGCGGGTGTAGAATGGCACATGATCGGACATGTGCAGAGCCGTAAAGCGCAGTCCGTGTGCCAGAACTTTACCATGCTGCATGCGCTGGATAGCCTGAAGCTTGCCCGGCGTCTGGATCGCTTTGCCAGTGAGCAAGGGCAGTTGTTTCCAGTCTTGCTGGAGTGTAATGTTAGCGGCGAAGAGAGCAAGTATGGCTGGGCTGCCTGGGATGAAGCGCGCTGGGAAACTTTGCTGCCTGAATTGGCAGAGATAAGCGCCTCAGCGCACCTCAAGGTGCGCGGCCTGATGACCATGGCGCCGTATAGTGAGGAATCGGAGCATAGCCGTCCGTTTTTTCAGCGCCTAAGGCGCCTGTCCAGCTATCTGGCAGATTGCCTACCTGCTGCCAGTTGGTCAGAGCTTTCCATGGGCATGTCTGGTGATTACCAGGTAGCGATCCAGGAAGGCGCCACTATCTTACGCATTGGCACCGCCATCATGGGTTTGCGCCCATGTGCGGTCAATTTTTAGGGGTTTACCATGATTCTGGCTTTAATTCGTACCGTTAATACCCTGGCGACCATTCTGGTGTTTGCTGTCATTATCCAGACGCTCTTGAGCTATTTTATGTCGCCTTATCACCCGATCCGCAGCACCCTGGATCGCATCATTGAGCCATTCCTGCGCCCTATCCGGCGCATGCTGCCACCACTCGGAGGCCTGGATTTTAGCCCTCTGGTGCTGGTGATATTGATCCAGGTGGCGGAATGGCTTATAACCCGTATACTTGTGATGCTCGCTTGAAGCAAGGTGGAGTTGTGAATTGATGAAATCGCGCCCATATCACCTGCATGATGGACAAAAAGGGGCTGCCCTGGCAATTCGTGTCACGCCGCGTGCCAGCCGCAATGAGATTGTTGATATCTTAAGTGATGGCACGGTTAAGATCCGCCTGACTGCGCCTCCCGTGGAAGGCAAGGCTAACCTGGCTCTGGTCGAGTTTTTGGCTGAAGTGTTGGAGCTGCCCGCCAACCGGATTGAGATTGTTGCAGGCACGACCGGACGCGATAAGCTGGTATCCGTCCTGGATCTAGACGCTGAAACTGTGCACCAACGTATCCTTAAACGTTTGGCCTGATCCAGTTTTTCTAAAGGGCTGTTGATAACGGATTTCGCATCAAGCCGCTAATCGATGATTGGCGGCTTGATTTTTTCACATTGGAGGTCGGAGCTGGAAAATCAAAATATTCCAATCGATACATACAATATCGAGAAATTAAGCCACACCAAATTTTTGGGCTGAGGGTAAGGACAAGCCGGCTGTGTTCAGGTGCCAGAGGACCTGGTAGGCAGCCTCGCGCACCTCTCCCTCTCCGGCGAAATACAGGTCATAGAGCGGCAGGATCGCATTCTCGGTGCCATGACGTTTGAGGACATTTAAAGCTGCCAGGCGCTGCTCGGTATTGCCATTTTGCAGGGTTTTAAATAACAGGTCCCAGGCGGGTTTACCAGGGGCTACACCTATGCCCAGCTCGCTTGCATACGCGATGAGCCAGGGGGTCTGGGTCAGGGGCGGCATGGGATGTGGAATGCGAGTATTGGATTGGAGCATTTCCTCCAGTGCTTGTTCCGCAGCATTTTTGACCACCCACTGGTTGTCTTCCCGTTGTAGTTTCTGTAATAAGTCGATTGCCCATTTGCTGGCATCCAGCGGTTTGCGTACTCGCCCTAAGCCGGCAACGGCTGCCCTGCGCACCATCAGATCTGGCATTGTGCTGGCTTCTTCCAGCACCGGGTAGCCTTCTTCGGGGTGGTTCGCCAGGGCCTCTGCGGCCGCGTTGCGTAGCTCTTCATCGCCTTGCAAAAGGGCTTTGGCTACAGCTTCCAGCGCAGGCTGGCTACCTATGGCAACCAGAGCCAGGCAAGCCGCCCGGCGTACCTGCAGGGCATCTTTCAATAGACTTTCCAGGATAGGCGCTGCTTTTGTATCTTGTAATGCTCCACAGCCCAGGGCGGCCAGGCGACGTGAGCTTTCGTCTGGATCTTTCAATAATTGTCGGAACAAGATACCTGTCTGTGGGTTGCCAGTCGCGGTGAGAGCTGCCAGGCTGCGGGCACGCAGTTCGTCAGCCAAGTGGTCATTCTGTAAAATATTTGCCAGCTGCCGCAGCAACGCTGTGCGCAGGGGCATGCGCTCTGGCATATCTCTCAGCCAGCGCGCAGCTTCAAGCAAGCCATGCTGTAAGGTGTCAATAGCGGGTGGTGGGGCGATCTCATCCAGCCAGTCGCTCAGGTCCAGCCGCCGAGCTAAATATTTCAAGGTCAGGTGTTTTCCAAGCCATTCTGGCTGGTTCAACAGACTGATGATCTGCTCTGACGGTTGGAAATAACCGGCAGCCAGATAACCGAGCAGCACAGGATGCGCCAGGCGTAACCTGCCACCGGGTTGAGAGCGCAGTATACCTCTTTCCAGCAGAGCAGACAGCACCCGGGGCACTGCGATCCGCTCCTGAGAGACTGGTAAGGTTTGTGTCTCGGTTTCAGGCGTGGAGTCGGCTTCTGTGGATTCACCCTCAATTGCCGTGCCTGACTCTGACGTGGTACTCGAGCCAGGCTCAAAAGCTGCGATGGCAACCCCAGCTTCGCGGTTACTCAGTACAGGTCGGGTAGAGCTCACCATTTGGGCGCATAGAGCTTCCAGGGCAGGGCGGGCCTGGGGAATACCTGTCCCCAGGCGGTTCAGGTAAGCTTCTATGGCTTCTTGCGGGCCGGCTCCTTGCGCATCTCCGGCGTAAGCCGCCCATACTTTCAGGGTGAGCTCCAACGGGTTGAGTGGGGTGGTATCGCTGAGTAGCCAGCCATTAAGCACTTCAAATTGTAGATGCTTGCCTGCTTTAGATTCGGGTGTTTTGGCGACGATATGGCGCTGCCAGAGATCGTTCCATTTTTGAATGAAAGCCGCGCGTTGCCGCCTATCCCAGGGGACCATCCCAAAGGGGATCAGATGTAGAGCAGCAAGCCCGGCTGTGCGCCAATCGCATGCCGCAACCAGGCGTGTTTTTGGGTATGTTTTTAGCAGTTCTGCCAGGTAGGCACAAACGCTTTCGGTCCCTGCTTGAGGTAGCTCATCCATCCCATCCACCAGCAAGAGGGCTTTCCCCTCCTGCAAGCAGATGGCGATGAATTTCGCCAGGCGTGGAGCGGTTAGCGGGGAGGCCTGCGCGCTGAGTATCTCGATGAGGGGTTCCAGCGGGTTTTGGGGATTGCGCGGGGGCAGGTTCAAATCGCCGGCATGAAAGTGGAAAGGCGACAGGCCAGCCAGGGAACCTAACTCAGGTGCCTGGCGTGCAGTTTGCACTGCCAGGTATGCCAGGGCTGTGCTCTTGCCGCTGCCGGGTTCGCCCAGCAGAGCCAGATTGGCCCCGTTCTGCATGGCTTCAACTAAAGACAAAGTGGGCGCGCCATACAGCGCTGGCAGCTCCGGCCAGTCTGGCAGGTAGGGCAGCACCTTTTCGGTGATATCCTGGTGAGGTGGAATGGTTTCAGGTTCAAAAGGCGCTGGGGGAGCCAGTAGATGCGGCTCCAGTAAAATTTCATCGAGAGAGAAGAGCGCTTCAGCCAAATGCAAGCTTTGGGCGCGCTGCAGGGTATCGTTGCGGTGGCGGGTCTCCACCCCGGTCTGCATTTCAGCGCGCGCTGCTCGCCAGCGCTCTTTCAGATAGCCGGTAAATGCTCTGAATGCCGGACGCAGGCGGCCGAGAAAAACGAGCAGCAGAAAACCTGCCAGAAATCCCAGCCCGAATGACAACTGGTCCAGTTGCAAATTACGCAAAAAGCTCATATTGCTAGCCGGCGTACAAAATTCGCCCGCACACTTCACAGCGATTGAGTTCTGTGGATGAGCGGGCTGCATGTAACAGTGCGGTGCTCAGGACTGTGCCACAAGCCGAACAATAACGATCGCTGACTTTGGCAACAGCCAGACCTTTGCGCTGGCGGCGGAGCTGCTCGTACAGTTTCAAGTCAGCTTCGGGTATGGTGGCTGCCGCTGCCTGGCGCTCACTACTGGCATGCTCTACCTCATTTTCCAGCCCGCTGCGTTCGGCTTCAAGGGTTTGGCGTAGGTCTGCAAAGGCGCTTTCCGCAGCTTGCAAGCGTTTGGCAGCAGCTTGCTCCGCTTCTTCGCACGTTTCTGCATCCATCATGGCTTCCAGCTGGCGGTCTTCCAGCACGCTCAGGTAGCGTTTGAGCGCCGCAATCTCATTTTGCATATCTTGAAGTTCTTTGGGATTGCGAACTTTGCCGCCATACAGGGTCGATTCGTTTTGCTCGATCTTAAGGCGCTGGTTGCGTACTTCTTCTTCGGCGTGTTTAAGCGCTTTAAGTTTAATTTTTAGTTCTGCTTGTGTATCAGCGTGTTCAGCTGCTGCAAGCTTTCGAGCAGTGTCATCATTCAGGAGGCTCTCGATTTCAGCCAGACGGGCTTGCAGACGATCGATCTGGCTGTCTATTTGTTGCAAGCGAAAGAGTTTAAAAGGCTGACTCATGAAGAAGATTATAGATTTGGTTGCGCATAAAGACAAGGGGCAAAGCCCTTTGCAAACCATAGGGTTAGCTTGCACTTTTGTCATGGTTTGCCCAAAGGCCTGGCGTAAAATATAAACATGCCAATCCGCTCTGGACGTGCGTTTTATTGGATGGTAGCTGGCTTGCTGCTGGGAGCCAGCCTGTTACCTTACATCTATGCAGCGTCCGCGTCTGGGGAGGGCATGCTGTTTGGTGGATTTTTATTTAATCCCATCGATGGCAACTCTTACCTGGCAAAAATGCAGCAAGGCTTGCATGGCTCCTGGACATTTACCCTACCCTATACGGCCGAAAAGGGTACTGGTTCGCTGCTATTCCTTTATTACATTTTCTTGGGGAATCTGGCGCGTTGGAGTGGATTGTCACTATTGTGGGTGTACCATCTGGCGCGCCTGGTGGGTAGCCTGGTGCTCCTGGCAGGATTGTTCCGTTTTATCCAGCGCACCCTGGGCGAAGGTGTCCCTGCGCGCCTGGCCTATCTGGTAGCGGCATTGGGCTCAGGCATGGGTTGGCTGGCGTTGCCCTTGGGGGCTTTTACCGCCGATTTCTGGGTTGCTGAGGCTTACCCCTTCCTTTCTACCTATGCTGCCCCGCATTTTTCAATGGGGTTGGGGCTGTTACTGGTGTTACTTGCCCCGCCCGCAGCACCTGCCCAAGAAGAAGCCTGGCCTTCCAGGGCGCTACGCACGCTCTTGCTGTCTTGCTGCCTGGCTATCATCTCTCCATTTGGTGTCGTTATCGTGCTGGTTGGTCTGGCCTGGCCTGGCCTGAAGGCAATCTTCCCCTTACGCTGGGAGAGCCTTAGAGCAGTTTTGGGTGAGCGCTTGCCCTGGGTATTGTTTGGTGGTGGTCCCTGGTTGCTGTATTATGAATGGGCTACATGGCGCGATCCATTGTTGGCTGGTTGGAATGCCCAAAACCTGACCCCTACACCCCCACTCTGGGATGTGTTTCTGGCTTTCTCACCATTTTTGCTGCTGGCTCTGCCGGGTGTTATCCAGGCTTTACGCATAGAATCTCCAAATATGCGTTGGATTGCGGCCTGGCTGCTACTGGGGATAGTCTTGTTGTATTTGCCAATCGGTTTGCAGCGCCGTTTTATGATGGGCTTATATGTACCGGTGGTGGTACTGGGGGTGTGGCTGCTGAATCGCATGCTACACAGCCACCGGCGCTTGTGGCTGGTAGGGTTGCTCTTATTCATTCTCACCTTGCCTACCAACCTGGTGGTGCTCCTGACAGCGCGCCACGCTGTGGTTACCCAGGATGAGCAAATCTATTACAGCCAGGCAGAAGCAGACGCATTCCGTTGGATTGCTTCTCAAACTCCACCAGATAGCTTGATACTGGCTTCGCCAGATACAGGACTGCTCTTGCCTGCTCATACTGGCCGGCGTGTGATTTACGGACATCCTTTCGAGACGGTTCAGGCTGAAACGCAACAGGCCGCCGTAGAAGCCTATTTTGCTGCCCCAACCCCAGAATTTCTGGCTGAGCGCCAGGTTGATTATGTCTATTATGGGCCGCGCGAACGGCTGTTAGGTGGTCCCATGCCACAGGGGTTGGCGCTTGTCTATGAAAGCCAGGGAGTGAGCTTATATGCAGCCCCCTGAAAGCAGATTGTTACGTAGTCTATCAATCTATTGGCCTGTGCTTTTCCCACTGGCAATGTTACTGCCCACCCTGTTGGATTTCCCATTCCCCACCTCGGATGGCTCATTCTCTGATTTGGCGGTGTCCCATTACCCGGCTGCAATCACCCTGAAGCAACTACTTGTGGAGTACCACCAAATCCCGTTATGGTCGCCGCACCTGCTCGGCGGCGCGCCGCTGGCCGCCAACCCGCTCTACAGCCTGTATTATCCACCAGCCTGGTTGGCGCTGGTTTTACCCTTGCCAGCCGGCTTCAACCTGCTGGTCATCCTGCATATATGTTGGGGGGCATTGGGTGTGTATCGCCTGCTGCGCGCAGAGGGCTTACGCCGAGAGGCGGCAGCGCTGGGCGCCTTAGGCTTCGCTGCCCTGCCCAAACTTTACGCTCACTATGGCGCCGGGCACCTGACCCTGCTCTATGCAGTCCCCTGGACTCCCTGGCTGCTGCTGGCCTGGAGACAGGGCGGCTTTGAAATCGGGCGTAGTTGGCTGCGATTACGTGCCGGTTCAGGGTTAATCCTGGGCGTGATCTTTCTGGCCGATCCGCGCTGGGCAGCTTATGCCGGGCTGCTGTGGCTGGGCTATGCGTTTTACAGCTTGAAGGAGCTGGAAACGACCCGGGAGCGGATGCGTAACCTGCCTAAAATTGCGACCCAAATTCTGGTAGCCCTGTTGGTTGCTGCCCCACTGGCCTGGCCGCTGCTGGAGTTTACGCGACTTTCCACGCGTGCGCAGCTTACCCCGGCGGAAAACCTGGTTTTAAGTCTTCCACCGGCGCGCTTATTGGGATTGTTATTTCCCTCTCTGGGTGCTGCTCACGAGTTCGAGTTATACCCTGGTGCGGTGATCATCTTGTTGGCGGTGTTAGCTGTGTTTTGGGGGAAGGTACGCCAGCCGGCGGGCTTCTGGCTGCTGGCCGCGCTGTTATCCCAGGCCTGGTCGTTGGGCGAGAATCTGCCACCGATTGCCTGGCTGGCGCAGTTGCCGGGCTTCGACCTTCTGCGCGTACCGCCACGGGCATTGTTTATCACCGGCTTATCTCTGGCATCCCTGGCAGCCTATGCCATTCATCATATATGGGGTGGGAAGGCGCTGCCTGATCTGCCGTTAAACCCGGTGCACCGCCGACTGGGATTGCCCCTGGCAGCGTTGGCATTGTTTGGGGTGCTCCTGGCGGGTGCAACCTGGCTGCTGACCGGCCAATTCGTTCCCAGCCTGGCCTGGGGGGCGGCTTTTTTGGCGGTTGGCGCGCTGTGGATAGGTCTGCGCCTGGCAGGCCGTGTGCAGCCCAAGATCTGGTTTCTGGGTTTGGTGGTGGTATGTGTGCTGGATTTTGGAGTGGTAGATCAGACTCTCTTCGCAGCGCGAGCGGCTGAAGAAGTTCTGAGTGAAAAATCTGTGCTGGTGCAGTATCTACAACTGCAATCTGGCCCATTCAGGGTGTACTCACCTTCTTATAGTTTGCCTCAACAAGTCTCTGCTCCCGCCGGGTTGGAGCATGTGGATGGGATTGACCCATTGCAGGTACAGGCTTATGCCAGTTACTTCTCCCGTGCAGCAGGTACATCGCATCCTGCATACAGCGTCACGTTGCCTCCTTTTGCCAGCGGCAATCCGACAACCGATAATCAGCAAGCGGTTCCGGATGCTGCTGCGCTTGGCTTGCTGAATGTGCTCTATGTGGCAGCCGAATATCCTATCTCTACGCCGAGCCTGAACTGGGTGGGCGAGTTCGCGGGCACGCAGCTTTATCGGAATTCCCTGGCATTGCCACGTGCCTGGCTGCAGCCTCTCACCAGCCCCCTGGGGGAAGATATTCAGCCGGTAGCAAATCTGAAATGGACGCCAAATCACATTCGGGTTACGTTGGATGCGCATTTGAATGCGCCAGCCTGGATCGTGTTCTCCGAGATCGCCTATCCTGGCTGGCGAGCGTATGTAAATGGACAGCTAGCGAGCCTGGATGCAGCGCAAGGACTGCTGCGCGCAGTGCACCTGGAAGCTGGTGCTCAGGTGATCGAGCTGCGCTTTCAACCATCCAGCATTTATGGCGGACTTGGCCTGGGCTTGCTGGGATTGGCATTGGTGATGCTGCTGACCAGGTGGCCCAAATGAATCTACCCAATCCGGTCACTCAATCGGAACGCCGCTGGGTTCTTAAATTAGCCCTGGTGCTTGTTGTATTTACCTTGCTTCCTTATCTGTTGGCCTATGCCTATCAGGGCGAAAGCTGGCGTTTTACGGGTTTCTTGATTGCTGTAGAAGATGGGAACTCCTATATTGCAAAGATGCTTGGGGGAACTTATGGAGCCTGGTTATTTCGTACTCCATACACCACGATTGCACAACGCGGTATATTTCTCTACCCCATCTACTTGTTATTGGGAAAGCTGGCATCTCCTCCCGGTGTGCACGAACAACTGGTGGCGCTCTTTCATCTCTTTCGCATCCTGGCCGCGTTGTTGATGACCCTGGCTACCTATGATTTCATCGCTTGTTTTGTGCGCTCGGTGAATATTCGTCGGTTTGCTACACTGCTGGCGCTTTTAGGCGGTGGCTTAGGGTGGGTGCTTACCGTACTGGGGCATTCTGAGTGGTTGGGATCGCTGCCTCTGGAGTACTATTCCCCAGAGACTTTTGGCTTTCTCAGTTTGTTTGGTTTGCCCCATCTGGCGCTGGCGCGTGCCTTGCTCTTATGGGGGCTGGCGATCCTGCTGCATGCCGTTTTTGATCCTCGAGCGGGTTGGGTGCAACCGGGGTTGCGCATAGGTTTATTGTGGTTGTTGTGCGGACTATCCCAACCAATGACTGGTATGTTGGCGCTCACGCTGGCGGGCTGGTATGTGCTTACATTGGGGGTCTGGTATAAGCTGGCTCCCGCACCGGTGAATTGGGTAAATTGGCAGCGACTGTTTAAATTAGTGATCCTGGCAGGCGTGTTCTCGATACCTCTGGCTGGATACAACCTGTACACCATGCTTTCGGATCCATTCCTGCAGGCCTGGACGGTTCAAAACTGGCTGCCATCCCCCCATCCAGTGCATTACTTACTGGCTTATGGTCTGGTAATTCCTTATGCCTGGGTTGGTTGGAAAGCACTTCGGCAATCGATTCCTGAATGGGCTGTTTTCACCATAACCTGGATATTGATTCTTCCCATTCTGGCATACCTACCCTTCAATCTACAGCGCCGTCTGGTGGAGGGCGGGTGGGTGTTGCTGGTTGTACTGGCTGCGCTTGGACTGGAGAAAATATTGGCAAAACCGCCTCTGCATGCGTCTCCTGGCAGGAGATTGTGGGTACAACTGCCTCTGTTCTTGGCCTTTCCTTCTACGGTGATCTTATTCGCCGGTGCAGTACTGACAGCCATCCAACAAAAACAACCAATTTTCCAGCCTGTAGATGAAGTGATATTGTTTAACCGCCTGGCAACCGAGGCACTACCTGGACAGGTTATGCTGGCTGATTATCCCACTGGCAATGCACTGCCTGCCTGGGCGCCATTGCGAGTAGTGATTGGTCATGGTCCCGAAACGATTGGTCTGGCCGAATTGCGACCTCAGGTGACGCGCTTCTACGAAGCCGGGACCAATGATATGGAGCGACAGGCGCTATTACAAAATCAAACTGTGGATTATGTATTCTGGGGACCTCACGAACAAGCTTTGGGTGGCATTCATGCGTGGGATCCATCCTTGGCTGGTTATCTAGCTCCCTGGATGACTGAAGGAAAATATGCTGTATACAGGGTATTGAATCCCGTAACTGCCAGCGAGGTTTCTCCATGAGACCGCAAAAATACATAAAACTTATAGTGCCTGGCTTCACAGCCTTATCGGTGATCGTGATCTTGATTTATTTGACCATTAAAAGCTATCCCGGTATCGAACTACTTCCCCAGGCGATATTATTCTTACTGCTGGTAGTAACCACTACCTTAATGGGTGTGCCGCTGGGTGGTGGTATGGCTTCACTATTGCCAATGGCGGTTGTTGCGACCTATCTGTCACTCGGCCTGGTGCCGGCGGGTTGGATAGCGTTGTTAGGTGAATTAATTTCCGAGGCATTAGAGCCGCTATTCCAGAACGGAGAGACTATGGCGCGCCCTAAAGGACGCCTGGAGCACGCCACGCGCCTGGCGACGAACATTACCATACAACCTGCTTCGATTTTAATTGCCGGTGCTTTGTATCAGCAGATCGGTGGTTCGCGATCCCTGATGACCATTACAACGCAATTGCTGATCCCCTTAGTCGTGTTAGGTTTGACTTATCTACTGGTTAGCTATTTGGGGGCAGGATTTTTCTTTGCCGGGCGCGGTCGTGAATGGCTGGAATCCTATCTAAGTGATGTTCCCCGCATGCTGACCTATGAAGGACTGCCTTTATTCTTTGCTCCATGGGTGGCTTTGGTGGTAGGCCGCATGGGCAGTGCCTCGCTGGGGGTATTGGTGTTGGGCCTGGTAGGTTTTGCCTGGGTGGCACGCAACCTGGCCTTTGCTCGCCAGCGTCTTGAGAGGCGTGTGCGGGAGCTGGATGTGCTACAGGAAGTAGGTCGCGCCCTTAGCACAAACTTGAATCTGGAAGATTTGCTGCAAGCGATTTATACCCAGGTTGCCGGTTTGATGCCAGCCAACTATTTCTATATCTCTCTATATGATCCAGACCTGGATGAAGTGTCATTCCCCTTTGTAATCGAAGACGGGCAACGCACATCCATATCCAAGCGCCGTATGGGGGCTGGCCTTACCGAGCATGTCCTGCGTACGGGACAGCCTTTACTCAGTCGAACCAACACAGCAGTGATCCGCCAGCAGCTCGGTTTGCCGCCAGCCAAGCGCCCCGCAGCTTCCTGGTTAGGGGTACCCGTTATCGTGGGTAACCAAACGATAGGTGTAATTGCTTTGCAATCCTACGAAGCCCGCAACCTTTATGATGAAGACCATCAAAATGTGCTGGCTGCCGTGGCCTCGCAAGCTGGGATTGCTATTCAAAATGCGCGCCTGTTCTCGCGCACGGATCGAGATCTGAACCTGCGTTTTCGTCAGCTCGATTCAGTCCTGAAAGCTGCTCAGGATGGCATGCTGCTGCTTGATCGTCAATATAAAGTTGTGCTATCGAACCGCGCTGCTGCCGAGTGTTTGGACCTGGCTCAGCTATCCCTGATGGGGCTGGGCCTAGAACAGGATAGCGCCACACAAACACAGTTGTTGGCAGAACGCCTGGGCTATACTGCTGGTAAGCTGGATGAAGATATCGCTGCCCTTCTGGCTGGCGTTGCGGAGTATCAACGCCAGATGGTTAGTCTACCCCTGGCTCCAGGGGTGGCGATGGAGCGAACCTTGCTACCGGTGCGCGAGCGCGATGGTACAGTATCTGGCTGGTTGTTTGTTTTGCATGATCGTACCCAGGAAGTCCGTCTGGCAGCCATGCAAGAAGATATGGTCGAAATGATGGTTCATGATCTGCGCTCACCCCTGGCGATCATTCAAGGCGGTTTGGAAGTCATCGAACAGGATATTAATCGCAATCCTGCCAACCAGCCCATGCTGGTGCTCGCCCCACTGAAACGCAGCACTCAGCGCATGCTGCGCCTGGTGAACGATATGCTGGAGATTCACCGCTTGGAGGAAGGCGAATTGGTGTTACAAACCAGCCGCGTGCCTGTACGGCCTTTCCTGGAGGAGATCGCCAGCCAATATACCTCACTGGTCGAGGAAGCCAAAATCAGTCTGCTGATCGAAGCACCATCTGATCTCCCCGCGCTATTTGTGGACGTTGAGCATACGGGGCGGGTGTTGCATAATTTGCTGGATAACGCAATTAAATTCACACCGGATGCGGGCAGCATCACCCTGGCTGCCCAACAAGAACCAACACTGAACGGCGATTTTGTGCGCCTGACTGTGCAGGATACTGGTGCAGGCATCCCCTCCAGCGCGCAGGCAGATATATTTCACAAATATCGCCAATTGGAAGGCGCTCTCGGGCGCCGGCGGGGCAGTGGCCTGGGCTTGTATTATTGCCGGTTAGTCCTGGAAGCACATGGGGGTAAAATTTGGGTAGAAAGCCCTCCTGGACAGGGAGCAAGCTTCCATCTCCTTCTACCAGCACTTGTTGAAGCGCATGTGGCATAAAAAACCCCAGGATCTATACAGCCTTATTCTCCTGATTGTTCCGTTTTTAATCTTGGCTCCGGTCATTTTCACCGTCAAAGCTCTGTTTTGGGGTACCCCGGGGTTGCAGTTTATCCCCTGGCAGGCTTACGCCTGGGAGACGCTGCTGGGCGGTGAGATGCCCTTGTGGAATCCCTGGCTGGGTATGGGAGCGCCCTTAGCTGCTAATTATCAATCTGCTTTGTTCTACCCACTTAACTGGCTGGGCCTGGCCGCCTACGCCCTGGGGGGTGTGGCTGCACTGGCCTGGCTGCAGGCGCCTCTGGCTGCCTTGCACCTGGGCTGGGCCGGGTTGGGCATGGCTCGTCTGGCGCGGCGCCTGGGCATGGATGCATTACCTCAGGTGGTCAGTGGGCTGGCGTTTGCCTCAGGTAGCTATGTGGTCGCGCGCTTACACTTCTTGAGTATCACTTACACGGTCGCCTGGCTGCCCTGGGTGCTGTTGGGAGTTTACTCTCTGGTGCGGGAACGCGACAACCGGCGCGCCTGGTTGGGTCTGGTTGCCAGCCTGGGGATGATGTTGCTTGCCGGGCATGCCCAGCTTTCCTGGTATACCTTGTTGCTGGCAGGTCTGTGGGCGGGGTGGTGGGGCTGGCACGTACTCCCGGCGCTGGCAGGTTGGCGAACGCGTCTGGCAGCTGTGGGAGCAGCCTGGTTGAAGCTTGGCGCGGCGGGAGTGTTGGCGCTGCTGCTCGGCGCCGTCCAGCTTATACCGACCGCCGAGTATCTCTTACAGTCGCAGCGTTCCCAGGCTGTGGATTTTGAGACGGGTCTGGATTATTCTTTCTGGCCCTGGCATTTTCTGACCTTGCTGGCGCCGGGTATATTTGGCAGTCCTGCGCAAGGTGATTACTGGGGGTTTGCCAACTACTGGGAGGATGCCATCTATATCGGCCTGCTGCCGGCCTTGTTGGCGCTGGGTGTTCTCATCCGCCGTATCTCACACCATCCCTCCGCGGAGCAACGCTCCACCATTGTTTTCTTACGCTGGCTGCTGCCGGTGACCATCTTGTTGGCTCTGGGCGAAAACACACCTGTTTTCCCCTGGCTGTACCAACACATACCTTCCTTTGAAATGTTTAACGCACCCACGCGCTGGATGATCTGGCTGGTAGTAGGCCTGGTTTTGCTGGCGGGTTTGGGCGCGCAGCGCTGGCGCAGGCCTACCGGGCGCGGTCTGTACTGGACACGCCTGGCGACGATGGGCGCTGTGGCAGTCAGCCTGGGCGCTGGGCTGGGCTGGCTACTGCTCAAGGATATTAATTCCACGTTCCTGCGGGCAACAGCTCTAACTGGCCTGTGGGGCGTGCTGGCAGGCGGGCTGAGCCTGGTGGCCCCGCCAGAGCCAGGAAACGGGGCGGCATCTAAACCGCAGCCGCATTGGTGGAGCTGGGCAGTGATCCTGGTCGTAAGTATCGATCTTCTCATTGCCGGATGGGGGTTGAATCCGGGGATCGATTTAAACTTCTATCGCAAGCCAGCGTTTGTGGCGGGCGAAGCGCGTAGGTTGCTCAGCGACGGGCGATTGTACATTCCCCTGGAAGATGAACGCCAGATCAAGTACGAGCGCTTTTTGCGCTTCGACACATTCCATATTGAGGAAGACTGGCTCATTTTACGGGATATGCTGTTGCCGAATCTTGGCATGTTGGAGGAGATTCGCTCGGCTAATAATTTCGATCCGCTGGTTCCCGGGAATTACGCCACCTATATTGCTTTGCTGGAATCATCTATGGGCGATCTCCGGCAAAATTTACTGAACCGTATGGCGGTGCGCGTAGTAGAAGAAGTGGATTCTAGTACGTCATTGGGGATCGGGTTTACGAAGAATGAGACAGCCCTGGGACGTGTACGCTGGGCGCCCTGCGCCGAGCCAGTTGTCTCTGCTGAGCAGATTTGGGAACGCCTGAGCGACCCGGCTTTGGATCCAGCCCAAACGGTGATCTTGGAATCGCCGGCGGAAATCTCTACTGGCTGCCAGCCGGCAGCGCAGGCTTCAGCTAACCTGTTGTCTGAGACCAGCAGTGATTTAATAATTCGGGTCCAGGCCCCGGTGGCTGGCTGGTTGGTGGTGGCGGATACCTGGTACCCTGGCTGGCAGGCGACCCTGGATGGTCGGCCAGTCCCGCTCCTGCGTGCAGATGGACTGTTTAAGGCAGTGCAGGTTCCAGCAGGGGAACACAACATTATTATAAGTTACCAGCCGGCCAGCTTCAAGGTTGGAGCGCTGCTCAGCCTAATTGCCTGGCTGGGGTTGGGTCTGGCAGCGCTCCGTTTGGCACCTTACCAAGCATGAAACGACCATCCTTTTGGACACGCCTGGCGCATCCAGCCGTTGTGGTTCTTTTTACTCAGCTCATCTTGCTGGCCTGGGTGATCGCTGCCGCGGGCGGCGACCCGTTGAGTCTGGCGCGCCTGGGCACGCATTACTCTGCGAATATCCCGTTGGATGCCGGAGGCGACCCTTTGGAGATCGAAGGCTATGACGGGCAGTTCAATTACTATATCGGGCGTGACCCTCGCCCGCAGGTAGCTGCTCCCTATCTGGATGTACCGGCCTACCGCTACCAGCGCATCCTGCTGCCGCTGCTGGGCTTCTTGTTCTCGGGTGGGAATGAAGCGCTCCTGGCCTGGATCTTGCCGGTTTTACTGCTTCTGGCGCACACCCTCGGTACCTGGGCGGTTGCTGAATTGATGCATGAGTACGGGGTCAGTCGCTGGTATGCGCTGAGCTATGGATTGTTCGCCGGTTTTTCCCTGGCTCTGCGACTGGACCTGGCTGAACCGCTGGCGTATGCCCTGGTCGCTCTGGCGCTGCTGGCAGGAGTGCGCCATCGCCTGCCACTCAGCTGGGGATTTTATGCTCTGGCGTTGTTTGCTCGCGAGGTGACGCTGCCCTTTGTGGTTGCCCAATTGCTGGCGGAACTTTTCCAGCGCCGCTGGCGTCAGGTTGCTGGTTTAGCAATTTTTGCCTTGCTACCTTTTGGACTGTTTCAGCTCTGGCTGTGGCAGGTTTTTGGGCAGCCGGGTCTCGGCTCGGGCGGAGCGATGGCAACATCTTTTGAGTGGATCCCCTATATGGGGTTGTGGCGGATCGGTCTTTACAGCCCGCTATATCTCCTCGCGATGGGGGTAGTTTTTGTCCCGGCGTTCGTAATCCCTTCCGCTTGGGGTATCTGGCAGGCTTTTGTAAAATGGACAAATCGTGACCGAAATGTGTTAGTATTGGGGCTATTCCTGAACGCTTTGTCCATTGCGGTGTTACCGTTTTCGACATTTCGGGAAACCGGAGGTCTGATTCGTTTTGCCTGCGGCTTGGTTTTATCAGTATTGCTCTTTGCTGCCCGTTACCGGCAGTTGCGCATTCTGCGTTATAGCTTTTTTTGGTTGGTTCTGAGCATTTTCTTGTTTAAAAGCTGAATCCTTCACCACGTACTACACTGCCGCCATCTGAATAGATACACAATTAGGGAGTTAATCATGACGGATATCCAGAATTTCACCCAGCGCATGGTTGAGAACATAGAAAAAGTGATTGTCGGCAAACACGCCACAGTCGAGCTGGCGGTGATTGGCTTGCTGTGCCAGGGGCATCTACTGATCGAAGACGTGCCTGGAGTAGGCAAGACCATGCTGGCGCGCAGCCTCGCTCGCTCCTTGGGCTGCCAGTTCAGCCGCATTCAATTCACCCCCGATATGCTGCCCAGCGATGTCACGGGTGTGTCGATCTTTAACCAGGTAACGCGTGAATTCGAATTCCGCCCTGGCCCGGTGATGGCCCAAATTGTGCTCTCAGATGAAATCAACCGCGCCACGCCCAAGACCCAGGCAGCCTTGCTGGAGGCCATGGAAGAACGCCAGATGACCGTGGATGGGGTGACGCACATCTTGCCGCGCCCGTTCATGGTGCTGGCTACCCAAAATCCGATCGAATACGAAGGTACTTTCCCCCTTCCGGAGGCGCAGGTGGATCGCTTTTTGTTGCGCATACGACTGGGTTATCCCAGTACGGAAGATGAAATGCAAGTACTTGATCGCCAGCAGTTCCGCCATCCGTTTGAGACCCTGGGGCAGGTGGTAGAGGTGGATGAGCTGCTTGCCATGCAGGACCAGGTCAAACAGATCTATGTTTCTCAGGCTTTGAAGCGCTACATTGTTGACCTGGTGAACCAGACTCGCCAGCACAGCGAGGTGTACCTGGGAGCCAGCCCGCGCGGTAGTCTGGCGCTATACCGCACGGCACAAGCGCGCGCGGCTATATTAGGGCGGGAATATGTGTTGCCGGACGATCTCAAAGCTCTGGCAGTTCCCACCCTGGCGCACCGTGTGATTTTAGGCCCTGGCGCCCGACTGCGCGACCTGACCGCGGAGCAGGTGGTGGATGAGATCCTGCACAGCGTGCCTGTTCCCGGTGGTGATCCTTTAGGAAAATCCGCCGTCCAACCCGTAGCCAGCGAGGCATAGCATGAATTTTGCCCAGCGTGTGGTGGTGCTGCTGTTCGCAGTCAGCCTGCTGGCAGGCGTGCTGACCGGGCAGCAGCTTTACTACCGCCTGACGTATCTCTGGGGCCTGTTGCTGTTATTTAGCTGGCTGATGTCCAGGCAGGCGTTGAGGGGCATCCAGCTCACGCGCCGGGCGCGCAGCCTGCGCTCGCAGGTGGGGCAGGTATATGAGGAGCGCTTCGAGATCCGTAATCCTGGGCGCTTGCCGCGCCTGTGGATCGAGATCCGTGACGAATCCGAAATTCCCAGCTCTGGCGGATCGCATGTCCTGACCCTGGTAGGCGGGCGTGAAAGCCGTTCGTATATGGCCCGTACCCGCCTTAGCGAGCGCGGGGTTTTCCCCCTTGGCCCGACTGTGCTGGCGTCGGGCGATTTATTTGGCTTGTTTCCCACCACGCGTAGCTTCGAGAGCCAGGAAACGCTGCTGGTCTATCCCATGCTTTTCGATGTCCGCCATTTCCCTAGCCCGGCAGGTTTGCTGCCCGGAGGGGAAGCTTTACGTCGCCGCACCATGCAGATCACTTCAAACGCTTCGGGTGTGCGCGAGTATGCCCCAGGCGACCCGCTCAACCGCATCCATTGGCTGAGCACTGCCCGGCGCAACCGTTTTATGGTCAAAGAATTTGAGCTGGACCCGCTGGCGGAAGTGTGGATTTTCGTGGATGGTTTTCGTGCAGCGCATGCTTCCCTACCGCGCACAGAAGAGGAAATTGATCCACGGGACATGTGGCGCCGGCGCGGTCCTTTTAAATTACCTCCGTCGACCATCGAATATGCCGTCAGTATTGCCGGCTCGCTGGCGCGCTATTATTTACAGCGCGGGAGGTCGGTTGGGCTGGTGAGCGCGGGGCATAATCTGCTGGTGCTGCCTTCAGATCGCGGCGGGCGCCAGCTTGGTAAGATATTGGAAACCCTGGCGATGCTCCAGGCGGATGGTCCGCTGCCCTTGCCCGGGCAAGTGGAAGCCCAGGCGCGCTACCTGCCACGTGGTAGCACGGTGGTGCTGATCACCCCCAGCACTTCTGAAAGTGTGGTCAAAGCCGCCGATTTGCTTCTGCGGCGCGGCTTGCGTCCTGTAGGTGTGCTGCTCGACCCTTCTACTTTCGGTGGCTATTTCAGCAGCGACCCCATATTAAACTCCTTACAATTTTTGGGTATCCCGGTGGTCAAGATCACCAACGGGGACGATCTGGGTGAGACCCTGTCGGAAGCCAGCCGCTCGCAGAAACTGCACTGAGCATTTATTCCCAATAAACTTCAATATGCATATCGCGCCGGGCGACTTCAGCCATGAAGCGGCTGGCGGGAATGGCTGTTTCCACCGCTTGCGCTCCGGGCGGGACCTCGCGCCGCGCCTGAAAGCCCATCATAATGGCGCAGTGAAAGCCTGTCAGGCGCTCCATGGCAGTGAAGCCGGCGGCTTCGTCGTAGTAATCCCACAGGTCCACCCGCACCTGTGCCGGGCGCCCGTCTTTGGTGCCCTTGCCGATGGCGCGCATCACGCCAATATCGCGCGGCCTGGGGGAATACAGCCTGGGCTCCAGCAGGGCATGGTACACCTGGCGTGGAATGATGTTTTGACCGTTGACCGTGATGGCTTGCTCGCTGAATAATCCCAGGGTTTTGAAAGCCCGCAGCCACTCGAAATGCCCCGGGTAGCGCAGCACTTTGTTTTCGTAGGTTTGCAGGCGGCCCTCATAGGTCCAGGGAGCGGTGGAAGTGCCGCCGGAAGTGACATCCGCTTCCAGGATGCCCAGGCCGGGGAATTCAATTCTCTCCGGCTCGGAGAGGGTGGGCACGCGCGCGATTTTGCCCTCCCGGATGAAGACCGCCTCGCCATCCATCTCATTGGTCAGCCCGTTGATATGGAAAGTCAGCTCATAATTCCAGGGTGGGATGGGTTTCTGGGGCAGCCCGGCATCGTAGATGTAAATATCGCGGGCTTCATCCAGCAGTTCGATCACATACGCCCCCAGGGTGTTGACCATCCCCGGACCCATCCCGCAATCCGGCACCAGGCTGATCCCGGCCTGGCGCGCCTCCTCGTCCAGGGCCAGTTGGGTGAGCACCACATCCGTGTTGCCGCCCAGGTCGCACAGGCTGGTTTGGGTTTCGATGGCGGCGCGGGTGATTTCCAGGTTGAAGTAGTATGGCACCGCGCTCAGGGCTACGTCGGCTGGCCCCAGCGCCTGGCGCAGGCCGGCAGGGTCATTCACGTCCAGCTCCAACGCCTCGACCAGGGGTTTTCCGATCAATTGATTCAAGCGCTTAGCGGCTTTTTGCGCCTGCACCGGGTTCGCATCAGCCAGGATGATGCGCCCGGCCTCGCCAAAGCGCGCCAGGTCATAGGCCGCCGCCGCGCCCTGGCGCCCGGCGCCTAGGATGGTATAGGTAAAGGGTGGGTGGATGGTCATAGCGTGCCTCCTGCTGGATAGGTTACAGGGGACTATTATACGCTGCCGGCAGGAATTCCGCCCCGGTTGATTATATTCGTAACAAAATTCGCAGGGCGGCCTGCAAGGCGGCGATATCGTTGGGGGAGTTGTAGGCCTGGATCGAGATGCGCAGGAACTTGCGCCCGTTCCACTCGGTGAGCGGGACTTCGATGCGATAATCATCGCACAGGCGGGTTTTGAGCCAGGCCAGGTCTGTCTCTGGCGGCAAGGGGGCAATCGCCATCTGCGCATACAAATCTGAGTCAAGCGGGTAGAGCGGTGGGATACCTACTAGCTCGCTCAGCTCAGCCAGCGCCTGGCGCAGCAGGCTGTTGCAATCCCGGCGCACTCGCTCCCAGTCGTGCTCTGCCATGAACTGGATAGCTGCCGGGACGCTGAGATACGCAGCCGGGTCGCGCGTCCCGGTCCAGCCCAGGTAGTCCAGGAAGGTCGAGCCCGAGGTTGTCTCGGGTGTGGCGTGATAGCCCCAGCTCACCACCAGCGGCTCCACCAGGGGCTGCACCTCCGGGCGGGCGTACAGGAAACCAGCCCCTTTGGGCGCCAGCATCCACTTATGGCAGTTGCCGGTATACCAGTCTGTGCCAAGCGCCTCCAGGTCAAGCGGGATTTGCCCAGGGGCATGCGCGCCGTCCACCAGGGTGAGGATGCCTGCCTGGCGCGCCCGGGGGCAGATCGCTTCTACCGGCAGGCGCAGGGCGGTGGGCGAGGTGATATGGCTCAAATAGATCAGCCGGGTGCGCGCGGTCACCCCCTGCCAGAACTGCTCGGCGATCTCCTCAGCCGAGCCAGCCGGCAGGGGAATGTGCTGGCGGAGATAGCTGGCGCCGGTCTTCTGGCAGATGTATTCCCAGATGTAATCGCAGGCGCCATACTCGTGGTCGCTGGTCAGGATCTCGTCGCCAGGCCCCAGCCTCAGCGAGCGGGCGATGATATTCACCCCGTGCGTGGCATTGGGGACGAAAGCCAGGTTTTCGGCGGCAGTATGGATATAGTTCGCCAGCGCCTACCGCGCCTCGCATTCCAGCCCGCCTATCTCGCGCCCACGGCCTTTCACCGGCTGGCGCTCCAGCCGGCGCTGCCATTCTTGATAGATTTCAAATACAGGTTTGGGGCAGGCGCCAAACGAGCCGTGGTTGAGGAAAATAATTTCGGGATTTAGCAGGAAGAGGTCTCTGAAGGAGTTTTGCATGCCGCCAATTATATGCCCGGCGGATGGTTTGGGGGCTTAAAAGGAGCGAAGCGGTGATATGTGTGTTTCCGATTGTAGAGAAAATCCGCTTCGCCCTGTTGATAAGAATATCTTCTAGTGCCCGGCGATGATCCGCTCGGTCTCAGAGACCATCTCGCCGCGCCGGTAAGTATCCAGCGCCTGGTGGATGTCGGTCTCGCCGGTCAGGATCACTTCCAGGCCCATCTCGTTCAGGTGTTTGAAGGCATTGCGGCACATGCTCCCGGCGATCACCACCTGGCAATCGCTGAGCATACGGAAGATCGGCTGGTGGTGCCCGCACTCTTCGGCGATCTGGGTCTTCACGCGCTGCTCGAACTGTGGAGCGGGGTTTTGATCTTCCAGGTGGGCGACCATGAGTAGATTGGCCTCCCCTAAATGATGGTGGATGGTCTGGCTATCGTTGGACGGGAATGCTACTTTTTTCATCTGTGTTCTCACCTTTCTTGGCAAAGTATATCAGGATTGCCTGGATTAAAAATCTTCCGCATGTCACATAAAACTGCGCCGATGCTCACATGTAGGTCGATCTGTCCAGGTCGACTACCTGGATCTATGGCAAAATTCATTTTCCCTGGAACAGCGTAACTCCTAAGACAAAAAAGTTTGGCGAGGGAAACGCCAAACTTTTTAAAAGGCAGAAAACCAATCCTACGGATTTAGATGCTGAAGAAGAAGCTCCACCAGGTAGGGTGGTCGGCAGGTAGCGGCGGGCAGCCGGTGTAATCCAGGAAGCACATCTCAACTCCCAGGCTGTCGGTGTAGGCCCAGAAGTTAGCCGTGGCGTACCCGGCAGCGAGAAAAGTCAGGACGGCAGCGGCGAGTAAGACCGGCAGGGCGACCTTCAGAGAGCGGGTCTCGGTAAAGTAATGATAGGCTGTGATCCCCAGGCTCAGGATCAGGGTGCAGAAAAAGATAAACGGGGTTTTATAGCTGGTCGTTATTTCGTCGAATAGAAATACATACGAAAGCGGGATCAATGTGATGAAGGGAAGTTCAATCAGCGTATGGAATTTTAACGTCGCCAGGATCACCACCGCGATAGCAGCATAAAACAAGACCAGGCCCTGATTACCCGAGAGGGGCGGGTTAGGAAAGCCCTCTGCCGTACTTGCCAGCGCCAGCATCCATAACGGCGCCAATACCGCCATCGTTTTAAGCCACGGCAGGCGGTCTGACACGCGCACCACGTTACGACTTTCGGATATTTCCATGGGAAAAACCTTTCCTGTAAACTCAATTACGCCGTGAGTACATCCTCATCATACGGAAAAAAGGATGAGGAGTCAACTATCCGGATGACCAGC
>CAYXDC010000011.1:0-22748 GCA_964463505.1 uncultured Anaerolineaceae bacterium
GTGGGGTACTGCGGATTATGCGTGGGGTAAATTCCGGCGGATCAAACCAAACACGCTAAAACCTTTGGCAGCCCCCTCGGCCGTGCAGGTAGTCGGGTTGTCCACCAGATAAGCTGGCACACCCAACTCTTTGGTCAAGAGTTTGTCGATGCCGCGCAGCTTAGCCCCCCCACCCGTGATCGCCACACCACGATCAATAATATCGGAGATCAGCTCAGGAGGTGTTTTCTCCAACACACGGCGCGCCGTTTCGATGATACTGCCCAGCGGATCTTGCAACGCCTCAACCACTTCACCGGTTGTCATTGTCACCGGGCGAGGCAAGCCGGTCACCTGGTCTTGCCCTTGAATTTCGATTGATTGTTCTTCTGCCTGGGGCACCGCCGCCCCGACCTGGATTTTCACCTGTTCAGCGGTTTGCTGTCCGATGATCACGCCATACTTTTTGCGGATGTAATTGACAATCGCTTCGTCCATCGCCATGCCGCCCGAGCGCATGGTATCGGCTGCCACAATCCCATACATCGCCAGAACTGCTGCCTGGGTTGCCCCGCCTCCCAAACAGATAATCATATTACCCGTGGGGGTGCTGATGGGCAGATCGACACCCAGAGCAGCCGCCAGAGGCTGAGGGATTAAATTAACATCACGGCTACCCGCATTGAGCGCCGCCTCATGCACAGCGCGCGACTCCACACTGGTTACCCCATAGGGAACCGTGATCATGATGCGTGGCGGAAACAAGCGGCTAGAGATTTTGCGGATCAACAGGCGCAGCAGATGCTCGGTGACCTCGTAATCGGCGATGACCCCATTCAGCATCGGCCGGGTCACCTCCATCGACTCGGGCACGCGCCCAAACATATCGTAGGCTTCCTGTCCCCAGGCCACCAATTTTTGCTCGTCTACTACGATGGCCGCGATGGTTGGCTCCTCGATCAGCACCTGATTCCCGGAGACAACGCGCGTAAACATCGTCCCCAGGTCGATGCCGAGTTCTTTGGAGAATAATGCCATAAATTAGCGCTCTTTGGATTCCCCAGATGATCCGCGTTGGGTTGCTCGCCGGTAGCGCTGAGCAGCTTCCAGGCGCAAATTGGACCGGCGTAGAGCGGCTTCCATTGCCAGGAAAGTATCTGTATCGGGCGGTACGCCCTTGGCCAACAGCTCTTCAGCTCGCCGGCGAGAAGCTTCGGCGCGCGCTACATCGATTTCATTTACATTCTCAGCCGAATTGGCCAGCACGGTGATGATATCCGGTTGAATTTCTGCAATCCCACCCGCAATGGTGAAAAACTGCTCTACGCCCTGGTAGCGGACTTTGAGGATCCCTAAATTCAGGGTGGTCAGCAAGGGGGCGTGGTTGGGGAGAATACCCATCTCGCCCTCTACACCGGGCAGAACGACGATATCCGCATCTCCTTCGAAGACCATGCGGTCCTGAGATACTATTTCACAGCGTATGGGCATGAATTCCTCGTGTGTCTAACCAGCGGAAAGCCAGGCTAAGCAGCCGCCATGGTGCGCGCCCGCTCAACAACCTCATCGATAGCGCCAGCCATGATGAACGCTTGTTCGGGAACATCGTCGTGTTTCCCATCCAGGATCTCGCGGAAGCCGCTTACCGTATCCCGCAGGGGTACATAGCGCCCTTCACGACCCGTAAACTGCTGGGCAACATACATGGGCTGCGAGAAGAAGCGTTCGATCTTGCGAGCCCGGGAAACGATCAGTTTGTCGTCTTCTGAAAGCTCATCAACACCCAGGATGGCGATGATATCCTGTAAGTCCTTGTAGCGCTGCAGCACGCGCTGGACCTCACGCGCCGTGTTATAGTGATCGTTACCGACAATATTGGGGTCCAAGATGCGCGAAGTGGAGGCCAGGGGATCGACCGCCGGATAAATTCCTTTTTCAGCAATCGCCCGCTCGAGGGCGATGGTCGCATCCAGATGGGTAAAGGTTGCCACAGGCGCAGGATCGGAGTAATCGTCGGCAGGCACATACACTGCCTGCATGGAGGTGATCGAACCGCCGCGTGTGGATGTAATGCGTTCCTGCAGCTCACCCATCTCCGTCGCCAGGGTGGGCTGGTAACCTACTGCGGAAGGCATACGCCCCAGCAGCGCCGAGACTTCAGAACCGGACATGGAAAAGCGGAAGATATTATCAATAAACAGCAGCACATCCCGCCCGGCATCGCGGAAGTATTCCGCCATGGAGAGCGCAGAGAGCGCCACGCGCAAGCGCACGCCTGGCGGCTCATTCATCTGCCCAAAGACCATCACGGTATCTTTCATCACGCCCGACTCGAGCATTTCACGATAAAGCTGTGTGCCTTCACGGGTGCGCTCACCCACACCTGCAAATACGGAGTTGCCCTGGTGAACGGTGGCGATCGAGCGAATGAGCTCCATGATAATGACGGTTTTTCCGACGCCTGCGCCGCCAAAGATGCCCGTCTTTCCACCCTTGGTGAAGGGGGCGATCAGGTCAATGACTTTGACGCCGGTTTCAAATACTTCCACGCGTGTGGACTGTTCGGAGAACGGTGGAGCCAGGCGGTGGATGGGCAGGAACTGATCCGCATTGACCGGACCTTTTCCATCCACAGGTTTGCCTAACACATTAAATACCCGCCCCAGGGTGACTTCGCCAACCGGAACCATGATCGGCGCGCCTGTGCCATATGCCGGGCGTCCACGCTGTAGACCGTCGGTGGAATCCATTGCCACGGTGCGCAAGAGATTGTTGCCAAGGTGCTTCTGGACTTCTAACACCAGCGTTTCGCCATTATCCAGCGGGATATTAATTGCCTCAAAGATCTCTGGCATCGCGTTCGCTGGAAACTCAACATCTACCACACCGCCAAAAATTTGAACAACTCGTCCGGTCGCCTGTGCCATTCTCTTGCCTCCGAAAGGTGATAATTCTTCGTTTGCGAAGCTGTTTATTTGGATGAGCCAAGCGCTTCCGCGCCGCCAACGATATCAAGGATTTCGTTGGTAATTCCTTGCTGGCGCACTTTGTTGTACTCCAGCTGTAAAGCGTCTGCCAGGTCTGTGGCGCTGTCAGTGGCGTTTTTCATCGCCAACATACGCGCGGCATGCTCACTGGCTAACGACTCCAAAATTGCCTGGTAGACCTGCAAGGCGGTAAAGCGCGGGATGATTTCATCCAGGATTGCCATCTCATCCGGCTCGTACAGGTAAGTAGCAGCCAAACCTCGATGGGCAGTCTGAAAATCCTGCACGCGCCCTTCACCACTGATTACTTCCAGTGGGAGCAGCTTTTTGATATCCGGTACCTGGCGCGCCATACTGATGTAATCAGTGTACACCAGATAGACTTCATCCACCTTACCCGACAGGAATTCCTCTACCGCGATCCGGCCAATCGCCGAGACATCCCCAAAAGTAGGCGCTGGAGGGAGATTGCTGAATTCGGCTACCACTGATTTTCTGCGCCGGTAAAGCAGATCGCGCCCCTTGCGCCCCACGGCTACATAATCGACGGGCACAGGATATTGATCGAATTTATGCGCTGCATAGCGCACGATATTGGTATTGAAGGCGCCAGCCAGACCGCGGTCACCGGTCAGTAAAACCACCAGAATGCGATCCACTGAATCTCGCCGCGTGAGCAGCGGGTGCATCTGTTCACGGCCCGGCTGCCCGGCAATATGGATCAACACCTGCCAGGCTTTGGTTGCATACGGTCGGGTATGCATCAAAGCTTCAGTGGATTTGCGCACTTTGCTGGCGCTGACCGCCTGTAAAGCACGTGTGACTTGGGAAATATTCTTTACGCTCCGGATGCGGAGCCTTACTTCTCGGGCATTGGCCATATCAGAGTCCTGTCCAGCAATTTCGCGAAGTTGTCTAGCTCCAGGTGCTCATGAAAGCTTCAAGGGCTTTACGAAGCTCTTGCTCGGTGTCGGTCGTGATCTGCTTGCGTGCGCCGATATCCTTACCAATCTCAGGATAGTTGGTTTCCATAAAGCGCAGCAAGGCAATCTCCCAGGCGCGCATGCGATCCAGGGGAACGTTATCGGAGTAGCCGCGCGTCCCGGCAAAGATTTCGATTACCATATTTTCCAGGGACATTGGCTCATATTGGGGCTGCTTCAGGATCTCCTGCAAGTGCAGGCCGCGATTGAGCTGCTGCTGGGTGGCTTTATCGAGATCCGAGCCAAACTGAGCGAAGGCAGCCAGTGACCGGAAGGAAGCCATATCAATACGCAAACCACTCGCAACCTGCTTCATCGCCCGCGTCTGGGCGTCGCCACCCACCCGGGAGACCGAAATACCCACATTCACCGCCGGGCGGATGCCGGCATAGAAAAGGTTGCCTTCAAGGTAGATCTGGCCATCTGTAATCGAGATCACGTTGGTGGGGATATAGGCAGACACATCAGCGAGCAGGGTTTCAATAATCGGCAAAGCAGTGAGCGAGCCGCCGGTATTGCGCACCTGCACCGGTTTGGTGCCTGGCCTTTCTTTGGCGGCTTCGATGGCGTCATGCATAGCCATGGGACCTTCAAAATACAGACCATCAATGCCATCTTCCCGGTCGGCAAGCTCTGCGCTGCTATCCTCAGGCATCAGCACGTAATGATAAGCCATACGTGCGGCGCGCTCCAGGAGGCGTGAATGCAGGTAGAACACATCGCCAGGGTAAGCTTCACGACCTGGCGGGCGGCGCAGGAGCAAGGACACCTGGCGGTACGCCCAGGCGTGCTTGGAGAGGTCATCGTATACGACCAGCGCATCACGCCCGGTCTCCAGGAATTCTTCACCGATGGCGCAACCCGCATAGGGGGCAATGTATTGCAGCGCTGCCGGCTCATCGGCAGCAGCCACCACCACCGTGGTATATTCCATGGCGCCAGCGCGCTCCAGGATGCCCACTGTGCGGGCGACGGCAGCTTTTTTCTGGCCTATCGCCACATAAATACAGAAAAGGTCTTTACCCTTCTGGTTGATGATCGTATCAATCGCCAGGGCGGTTTTACCCGTCTGGCGGTCACCAATAATCAATTCACGCTGCCCGCGGCCGATGGGGGTCAGGGCATCAATCGCCTTCAGGCCGGTCTGGACCGGTGTATCCACGTCCTTACGGGCGACCACACCCGGGGCAATGCGTTCGATGGGGCGGTAGTGGTCGAATTTGATCGGACCTTTCCCGTCAATGGGCACACCCAGGGCATTTACGACACGACCAACCATGCCATCGCCCACCGGCACAGAAGCAATCCGTCCGGTCGAGCGCACGCGCATGCCTTCTGCAATCTCACCATACTCACCCATAATGATGATGCCGACGTTATCGCTTTCCAGGTTGAAGGCGATACCCAGGACGCCATTATCGAATTGGATCAGCTCCTGAGCACGGACATCAGCCAGGCCGCTGGCGCGTGCAATACCATCGCCAGCCTCGAGCACGGTACCGACGTCCTGCACTTCTACTTCTGCCGTAAACGATTCGATTTGTTGCTGCAGGTCGGCCGTAATTTGACGAATGAGATCCGACATTTTGCCTCCGAACGGTGAATATTAAGTGATTTGGTGACCGATCCAGTGTACCTGAAGAAAGAAAATTATTACATTCGAGAAAGCTGAACCTACCGGCTTTCGTACGTCCCGTTTTGAATATTAAATGAAAACGAACATCCCTCTCAAAACCCTGCAAATGATACCTGAAAGCAGGTGTCTTGTCCAGTTATTCACAAAATAAATGACCGCCGCTAGCCATTATTCTGCGCCGGGGTATCGGGGGCATGGCTCTTACCGCCTTTGCCCAGCTCAAGCGAGCGCTCATATGCCGCCCAGATCGCACGCGAGATGGCGGTACGAAAACCGGCCTTCTCCAGATAATATAACGCCGCTGCAGAAGTGCCTCCAGGGGAAGTAACCTCATTACGCAAGCGCGCCAGGTGCACCGGGTCATCGCGCTTGGTGTAGTAATCCACCGATCCGCGCACCGTTTGGGCCACCAGTTGCTCGGCAATGCGGCGCGGAAAACCGAGATGAACCCCGGCATCCACCATGGCCTCCATAAACAGGAAAACATACGCCGGACCCGTGCCAGAGAGCGCGGTAGCCATATCCAGGTAGTACTCTTCTTCGAGGAAAATGTGCTCCCCCAACGCCGAAAGGATCTGTCCTGCCATCTGGCGCTGCAATTCGGTTACGGCAGGCGAAGCTGTCCAAACCGTGATCCCTTCGCCGATTTGAGCAGGGGTATTGGGCATCGAGCGCACCACCGCGGGATGGCGCAAACCTTGGCTGATCTGATCAATCGATGCGCCAGCAATGATAGATAATACTAACGCACCTGATTGGATGCTGCCGGCTAACCCGGCAATCACGTTCGTTAAGCGCTGGGGTTTCACAGAAAGGACCACCACATCCCCTCCACGGGCTGCCGCAGCATTATCCGTGTATGGCACAATACCGTAGCGCTTGCTCAGTTCGAGCACGCGTGCCTCACGCGGCCCCGCCGCCAGCAGCCCCTCCGGGGGTGCTACCTGATTGCGGATCAAGCCTGCGATCATCGATTCAGCCATCGCTCCAGGGCCAATAAAAGCTATTTTTCGATCTGTAAACAAGTCCACCTCCACAAACAACGCTGCCCGAGGCAGCGGAAATTACCTTTGGAAATATGCCAGGGCTAAACGCAAGCGAGTTTCTATATCTTGCGGAGCATCCTTGGGGATCGCCTGAATTGCAGATTGAGCTTCCACCACGCTGTAGCCCAGCGTGGTTAAGGCTTCCAGGATCTCTGTGTCCAGCTCGCCGCCGAAGCCAATGCGTTCGAGTCCGATATCCGGTTTGATCTTGTCCTGCAGCTGCAACAAAATTTTTTGGGCAGTCTTTTTGCCCACTCCTGGCACGCGCGCAAATATTTCAGCCTGTTCGTGGAATATTGCCCGCCGGATAGCATCGGGCGTCAGGCTGGATAGAATAGCAAGCGCCAGGCGCGGTCCAACGCCGTTCACCGTCAAAAGCAGCTCGAAAAATTCCCGCCCTTCGCGAGTGTCAAAGCCAAATAACAGCAAGGCATCCTGGCGAACAACCAGATAGGTGTGCAGGAAGATGTGCTCGCCGGGATGGCTAACCGCCGCCATGCCTGCTGGGACGAATACCTGTACACCAATTCCGCCCACCTCGATGACCAGGCTATCAGTATCGACTTCTTGTACTTTTCCATTCAGTGTGGCAATCATAACCACCTCAACCGGCCAGCATTAAGCCTGCAGGTCAATTAATCTTTGTGTGTTTGCCGTATGGATATGGCAGATGGCAATCGCCAGGGCATCTGCGGCGTCATCAGGCTCGGGGTTTGATTCCAGCTCGAGCAGCATGCGCACCATCTCTTGCACCTGTTTTTTATCCGCCCGGCCATATCCAACAACCGCTTGTTTGACTTCCAGTGGGGTGTATTCAGCTACTTGCACGCCCTGCTTCGCCAGCGCCAACAAAACAACCCCGCGCCCCTGACCTACACTGATCGCGGTGCGCACATTGCGTTGAAAAAACAACTTCTCCACCGCGCCACTTTCGGGACGGTGGAGAATAATGATTTCATTTAAACGTTGATAGAGCTCTAACAGGCGTTCATGCATTGGTTGGTGAACCGGCGTCAGGATCACCCCATAATCAATGACGTCTAATTGGCCGCCGCTGTGCTCGCGGATGATGCCATATCCGGTTGTAGCTGTACCAGGATCAATGCCGATCACCACCATCAGCAGTTATTCTTCTTCTAACTTGGCCATGACCGCTTCGGAGATGCTCATCGTCGAATAGACATTTTGCACATCATCCAGCTCTTCCAGGTTTTCAATCAGCCTCATCACCTGCAGCGTGTCTTCGATACTCAGCTCCTGGGGATTGTTGGGCACATACTGCAGCTCGGCTTCTTCGGGGTTGATCTTGGCGGCGTGTAAAGCGTCCAGGATCGATTTGAAGGATTCAACCGGCCCAACAATCTCGATGCTCTCTTCAGACACATCGACATCATCCGCTCCCGCTTCGACCCCGATCTCGAATAATTTGTCGGCATCATTCCCTGCGGCGGGGATGGTGAAAACGGCCTTACGGGTGAACTGCCAGGCCACCGATCCGGCGGCTGCCAGGCTTCCGCCAGCTTTGGACAGGGCATGGCGAATCTCTGAAAGCGAGCGGTTCCGATTGTCGGTCACGCAAGAAATCAAAACCGCCACACCATGCGCTGCAATCCCTTCATAGGTGATCTCTTCAAAGACAACGCCGTCTTTACCTTCACCAATGGCGCGCTTGACAGCGCGTTCGATGTTTTCCTTGGGCATATTCTGAGCACGCGCCCGTTCGATAGCATACTGCAAGCGATAATTGGTATTTGGATCGCCGCCGCCCTCGCGCGCTGCGATCACAATTTCCCGCGCCAGGCGGGTGAAAACCTGTCCTCGTTTGGCGTCAGCGGCGCCTTTCTTGCGCCGGATGGTCGCCCAATGTGAATGGCCTGACATAGAATTCTCTCCTGGGAATCAGCACGAACATGCGTGCAGGGTGTGCTTGTGGGAAATCAAGCAATTTCGGTCATAAAATTATACCATGCTGCCTGACGGAACGCTTGTCAGCCTTAAGTAATTTACTCATTAAATGACCAGACCAGGTAGCCTGGTATCAGGCTACCTGGTCTGGTACTGTAAGTCAGGAAAATCGCTCAGGGTTTTACGCTGAAAGTCCCGATCATGCCGGCATCATAATGCACGCCATCCTGTTCGAAACAGCCCATTTCCCATTCGCCAACCATATCCCTGGTAACCTCAAAAGTCATCAGGGCTTTGTCACCGGTCTTTTCCAGGACGACCATAAAGCCCTCGTGGCCTTCTTCATGGCTGGCTTCCATCATGGAGCCATCAGGATGGGTCAACATGGGCTGCACATGGGCAGACTCAAACATATCGATTTCATAGCCGTGCGGCCGGTTGTTTTCTTTCATCACGTTGCGCCCAAACATCACTTCATGCGCCAGCACACCCGAATTGACCAGCTCTATGGTCACCTGCTGACCTACCTGGACTTCAATTTGAGCCGGCTCAAAAGCATATTCCTTCATATCCAAAGTAAAGCTCACCGGCTCAGGTGTGGCTTTAGCACAACCCGCCATAATGATGGCGGCTACCATCATAAGAACCATGCGACTAAATTTTTCGATCATATCACCCTCCCAATTAAGAAACGTTAGGCTGACAAAATTTTCCAAATGTTATTATATGTATTTATATCTATATTGTCCATTATGCGAGCGATTCATTAATCGAGACTAACCTACAGACCACACTTTCGCCCAATGACCTTCCCCTCTCGAAAATTCGATGGTATACAAATAAATAAACCATTCCACCTGTGTTTAAAGGAGACCCTTATGAAAACGGTCGTAGCCGGCGCATTAGGCGAATGCGTGCATGTTGCCGGCGTCAGTAATTTCTTGCGTCTGGCTGAATCTGCTGGCTGGCGAACAATTTTCCTGGGGCCTGCAACCCCCATCCAAAAATTCCTTGAAGTTGCGCAACGTGAAGAAGCCGATCTGGTGGGTGTATCGTACCGCCTGACGCCCGAGACGGGAGAACGTCTATTGGGCGAGTTTGCAGAGGCAGCCGATCAACTGCATGCTGCGGGCGTGCGCTTTGCATTCGGGGGCACCCCGCCTGTCGCCACACGCGCAGCCTGTTTAGGATTTTTCGAGCAGGTATTCGACGGTACTGAACTCGAAGAAGATGTCCTAGCATACTTGAAAGGACAGCCGCCCGGGAACACCTCCGCAGAAGATTATCCTCAAAACGTGATTCAACGCATCCAATGGAAAGCCCCCTTTCCCATCCTGCGCCATCATTTTGGCTTGCCTGACATGGAAGCCACCCTGGCTGGAATCGAGCAGATTGCCGAAGCGCGCCTGCTGGATGTCATTTCCTTGGGCGTCGATCAGGATGCACAAGAAAATTTCTTTCATCCAGAACGGCAAGACCTCCGCCGGCGTGGCGCAGGCGGTGTACCGGTTCGCAGTATCGAGCATCTACGCGCCTTGTATTCAGCTACACGCACCGGTAATTACCCGATCTTACGCATCTATTCAGGTACCGATGATTTTATCCGCCTGGCAGAAGTCTTTGTAGAAACGATCCATAACGCCTGGTGCGCCATCCCCTTATTCTGGTTCAATCAAATGGATGGCCGCGGTCCTTGGGATCTGGCTGGCTCCATCCGGGAGCACCAGCAGGTGATGGCCTGGTATGGGGCGCGCAACATCCCGGTCGAGCTCAACGAGCCGCACCATTGGGGTATGCGCGATGCCCCCGATGTGGTCTTTGTTGTTTCCGCTTATCTATCTGCTTACAATGCGCGCGCCTTTGGGGTGCAGGATTATATCGCCCAGTTCATGTTTAACAGCCCTCCGGGCACCTCCGATAGCATGGATCTGGCAAAAATGCTGGCAATCCTGGAGCTGATCGCGCCGCTCGAAAACGAGAATTTCCGTGTATGGCGCCAAACGCGCACCGGTTTGCTGAGCTATCCGGTTGAAACGGCTGCGGCGCGTGCCCATCTGGCGACCAGTATCTATGTCCAGATGGCGCTCAAACCGCATATCATCCATATCGTCGGGCACACCGAAGCCGACCATGCAGCCACAGCCGGCGATATTATCGAAGCTTGCCGGATGGCGCGCCGCAGCCTCTCCAACGCGCTGCAGGGCGCACCAGACCTGACGGCTGATCCTGCGGTGCAGGCACGCAAAGAGCATTTGATCATGGAAGCACAAATCACTTTACAGGCGATCCAAACACTGGCCAAAAACTCTGACATCGATCCATTGACTGACCCGTCCGTCCTGGCCCGTTGTGTCACGGAAGGTATCCTGGACGCACCTCAGCTAAAAAACAATCCGTTTGCCCTGGGGAACATCCAGACTCAGATCATGCTTGGGGCGTGCCAGGTGATCGATGCCCATGGGCAGGCACTGGCTGAAACCCAGCGCTTACATAATTTTTTTTCATAAGGAGCCAGGCATGCAAAAGACAACCAAATACACGATCATTGGCGCCGGGAACGGCGGCAAAGCCATGGCAGCTCACCTGGCAATCATGGGATTCCAGGTTGCGCTGTACAACCGCACCTATGAGCACATCGCCATGATCGAACGGCGGGGTGGGATCGAATTGGAAAGCTATGAAGGCTGTGAGCGCGGCTTTGGAAAATTGGCCCTGGTAACGGATAAACTTGAAGAAGCCTTAGCGTTTGCAGATGTGGTCATGGTGGTTGTTCCTTCCTCTGCGCATGCTGAGATTGCCAGGAAGGCAGCTCCCTATTTCCGTGACGGGCAAATCTGCCTGCTGCATCCCGGCAGGACTTGTGGAGCAATCGAATTCAATAACGAAGTTCATCGTAGCGGGCTCACTGCGGATATCACCATTGCTGAAACGGAAACTTTTATCTACGCCAGCCGTTCCGATGGACCTGCCCAGGCGCGCATCTTTCGTGTTAAAGAAGCAGTCCCGCTGGCAGCCTTGCCGGCTAACCGCACCCAACGGGTGCTGGACAGCATCTGCCCGGCCTACCCACAATACGTGGATGGCATCAACGTTCTGCATACCGGGCTCAACAATATGGGCGCCATCTTCCATCCCGCATTAACCATCCTGAATGCCGGGCGGATTGAATCAACCAACGGCGATTTCGAATTTTATATCGAAGGCGTCACCCCCTCGGTTGCCAGGCTGTTGGAAGTGCTGGACCGCGAGCGCGTAACGGTAGCATCGGCTCTGGGAATTCGAGCGCGCACTGCCATGGAGTGGCTGCGATTAGCCTACAACGTCACCGGTTCGGACCTGAACGAAGCCATCCATAACCAATCAGGCTATTACGGCATTAAAGCTCCCAGCACACTCAATCATCGCTATATTTTTGAGGACGTGCCCATGAGCCTGGTGCCCATTGCTGCACTGGGTGAAAGATATGGTGTTTCGGTAAATGGCATTAACAGCATCATCCGCCTGGGCTGCATCATCCACAAGACCGATTACTGGCGGCGGGGGCGCACCATGGATAAGCTGGGCATCCAAAACCTGAGTGTCAGTGAGTTAACCCAGTTTGTCAACGAAGGAAGTGTAGAAAATCTAACCTGAACTGGTTATCGCACAATGATCGAGCTGGAAGGTCCCCCGGGGTTGGCGCTCACCACCCGGCCATCCTTGAATAATTCCCCCTGGTAGCTGCGCTCGCCGGCGATCACGCGCCAGCCACTCAGGATCAACGGCACCGGTCCATCCACGGCGATCCACTCGCCATTGTATTTACGAGCCAGATGGACGTGTGTACCCGTAGATGCGCCGCCCTCGCAGGATGGATGTCCAAGCTGGGCGTCTTGCTCGACGCGGCTGCCCTGAGCGATCATCTCGTGGCCGGCGAGATGATAGTAAAAGATCACCCAGCCAGTCTGTTCCAATCCGTCCCCATCCAGGTCCAGCACCACAGTGTTATGCGCTGCCCGCACCACAATTCCTGGCGCTACTGCGGTAGCCCAGGCGCGTGATACGGCGCAGGCAGCCTGTCCGGTTACCGGTGAGAAGTCAATGGCGCCACGCGCGCTGCCGGAAAGCCAGGATAGATGCGGTCCACCGGTAAAACCCCAGCGCTCCCCGGGTACAAATGGCAGCTCAAGCCCATTCAGCTGCAACCCATGCGGGATGAGCGGACCCATGGCAGCCGCGCGCAACCAGGCGTCGCCAAACATAGCATTGTGCAGCACCACCAGACTCTGCGCGCCATACAGCGCCTCGTGCCAGTCTGCGCGATTGCTCAGGCGTGCGAAAAGCACCTGCAGGGCGGCTGTGCCAGGGTTGATCTCAGGACTCAGGCGTGCGGTGGTTTTATCTGCGTAGCGAAACTCCAGCAGGCTGCCTGTGCGCCAGCCATAGTACCCAATCCCTAAGTGGCTGCCGGTCATCAGCAGCTCTTCATATAGGCCGGTGCGCCCTGGCACGCCAAATCCGATGGGGTAGATCCTGGTTGCCTGGCCTACAGGTTCACCCAGCACCCAGCCGGATTGAAATTCCAGGATGGATAACAGCAAACGCGGGTTGATCGAAGCCTCGTTGGACACGCGCCTGACAATTTCTGCTCCGGTGTAGGTTGACCCATCCAAATTCTCAATATAACTGCTCAGGTATCCTCCGGCCTGCTGAACAAAAGCCTCGAGATCAAAATCTACGGCGCTGGGTGAATTCACCACTTCCGCATCCGGCAACAGCCAGGCGGCGGATTCGACATTCTCCAGGGTATTGGGGATGCCGAGCAAAGTCCCTTCAGGAATAAAACCAGCTGGATCAAGCGCCTGGGTGGACACAATCTCTGCTGGAACGATCCCGAAGCGCAGTGCCACGGCCGACAAGGTATCGCCAGCTTGAGCTGTATAGGTATAGGCAATAGGCAGCGCGCCTGGGGTTGGAGTCGCAGGGGCAGCAGGCAAGAGCGGCTCGCCTGCTGGAGTGGCGATCTGTCCCGGGTCGGGTGTGCTTATGGCAGGCACAGCCGTTGCCGGCGCGCCTGGCTGAGCCGGAAAACCCGCAGCAGCAGTTTGGGTAAGCAGTAAGGACTGCGCAATCAGCGTGGCGCGCAGGTCTCCTGCCGATATTTGGCGCGGCGATCTCACCAATCCGGGGTAATTACAGGCAGTTGCCAGGAGAATCAGAGACAAGCCGATAGAAATGAGTCTTTTATGCAAGCGTTAAATCCTTCTTGAGTTGCACGATCAGAGCAATTAATTTCTGTCCCAGCTAATTCTAGATCCAAGGCTGTCAAATCCCACCGCTGACCGTGCATTTTAGATCATTATAACCAACCCCACATCAAAACCCACGCATAAATAGTTATGCTTCCCCCTGAATAGAGTACCAACCTGCAGTTGTTATAAATTAATGAGAGATCTATTTGGTTTATAATGCACGCAGGTTAAAAACCAATATCACAAAACAAGTAAAGGATGCAAATTATGTTGAAGGAATTTCGTGATTTTATCAATCGCGGTAATGTCATTGACCTGGCTGTAGCAGTTATCATCGGTGTCGCTTTCGGCGCTATCGTTACATCACTGGTGAATGATATCATTATGCCGCTGGTGGGTATCATCCTCGGTGGAGTCGATTTCACCGGTCTGGTGATCACCTTCGGCGAAGCCCAAATTCTGTATGGTAATTTCATTCAAGCTATCGTTAACTTCTTCATCGTTGCCTTCGTCATTTTCATGATTGTCCGCACCATCAATAAGATGAAAAAACCAACTGAGCCAGCCGCGCCTGCTGCTCCGCCAGAAGATATCGTGTTGTTGACGGAAATCCGTGATCTACTGAAAAATCGCCAGCCGTAATCGGATTTGCCATGCCCGATAAAAATGTCCGAGCGAATTCGCCCCGGGTATTTTTACTGGATGTTTCCAGAACATTTATAAATATTTCCAACCGATCAGATCTTTAAGACAGCCTCTCCATTGATGCGACTGTGCTTCATGTCCATCAATGCCTGGTTGGCATCCGCCAGATCATACAGGGTAATGGTCGGCTTGAGATTGATCTCTTCTGCCAGTTTTAGAAATTCGATCCCGTCCTGCACGGTAGCGTTGGCTACACTACGCAAGGTCCTTTCGCCGTAGATAGAACGGTAAGGGAAAGCCGGGATATCGCTCATATAGATGGCATTGATTGCCAGGGTCCCGCCCGGGCGTAGTTTTTCCAATGTAGCCGGAACCAACGCACCAGCCGGCGCAAAGATCACCGCGCGATCCAATAGCTGGGGCGGACTTTCATCTGCTCCACCTACCCAACTTGCCCCCAAGTCGCGGGCATGCTGGCGGTGGGCAGCCGAACGCGTAAACACAGATACTTCGCAGCCCCAATACCTGGCGACCTGAATCGCCAGGTGCGCACTGGCTCCGAAACCTACCAGACCAACATGCTCGCCAGGCTGCACATCTGCCTGGCGCAGCGAACGATAGCCAATGATGCCGGCGCATAAAAGCGGGGCAGCCTCTGCGTCCGAAATCCCATTTGGAAGAGGCAATACAAAGGGCGCTTCGGCTAACATGGCTCCAGCATAACCGCCATCCTCATCGAATCCGGTAAATCTAGCTGCAGGGCACAGGTTCTGCAGGCCACGCTGGCAGTAAGTACAGTTCCCGTCCGCGGCATACAACCAGGCAGCGCCCACCCGATCTCCCAGGTGCAGACTGGATTGAGCGGCCTGGTCGCCCAGACTTTCGATGACTCCCACCACCTGATGGCCGGGGATTAGCGGTAATTTTGGGGGGTGGATTTCGCCCTCGACCGTATGCAGATCGGTGTGACACACCCCACAGAATTTGATCCTGATGCGCACCTGTCCTGGACCAGGTTCGGGGATTTTGATTTCTTCCCAGATCAAGGGGAGCGATCCTACAGGACCGAACTGGTGCAGGCGCATACACGGTACATGCAGATCCATTTCAACCTCCTTGAGTAAGGAAATCAAAAGGGGTTGGATATCCTAAGAATAACCAACCCCAGTACATGGCGACAGGTCGTTTTATGCCTCGCCCTGGATGAAGGCTTCTGTCATCGTCCGGCAAATATCATCGCGGAATTGCTTGGGAGGCGTTTTCATGAAATACGAAGAAGGTCCAATCAGTGGACCCGCCAGGCCGCGATCCAACCCCAGCTTGGCGCAGCGAACTGCATCGATAATCACGCCGGCAGAATTAGGTGAATCCCACACTTCCAGCTTGGTTTCCAGATTCAGCGGGACATCCCCGAAAGTTGTGCCTTCCATACGGATATGGCACCATTTACGATCCAGCAACCAGGGCACATGATCCGAAGGACCCACATGCACATTTTCAGGCGCCAGGGGGTAAGGCAGCATACTGGTAACTGCACCGGTCTTGGAGATCTTTTTCGATTCCAGGCGCTCGCGCTCCAGCATGTTGAGGAAATCTGTATTGCCACCAAAATTTAGCTGGTACGTGCGGTCAATACGCACTCCGCGATCCACAAACAGGTTGACCAGCATGCGGTGCAAGATGGTGGCGCCTACCTGGGATTTCACATCATCGCCAATCAAAGGCAAGCCGCGCTCTCGAAACCGCCCTGCCCAGTAATCCTGGCTGGCAATAAAAACCGGGATGCCATTCACAAAAGCGCAGCCGGCTTCCAGAACCTGTTCCACATACCATTTGGTGGCCATTTCCGAGCCTACGGGCAGATAATTAACCACCACGTCTGTCTTGGTCTCTTTTAATATTTTAACGATATCGGCGGTAGGCCCAGGCGCCTTCTTTACAATTTGCTGCAAATACTTTCCCAGACCATCATGGGTCATCCCGCGATACACCGGTATGTTTAATTTTGGGACATCGCAAAACTTAATTGTATTATTTGGATATGCATAAATTGCTTCGCTCAGGTCCAAACCGACCTTAGTATCCACCACATCAAAGGCGGCAGTAAACTCGATATCCCGAATATGGTAGCCGCCTAAGTTAACGTGCATCAGACCTGGCACCTGTTCATCATCTTTGGCATCCCGGTAATAGTGCACCCCCTGCACCAGGGATGAAGCGCAGTTACCCACGCCGATAATTGCCACTCGCACTTTCTGCTTACTTGTCATCCAAAGCTCCTTCAGTTATGTAATATTCCCCTGGCTTGTGCAGACTGGTTTGGCCTTCACGAATTTTCAGGGCGTGCTGAAGATATCGCGCACGAAAGTATAAGTTTTCAAAAACCCAACATTCACACAGTCTTGAATTATACGACGCAATCAGATGCCTGTGCAAAACTAAGGACACAAATATTGGCATCGTTTGCGCTACTATCCCCCGCAAGGAATTTCGGAGCTTTGCCTACTGATACTAAACGATCCCTTGCTCTACAGGCTTAAAAGCAGGCCAAATGAGGATCATCAAAATTGGCAAAAACTCGAAAAACACCCTAAATTCAAACGGAAATCCGAAAAATATGTAGAGTACAAACAAAGGGGCAAAAATTACCGCAGAATTTCTAATGAATACAGGTTTGTTTTTCCAATGGATGATAACCAGTAATACCAGAGCAATTCCTAAAATCGAGCTTAAGACAAGAAAATAAACAGGAGCAATATGGAAAAAAAGTATGTGTTCGGATAAATGAAATTGAACAAATGAACCCGGATTATCTGAAAAATAATAGGTTAAAGATCCTTTGATAATCATGAAAATTACAAGCTGTAAAATGGCGATCCATAGGAATTGTTTTCGATCGATCCTTTTCCAATAATGAAATACATATACAACTGTGAGGAGGATACTGGTTTCTTTATTCAGTGTAGCCAGTGCAAATACCAGTAAAAACCAGGCAAACTGTTTCCGCGACAGCAACAATAAGCCGAGGGTAAATAAAAATAAGCTTGAAAAATCGTAAATATAACCAAATTTAAAAAACAGAGGCAAGATTGATAGTGCGACAATGCTGACGAGGTTCTTCGTGAACTCACTGTAACCCACGCTGCTTATCAACTGACGGAAAACCACTACAAATCCCAACAACGATCCAATTAGGACCAACAAAGTAACGAAAGCTTCACGCGGGTACGTAGCTGCGTCCAGCAGAGATAACCATTGCCGGATGACGTCAAATGACATTGCACTTTCGACGAAGCCTATGGGCACCAAAGGTGTACTAAGCCGGGCGATCGTAGGAATCAAGGCTCTGTAAACAAATGGTCGATAAGCCGTTCCGTAGATCATACTACCAAGACCTGCGTGTCCATTATCTCCTACGTCTGTAAGAATCAAAAAGCGGTTCAAAACAACAAAAGTTAAGAGAATAATAAAAATCCAGTAAGACAATCTCATAAAGATGATCAAAGGTCCAGAAGATCCGTTGTTCACGAAGAAGCCGTCTTCGGGACTATGAAGTTGTTCGTCTTTACTACCTTCGATCATAATTATTATCCCGGTGATTTTATTTATGGTGTATCAAATTGAGAATGGATATGCTCGGTGATCTTTGGATGGAATGCTGAAACCGTATAATTTCTTAGGTCTCATCCATCTATAAGACCAATTTTTATTCTAACCTCTTGGTCGAACCAAAAAGTATGAGATACCGGCTACCCGGTTTACAATTATGATAATTTGGTAAAAATAAAAAAACTCCCGAATGCATAATGTGCATTTCAGGAGTCTTTGAAAAGAAAGTCGGGGCGCAGGGATTTGAACCCTGGACCTCACGGTCCCGAACCGTGTGCTCTACCGGGCTGAGCCACGCCCCGATGCGCCAGAATTATATACCACACCCGAGTCTTTGGCAAGCCGCAGAATATTCGTAATGCAGCTTCCACAGCATTGGGCGAGCATGAACCATTCGCATTATAAAAATCGGTTGTAAAATAGAATTAAGCTGTGAATGGACTGGCCAAACCCATGCACAGCGGGAGTAATCCGTGGGGCACATCGCAATTGTTACTGATACAACCGCCAGCATTCCCGAGCCATTACTTGAAAAATATCAGATTCGCACCGTTCCGTACTTTATCCACCGGGGTAAGGAGACTCTGCGCGATCTGGTAACGATTTCTCGCGCAGCCTTTTACAGCTGGCTGCCCACCGCCACAGAGCTGCCCAAGACCGCCAGCCCGGGACCAGGGGATTATTTCGAACTCTACAACCAGCTTGCCACCCAGGAAGATGTGGATGAGATTATTTCAATCCATATGACTTCGAAGGGCAGCGGGGCTTATCAAGCCGCATTGTGTGGCAAGGAGATGGCCGAGGAACAGCACCCCAATTTGGCAATCCAGGTCGTGGATACCCTGAATGTATCGATGTGCCAGGGATGGATCGCGCTAGAATCTGCGCGTTCAGTATTGGAAGGCTTGTCTTACACGGCCATCCTCGACCGGATCCAGCGCTTGATCCCCAAAGTACGCATGATCCAGACGGCCGATACACTGCATTATCTATATCTGGGTGGGCGCATTGGCCGCGCCAAGCACCTGGTAGGTTCGCTGCTGAACATCAAACCCTTGATCAGCATGGAAGATGGTTTAATCGTCGCTCTGGGCACTGCGCGCAGCCGGATGAAAGCCTACCAGCGCATGGCCGAGCTGGTCGAGAGCGCGGTGGGGGGAATCGGAGGAATAAAAATTGCCTATGTCCATGCCGCGGCGGCCGATGAAGTCTTAAAAATTAAGCAGCTTGTTGAGGCGCGTGTCAACGTCGTAGAAAGCCTGATTGCCGAACTCTCCCCCGCCCTGGGAGTACATTCTGGACCTGGTACAGTCGGTTTCTGCTTTTACCCGCTGGACTAGACCGATCCAGACTCAATTATCCGGTTCAAGATGAACCAGGATATCAATCACCCCATCCAGCTGCTGGCATAACTCGTGCTCAACCCGGTCTGCAAGCTGGTGAGCTACTGTCACTGGTGTATCCCCCGCAATCGTACAATCCAAAGAAACGCGATAGCCCTTGCCATCCTCCGGTAAACGACTGACGGCGATATTACGTGGAGAGCTGATCTCCGGAATAGCCTCAATCACGTTTTGGGCTGCGCGCTGTACCATTTCTTCAAGCTCTTCAGGCACCTGCAAGGCTTCCTGTACGCGTGTAGACGCCATTTCGATGTGCGTGCGCAGGGTATGCACTTCAGGCAAACGCCGGCGCACATCCCACTCCAGGCGATCCGCCAATGTATGCGCTTCGCCGATGGTCAGGCTGGGCTCCACCCCGATATGAACTTCAACCACCAGGTTGCCATCCACCCGGTGCGCCCAGGATTCATGGATGGTGATGCCCAGCGCATCGGCGGCGTGTTTTAGCACAGCAAATAGCGCTGGCGCATCCGGACCTTCAGGGCGCTGCGCTTCCAAGTGCAAGGTGACATCATTGATCTGCGATAGTTCTAATAATCTACGGCGAACTTCATCAGCAATCGCATCCGCTTCAGAAATCGTCCGGTCAGGTGAAACTCGGATGTGCAAATCCACTGCCGCGCTGCCTTGTGCGCCACGACTGCGTACACGGTGGAAGGACTCCACGCCATTGACTGAGCGCACAATGGAGGCAATCTGATTTGGGTCTACTGGCGCTTGATCCAGCAAAACTGGCAGGTTATCGCGCAAGATATCTACTCCAATCTTGGCAATCAGCAGGGCGACCCCGATAGCCAGTATCGGATCTGCCTGGGGGAATCCCAGGCGCACCAGGATTAACCCCACCAGGACTGAGAACGAAACCAGGATACTGGCGCGGGTATGCAAGGCATCCGCTACCAGGATCTCTGATTTTAGCTGCCGGCCCTGACGCAGCTCATAATAACTGGTTACGGCTTGAATTCCCATGGAAAGGACCAGCGCCCCTATTGTCCACGGATTGATCAGGACCGGCTCTTCGCCACTACGCAGGCGCTCCCAGGCTGCCTGGAGCAGCTGCCCGGTGGTGACGAAGAGCAAGATGGCGATACTCAAGGCTGCAAGAGTTTCAAATTTTCTGTGACCGTAGGGATGTTCCGCATCGGGTGGTTTGGCGGCAGCATATAAGCCCGCCAGACCCACAATATTTGACAATCCGTCAAATAAACTATCCAGGGCATCTGCGATGACACTGATAGCGCCTGTGGCAATACCAGCCCCCAGCTTGACTGCCGTTGCAGCAAAGTTGAGCAGCATAGTGATGATCAATACCCGCCGGATATGCGCTAAATCGCGCGTATCGGTGACAAAATATCCATCATCTGTCCAGTTGAACTTTTGCATGAGCAGGATTATACCTGCATTACAGGCAGCAGAAAACTTCTGCGCTTATGGGACGATGTGGAAGATCACCGCAAACCGGTCGCGATACACTTCTTCCATGCGAGGATCAGCGCGTGCTTCGCGAATAAAGGCCGTGTGATTGAGATCAGATATGGCATACCGGGAGGCAAACTTTCCCTCGATCTGCTCAGAAGGTTGATCCACCTGGCCGCGCGTGATGGCTACCCAATCGTCGTAAAGCTGGGCATTATACGATTGCAGATAAGTTGGATCCAGCCCAGCCAGATACGTGTTGTGGGTATTGTAAAAGAACAGACGCGGGAAGTCATCCCAGTCGGTTTGAAAAATACGCTCACCGGGTTCAGTGTTTTCCATCAACCAGGCAGATGCATCAGCGTAAGTCTGATATGGTTTGGCGCTTTGCATGCTATCCATGGTGGCGGGTAGTGTGTGCAATATACTTAAAGCAACAAGGATCACCGCTGCAGCGCCGATCCACCAGTATTGCTGGCGAGGTAAGAAATAGCGCTTCAGCTTATCAGGCACAGTCGCAAAGGTTTCCTCCAGCCAGCCGCCTGGCGCTAACAGAGATTGAAAAGCCAGGCTGCCAAAAATCAATACAAACGGGGGGAAATATTCAATAAACCGGCGTGACTCCAGTGTCATCCATCCAAAGAGAAACATCGCGAACATTGCCAGAGCAGTTGCCGTGTTCATGCGCCGCCCGCTCAAGCCCAGGCTGAGGAAGCCTAAACTCAGGATCAATAAAGCTGGCCAGGAATTTTCCACGAGCTGCGCGGTGGTGTAGGGGTACCATTCGTTACCCACGCGTACTGCGGTGGCTTCCAGGGCTTTGGGAAGGATATGCCGGACAGCAAAGATGATGTCATACGGGAAGTAGGGATTGATCACCAGGCCGGCGATAATCCCCAATACAGAGTACAGCAAAGGTTTCAGTACCAGGCGCCGCTCAACCAGCCAGACAGCCAAAGCATATACCACTGCCAAAATCGGTAAGAGAGGAAAGGCATTATACAGCCAGACATACACAAATCCGACCAGGAAAAACAGCCTGGTCCTGCCCTGCAACATCCAGTGCAAACTCAAAGCCAGCACACCCAGAGACAGTGACTGGGCGCGCGTGATACTCATGCGGTAGAGAAACGCATCGGATATAACCAGCAGCCCTAAAGCCCACAAACCCGCATAACGCACCTTCTGCCCGCGCAACAGCCACCAGACACAGACAAATGCAAGGCTGGCAAAAATAACACTGGCCCATTTGGCTCCCAGCCTTAAATCACCAAAGGTAAATGGGATCAAGGCAACATGGAAGAGAAAGTGGTGATCGTAGTACTCGCGCTCGTTTAAGATGCTCAGCGGTAGCCAGGGAAAATCCGGGCGCAAACCCTCCTGGCGCATGATCTGGGCCATTTTGATGTGGTAATAGCCATCATTGTCAGGCATATCCGGAGTGGAGAATTGAATCACCGCCATACCCAGGCCAAATAATAGAAACAGGATAGCTGCCTGCAGAAAGATTTGGAGCTTTGTTCGATCCAACATGGTAAGACGAATGGGCTTGCCTGCCTGGAGGCTACGGCGAAGCCATGGATAGATCCCTTTCGTGTTGAAGAGTTCGGGGTTCATCATACCACCTATAAAAAGCGGCTGCAGGCAAGATGGATCCTACCTGCAGCCATGTGTTCTGCCTACACGATTACATGATCCTATTTATGATCAGTCGTCATCACCATCGTCGTCGTCATCACCATCGTCGTTATCGTCGTCATCATTGTCGTCGTTATCGTTCAGATCGTCATCGCCATCATCGTTATCATCGTCGTCGTTATCGTTGAGGTTGTCGTCCCCATCGTCATCGTTGTCGTTGAGGCTGTCGTCCCCATCGTCATCATTGTCGTTCAGATCATCGCCATCGTC
>CAYXDC010000011.1:22848-62306 GCA_964463505.1 uncultured Anaerolineaceae bacterium
TCATTGATGCCATCATTGTCATTGACATTGGCATCGTCACCATCTGCCAGTTCAACCTCACGCAGGGTCAGATTGCCATTCGCATCTTGCAGAGCGTGCACCTTAACCAAACTGCCAACCGTGATCAGTCCCTTGATCTCCGAGGCCGAGATGAGGACTAATGTCCGTCCGCTTACCATCCAGGAGTCTGCATTGATTGCTTCAACAGTGCCAACAAACTCGATCTCGTCCGTGAAGCCGCCAGCTGTATTAGAAACCTGGATCGCTCGTTCGACTTCATTGCGAGCTGCATCGGGTAAGGCATTCACCATGCCACTCAGGGTCTCTGCGTAGCGCTTAAGCAGTCTAGCTACCTGGGAAGCCAACTCCTGAGCGCCGGTCGGATCGCCTGCCGCCACAGTTTCGAGAGCCGCGATTGCGCTCTGGACATACTTTTCGTATTCCTGGACCGCGGTGGCAATATCTGCATAGCGCCCACCTGCGATCAAACGTGCAATCTCATCCAGGCGGCGTTCTGCAAACGCCAGATTGAGCTGGGCTTTATCGGCTGCATCCCGCGACAGGGATACACGAGTCTGTTCAACACTGGTCTTGACGCCATAAAGAGCATCGCCGGGTAACGCAGATTGGGAGGCGTAAGCTGTCATTCCAGCCCCGCCAAACATAAATACAACCAGAGCCACAAAGGCTGCTGCCAGGGTAAATACCGTTCGAAATCTAGGGGTAGCCATAATCCATTTCTCCTTCCATCGCTGGTAAAAAGTTGTCGTGCCCGCTATGCGGGAATTGTCTGAGAAACCTTGCTCTTTGACAATCTCATCCACCTCAGCAATGAAATTGGCTTTGGCTCTGGCTGCCACATGAGGATCACGAGGGGGAACCGCACGCAGTTGATTCAACCTGCGATTCAGCTCGGGGTCTACTGGTTGTTCTGAAAGATGATTATCAGCCATTCGTATTTACTCCTCACGCCCGATTACGGTCTGGCGTAACGTTACAAGAGCACGATATTGCAATGCGCGTGTAGCATCCACTGTTTTACCCAGATGTTCAGCGACCTGGTCGTGGGACCAATCTTCCATAAAACGCAGCTCAATAACCATCCGTTGATCGTACGGCAACTGGAGGAGGGCTCTTCTGAGCTGCTCAGTCTCCAGTTTGGAATGAACTCCGTTTTCGAGATCGCCGTCTGGGTCAGGATGTGTGTCTGCTTCCAGGAGCACATCGGGGGTTTGCTTGCGATAGAAATCAACCGCCCAATTGTGCGCCATCCGGTACAGGTAAGCCCGCAAATTGCCTTCGGGGGAGCGCCCGCGCCGGATTACCTGTAAAAACCTGGAAAACGTTTCCGCCACACATTCCTCCGCCAGATCCTGGTCGCCTAGTAACCGGTAAGCGTACCGGTACAGGCCTGGGCTATAGTCTTCATAGACCCTTACCAGAGATTGCTTGTCCAATTGTTGTGCTTCGGTCGACAGTATTGCTTCCATGCGCATGGTTTCTCACCCTTTATAACGTTGGCTGGAGTATAACATGACGAATCTTATCGCCTTACTTAGCAAGTGCTCATTTCTGGCAACCTGGTTGCGAATAACACATAGATACGGAAAATTAACTGCTTCGGTTTTTAGCTTAAGGAAATCTATGCGATGAATTATTTCGTATTAATGAACAACCGCTTAAGCTTCCTATGGCCAGCCAGCCAAAGAGACGTGAGATATAGCCCACATTGGCATTATAATCTCGACACTCTATGGCGAAATTAAAACCTCTCCAGCCTGCGGTTAATTTTTCAGAACTTAGCGATCCCGATTTGCTGAATTGGATCAAGAACGCAGATCAGTCAGCTCTGGGCGAGCTCTATGATCGCTATCACCGATTGGTGTACAGCCTGGCGTACCAGACCATCGGAGAGAGCGCCGTGGCAGAAGAAATTACGCAAGATGTATTTTTGCGCATATGGGAAAAAGCAGCCACCTACCACGCAGAACAAGGCAAAGTGCTCACCTGGATCGTAACCATCACTCGTAACCGGGCGATTGACCTGTACCGGCGCAGGCGCATCCGCCCGGAAAACAATCCGCTGGTTTGGGAGGAGTTAACCCCACTTGAACGCAGCGATGGCACCAACATAGAGGCTGAAGTAGACAGATCAATGATGCGTACGAGCATACGGACTGCCCTGGCGAGTTTACCTGCTGAACAACGGCAGGCGCTTAGCCTGGCTTTTTTTCGCGGATACAGCCACTCAGAAATTGCCGAGAATCTACAAGAGCCGATCGGGACGGTCAAAACGCGCATTCGCCTGGCAATGCAGAAGCTGCGCCAGTATTTATTGGATGAAGCTGGCCTGGAAAATGATTAAAGTTATGTGCAGAACTAAGTTGTATCAGGTATCTATCCATGGATAACACCGACCTCATCTCTGATCTGCTGCCGGCATACAGCCTGGACTGCCTGGACGCTGATGAAGCCGAAAAAGTAGCCAGCCACCTGCCAGAGTGTTCCCGGTGTAGACAGGAACTGCAAGATTACCAGGAACTGCTGAGCCGGATGGCGCTTTCAGTGCCGGAACATTCACCCTCTCCTGAATTGAGGGGGAAAATACTGGCAGTTACCCAACCAGCCCGAGAAATCCACCAAACTGAGGTCAAATCCAAACCGGTAGATAAAGCTCAGAGTCGCTGGAATGCAAATTACTTCTGGAAGATTGCACTGCCTGCCTGGGGAGTCTTGAGCCTGATCGTGATATTGCTGCTGGGCATGAGCAATATCAGCCTGGGAAGGCGTTTAACCAGCCTGGAAGCCGGCCGCCTGGGCTTTCAGACGGTCTCCTTGAGTGGAACAGATACAGCGCCGCAATCTGTGGGATTACTGGTGATCAGCCCCGATGGACAGGACGGCTGCCTGGTAGTGGATGGAATGCCCGCTCTGGCAGATGACCAGGATTACCAGCTTTGGCTGATCCGTGATGGCCAGCGCACCAGCGGCGGAGTATTTCACAGTTATGCCAGTGGCTATGGTGTGCTTTGGATACACACTGAGCAGCCTTTGGTGAGTTATGAAGCGTTCGGCGTGACCATCGAGCCGATAGGTGGCAGCCCTGATGCAACTGGTGATAAAATTATGGGTGGCAACCTGAATTAATAGCGTTCGTTCCAGGAATTTAACGGTGGCTCTACATTTGCCCTATCGCTACGCCTGGCAAAATCCTTACCTGCGCGAGACGATCTATCCATTTCGTCTCCAAAAATTGCGCGACTTCCTGCTGGTGTATGAAGAAATCGATATCTGGCAGCGATTGAAGAACGCGCCAGTAGATCCTGCTCTGGCGCAGGAAATTCAACAAAATCTCCCAGCTTTACAGACCCAACTCCAGGACTATCTGCGGCAGCGCAAAACGATCGAGGAAGCCATCCGGCTGCTGGATAAGAAGCTGACGCAGATCGAACGAGTTTCATCTATACGCAATCTCATCCTGCAGATTTCCCAGCTCGAAATAGAATCCAGGCAACTCAACCTCAAGCGCCGCCTGTTGGAAGGCTATATTCAATGGTCGCTGAAAATCGCCCCGAATAACGACCCGGTCCGCCCCAGACGCCAGGCAGAGCTTGAACAGGTGCAGTCTCAATTGACCCAGATTGCAGAGCAGATAGCCAGCCTGAAACAAGAATATGACGACACCTTTTTGCCCCTCAAAGAGCAGGAAGATAAACTGGAAACCAGCCTCGCCAGTATTGAAGATCACATAGCAGACCTGACAGCACAGTTACAGGGTTTTCCGCCGCTAACCGCCAACCAACCCATCACTCCTAAAATCGCGGCGCGCTGGCTGCTCAATCACTCTCGCAAACACCTGGAGGAGCTGGATCACGATGAGCTGCTGGAGCTTATCCTGGAGCGCTTTCAAAGCCAACCGGAACGCTTTCCAGGCTGGCTGCAATATATGGTGATCCACTTCTCCGGTATGCGCTACAAATCTGCGCACGGATCCTGGGCTGATCCACGCCTGCTGCTGCGCAAAATCCTGGAAGAAGAGCTTGAGCAGCGCATCAACACAGCCGACGAGGATCAATTGCTCATGGCGGTTGGTGAAATCATAGCCAGCCTGGGAAAGCTGCTCGAACAGCCACTGACTGAAATTGAGCAGAACCACCACAAACGCTGGATCCAAAAGCTCAGCATCCTGGAGACGACCCGCAAGGATCTGTTCCGGTCTCAGCCTGCTGCGGAAGAAATCTTCGATGGCTTGCGTCAGGCCGAAAAAAAGATTGCCAGCCTGTCGCAGCTATTCACCACCATGGGCATCCAGCCCAATCACATGACCCTGCGCATGATCGCCGATCTCGAGGAAGAGCAGCGTCTGGCTATCCAGCAGCTGGGTTGGAGTAAAGTCGCCGAATTCAAGAAGCGGCTGGCAGCCGGGTTGTACTGGCTGAAGAAAAACCTGCTGGCCTATCGCCTGGAACGTATGGAAGATGAGATCGAGCGCATGACCGACCTGGAAATCTTATCGGACCTGGCGATACGTAAGGCCCAGGTTCCAACCTGGGCATGGAACGAAATTATCCGGCGCACCGACCTGCGCCTGGTAGTGACGGATACTGCCTGGGAGACAAGCACGCGCCAGGAATACCAGGAAAAGTTCCAGAATAACGCTGCTAACCAGCGTTGGAGGCAAATCATCCACGAATGGCAAAGCCGCGATATCACCGCCTGGCGCGGCAAACACGCACAGGACCTGTCCCTGGTTGTCTCGCGTGCGGTATGCAACGAAATTTCAGAACATATCCAACACTTGCGCGGCCGCATCCCACCCGGCGGTCTGACAGCTAAACCACGCTGGTACCTGGCAAATCAGGATGCAATGCAGGGGAAAGCATTCTTCAAGAGACCCGAAATTGAGAGCGATTTTCTCCCCGGAGGCAGCTTATTCTTCCTGGGCTGGGTCTCATCCAAGCCGCATGCCTGGGCGATCTGCTCACCGCTGAGCCAATTTTCATTGATCATGCCCGATGGTAAGCCACTCGCGAATGGGCGCAGCGACGCGCAGGGAAAGTACCAGTATATAATTTCGGGGAACGAGATCTACCGCACCAGCCAGGTAGACGTTGAAGTAATCCCAGCTACTCCCATTCCGGAAGCAGGGATCAAGAGCATGCGCAAACAAGTAGCCAAGGGCAAAAAAGCCACCACTGCCAGCGCCATTCAGCGGGCAAAAAAGAAGCCTAAGAAATTTCGCAAGCAAGCCAGAGTGGAGTGGTTACGCTGGACCCACGAAGCTATGGTCGTCGAAGTCGCCGAGATGATAGACGGGGTGAATGTCCTGACCTTCGAAACTGGTGAGATCGGGTTGAATATCCGCCCGTATAAGCGACTGGTCAAGCAGTGGGATGTATATATAGGCTATGTGCCACCTGCAGAGACGGAACGCCCTGAGCTGGCAGGCTATCTCGATCCGGTCAAGATCAGGAGTGGTGTAATCACGATCTGACGCCGAGGAAAAGCGCTTACCTCTCCTCCGAGGCTGCGCAGCGAAAACCAATATCGTAGAAACTGGTCAGCGCAAAGAAACTTTGCCGAGCCGCTGTGCGCAGGCCCGACCAGCCGCAGTACCAGCCGCCACTGCGCATCACCTTGTAAATCCCAGTTTCTGGTCCGGTCGGATTTTCGTAAGGCGACTCAAGATAATATTCTTCCAGCCACCAATCCTGAGTCCATTCAAAGACATTTCCCGCCAGATCCAGCACGCCATAAGGGCTGGCACCTGCAGGATAACTGCCCGCCTCAGCCGTATCGCCCACGCAGTATTCGCCTGTGATGGCGTCTTCGCTATTTGCCAGGCTGCAGTTGGGTGGCTCATCGCCCCAGGGATAGGTCCGGATGGTCGGCCCGCGCGCAGCTTTCTCCCACTCGGCTTCGGTGGGCAAGCGTTTTCCCACCCAGGCACAGTAGTCGCCAGCATCCAGCCAGTTTACCCACAACACAGGGTAATTGGCATACTGCGGATTGCCAAAGTAGGATGGACGTGAATAGGATGAAAAATCCGCAGGCGCAGCACAAACTCCCGCCTCCACACACATGGCGTAATACGCATTGGTGACTTCAACCTTATCGATATAGTAGCCATCCAGGTAAACGGTATGCAGGGGAAGCTCACGCGGCGGGCAGTCGTCGCCGGCGTTGTGGGCAGGATCACAACCCATTAGAAATTCGCCCGGCGGGATGTAGATCATCTCACCGGAGACCGGTTTCCACTCCCACTGGCTGAAGGTTACCGGAAGATAGATAAAATTGGATTCAAGATTGGGTTCCGCGGCGGAGACAGAGGTTAACAGCCTACCCAGACTGCAGGTCAGCAGCAGCAAACAGAGAAGTAGTACAGATTTCGAGCTCAACTTTATCCCAATTCGCCCACGCCATGGACTGGTTTTATTCGTCTAATTGGCGGATATACGTCACTAGCTGCCAGATCTCTTGCTCGTTGAGGGCTGTTTTCCAGGCAGGCATCGCTGAATTGAAAGGCTCCATCCACCCGCCTTCTGCAATACGCCAGTATAAATAGGCATCGCTAAAGGCATCCTCGTTGGCTGCCAAATCCTCCGCAGGGGGATTTAATCCTGCTCCAGCAGGGCCATCACCTGCCCCGGTCTCCCCATGGCAGGAGGCGCAATTTCGATTGAATAGATCTTGCCCTTGCAGGCTGGCTTCTGGATCTTCAGCCAGGGGATTGCTCAGGGCGGTGTACTCCGTTGGTGGCTCTGCGCGATCCAGGAGATCGACAGCCTGGCGAGTGGCAGCTTGAGTTTCCCCATTCTCACTGCAGGCGCTGATAATGAACGCCAGGCATAGTATTACACAGAACCAGAAAATGGTTGTTTTCATCAGATTCCTGCGTGGATTGCCATTTAGATCTCTATGTTTATTATACTGCTGAGAGATGCGATGATCATACAGGCTATCAAAAGAGAAGGGCAAATCAGCCCCCGTAGCCAGCGTTGGCGTACGGGGGCTGATTTGCCCATCCTTCTGGATCTGCGCTCTGACTGGTTATAACTGGCGGAAGGCTTCCATAACTTCGGCGCTGTGCTGGGCTGGTTTCACATTCTCAAACACCTTATTGATAACGCCATGCTGATCTATCAGGAAGGTAGTGCGAAAAACACCATCGTACTCGCGACCCATGAACTTTTTTCGACCCCAAACTCCATAGGCTTCGCATACTTGATGGTCTTCGTCCGCCAGCAAGGTAAACGGCAGATCGAATTTAGTTTTGAATTTGGTGTGTGATTTGACGTTGTCCGGGCTGACCCCCAATATCGTTACACCGGCCTGGTCATAGGCAGTGTAATCATCGCGGAAATTACAGGCTTCGGTTGTACAACCTGGCGTGTCGTCTTTGGGGTAAAAATAAAGCACAACCGGTTGCCCCGAGTAATCCGAGAGCTTGCGCTCTACATCATTCTCATCTTTCAAAACGAAATCTGGCGCCTGGGTTCCTGCAGTTAAGGTCATGTCTGCCTCCTTCCTAAAGAGAATATCTAGATAGGGTTACTGTGCTAAGATTGATCCGTTGGGACCTCTCCAAGCACAGGAATGATAACTTCAGCGCCCATGGGACGAATATCGTAACCGGGCATATCCGCTACGGCCCGCTGGTATTTCCCGTTATTCAGCAGCTCGAGCAGCGGTTGGAGCAAACCGCTCTCATAATGTTCCAAGGGGATCACCAGATCGTAACGTTCCTCAAACAAGGGCACAAAATCCAGCTCAAGCGCCTGGGCTGCTGCGGCAATCCCCATGCCACAATCCGCCCTGCCAGAAGAAATGGCAGCCGCCACAGCCAGATGGGTATACTCCTCCTGGTTATAGCCAGAGATATTTGCCGGATCAATCCCCATTTTCCCCAATTCATAATCCAGGAGCACGCGCGTGCCTGCCCCGCGCTGGCGATTAATGAAAGCAACCTCCGCACGGGCCAGGTCTTCCAGGCTTAAGATCCGCAGTGGGTTGTCGCGCTTGACCATGAGTCCCTGCTGGCGGTTGACCAGGGTGATCAGCTTGACTGCAATGTTGGGCAGATACTGGCGAATATAGGAAATATTGTACTCACCGGTCTCGGGATCGAGTAAATGCGAGCCAGCCAGATGGGCTTCCTGGCGGCGCAGGGCCACCAATCCACCCTGGCTGCCCACATTGGCCGAGCTGAGGCGGCGAGAGCGCTGCGCCAGGAATTGGGCCATAAGATCCAGGCTGATGTCGTGCGAGCCGATGGCAAAAATGGTTTTCTCCAGATCGGCGGCAGGTGTGTACAGGCGCACCTCGATGTTGGCGCCTGCCGGCAGCCCCTGCACACCTGCCGGTAAAATGGCAATGCCATCCGCCTTCACTAGCGAGGAAATGACCCCAGAGCCACGCGAGAGCGGCGCAGCCAGCATGCGCGCCCCCACCTTTCCTACAGCTACACGCATATAGTCTACGTCGCCTGCGGGCGAGGTGATTTTACGCGTCAGGGTGGCTTGCACGATGGCCGGATCGGCAGTCTGCTGACCTAACCAGCGCGCAATCAAAGGCGCCACAAAAATCTCGCCGGTGAGCGCTGCCGAGACCGGATATCCCGGCACACCCACAATGGGCACTTCCCCACCCTCAGCAGCCTGCTCAGTGCGCCGGATCATCCCCAGGATCACCGGGTGCCCAGGGCGAACTGCCACACCATGCACGAACAAGTGTCCAAGCGTTTCAACCACGCGCGCCGAAAAATCTTCTGCACCGGCAGATGAACCTGCGTTGAGCAGGACCAGGTCGCTGTGATCAGCAGCCTCCTGCACCTTCTGGCAGATCAGCTCAAATTGGTCCGGCGTGATGGGGTAGCGTTCAGCCTGCCCGCCCCAGCTATTTACCTGCGCCGCCAGAACCAGCGAATTGTATTCAATAATGTCGCCACGCTCGACGGCTGTACCGACAGGTACCAGCTCAGTTCCCGTAGGCAGGACTGCCACACGCGGTTTGCGCACCACGCGCACACTGCTGCTGCCACTCCCAGCCAGTGCTCCCAGGTCCACCGGACGCAGACGGTGCCCGCCCGGCAGAACTAGTTGGGTCGCCACCATATCCTCGCCCAGAGGGCGAACATGGCTCCAGGGTGTCACCGCAGCGCGGATGCGGATCGCCCTGGGGGAGCGTAATTTTCCTGCGGGCTGGCCCTGATCGTCGAGGGGCTCAACATTTTCGATGGGAATCACCGCGTTGGCCCACTCCGGCAGAGGATCGCCGGTATCCACATACTGAGCGCCGCCTACTTCTGAGCGGTAGGGCAACGTGACGGGTGTATTCGGCTGGGCGCCTTCGGTCGCGCGGTGATGGACGGCGAAGCCATCCATGGCCGACGCATGATAATGGGGGGAAGAAATGCGCGCAAAAACCGCCTCTGCCAGGACACGACCAATGGCATTTTCATCCAGGGGTATTTCTTCGACCCCCAAAATACCCCAGCGCTCCACTGCGCGCAGGGCATCTTCCAGGCGCTGCTGGGCTTCGGCTAACGGGATATCGTGCAGGTAGATCGATTCACTCATCGCTAAAATAATTCCTATTCTTTTAATTTTTGTCAGCTTTACAAGTCCAGGTCTTTCGAAACGGTTTACTTTACCAGGTTTCCGGCTCCACCCAACGCGCCTAACGCCCGCTCCAACTGCACTTCAGGGATCAGGATGAGATCAGTATCATACGTGGAGAGCACAAAAACGCTCACCTGCGCCTTAGCCAGAGGCAGCAGCAGGCTGGATAAGACACCTACCAGGACAAAATCTAAAGGACCAGAGACCTCCAGCGCCCGCCAGCCGCGTTCGGCTTTTACTTCCGGGGGCACGTAGCGTTCGGGGCACACGATCGAGGTTTCCCCGGCACGCCAGGTAATACTGAGCAGGTGTTCCGCATGCGCCCAATCGGGCAATTCTGCCTGGGCAGGCAAGCGGCAAACCGCATAGCGCCCCGCAATGAGCGCTAATTGGTAAGCGTCTTCTGGTTTCCAATCTTCGATCACAGTAAAGTAACCTCCACCTGCTCACCTGCCTGCAATCCGGTTGCATCCGGCGCAATCCGCACCAGGCCATCGGCGCGCACCAGCGTAAAGATCAGGTTGCTCTTTCCGAACACCGGCTCTGCTCGGTATTGATCCCCTTCAGCGATCAATCGCACCGGGATCCAATCTTCCCGGCCGGCCTGGGATGCCAGGTTCAGCGCGATGCGCGCAGTTACCCGTCCGGTGAGCTTATGCGACAGCAGGCCGCTCCAGGCTTCGATCATGGGCACAATAAACAGGCGCGCAATCACCAGCGCGCTGACCGGATTGCCCGGCAGGCCAATGACCAGTTTCTGGTCACAAATCCCCAGGATGGTGGGCTTGCCCGGACGGACATTGACGCCATGCACCAGTACACCCGGTTTTCCCAGGCGATTGATCACTTCCGAAGTCAGGTCACGCGTCGAGGCCGACGAACCGGCGGTGATCACGACGATATCTGCTTCGGCCAGCGCCTGGGCTGCCATCATGAAGAGCCTGTCGGCCCGGTCGGGGATGATACCATAGCGCAAAGCAGTTCCCCCGGCGGCCTCGACCAGACTGCTTAAACTATACGCGTTGACATCGCGCACCTGGCCTGGACCAGGAGTCAGGTCGGGCGGGATGACTTCATCTCCTGTGGAAAGGATCGCTACGCGTGGTTTGCAAGCGACGGAAACCTGCGTGATGCCTAAGGCCATCAGTCCGCCAATCTCCGCCGCTCCCAAGCGCGTCCCCGCTGGGATGACGACTTCCCCGATGGCGACATCTTCCCCGGCCTGCAGGATATTTTCACCCAGCGCCACAGCGCGCTGGATCTCGATCTCACCGCTTTGCACTGATTGGGTATATTCCACCATCACCACAGCGTCCGCACCCTGTGGAAGCATGCCGCCAGTGTGAATCAGTGCGCACTGGGCTGGCCCTAATATCAATGCCGGAGCAGCCCCCATCGGGACTTCACCCACCAATGTCAGATATGCTGGCAAGGATTCACTGGCTCCAAAAGTATCGGCAGCGCGCACGGCAAAGCCATCCACGGTGGTGCGCGGGAAAGCGGGCAGCGCTTCTGCAGCCTGAATATCCACAGCCATCACACGCCCGCTAGCCGATTCGGTCGTTATGCTTTCACTGCGAGGTTTGCGAGGCAGATACTCCAGCAAGCGCTGGCGCGCCTCATCAGGTGGAAGAAGGTTTAAGAATTCTGGCATTGGGTATCCGTCAAAATGAGATTCAGCGCACCCAAAAGCTGTAGGCTTGCATATAAGCAACCGCAGCAAAGAGCACCAGCCCGGTGAGGGTCAGCGCCAACCAGTTGGGTTTTTTTCCCACCCCGATCTGGCGCATCTGCCAGATTTGCAGCACTCCAAGCGGTAAGGGGATCAGCGCGGCTATGGCGATGGGCAAGGGGAAGCCAAAACTGAGCGCCACCAGGACCAGCAAAAAGGAGGTCAGGATCATCAGGTTGTGCAGGAGCATGGCGTTTTGCCAGCCCATGCGCACCAGCAGGGTGCGTTTATCATATTTCAAATCGTTGGCATAGTCGGGCAATTCAAAGGCAATCAGCATGGCAATATGCAGCGTCACTAGGGGAAATCCACTCATGGCAACCAGCCGATGCAGGGAGCCAGTCTGCAGAACCAGGCCGAATGCAGGCAGCAAAAATCCAATCAAGATGGAGGTGGTCAGCTCGCCGTAACCGGAGGCTTCCAGGCGGACCGGAGGCGTTGAGTAAAAAATCGCCCCCAGCAATGCCAGAGACATGATCAAAATGGCTTCCGGGGCGGGGTGGAGCTGCATCAGCAGCACCACCGTCAAAGAAGCCAGGATGCCGAGCATGGCCAGTGCACTGTACAGCGCCACCTGCGGCGACAGCTTGCCGGGACCGATTGCCCCACTTCCCCCAGAAAAAGGTGTGCGGTTGGGATTGAATTGGTCCGTCGGGCCATTGAAAAACTCATTCAGGAAATGTGTGCTGAGCTGCAGCGTGGATACCCATAGCTGCCCCAGCACCGCTGCGTTCCAATCAATTGGATTCCCCAGGTAGCGAGCGATCCCCACACCCAGGGCGTACAATAAAACGCCTCCCGCCAGAAAATAAAAGCGGCTCATTTTGAGAAACAAAATCAGCGGGTGCTCTGTATCCTGGTTGGCGTTGCTTTCAGGTGTGTGCATAAATCGTTTTGCAGTACTCTAGGATTAAGTTGAGATCAACTGGTTGGGCGATCAAAGTTTGATCCGAAGTTTGCGCCTGTCAACACCTGGCGGATCTCACGCTGGTGGATCTGGTTATGGCGGTAGATCATTTTAACGATTTCTTCCACGGTAGTCACACCTAGGAACGGGTGGCGACCCTGGCGCTCCAGCTCTGCAGGCTGCAAGCGCGCCACGCGGGCAATGTTCTCCGCCCGCTGCTGGCTGAACTGAGCGATTAATTCATCCCCCGGTACAGCCTGGCGTTTCATCACCTGGCTACGATTAAAAAGATCCAGATCAAAATCTTCAGCTGCGCCGCTGCCCCCAGCCAGGATCTGGTCAATTAATTTCCCCATACCAATTTCAGCAGAGACAAAATGGGCCAGGATCTCGTGCAGCTTCCAGGTGCTTTCTTCCGCATAAATCAGCGTCTCCCAGGCTTGCCCGGGCAGACTGGCAAAATACTCCAGGGTTTTCTCACCTTCTACGCGCAATCTTTCAGCCAGCCGTGCCGGGGAATCGCCCATTTTAACTCCACAGAACGATCTTGAACGCTAACCGTTATTCCGTCGGATAGCCAGCCGCTAACCAGGCATCCATGCCGCCTTGTAAAGCCATTACATTGGTAAAGCCATTTTCGATCATGATCGACGCCGCACGGGCGCTCGATTCTTCTGCAGGTCAGGTGCAGTAGGTGATGATCCAATCTTGAGGGTCATATTGGTTCAGGAAAGCCTCAACCTCATTTTCGGGCACCGAGACTGCGCCTTGAATATGACCGTTGGAATACCAAGGCTCGCCGCGCACATCCATGAAGATAGCACTTCCCAACTCGTGAGCAGCTTTCGCATCAGCCAGGCTGATGCGCGGCACGCTGGAGAAGGGGATCATCGCCCCAGTATTCGAGGAAGTAGTAGCGGTGGGTGTGGCAGGTGTTGAAGGCAGGTTTAGTGCGAAGGCCATTGCCCCAATAACCATCACCAATCCCAGCGCCATCAGCAAAAAGGGAACCAGCTTAGATCGTGGTTGGGTAGGTTTCTTTACCAATCGAGTTTCCTCCTTAACGCGCTCATAATACCATAACCCAATCCAGCATGCAGGTCAGACAGTGATTTTTCTGTGCGTACTCTTATTTAGCTGCGGGGATCAGGCGCCGGGCTCGCTCACACCTAGTAACCTCAGAGAATTCAAAACCACCAGGACGGTGCTGGTCTCATGGAAGACCACCGCCAGGCCAACCCCTATCCAGCCAGTGAGAGCAGAGACGCTCAGGATGAGCATCACGCCAATCGCCAGGGTCAGGTTTTGCAGGATCACGCGCTGGGTGGCGCGCCCAATATGGACCGCAGTAACCAGGTGAGATAAGTTCGTGCCCATCAAAGCTACATCCGCGGTCTGTAAGGCAACATCTGTGGCGGCGCCGCCAATGGCAATGCCCACATCGGCTTGAGCTAAAGCTGGGGCATCGTTGATCCCATCGCCTACCATCGCCACTGCACCTGACTCAGCTTGCAAGGATTTGATCAAATCCAGTTTTTGCTCTGGGCGCAGCTGCGCCTGCCAGGCATCCAGACCCAGGCTTTGCGCTAGACGGCGCGCCGCCTGGGGTTGGTCGCCTGAGAGCATCATCTGTCTCTTGATGCCCATCCGGCGTAAGCTGGAAACCATGCGCTGTGCGTCTGGGCGAGGTGTGCTGGACAACGCCAGGATGCCCATTACTTCGCTCTCACGCATGGCCAGCAATACAGAATACCCTTCTTCCTGCAAGGATAAAAGCCGCGCCTGGGTATTTTCGTCCGGCTGCCCGGTTTGTTCAGCAATCCACTGTGGGCTGCCTATGCGGATTAATTGCCCGTCCAGCCTGCCCAGAAGGCCTCTTCCAGTCGCTTCCACAACGTTTTCGGGGACCGGGAACGGCATACTTTGCTCACGAGCGGCAGACAGTACAGCCTGAGCGAGCGGATGCCCTGAATGCGCCTCAAGCGCGCCGGCTGCCAACAGGAGCTCGGGCTCGGAAATACCCTGCGCAGGAATCACTCGCTCTAATTTGAAATTCCCTTGCGTGAGAGTACCGGTTTTATCATAGGCAATCGTCTCAAGCTTACCCAGCTTTTCCAGATATATTCCGCCTTTGATCAGCACTCCCTTGCGGGCAGCCTGTGAGATCCCGGCGATCACCGCCGAACTTGGACCAATCGCCAGAGCGCAAGGGGAAGCCGCCACCAGGAACACCATGGCGCGCATAAATGCGTCTTTAAATGGCAAACCGAAAAGAACTGGAACCAGGACCAGCAGCAGGACGATTGCCAGAACGACTGGAACAAAACGTTCCATAAAACGCTCAACCGACTGCTGTACAGGTGATTGGGCAGATTGAGCGGACTGCACCATCTGGACGATGCGAGCCAGCGTGCTATCGCGCGCCAGCCGCGTGGCGCGCACCTGCAACGCACCTGCACCGTTCAAGGTGCCAGCCAGTACCTGATCCCCGGATGCTTTGGGCACCGGCAGGCTTTCGCCGGTCACGGCCGATTCATCTACCGCAGATTGGCCTTCCAGCACCAGACCATCCACGGGGAATCGCACCCCAGGACGAACAAGAACGGTATCCTCCAGGCCAATCTCTGATACCAGAACATCTACGGGTTGGCCGGCGCGGATGACCACTGCTTCCGGAGAAGAAAGATCAGTCAGGGAATGGATCGCAAACCGGGCGCGCTCAACCAGGCGTTCTTCCAGCGCATGACCCAGGCTGAACAGGAAGATCAATAAGGCACCTTCGGCGGTCTCTCCAAGGAAGATCGCGCCAAATGCCGCCAGGAGCATCAAACCATCTGTGCTCACTCGGCGCTGGCGTAAGTCATGCCAAGCATGTTCAGCGATCTCCCAGCCACCCAGCACTATGGCCAACACCAACAGCGTTACACTGACCAGGTTTTGGGTGGGTGAAATTTGTGTAATCCCCCAGCCAGCCAGCAGGAAAATCCCACTCAATAGGCTGAGCAATAATGCCTGATTCTTCCGCAGCCAGCTCTGCCAGGCAGGGAGCACACGCTGGTAACCCATGCTGTGCAGGCGTTGCACAATCTGTTTCAGGCTGGTCTGGCGGGTATCAAAATCCACCTTCACCTGTTGGGAACGGTAGTCAACTGTGACTGCCTGAACGCCTGGTACGCGTTGCAGTGAGTGCTCGATCACCAGGACACAGTCCGAACAATCGATGCCCTCCACCAGGATGGACTTGTGGGTTATGGTATTGTTGGGAAAGGTGCTCTGTGTGTCAGTCATGGAGAATATGGTCTAAGCTGCCTCGGAAAAGATGTGCAATGTGATCATCGTCCAGGCTGTAGAATACCTGGCGCCCTTGTTTGCGGGCGCGCACCAGGCGCATCAAACGCAGCCCGCGCAGGTGATGTGAAGCGGAAGATTCACTGATGCCTGCCAGCTCCGCCAGCTGGCTCACACTGGCTTCTCCTTCGGCCAGCACTGCGATCATGCGCACGCGTGAAGGATCTCCCAGGGCGCGGAACAATTCAGCCAGGCGGCCGGCGATCTCATCTGAAATCGGTGTAAAAGTGTGGTCGTTCATCATGATATCCATTTACAAATATATGAACATATATACATATCTTCATATATATTAACACAATTTAACAGCTTTGTAAAGCATCCCGCATAATGCTACTCAGTTGCGGAAGAAATTGGAAATAAAGAACCACACATTCGCCGGGCGCTCGGCCAGGCGGCGCATGAAGTACGGGTACCACTCCGTGCCATACGGCACATAAATCCGCACCGGGTAGCCTTCGCGCGCCAGGTTTTCTTGCAGGTCACGGCGAATGCCGTTTAGCATTTGAAATTCAAGGGCATTTTTAGCCAGACCTACTTTAGCAGCGTAATCTTTGGCGAATTTTATGCGCTGTTCATCATGCGAGGCAATCGCTGGAATGGGTGGAATGAGCCCATCATTGGAAAGGCATGGCTGACCGGCTGCCAATTCTGCATCGATCATCAGGCTCGCCAATTTGTCATAATTGGCATCCACATCCCGTTTCAGAGGAAAAGCTACCTGAGGCGGTTCTTTATAGGCGCCTTTGCACAGGCGAATTTTGCCCTGTGTAGACAAAATGTGCTGCACATCTTCTTCGCTGCGGTATAAACAGGACTGGATGACTACCCCGGTGTTTTCCAGCCCTGCCGCGCGCATTTGCTGGTAAATACTTAAGGTGGTGTCCACCAGTGCAGACTCTTCCATATCAATGCGCACAAAGTTTCCCGACACCCTGGCGCGTTCGAGTATAGAGCGCAAGTTCTCAACACACAGTTGTGGGTCAACAACCAGCCCAATCTGCGAGAGCTTGACCGATACATTGGCGCGTACGCCACTGGCATCGATCGCATTAAATATTTCCAGGATATCGTTGGTGGCTTTTTGGGCTGCTTCCGGCGAGTCGGTATGCTCACCCAGGTGATCCAGGGTAGCGTTGATCCCACGCTCATTCAGACTGCGAATGACCCGAATGGCATCTTCTAATTTTTCCCCGGAGACAAAGCGTGAAGCGACCCGCCAGGCGATCGACCAACGGGTAACGATCTTACGCGCCCAAGCAGCTTTAGATAGGTAGATGAGTAACGAGCGGAGCATGTCAGTTTCCTACCCTCGGTTCTATCACAATATGAGTCCTGGATTCGCGGACCAATTATCATTTTAGCATAAAGGCATCTCACACATCTCTGCCCGAAAGTCATACAAGCGGATTGACAAAGTACACTTCTTTTTAGATTTGTCCTAAATTTCGCCCATTTCTTATTGGCACGCTTCTTGCAACCATGTATAATCATATTTAGCTAGCAGGGTAACAGGATGACTATGCAATCCCAAAGCCAGGTAATCAACCATTCGCTACGCCCGCTTACGACCGCGCACCTCGCGCAGACCATGACACTGCTGGAGTTAACCTCGGTCGAGCTGGAGCAAAAAATTGATGCGGAATTAGCTGCCAATCCCGCTCTTGAATTACAGGAGCATGCGCTCTGCCCACAATGCCAGCGCCGGCTTCCTCCATCCAGGGTGTGTCCCATTTGCAGCCGGCCTGCCAATGTAATTGCCGAGCAGCCGATCATTTTTGTCTCGCCACGTACCGATTTCACGGATTACGGCAGCCGCGGCAGCATCAGCAGTGAAGAATTGCCCGGCGAAGAGTGGGCAGCCGAATCCGAAGATTTGCCAACTTATATCCTGCGCCAGGTTGCTCCAGAGCTGAATGCCGAGGATCGTTTTCTAGCGGCGCACATTCTCACCAGCCTGGACGATGATGGCCTGCTTACCGTGCCGCTCAGTGAAATTGCCATCTACCACCGCGTGCGCATGGCGCGCTTGGAGAATATCCTGAGCATCATCCAGCGCGCCGATCCACCCGGAGTTGGCTCCCCCACCCCGCAGCAAGCGCTCCTGGTACAACTTGAAATCCTGGAAGAGACCAGTGATGTGCCAGAGATGGCTGCGGCAGCCATCCAGAAAGGCATGGACTTGCTATCGCGCCATGCTTATATGGAACTGGGCAAGCGGCTCAAAATTCCCACCTCTGAAGCCCAGGAAGTTGCGCGCTTCATCAGTGATAACCTGAATCCATACCCGGCGCGCGCCCACTGGGGAAACGTACGCCATAGCACGCGCTCTCAGCCGAATTATCCATCTCCCGACGTGGTGATCTCGACTCTGACGCACGAATCCAGCTCCCCCCTGGTCGTTGAAATTATCTCGCCCTATGCCGGAATGTTGCGTGTCAATCCACTATTCCGCGAGGCTCTATCGCACGCGCCGGATTCCACAGCCGAAAAATGGCAAAATGACCTGGATAGCGCAGTTCTACTGGTAAAATGTCTGCAACAGCGCGACCACACCCTGGTGCGCCTGATGCAACAGTTGGTGGTTATCCAACGCCAATTTATCATAAAGGGTGATGCGCATTTATTACCGGTTACACGCGCCAGCCTGGCCGAAACTCTAAACGTGCACGAATCAACCATCTCACGGGCGGTTTCGAGCAAATCGGTCCAGCTACCCAATGGTCGTATCATTCCCATGGCGCGCATGTTCGACCGCAGCCTGCATGTCCGCACCGCTCTGCGCCAGATCGTGGCCGGTGAACGCAAACCTCTCAGCGATACCCAGATCGCCCGCATCCTGGCCGAGCAAGGCTATGATGTTGCCCGCCGGACCGTGGCGAAATATCGCAATATGGAAGGGATCTTGCCAGCGCGATTACGAGCTGCCAGCATGAAGGCATGAGTCAAAAAGCGAGTTTCTGGTTCAACAAACAGCGCCGCGTCGGGCAAGCCGAATTTGAAGGCGCTCTCGAATTTGTTCCCCAGGCTGTCCTGGTGATCGATTCATCCAACCAGCGCGTCCTGGCAGCCAATGCCCAGGCTGAACGATTATTTAGTAGCACACGCAGTGGATTAACCAGAAAGACCCTCTCGCAATTAATTCAGTTCCCCGAAGAATTCAATTTACCTGCCCCATCCCAGACAAACGCTGCGCCTATTCTGGGCGAGATCAACCTGCCTGACCAATCCTGCTTGGATGTGCACCTGCGTTTCAACAGCCTGTCAGACGCAGCTGAGTTCCTGCTGATCACGATCGAACCTGTCTCCCCTCAGGCAGACTCAAAAGATGGCCTCGAACAAAATTCTCATTTCTGGCAAGGACTTAACCTTCTCGCCAGCGCTGCCGAACAGAAAGACTTTGATCAGCGGCTGCAAACTGCCCTGGAAGGCGTTCGCAGCATGGCGCAATGCCAGTTTGCCACACTTTATTTATGCAAAGGGACCGATCACGCAGGGCACAATCCTGAGCAACCCACGATTCCCCTGTCCAATCGAAATGCCACACGCTGGGGAAACGAGGCGCTCTTGCCTGAAACAATTGCCCCTCAAGACCTGGTCTTGTTGCGCTCTATTCGTGTGTGGGATAGCAACAAACGCCCCACCACCAGCCTGCATCGCGCAGTTCGCGAAGCTGATTTCTCTTATCTGGCCAGCGCTCCGCTGGGGTTACCCCATACGCTGACCGGCTTGTTGGTCCTGGGAGATATTCAAAAAACAGCCTCACCGGATATCCTGCGCATGATCCATTTGATGGCTGAAATCTTTTCGTATATTTTAGAAGATCATGATCGCCTGATGCAGATCAACCGCACGCTAGAAAGCCAGGCTTTACAATTACGGGTGCTGAACGCTGCGTGTACTTCGGTTCAAGACGGTATTTTTTGGCTGGCGCCTGACTTAAAAACTCGCCGTATTAATCAGGCTACCGAAACCATATTTGGTTATAAAAACCAGGAGGTCGTGGGTGAACCGATCGATAATATACTGATTGGCAGCGACGCCCTTGGCCCAGCGCTCACCCAAGCCCAAAATGGCTTCCCAACCTATCATCTACACGACATCAAACTAATACGCAGGTACGGCGATCCATTTCAGGCTGTGGTGCGCGTGCAGCCAATCCTCCATCAGAGTATGGTTGAAAGCATCCTGGTCGTGGTTCGAGATCTGAGCGAGCAAGCTGCCTACGAAGCCCACGCCCGCCAGCTCGCCCAAAATGCCGAGATGGGTGAAGTTATGGCTGCCTTTGCCCATGAAGTGCGCAATCCGATCCACAATATCAGCACCGGCTTGCAGGTCATGGAACGCGCCTTACCAGAAGAGGATGCCCAGCGCGAGGATATTCACCGGCTGTTGATGGACCTCGACAGGGTATCCAACCTGATGAATTCGATGCTTTCGACGACGCGCACCTCGGATATGAAGCCGCGTCCTGTCGATCTGGGGCGCTTGATCAAGAGCCAGGTTGACCGATTAAAACCCAGCATCACGCGTGATGGTATCAGTTGTCTGATGAATATTGAACCAGACTTACCCCAAATTAGTGGAGATACGCGGGCGCTGGAGCAAATATTCAATAATCTGATCATCAATGCTGTGCAGGCCATGAAAGATCGCCCACAAAGCCAGCTGGTCGTCAAAGTTCAATCACAACGCGCCACCAAAGACAGGGTTTTTATCGAAGCTTCAATCGCTGATAATGGGCCTGGCATCCCTAAAGAGAACCTGGATAAAATATTTCAGCCATTTTTCACGACCAAAGTCGATGGCAATGGCCTGGGTCTGCCGTTGGCAAAGCGCATTGTGACCGCGCACAAAGGATCGATCACCGTCACCAGTTTTCCTGGAGGCACCGTCTTCCGGGTGGTCTTCCCGGCCATTACGCGCAATTCACAGACCGGACCTTTGCCAGGCCTTGATAACAATGTCACCTCCCCCACACCTGTGATCCCAGCGGAGAAAACCGAATGAGCGCTACTGTTTTAATCGTCGATGACGAGGATAATGCCCGCATTAACCTCAAAAAATTTCTCGCCGGAATCGGGTATGAGTTCCTGGAAGCTGCCAATTTGACTGAAGCACGCCAGCAATTAAGCACGGGCAACGTGGATATGATCTTGTTAGATGTGCAGCTGAACGGCGATTATGGGCCTGAGCTGCTTGAAGATATTGTGGATATGAATCCCCGCCCACCCGTGATCCTGATTACAGGCTATGGGAATATTGAAACAGCGGTAGACGCCATGAAGAATGGCGCCCATGATTTCTTGCAAAAGCCCATTGATCTCGATCAATTGGAAAAAACACTTCTGCGAGCAAAAGAACAAATCGACCTGCGTCGCGAGCTGGAACACCTGCGCTCGATTCAACATGGGGAATACGAATTTATCATCGGCAATAGCCAGGCAATGAAAGAAGCCGTAACCCTGGGCAAACGCGCAGCCGCGACGGGCATTTCGATCCTGATCACAGGTGAAAACGGCACAGGCAAAGAAGTCCTGGCACGCGCCATACATCAATTCGGGCCGCGCTCCCAGAAACAATTTATCGATGTCAATTGCCCGGGGATCCAACCAACGATGTTTGAATCCGAACTCTTTGGGCATGAGTCTGGCTCGTTCACCGGTGCAGACAAACGCAAACACGGATTGATGGAGCTGGCCGATGGCGGTACCCTGTTCCTGGATGAAATTGCTACTTTACCCATCGATATGCAGTCAAAGTTCTTACGCGCCTTGGAGGAACGTGCTTTTCGACGGGTGGGTGGCAATAGCGTGATCAAGGTAGATGTTCAGCTCCTCTCCGCATCCAATCGGGATTTGATGGAAATGATCAAAGAAGGCAAATTCCGCGAAGATTTATACTACCGCTTGAATGTGCTCGAGCTGCACATCCCCCCACTACGGGAGCGGCGCGATGATATTCCGGAATTGGTGGGTTATTTTATTTGTAAGAATAATCGGCGAATGGGTGAAAGACTCACCGGGGTCACACCGCGCGCACTTGAAGCACTCATGGCTCACAACTGGCCTGGCAATATCCGAGAGCTCCGCAATATCATCGAGCGCGCCATGCTGTTTTGTGACGATCCAGAAATTGATCTCCCCCACCTGCCGATCGAGATCCGCCATTTGCGCGGTAGTTAATAGAATAATCGAAAAAACGCTACCCGATTGGGTAGCTTTTTTTATGGGACATTCAGGATTAAGTATTCCTGACGGACGCAGAACATCTGCTCACCCTGAGGAATACATAATTCGTAAGGGATCAACACGCCATTGGCAGCAGCGATCGGTGGAATGCGGATGCTTGTCCGCCCATCTCCACCACTTGGCTCCAGATCAAAGCGCACCTGATTGCCATCCGGGAGATACACAAACAACACAGGTTGGATGCTGGCCAGGGGCTGTCCGTTCTCGCTTAGGCTCACCCAAATTTCCTGCTCCTGGTTCGAGGCTACCTGGTCCTGTGTTTCCCAAACTTGAATGGTGAACTGACTAAAGGATTGGGTTTCAACGGTTGGCTGGACGGGCGAGCGCAAATTAGATTTCAGATACTCCACACCCAGGGCTGCCGGGCGGATGCGCAGGTGTTCGGGTGCGGAGGGATCATAATCCAGGCACAGATTACGGAAGCACTGGCGGTATATACGCTCATTGATCAACGCCATCTCATTGATGGGATCACCACTCAGATTAAACCCGCCATGTTGATCGATTAATTCTTTGAACACATTGGGGATGTTGTAGCCCAAGCCACTATTCACTTCAAAGAAGTATAGATCCGGTTGTGGGCTATCGGATGCCAGAGGCGCCGGAAGATTTCCAAGGAGCTCCACAATAGGGCGAGCGGTCACCAGATTCGGGTTCGTGGGGTCATAGGCATCGGCCATGAGCACCAGGTTGGCAAAAACCTGCTCCATCTGCCCATCTGCGCCATAGGCTGCCATCGCCAGTGGCTCACCTGTAAACTCACGGCCCAGGCGTTCTACGGCCACATCGAATGGGGCGCTGATGGTCGGACTGTGCTGGATGGCGCCGTTAAGCTGTTGGGGGCTGCGGCATTGATTATTGCATAGCCAGGCGCCATAGTTGAGCAAACCCGGTTGTTCATTTTCACCGGCGTGGATGTAAAAACCCAGGTTTTCAAAAAACTGCTCATAGCGATCGGTCAGGGCATCATAGCGCACTCCAGTGAGTGGGCGCCCCACCATTTTTTGACCCATCAGCTTATCATATAGACCCCGGAAAGGCTCATAAACATACTGGCCATTCACATAGTAGGGATCTTCCTGCTCTGGAGGCGGCTGGGGGGGATCCTGACGATTAGGAGGGATGATAGATGCACCCAGCGGCGCCAGGCGGACAAATTCATCAGGGCTCGCCTGGGCATCGACTACCCATAAAGCGGCGGCTGAGAATTGGTACTTGTTTCCAGCTTGTTCCACCATCTGGGAGATTGGTTCTCCAAATAACCCCGCCCCTCCGTAATGCTCATAGACTTCACGAATCGCAGGATCCATCTGGTAAACAACATTGGGGCTAGGGGTAACGATCAGAGGCGGCTCCGAGACTGGCGAGCAACCTGCAATGATCCCTGCAATTAATAGATAAGCGAAGATGATCTTGGCAGCAGGAAGTTTTTTTATTGGATTGCTCGGACCCATATCATGCCACCCTGCACTGCGATTGTGTATGAGCAATTCTCTTAATCATTTCAGTACATTGTCCACTGAAATTCTGAAGTTTTAGAATGACCATCTATAAGGCTATTATATCTTATGTATCCCATATATGGCACACCTCTTGCATCTTTATTGGCAACAACTTGATAAATGGGCAAAATTTATCTATTTCGAGAGTGCCATGTATAACTATCCAATCCCTCCAAACAATTCACGAATTGGTTTTCACTATTTTCCAGATACACTGCACTACCGCGAAAGCGACCTGAACACCTGGCTGCCCGTGCTCCAGTCGCTCGGAGCATCCTGGCTGACTCTCACTGCGCCACAGGAGCGGGCGATCCCGGAACCATTTCTGCGTGGATTGCAAAGCGCCGGAATTGAACCGATCTTACATTTCGATCTACCACTGACCCAGAGCAGCCCTACTGCGACATGGCAGCTACTCATGCAAAGCTATGCCAGCTGGGGAGTGCATTACATCGTTTTATTTGACCGGCCAAATCTCCGGCGAGCCTGGGCAGCCTCTGGATGGGCGCAGAGCGACCTGGTGGAACGCTTCCTGGATCTATTCATCCCTTATGCCCAAAGCGTGGTCGATCTGGGTCTGGTGCCGGTCTTCCCCCCTCTTGAACCAGGTGGAGATTATTGGGACACAGCCTTTCTACGCGCGGCCTTGCGGGGCTTGCGACGGCGAGGCCAGCAAAAAATCCTGGATCGTCTGGCCATTGGCGCGTATGCCTGGTCTGATAACCAGCCCCTCAATTGGGGCGCTGGGGGTCCTGAACGCTGGCCTTCCGCTCGTCCATATTTTACTTCTCCAGGGATGCAGGATCAACGCGGGTACAGGATCTTTGATTGGTACACCACCCTGGTGAAAGCCGAGTTGGACAGCACCCGGCCAATTCTCTTACTGGCAGCTGGCAGTCGCCTGGGAGATAAAATCAATCCCGAGCGGCAAGCCATCAATGCTGAAGAACATCTGCGCCAGAACCTGGGGGTCCTGCGCCTGATCTATGGCGATGCGCCTGAGTCACCTGCCCCCACCACACTGATGTCGGATTCTATCCCACACAATCTTCAACTCAGCCAGAAAGAGCAAGATATTTACGAAGAAGTGCCTGCAGAGGTGATTGCGTCAAATTTTTGGCTGCTATCAGCCAGCCCGGAAAGCCCGTATCTGGCGCACGCGTGGTATCAGCCCGATGGCAGCCACTTGCCGGTGGTCAATGCCATACGAAAATATTTATCCAGCCGCCAGAAGAGCTTTGGCAGCCAGGCATTCAAACCGGTACACAAAGGCTGCAATGGTAGCTGTGGCCAGTCTGAAGAAAATTCGAAGGATCTCCACCGCCAGGCGATTGATCATTATCTCTTATTACCGGTGTATGAATGGGGTGTGGCGGAGTGGCATCTGGACGTTATCAAAGAGTTTGTGAAAAAATTCCACCCGACGATCGGTTTCTCAACCAGCGAGGCAGCCCTGGCGAAACGGGTGACGATGCTGGGCGGGCTGCAGTCCTTTGATGAAGTTGTGGAAAACAAATTACGCGCGGCGGGGTGTGAAGTCATCCGGATCAGTGGAAATGGCACAAGTATTGCATCTCAACTCGCAAGCCAATAACACCTGACCAATGGAGAGGTAAGGAACCATGAACTCTTTAGGCATACCCGAACAAGAAAAGATAGAAATGGACGCCCCCTATCAGCCGGTCCTCAAAGTGGTCGGCCTGGGCGGTGGTGGATGCAATGCGGTGGCGCGCATGATGGAACTCGGCCTGGGCGGGCTGCAGTTCATCGCCGCGAATACCGATCACCAGGCATTGTTATCCAATCCAGCCGACATCAAAATTCAACTTGGACCCAAGACCACACGAGGTTTGGGAGCCGGCAGCAAACCTGATATCGGCAAAGCTGCCGCAGAAGAATCCTGGCGCGAGCTGGCGGCGGCCATGAAAGGCGCTGATATGATCTTCCTCACGGCAGGTATGGGTGGCGGAACTGGCACTGGCTCGATCCCGATCGCGGCCAAGATCGCGCGCTCCCTGGGCGCGGTCACGATCGCCATCGTCACCACCCCATTCTCCTTCGAGATGGGTCGCCGCCAACAAAATGCCAGCCAGGGGCTGGAGCGATTGCGCCGCGAAACACACACCTTGATCTCCATCCCGAATGACCGTTTGCTGGAATATGCGCCGCGCGATCTGCCCATGGAAGTCGCTTTCCATCTGGCGGATGATGTGCTGCGCCAATCGGTCGAAGGCATTTCTGAGCTGATTACCCGGACCGGTATGATCAATGTGGACTTCGCCCACATCCGACGCCTGATCCAACTGGGCGGCGGAGCGATCATGGCCATCGGGCACGGGCAAGGCGAGAATAAAGTCCTCAAAGCCGTTGAGCAAGCGCTCAATCACCCCCTACTGGGCAGCGTTTCCATCGAGAATGCGGCCGGGGTCATCGCCAACTTCACTGGCAGTGAAGAGATGACTTTGAACGAAATCTATGAAGCGATGAACTTCATCCAGACCCAGACCGGACCGCAGACCGATATCGTCATGGGTGCTTTGAATGACGATCAGATGGATGGACGCGTGCAGGTTACTCTGGTTATCACCGGGCTGGGCGCCCCCACACTGGAAGAAGCTATGTCCAGCGTTCAGAAAGCTTCTGGACGACCGTCGGCGATACGAGAGAGCGAGGCAGTACCTGAAAAGCCCCGAGAGTACGAGCCACGCATACCACGTTCAGAACCGGCTCCTACCCCACAGACAGCCACGCCCAAGATTCGCAGCCTGCTATCGTCTCAGGAATTGAGCGCAGCTGCCAGCCAGAACCTGGATTTGCCGGCCTTCCTGCGCCGCCAATCTCGGCTGACCGGATAAGTATTTTTCAGGCCTCCGCCAGGTGGATCAGAGACAATGAAGATAGAAACGGTGCAGAGCATCTCCAAACAAGTATACCGGCGCTTTCCGGAGTTTAAGGGCATTAAGCCGAAAGTACGCAGCCAGCCCACTCCGAAAACCGATCATAAAACCTATTTACTCACCTATGCTACCCGCGCCAGGATTGATGAGGAACGCTTCCTGGATCGCTGGATCCGCGTGGTCGTAGATGAGTCTGGGAAAATCATTAAGATCTCAACTTCGAGGTGAGTCATGAGCTTGAATACCTTACCTCAACGCCTGGAGCTGGTCGTTTGGACGACCAGCACCCGCCTGATGAAAACATCACCTTTGGCGGCGCAGACGGTGATCCTGACACATGATTTTTATCTGTGGCTTACGACGCAACGCACAAATTACAAAATCTTATTGTTAGCGCTTTCGGGTTTCTGCATTGGATTTGTGCTTGGACTTCTATACCTGGGAATCAATTTATGAGTATGCTCAAACGTGTGTTTCTTTTGTCCTTATTTGTTAGCTGCGTGGGCAGTGGCTTTCTCCTGGCGATTAACCTGGGGGACAGCGGACAAGCCAGCGGCTTACCTGTGATGGCAAGCCCCGTACAAGCCGGCCAAGACGGGGTCGCCGCCAATGGTCAGCGTAATTTATTGCTCGTTGGAGTTGATTCTTTCGAATCACCAGAGCCACAGCTAAAAAGCGTATGGTTGGTGCTGCAAATCGCCACCCATAGCCCACAGCGCTTCACTCTCGTGCCACTTTATCCAGCTTCAGCCTCGCAAGCCTTGATCCCACAGGACGAATTACAGACCAGTTTTAAGCTAGATGAAGCCGGCGCAATCCAGCCAATTTTTTTTGATCGTATCCATGCGGCTGATTTTTGGTGGAGCAATTACCTGGTGCTCGACCAGGCCGGTTTAGCCCAGGTGATCGACCTGGCTGGCGGCATAAATCTCGGCCAGGGTGCCATGGGCGGAAATCAGGTCATTACCACGCTCATCACACCAGAGCAAGAACCCGATCAGGCACTACAGACTCAAGCGGTTCTTTTGCAAACTCTGTGCACCCAGAGCGCTGAAACACTTCTGAAATTAGATGCCAAGCATGTTTTTCAGCTACTGGGCGGTCACTTACGCACCGATCTCGAGATCGAGCGCTTAATTCATGAATGGCAGATGCCGCTGATCCTGGCTGGGCGCCCGTCCTGCGAATTTCCAACACTGCAGGCCAGCCAGATCCAGATCGGCGCGCAATAAGCGTCTGCTACCTCTCCCTCCTCTCCATTTTTACCGGTCGAATACCCAGAGGCCCGGTGCAACCCACCGGGTCTCTGGGTTTAATCTGGCGAGTTTTATCGATTGGCACTTTTCTTGCAACATTGTCTGCACACTATCCAGGAGAGGTCCGCATGTTGAATCCATATTCAGTGATCTTGATCATGTCCATCACAGGTTTTTTATTAGGCCTGTTGACCTTCATCGCGGGTATAGTCATCCTACTTTTTCGCCCTTCTAACTCAGATGTAAAAGCATTAATCACCCAGACGACAGCGCTCGCTCAAAAAGGAATTGCCGAAGATGTCGCCGGACTGGTCGGGCATGTATCCAGCCTGCTGGAATCGCTCAATCAGCTCGTCAAGACCACCTCTGGCGTGGGCATCATGCTGGTGATCCTGGGGGTGCTGCTCATGACAGGCTCAGCCTGGCTGGCGTTACAAGTATCCCGTTTATCTCCGGGCGCTGAGAGCTAACCTACAGCAATGTTCGCGCCGATAACAATAGCAGAATTAGCATAGGAAAACCACTACAGGCAGAATTATGGTAACCGAACCAACCGCTCCAACCACTCATTGGATCCTGGGTCTTGAAAAACATTTTGCTGCAACGGATTGGCCCTGGGTGATTCGTGCTCTGCGCCACGACCAGGTCGTATGGGAGGCGCTGGCGCTGCATGGACTGGCAAAGCGTGGATTGACTGTGCTGCCAGGCAACCCCGAGCAATGGTCGCCGGCCGTGCTTGCATTATTAAGCATTGATCTGACAGCGCCACTGGAAAGCCTGCGCACCCTGCCGCTGCGGCCGGTATCTCAATCCGTGCATGAGCGTGCACAGCAGGCACTGGATGAGTGGACCACAAACCAGGGAGCTACGCCTCTCACCCTGGGTAAGGCGGTTCTGATCGCCCTGGCATTACGCGAGGGCCGCGTGGCTTCTGCCTGGGAAAAGGTATTTCTGTCCATGGATTTCACCCATCCGGAGTGGAAGGCAGTTTTCACCTGTCTGTATGGCTTGATCCCCGATCCATTCGATATGCTGCGCGCCCTTTTGCAAGACTCTGCTGACAAGTTTCACCCACGCATCGCCGTGCACGCGCTGCTCAGCAACCCACTAAAAGCAGACGAGCTGCGTGAGACGCTGCACGACCTGCTGAAGGAATTAAAGGTCCAGCAACGCAAGCAGGTCTTGCAAGTCCTTGGTGAATATCGCAAGGAGCTTTCTGTAGAGATCGCCCAGGAGGTGCTGGATGACCAGTTCACCAGGCTGCCGGCGGCAGCGTCAGCAACTCCAACTGGCGTTGCAAAGGCAGCCGAACAGGCCTGGGTGAATCGTTTGGATAGCTTGCGTTCAGCATTGCAAATCGCCGAGTTACACATCACTGCCGGCCAGGAAGAGGCGGCATTGCCATATTTCTCTGAGGCAATCACCTCCACACGCCGTCTGCAGGCTGAGTTTTCAGCACGCCTGGCAGAGCTCGTCAGCACGGTGGGCAATCCTGCCAGCGCCGTGGAAGCCTGGCGACAGGCAGCACAGATGGATCCCGAGAACGCACATTTCACCGCTGGCCTGGTTGAAGCTTTGATGAGCAACGAGCGCATCGAGGATGCACGCACGCTCCTGGACCTGCATGTGGCGCATCTCGATGGTTCCATCCATCCTGTATTGTGGCTGGTCGAAGCCCAGCTCGCAAGCGTTGAAGGACACATGCAGGATGCTCGGGAGGCGGCAGAAAAAGCTTATGAGCACCTCGGGCAAACGCACGAAATCGAAAGCGAAAAACACCTGCTGCAACTGGGTCAAACGCTGCTCACTGTGGGTTTACCCAGCCAGGCAGCAATGGTGGCAGATCGCTGCTTAAAAATCAACCCTAATCATGCGCGAGGTCTGGTCCTGCAAGCCCGTGCATACCTGGCGGCTGGGAAAAACACAGCCGCCCTGACCGCGGCCAGTCTGGCAACAACTTTACTTCCCGGTGAAAATGCGCCTGAGGAGCTGCTCCTGGCGTGCCTGGAAGCTTGTAAAGAATGGCCGGCAGCCCTGGCTGTGCGCCAACGTTTGCTGGAGAGGCGGGCAAGCACACCTACCAGCGCTGATCTGCACGCCCTGGCAGGTTGCGCCTTGAATTCACACGAGCCCCACCAGGCGGTCAGTGCATCTCAGAAGGCGCTCAGCATTGATCCCCAGGATGGCATTGCACACGCACTCTATGGAGCAGCCCTGCTGCAATTGAACGATCCCGAAGCTGCTTTAGCGCATTTCAGCATGGCAACCGAATTATCGCCTCACAAAGCTGAACCCTGGCTGGCGCTGGCAGATGCTTACCAGCACAGCGGCGATAGCGCGCGGGCTTATGAGATCCTGCGCTCAGGCAGTCTGGCTGCACCTCACTCGGCACGGCTGCAGCTGGCGTTGGGGAAAGCCAGCCTGGAGGCAGGCGCCCCATCCCAGGCACTGAGCACCTTACGCAAAGCAGCCAGCTTGCTGCAGGAAAACCCAGCCGACGATGAATCCATCCTCTCAGCCTATGGATATGCAGATATCTCTCAGGAAGTCGCCTTCTTCCTGGGTGAGACTCTGCGCCAGTTAGGTCACCTGGATGAGGCCAATCAGGTATTTAGTGCAGCCTATGAGGCCACTGCTAAGGGCAAACCAGTCGATATGCGGCTCTCCTACGCCTTCGGAAAAACCTTGTTAGGCTTGAATGCGATCTCGAAGGCAGTTCCTCCCCTGCTGGATGTGGTCGGGCAAAATCCACCTGACCCGGAACCCTATGTTGACCTCGCTCGCAGCTTACTGCAGCTATCCGGACCCATGCGAGATTATGCAAGCCGCGCGGTTGAGTATCTAATGAAAGCCCTACAACTGAATCCGGCTCTGGCGGAAGCGCAAGGTTTGCTGGGCGAAGCCTTTGAAGCCAAACATGAACCCTCTAAAGCTCTGGTAGCCTATCAAAAAGCCCTTGAGACCCCGCTAAAAGAAGATGCTGCCTGGCGAGCACGTCTGCACCATGGCGTTGGTCGAGCTGCCCTGCAAATCGGGCAGGCCGACACAGCCCTGATCAGCCTGCGAGAGGCCGCCCAGCTCGAACCGCTTGAGCCTGCCATTCAGCAATCCCTGGCATCAGCGTGCATGGAGCTGGAGATGTATGCGGATAGTTTATCAGCCGCCCGCACAGCCTTGCAGCTTACACCATCTCAACCCCAACTGATGCAGTGGTTTGCGCAGCATACACGGCATCTTTACAGCGCCACGAGCGGTCAGGTAAATGCGCTCACCGAAGCTGCCCAGGCCTTGACCCAGGCAATCCAGAGCGATCCTGCACAGATCGAGCTGTATATCGATCTCGGTCAGTTATATCTGGAGAATGAGAACCCCGAATCTGCTTTGCGGGCATTTATCGAAGCGACAGACAAAACCATCACTGCTAAAGCCAGCCTGTCTTTGCCCCAATTTCTCCTGCTGGCCCGGCACCTGCGGCACTTGAACGAAGCAGAAAAAGCTGCTGTATTGCTCACTCAGGGATTACAGGATTATCAGGGCACAGAAGGTTACGATCTCGATCAAGACCGTCCCGAGACCCAGCTTTGGTATGAGTTATCTATCACGCAACTTCAAATAGGCAATCCCGAAGCTGCGATCCAGGCCCTGGATCAAGCCATTATCTGCCAGCCAGATAACCCCAATTTGTTAGTCAAGAAAGCCGATGCACTGGTTGAATGTGACCGGCTGCAAGAAGCCATGGAAATCCTGGAGCGAGTGCTCAACCAAGCACCCGAAGATATTTCGCTGCATATCAAAGCTGCCCAGGTAATGCGCTACCTGGGTGAATATCAAAGCGCCTTCGCCCATGCCAAACATGCCGCAAGTCTGCAGGATTTAGATACCCCACAATCTACATTCTTGAAATCACACAGCCTGGCGGCGCAACTGGCACGCAGCTTATTGATTCCAGATCAAGCCCTGGAGTTGATTGGGATTGAAAAACCTGATACCGAGGATCACGCGACCCTGATCGATTTTCTGAATACACGCCTGGAGCTCGCTTTCGATTTCCAGGACGAGAATATGCAATCTGCGACCATCTCCCCATTGGAGGAGCTAAACCCGGTAGACCCACGTTCGCTGGCCAGCCTGGCGCGCAGTGCGCTGCGCAATGGGAACACCGAACAAGCCAACCAACTACTCAACCAATCTTTGCGCTGGATTCCAGACGACAAACAGGAGCAGGGCGCCGCCCATATTGAAATGCTCCTGATCCAACGCAGCCAGGCTGAGGCAGCCCTGGAGCTTGGTAAATGGTCCCTGGCAGTGCCTCTCTTCCGCCATATCGCCAACCAATTGATGGATGAACCTTTGACGCAGTTGCAACTTGCGCGTGCCCTGGTGCTTGAGGCTGAATTTATCCCCTTTGCCCACCAGGCGGGCAGTGTTGAGCATGCTCCACAGGCACTATCCAGCAAGAATATTGACGAATTCAGCCATGCTATTGCGATGATCGAGAAATACGGATCAGAACACAAGATCACTCCTTCCGGACGTTCACTCTTTTGTCTCGAGGCTATTGCCCGCTGGAAAGCACGCGGCGAGACGATTTTCAAGCCAGGCCCTGAAAGCAGCATGGCGCTGGATGCAGCCTTTGAATCCATACCAGCACAGCCGGATGATATTGCTGCACGCATCTTATTACTTGGCAAGATCCACGAAGTGACAACCGCCAGTCGTGCTGCACAACTCTACCCGCGTAACCCACTGGTGTGGTCACGTCAGGCGGCAATGCTGGCGGAGACAAACCCCCACCAGGCGCTCAGCGCCATCCACCGTGCCCTGGATAACTGGACCAGCCAGGCTGCTGAGTATCGCTACGAATACCCCTTGCTGTTGGCTTTACAGGCAAAGCTGGCTTATGAAACCGGCGAGTGTGAGCAAGCCTCCGGCGCCATCCAACTGGCGCTTAGCCACTGGCCTAACGAACCCCGCTGGCACGCGCTCAAAGCCGAGATTGAGCTGGATCTGGCACTGCAAACGCTGAATGATCACAACCAACGCGAAGCCGGCATCCTCTCAGCGATCAATCATCTTGAAAAGGCTGTTGAGCTAGAACCTGAAGAACATTCGCATGCTTTGAAATTAGGGCAGGTATATCTGTGGCGCGGCGCTCCTATCCAGGCTATCCGGGCTCTGCAACTCGCCACCCAAATAGCACCCGAAGAAGCTGAGACCTGGCACTCACTAGCCCAGGCTCAGCGCAGCGCGGGAAACCTGGAAGAAGCCAGGGATTCAGCAGAAAAAGCATTAGAGAAAAGCGCCGATCCGACCACTGTGCACTTACTGCTGGCAGAGATTGAGCTCGACACGAACAATGCGCGCGCGGCTCACACCCGCATCCAGGGCATCCTGGATGCCAATCCCGACCATCCCAAGGCGCTGCACATCCTGGCGCTGACGCTGGAAAAAATGAACCGGCCCGCAGAAGCGCTCACCACTCTGGAAAAACTCATTCCTATCAGCCAGGCGCCATTTGCGTTGGAGCTGGAGCGTGCACGCATATTGGAGAAGGCGCAGGGCGTCAAGTCCAGCATCACTGCCTTGCAGGAGATCGTAGAGCGCTACCCTGAAGAACCGCTGGCATTAGCTGGCTTGGCCCGTGCTCTGCTGAATGACGGTCAGGTGCAACCGGCGGTCGAAGCTGCCCAAAAGGCGCTCGTCCATAATAAAGGCCAGCTGGATCAAATCGCCCTGGCAGATCTAAATCAGCGTATCGGTCACCATGCTCTGACAGGCGGGCAGCTTGACCTGGCGGTGCATCATTTGACCCTGGCCGTTGAGCTTGACCCTAACAGCCTGGAAGCTTACCTGGATCTTGGCGCGACCTATCTGGAGCGCCGCCAGCCGAACTATGCACTGCAAGTATTCAATCAGGCGATTGCCCTGGTACACGATGATTACCGCCCATATTATCAGGCCGGGCTGGCATTGAAAGAACTCAAAGATTATCAGGCGGCAGAAGAAATGCTCAACCGGGCATCCAAGCTCGCTCCGACTGAAATCGGTATCCATCGTTTGTTGACCGCAGTTGTTGCCCTGAATTTGATCCACAACCGGCGCTCGGCGGACGTATCCCATTACACGGAAGGGCTTAAATGATCACCTCATACACTGCTGTAAGCCATCCGATCGCGCGCGACCAATTTCTAAGCATCCTGGAAACAGCGATCTCGGTGCGTGAATATCGTTATGCCCGTGAAGCTGCTCTGGCCTGGCTGGCTGTCTATCCCGGTGACCTGACGGTGAGTTTGCTGTATGCACAGGTGATGCTGGGAGACCAACGCGCAAAACCTGTCATTCCGGTGCTGGAACAAATCTGCGAGACTGATCCAGAGAATCTGTCCGCGCTCGAGAGCTATTACCAGGCCTTACAATCCCTTAAGCAGCCCATAACAGTGGATTTGAAAGGTAGCCTGCTGGCGTTGGGCAGCAGCCTGGTAAAACGCGAGAAAGAAACCGCCTGGGGTACTGAGTTAGCTGCAGCGCGCTTTGCACAGCAAGAAGGCGATCCACAAAAGGCTATGGAGCTCTTCCAGAATGTGCTGGGGACGCGCCAGCATATCCCGCTGGTTGGGGTGAGTCACTTGCACATCCTGGAGTGCTTACCTGATACGCCATTGATCATCAAACGCAAATTAGGCGCTTTCTATCACGAAAAATGGCCAGATTGCCTGCAGGTAACGCTGTATCTTGCCGATTGGCTGATGGACGGGGGTGAATTTGACCAGGCTGTCAGCTTGCTACACGAAGCCGCCGCCAAAGACGTCTCTCAACAAGTGGTTGAACGCCTGTGGGGTGTAGAACATCCTTATCAATCGCTATGGTCAGAAAACCTGGAAGCCAAAATTGAAATACCGGTTCCGGCAGCCGTGGCAGCAGTCTTTGGATGGAACCAGATCCCATCCAGGCTACCTACGATTGATTCCTTTGCCGAAACTAAGAAGTCGTACACGAGCATTGGCTCACACAGCACGGATGGAAAACAGGCGCTTGCACCCCGTTTGAGTAACGAGACCGAAACCCTGGTTCCCATCCAGGAAGAACTCGAACGCATCGCAAAACGTCTGCAACAGCCGGGACTGACGCGTACGGATGGTCGCTTCCCCGTGTATGTGGTGTTCTCATCCCACCGCGGCCTCGAAAAACAATATGGATCTGCAGGGGCCGATGCAATTGAAAAAGAGATGAACTATCTCGTAGACACCATCCAAACCAATAAGACCAACGGCAACAAACGCTGGGAAGCAGGCTTATTCCTGGCAGACGATCCACAGAACCTGGAGCGCCTGGGAATAGAACCCGTGGCCAGCGATGATGCCTGGAGGTTGAAATTGGCGCTGGCAGATCTGGACGCGGCGCTGGCTCAACACGGCGAGATGATTGGCGCGCTGCTAATCGTGGGTGGGCCAGAGGTGGTGCCTTTCCACCACTTACCAAATCCGGTGGATGATACAGATTGTGATGTACCATCCGATAACCCCTATGGCACACGCGATGAGAATTATTTCATCCCTGAATGGTCGGTGGGACGCCTTCCCGGCGGGAGCGGAAAAGATCCAGCATTGTTGATCCAGCAGCTCAAAGAGATCGTTGCCAGCCACAGCAGCCCAGCCAGGCCTCTAAAATGGACGACGCGCCTCTGGCTGCGCCTGCGCACCTGGTTCCGCCCTGGTCTATTTATTCCGGGCTGGGTGGATAAAAACTACAGCTTTGGCTATACAGCCGCTGTATGGCGCAAGGCAGCCTATCAAGTCTATGCACCGATCGGGCGACCCATTGATATGTGGATTTCACCTGAATTGGCCCAAAAATCCAACGGCAGTAGCTCAACCAAGGGGAAAAACTTACCCCTGGCGATGTTGGGATATTTCAATCTGCACGGTTTACCCGATTCACCCGAATGGCTCGGTCAACGCGATCCATTGGACGGGCAGGAAGGCGCCGATTATCCGGTCGCGCTCAGTCCAGAAGACCTGGACCTGGCAGGAGAGCTGAATGGTTTAACCACGCCGAAAATCGTGTTCACGGAGGCGTGTTTTGGAGCGCATATTCTCCGCAAAGAGAGTCACGACTCGTTAGCCCTCAAGTTTCTCGCCTCGGGTACGACAGCTTTAGTGGGCTCCACCTGTATGGCCTATGGTTCAATCAACGAACAGCTCACTGCGGCGGATATGTTGGGGTATAGCTTCTGGACAAACCTGCAGAGCGGGCTTCCGGTTGGCGAAGCACTGCGCCGGGCAAAAGTTCAGATGGCGCGCGATCTTCAACAAGGACAGGGCTATCTGGATGGGATGGATCAGAAAACCCTGATCTCATTTGTGCTTTACGGCGACCCTTTAGCCCAACCCGTCCAGGTGCGGCGCACTCCAAAGAGTGTCCAGCGCGCCCTCAATCCAGTGGGCATGGTGAAAACTGTATGCGACCTGGATGGAGAAATGGACGCAGAAACTAGCTTGAGCAGCAAGGAGAAAGATTACATCCGCCACATCGTCGCCCGTTATCTACCTGGTATGCGTGATGCGAAGCTGGACGTACATCTGCAGCAAGCCAGTTGCCAGGATTGTGAAAAAAACTGCCCGACCAGCAAATTACGCAATAAGCATGTGCGACCAGCAGAGCCACCGGCCGGAAGGCGACTGGTGATCCTGAGCAAGACCATCGCCGGCAGCCAGCAGCTGTATACCCAAATCGCACGAATGACTCTCGACCCGGATGGCAAACTCGTCAAACTGGTCGTCTCACGGTAATTTCATCTTTCCATGGTATATTAACTCCCTGGGTGGTGGTACCCCAGGGAGTTAATTTTTTGCGCAGACCAATCTCAGCTTTTTCATCATTACGTTTTTTCTCAATCGCACTCATCCTGATTGCGATTGTGCTGACCGTCTTACAATTGATGCAATTTAGCCGGGTAAGAAGCTACTTTCCGGCAGGACTGGAAATAGCCAGTGTTCCGGTGGGCGGGCTGGACCGGACACAGGCAGCCGCACGCTTGCTCGAAGCTTACTCAACGCCACTGGTGCTCCATTATGGAGAGGCTGAAATTCAGCTCAATCCCGCAGTTGTCGATTTTCAACTGGATACGGAAGCCATGCTCGCTGCGGCTGACCTGGAGCGTACTCAGAAACTATTCTGGGAGGAGTTCTGGGACTACCTGTGGGGGCGCACAACCAACCCCCGTTCAGTCCCCCTGCGTTCTTCGTTTTCCGAAACGCGCCTGCGCGCCTATCTGGACGAAATTGCCGAACGCTACGACCAGGCTCCCGTGCCCGCGCGCCCCGTCGCTGGAACCACCAATTTTGAGGCAGGTCAACCCGGCTATATTTTGGATGCGGATGGCGCGGTGCTGCTGATTGAAAACGCCTTACAATCATTACAAGGCCGCGCGGTGGATTTACCGCTGGCGCGCACCGACCCGACCCGGCCATCTATGCGCAATCTTGAAATTCTACTCCAGCAAACTTTGCAAATTTCTGGCTTCGATGGCATTGCCGGTATCTATCTGATCGATCTTCAGACTGCACAGGAATTGCACTTCGCCCACCAGCTCGGCGAAAATTTACCGGTGAATCCAGATATTGCCTTCACCGCCTCTAGCATTATCAAGGTCCCCATCATGGTTTCGGCCTACCGGCGCATTTCCGATAATCCGGGTGAGGAGACCACGAAGCTGCTGCAGGATATGATCACCGCCTCGGGGAATGAGGCGGCTGACTGGTTGATGGACCGGGTGATCGATCCCACACGCGGCCCGCTGATCGTCACGGAGGATATGCAAACCCTTGGTTTGCAAAACACATTCCTGGCAGGAAAATTCACGCTCGGCTCGCCTCTTTTGGCTACTATCCGCACGCCTGCCAACCAGCGCACCGATGTGAACACAGACCCGGATATCTACAGCCAGACCACTCCATCGGATATCGGCATGCTGCTGGGTGATCTTTACCAATGCGCCCAATCCGGGGGTGGAACCCTGCCGGCTGTTTTCGCCGGTGAGATCACGCCTGCTGAGTGCCAGGAAATGATCAATCTACTGGTGGCGAACAAACTGCCTGTCTTGCTCACCGCAGGCATCCCGGAAGGCACGCGCATCGCCCATAAACACGGCTGGGTAACCTTTAATGGGGTGATCAATGCGATTGGGGATGCAGGCATTATCTATTCCCCAGGCGGGAATTATGTCCTGGCTGTGTTCCTGCATCACCCCGTCCAATTGGTCTGGGATCCAGCCTCCTTGTTGATCTCCGAATTGTCCCGCGCAGTCTACAACTACTTTAATTTACCCGGATCGTAATCCGATCCCCACCACGAAATTACTTGCCCATTAGCGAGGTGGTTCTTGTTACAATCCTGGGAAATCAAACTATAATCATAATGAGGCTTACGAGAATGGATCATGCGTAAGCGATCCGTGTTCAAGAAAGGGAGTATTTATGCTGACTCTATTTGAAGAACTATTTTTGTTATCTTTAGATGAAGATACCGGCAATATCCTATCCTTTGCTAAAAAACCCTTTGCCTACGCGATGACCGGGTCAATTCTGGCCGAATTGGTATTGCTGGATAAAATCCGGCTCAATGAAAAGCACCGTCTAGAATTGGGCGACTCGAATGCAACCGGGGATGAAATCCTGGATGAGGCCATCCACGCACTCCAATCCACGGAAAAACCACACCGACCCAGTTATTGGATTAGCCAGCTGGATCTAAAACCGAAAAAGCTTCGTGACCAAATGGGGACTCGCCTGGCAACCCGGGGGCTGCTGCATCAGGAAGACAAACGTTTCTTCTGGATTTTTGCAGAGGAAGAAGAAGACCATCCTATGCCGCTGCTTAAGTATCAGCTGAAGGCCGCTCTGCGAGATAAGATCCTATCCAATGAGTCCAGCGAAGCACGGTGCCTGGCGTTGGTGAAGATCCTGGCTGCCAGCGGATTGCTCGAGCTGATCTTTACACGGGATGAGCTGCCCTTAGCGGGGCGTGTGATTAAAGAGAAGGTTATTCGCTCTGCGCTTGAAAATCCTGCACTACAAACCATTGAAGAGATCGCCCAGGCAGTTGCAACCACGCTGGAGGACGCTGAAGATTAAAACACGCCTGGCAGACACCTGTAAGCCCCGGACATCTGGCAGATAGTTTCAATCAACGGAATTGCAGCCTTGCTCCACTCAGTTATAGGCCAGGCGGGTGGCTTCATCAGCCATGGTATATTGCAGCAGCGGAATCCAGACTGGATCATTCCAGGTTCCAAGATGAGTATGCATATCCAAATATTTCTTGGGGATGGGATGCGTGCCTGGAATCACTTTTACAGCATAGCGTTTTTCCAGGAAAGCCATAAATGTTTGGATGTATGGACAAGGGGGATAGCCGACGAGTAATCCGGTTGCCAGGTGAATTACCTGTGCGCCATTTTTAACCATCTCTTCGCCAGCATATTCCACATTACCGCCGGGACAGCCCGCACAGGTTGTGTAGCCTACTAATTCCAATTCCGTATCGCCGTAGATACTGAAAGCGCCTTCCCTGTTTCGCATGGAGCGCAGGCATTTCCCGCCTGCACAGGTATGGTAACGAGCGCAGATGATGATCCCAATCCTGATCTTTGTTTCCATTACGCCTCCACAAACTGCAACCCTGAATGTATTCTCCGAATAGAAAAACCAGCCTTCTGCACAACGCAGCCTGCCAATATATGTGTGCGTTAGATAACACTATCATGCCATTATACATTACACTGTACATTATTATTGTACAGGTTAATTTACATGACAGATGCAACTAAACGCAGGAGCTTTGGAGCAAGTGTGATTGAGCAGACTTGCGGATTGCGTGAGATCAGAAGTATAATTGCGACACTGCCCCCGTAGCTCAATGGACAGAGCGCCTGACTTCGGATCAGA
>CAYXDC010000012.1:0-55701 GCA_964463505.1 uncultured Anaerolineaceae bacterium
GCGAGCCTTTGACGTCACCACCGCGCAGGGTTTCAGTCAGCTCCAGGTTGCGTCGAGTAGAAGCATCCAGCGTCATGAACTCCGCCAGGCTATAGGTGCTCAGGCCGTTGAGCAGCTTAAGGGCTGCCGGCTGGGTCTCGCCCAGGTATTGTAGGATCGCGCCACTGGCGCGCATCGCCAGGGTCTGGCCGCGCAAGCCGAAGCCATCCAGGGAAGCCACCCCAAAATGTCCCAGCAAGGTTTCCTGGCAGCGCCCGGCTTCAAAGCGCCACTCGGTCCAGGGCGTGGCATGCCCCGGCAGCCCGTTGGCCAGCGGCTGGCTGGCGGGGTGTAAGATTTCTGCCGGGTTCAAGCGGTCTAATTCAGCGCGCAGGCTCGACACAATATCGCTGGATGTCAACTCTGTCGCGGCAAATTCACCCGTAGTGATATCAACATAAGCGACCCCTGCCCGCTGCACCGTTTCAACCTCTGTTTCGCCTTCCAGCACATAACATGCCAGATAATTATTGGCGTCGCCCGGCAGCAGCGCTGGCTCGACAATTGTGCCAGGGGTGATTACACGCGTCACCTGGCGCGGCACCAGACCCTTTACCGGCTGCTCACCGACCTGTTCGCAAATTGCCACGTGGTAGCCTTTGTCAATCAGGCGCGAGAGGTAATTCTCTACCGCGTGGTAGGGGATGCCTGCCATAGGCACACGCGCGCCTTTGGCTACATTGCGCGAGGTGAGCACAATATCCAATTCGCGCGAGGTGATCTCAGCGTCCTGGTCAAAGGTCTCGTAAAAATCGCCCAGGCGGAAGAACACAATCGCATGCGGATACTGGCGTTTGATATCCAGATACTGTTTACGGATGGGGGTAATTTCATCAATTGGCATGCCCCAATTCTATATTCAGCAGGGCGAAACGACAAGAAGAAAGCACAGATTGGTATGAACCAAATCCTTGACAATTGGCGCGAATTAAATTGCTTTTTAGATCATGTGCGAATATAATGAAGTCACTATACTCGTTCAGAAAGGAGACTTTTCAATGGCAAGCGTAACCTACGATCATGTTTACAAAAGATTTGGGGATGTCATCGCAGTCAACGATCTTAACATCCAGATCGAGGACCGGGAATTCCTGGTGCTGGTCGGACCGTCGGGGTGTGGTAAAACCACTGCCCTGCGCTGTCTTGCTGGCCTGGAAGATATCTCCGAGGGGCGTATCTTGATTGGCGATAGAGTCGTCAACGATGTAGCCCCCAAAGACCGGGATATCGCCATGGTGTTCCAATCCTACGCGCTCTATCCGCATATGAGCGTGTACGATAACATGGCCTTCGGTCTGAAACTGCGTAAGACCCCCAAAGAGGAGATCAAACGACGCGTCGAGAATGCAGCCCAGATACTGGGCATCGAGGCGCTTTTGGAGCGCAAACCCCGCCAGCTTTCAGGCGGACAGCGTCAGCGCGTAGCAGTCGGTCGGGCGATTGTGCGCGAACCAAAAGTCTTCCTTTTTGATGAGCCGCTCTCCAACCTGGATGCCAAGCTGCGTGTGGAAACCCGAGCCAATATCAGCAAGCTGCACCAACAGCTCCAGACCACCTTTATTTATGTTACCCACGACCAGATCGAAGCCATGACCATGGCTACCCGTATTGCGGTGATCACCAAGGGTATCCTGCAACAGATTGACACCCCGCAGAACCTGTACGATCGCCCGGATAACCTGTTTGTCGCTGGCTTCATCGGCTCACCAGCGATGAACTTCTTCTCGGCCAACCTGCGCAAGGATGGTGAAAAGCTATTTGTAGACGGCGACTCTTTCGTCGTGCAGATCCCCGAAGACAAATCTGCCATCTTTATGCCTCTGGCCGGCAAACCCATCATCTTTGGCATCCGCCCAGAAGATATCCACAACCCGCAATTCACGCCTCCCGGCATCACCACTCAACCCGTGGAAGCCAAAGTGGACGTCACCGAATTGATGGGCAATGAAATCACTGTTTATCTGAAGACCGGTAACAACAGTTATGTTGCCCGGGTTGATCCGCGCTCGCGTTACCATATGGGAGACTCGGTGCAGGTCGTCTTCAACATGGACAATTTCCATATCTTTGACAAGGACACCGAGCGTGCCGTTCGCTAAGAGTAGTCCTGCCAACTAACTCAAGTGGGCGTCTCCCTCCGAGCACGATTGGGCAGGGAGACGCCTTCATGAAAGGAGCAAATATGTATAAACTCGTTTTACTACGCCATGGACAGAGCACCTGGAATCTGGAAAATCGCTTTACCGGTTGGACCGATGTTGGACTGACAGCGCAAGGCGTCCAGGAAGCGATTAACAGCGGGTGCGCCTTGAAACAAGAAGGCTTCACATTTGATATTGCTTTTACCTCGGTGCTGAAACGGGCGATCAAAACACTCTGGCTGGTGATGGAAGAGATGGAACTGGAGTGGATTCCGGTGGTACGCGCCTGGCAGCTCAATGAACGCCATTATGGGGCCTTGCAGGGCTTGAACAAAGCTGAAATGGCCGAAAAGTTTGGCGAAGCGCAGGTCAAGATCTGGCGGCGCAGCTACGCCACCCCACCCCCGGTGCTGGAGAAAGACGACCCGCGCTACCCTGGTTTCGATCCCCGCTATGCACGCCTTAGCGACGCCGAGTTACCACAGACCGAAGCACTCAAGAACACCGTCGAGCGTATGCTGCCTTACTGGCATACCACCATTGCTCCAACTGTGAAGATGGGCAAACGCGTGCTGATCGCCGCTCACGGAAACAGTCTGCGCGCCCTGGTGAAATATCTGGACAATATTTCCGAAGAGGAAATTACTGAGCTGAATATCCCAACCGGTATCCCCCTGATATATGAGCTCGATGAAGACCTCAAACCGCTCAAAAGCTATTACCTGGCTGACCCGGAGGCTGTGCGCAAAGCTGCTGAGGCCGTGGCAAACCAGGGTAAATCCAAGTAGCACGATAGTATTGGTGTTATTGAGCGGCTTGGGCGTATTTTAATCCTGGCATGACCACCTATTTATGGTGAGCGCGGGGCTGTCCTAGATAATTCAGGGCAGCCCCAATCTATCCAGTGCTGCAACCAGAACGGAATATCATTCGTAGATAATTTAAGGTAGAAGCATCTGGGGTAGCGATCTTCGGTTAAAATGAAGCCTGACTCGATGAAGTACCCAATCGCGCCAGGCGAGGGATGCATGACAATCCAGACGGTCCAAGATGACAATGCGACTCAATCACAGCCAGTCCGCTCCTGGTTGGTAAGCCTGGTTGGATTCCTGCTGGTATCAGAAGCAATTTTTCTTATGGTCCTGTTTCCTGCACTCATTCTGCTGAGACTCTGGCAGCTTCCTGATTTCTCCCCCAGCCAGTTGTTACCTCTTCAGCAAACCCTGCAAACCTTCAGGTTGCAGCTAATCACCACCCCTGAGTTGGCGCTTCAAGCACGCTGGGCCACCGGCGAATTGCAGTTACTGCCTGGACACGCTCCGGCGTTGATCTATCCATTTTTAGGTGTGACTCTATTACCGGTCAGCCTGTTCTTTTGGCGTGGCAAACGCTATGGCTGGACCCTGGCGGTGCTGATCCAGGGCGCCAGTCTGGCGATTGCCCTGGCGACTTATTTCCGCTATGAACCATTCTATACCTATCTGTTGTTGTTTGTTTGCGCGATGATGGCTTTTTCGCTGAACTTTCACGGGGTGAAGACCGCTTTTTTCCCACTGGAAGCCGTGACAAAAGTAACCGAACCCGAGCTGGAGGGCTGAATTCGGGATGACTGCAACGGATTTGGAGCTTCTGCGCCAATACGAGCCGGTGATTCGCTATACCCGCGGTGAATCCTTCTTCCCTATGGATGTAGGTTTATATGTCAGCGACTCCAGCCTGTGGGTCCAGCCGCCTGGTCGACCAGCTACTCAGGTTGCAACCCAAGGCGAATTGAACCTGGAAAAACTCGCCCAAATGCCCAATAGCAGCCCGACTGATATCCAATACTTGAAATTTATCGAGCCGCTTGAACTGCGAGAGATGATTGCTTATACCCAGGAACAGCTTAAGCAGCGTAAGATCACACAACATTTCGAAACCGGGCGTGGGCGACTGGCGCGGGTTGGCTTTATCTCACGTGTCCTGGATCTGCTTTTCTCACTCACCCTGTTCTTACGCGGCAGGGTGCGTGGAGACACCAGTGCTGCTGCAGCATTAGAATACGAGCACCTATCTGGGCCTAACTCCATACCACGCTACTACGGGCGTGTGATCCACCAGGATGGCTGGATCATCCTTCAATACTGGTTCTTCTACGCCTTCAATAACTGGCGTTCGGGCTTTTTTGGCGTAAATGACCACGAAGCCGATTGGGAAATGATCCATGTATACCTGTATAAGACCACAGATGGCATCCTGAAGCCTGAATGGGTGGCATACGCGCTGCATGAGGAAGCAGGGGATAATATTCGCCGCCATTGGGATGATCCCGAGCTGGAACGCATCGCCGGACATCCGGTGATCTATGCCGGCGCCGGCTCGCACGCCAGCTACTTCTCCCCTGGTGAACACCTGGCTGAGCTGGAGGTCCCCATCTTCACGCCGGTTTCACGCTTTTTCCGGCGCATTGCTGCCATCTGGAACCGCTTTAGCAGTCAAATAAACCCGGCCAATCCTGCCCAGCACACGCAGGAAATTTTTGCTTTGCGCGTACCATTTGTGGATTACGCGCGCGGGGATGGGAAATCCATCGGTCCTGGACAAACCGTCGAATGGGGAGAGCCTGCATTACTGAATCCTATCCCCGAATGGGTACAGCATTACCGCGGCCTGTGGGGGTTGTATACGAAAGACCCGTTATCCGGGGAAAATGCTCCTGCCGGGCCTATGTACAACAGGGATGGCAGCGTACGGCGGGCATGGTACGATCCGGTGGGCTGGGCCGGGCTGGATAAAGTCTCTCCGCCAAATCTGGTGCTGCAGCGCCTGACCCAGCGCAAAGCCGCCTTACAGATCGAAATCGCCCAATTAGAAACGCAAATTGAAACCCAAAGTCAGAAACTGGCTGGTTTGAGCATTGAGGTTCTGGCAATTGAGCAGCAACCCCACTTGAAACATCTCTGGACGAACCTGCGCCAGGAGGTGCAAAAACACTCATTGGAATTAGCCAGCCTGCGCGCCCTACTCGCCCAAGATCGCAGCCAGATGGAGGCACTACAGGGCTATGAGGAGCGCTTGCACTCCGGAGATGCACGCATAGTCCCAGCCTACCGCGCCCGCTCACGCCCCATCCGCGAACCCGAAATGCGCATTAACCGCCTGGTGGAGCTGTGGAGCGCAGTTAGCATCGGGATTCTGATGATCGGGTTCGTGGCGCTGATGATCTTCTACCGCCAGCACTTTATTGCCGGACTGGTGATCATGGTCTCGTTGTTTATTTTTCTTGAGTCTGGGTTCCGCCGCCAGCTGCCGCAGCTGATCAATAGCCTGACGATTGGCCTGGCGGTCGTGGCGCTGCTGGTGCTGATATTTGAATTTTTCTGGTATCTGGTCGTCCTGGCGGTGCTCACCGCAGGCGGTTTTATAATCTGGGAGAATTTACGCGAGCTGTACAGCGCCCGCCAGCGTTAAGCAGAACGCCGCCAGCGCAGCGCCAGGATCAACACCAGCGCCCCCAAAACCGAAAGACCGCCCACATAGATAAACATATCCCGCCAAAACCGTTCGGGGAACAAGCGGATCAGGGTATCCGTATGGAAAAACAGCCAGGTTCCCGGAGCGAAGAACACTTCGTGGAACGCCACAAAGATCACCCCAAAGCTGATCGCCACGAAGGCGATCACACTGCCCAAGAGCAGGATGGTCAGCCAACCGCCGCTCAGCAGGGCAGCCCGGAATGCTTCCATCCAGCGCCCGCGCCAGGCCCACAAGGTCAATAACAGCATACCTGCCAGAGAAACGAGCCAGACCCGTAAAGCAGCCTGAACCACCATCTTCACGTCTAACATATGGCTCAGCTCGCGTTCGTTATACACCGGGTTGCCATCTTCAAAACGCAGATCACCGAGATACTCGATCCCGGCGTCATTTACCAGATAATCCACCGCAAATCGCCCCCAGTGCAAGCGGTCTTCTTGGGTGAATCCATATGTATCTGCGGGGAATCCGGGAGTGTTGTATTCCCATACCAGCAAAGCCGGGTTTAACAACAGGCGCACAACTGTTAACACAATTACGACCGGTGTAATTAGTGTCACAATCCAACTAGCAAACTTTACCATGGGTGAATCACTCATCGCAGCTGCTCCATCTTTCCAAATAGCACAAACTTTAAAACCATGCTGTTGGTCATCAGTTCAATCGGCGCCCAGTCATCTGTATATACAATATCACTCTGAGGGGTAGGCTGGAGGTTGGTCACCAGCCTGGTCAGCGCCTGGATCAGCAGGGGATGCACATCCGAGCGGGTGTATAAATGCAGCACGTTTTGATATAAATCTTCCACGCGCGTGGGCTGGCGGGTGGCGTACAGGATCGAATTGAATGTATTGGGCAGATCCATCACATGCACGCTGGGGAAGACGGTCTGGATCGTGCCCACCAGGGCTTCGATCAAGCGCCGGTCGTCAGGGGCGCGCCCCACATTCACCACCATCACGCCATCCTGCTCCAGGTGCTCATACACGGACTGGAAGAATTGGCGCGTGGTAAGGTGCCAGGGGATATACGGCGGGCGGTAGGCATCCACGCCAATGATGGTATAGCGGCTGGTGCTGCGCTCTAATCCCCAGCGGCCATCCTGGGCAATCGCATTCAGGTTGGGCATATTCATATCGAAAAAACGCTGCCCCACAGTTATGATCTCAGGATCGATCTCATAGCCATCGATAGGAATGGGTCCAAAGACCGCGGTCGCCTGGCGCGCGCTGGTGCCGGCCGCCAGGCCGATAATCGCCATACTGCGCACATCTTCTGGATCGTTGAGGTTGGGACTAAAAAATGGACCCGCCAGGAACTGCTCCCAGGGACCATCATAAGCCAATTCAGTGGGATGCCAGGCGGAATGAATCCCCTGCCCTTCGTTCAGGCGCAAGTAGCGGTAACCATCCAGCTCGAGCACCTGGATGTAATTATAGGAGGATTCAGTCTCGTAAATTTGCCCTGCTGTATCTTTGATCGGTGTGCCTCGCAGAAACAGACCAACCCCAATCAGCACCAACGGCATCCATGCCAGGCGCAGCAGGCTGCGCCAGCCGCTGGAAAGCCACAAACCGCCAAACGCCACCAACAACAGGAACAGGCTAAAAGCCAGAAAGGTATAAGCGGTGCCAATAATGGGGATTAATATCAGTTCAGGTAGAAATGTTCCGATGAAAGAGCCCAGGGTGGATATGGCATAAATACGGCCAGAAACCTGGCCTGCTTTTTGCGGATCGGTGATCGCCAGGCGGATAGCAAACGGAGACATCGTGCCAAGTAAAGTGATCGGCACGATAAACAAGATCAACACCGCGGTAAAAGAGCCAAATAGCACCGCAACCTGTAATTGATCGAAAGCGTTGGCTGCCAGACGCAGCACCGGGCGGGCAATCGCCGGGATCAGGCCGGCGCTGAATGCGCCCCAGGCCATCACCGTGTACATCGTGCCTGGGTAAGGCCAGCGATCGGCCCAGCGCCCGCCGATGAAATACCCGAATGTCAGGTAGATCAGGATCAGACCAATGATACTGGCCCAAACCAGGTTGCTGGTGCCAAAGGCGCTGCCCAGCAGCCGCGAAGCCGCCAATTCCAACGCCAGTACGGTCATTCCGGATGAAAACACAGCGAAGTAAAGATATCGGTTCATCAAGGGTTGCCTGTGGATGATCAAAAAATTAAAGCGTTGTGGATTATAACGTAGAAAGACCTCCTCGCATCCAGCGCAGCTTAGCGGATAATCAATCAGCATAAATAAAGGCTCAGCCGTTAACCTGTTGGTATAATTCAACGAATCACGGCAGGCATTTTTCGCCTTATCTCTAAGCACTCTATGGATGGAAGTTTATGATCCCACCTGAATATACCGGCGCCAAGATACGCCAGACATTTATCGACTTTTTTGCTGAACACCGCCACACCTTTGTGCCTTCTTCGTCCCTGGTCCCGGGCGGCGACCAGACCCTGCTGTTTACCAATGCCGGCATGGTGCAGTTTAAGGATATCTTCCTGGGCACCGACAAACGCGACTACACCCGTGCCGCCAATTCGCAGAAGTGCATGCGCGTGGCTGGCAAACACAACGATCTGGACGACGTGGGACGGGATGACACCCACCACACCTTCTTTGAGATGCTGGGCAACTGGTCCTTTGGCGACTATTATAAAAAAGAAGCCATCACCTGGGCCTGGCAGCTTCTCACGGAAGTCTGGAAACTGCCGCGCCAGAGCCTGTACGCGACCTGCTTTGAAGACGAAAAAGGCCAGATCGAGCGTGATGACGAAGCAGCGCAGTGGTGGCACGCGCAACCGGGTATGCTGCCGGAGCACGTCTTGTTCTACGGGCGTAAAGATAATTTCTGGGAAATGGCTGATACCGGTCCCTGCGGACCCTGCTCTGAGATCCATATGGATCGTGGTCTGGAATTCTGTAATATGCAGGATGTCCCCGGTCATGTATGCGAGGTAAACGGCGACTGCACGCGCTTCCTGGAGCTGTGGAACCTGGTGTTCATCCAGTATAACCGCACCAGCCCCTATTCTCTGGAGCCCTTACCTGCCCGGCATGTAGATACCGGCATGGGCTTTGAACGCATCGTATCCGTCTTGCAAGGTGTAGATTCGAATTACAAAACCGATATCCTGGCGCCCTTGCTGGACGTGGTTCAGGAGCTTACTGGGCATACTGACGAACAACGTGCAGCGGATATCACCCCCTACCGGGTGATCGCTGACCACGCCCGCGCCTGCACTTTCTTGATTGCAGACGGGGTGGTGCCTGGCAATACCGGCCGCAATTATGTCTGCCGTATGATTGTGCGCCGGGCAGCGCGCTTCGGAGGCAAGCTCGGCCTGCACCAGCCTTTCCTGGCGCAGGTGGCGGATAAAGTCATTGAGTTATATGGCGATTTTTACCCCGAATTGGTCCGCAACCGTAAAACGATCCTGAACAACCTCACCCAGGAGGAAGAACGCTTCCAGCGCACTGTAGAAGGGGGTATGGCCAAACTGGAAACCCTGCTGGAGCGCCTTAAAGCTGAAGGCCAGGTTACCTTACCCGGCGAACAGGCCTTTGAGCTGTATGCCACCTACGGTTTGCCCCTGGAGCTGACCCGCGATGTGGCGCGCGAGCAAAACCTGGCCGTTGACGAGGACGGTTTTCGCCAGGCCATGGACGCGCACCGCCGGGCATCCGGCGCCGGGGAGACCTTCGGCGAGATGGGCGGCGAGGACGCACCTTTCTATCGCGACCTGCTCATCGACCTACAGAAGGCCGGTAAGCTGCCTGCGGATGGCGTGGCCTACAATCCCTACCAGTGGTTGGAGGTTGAAGGCGAAGTCCTGGCAATAGTAAAACAGGGCAGTGCAGTAGATCAGGCCCAACCAGGTGATAAGGTAGAAATCCTGCTGCCAGAGACTGGCTTCTATGTCCCATCCGGCGGGCAGGTTGCCGATACCGGGAGTATCGTCTCGGTCAAGGAGCCGCGCTGGGAAGTGCGCGTGGAGGATGTGCGCAAACCCGCAGCGGGGATCATTGTGCAAGTCGGCGAGGTGCTGAGCGGCTTACCGCGCGCCGGTGACATGGCAATCGCCCGGGTGGATGCGAGCCGCCGCAAGGACATCATGCGCAACCACACGGCCAGCCACTTGCTGCACCGTGAGCTGCAGGCTGTGCTGGGCGAACACGCTCGACAGGCCGGCTCACTGGTAGCGCCAGACCGGCTGCGCTTCGATTTCACCCATCCCCGGGGTCTGACGTCCGAGCAGTTAGAGGCCGTGGAGGCAGGCGTCAATCAGGCAATCCTGAATAATTACCCCTTGAAAATCAGCTTCAAACCACTCCAAAAAGCCATTGCCGAAGGCGCGATGGCGCTGTTCGGCGAAAAGTACGGCGAGGTGGTGCGCAATATCACCATCGGCGAGCCAGAAATCTACTCGAACGAGCTGTGTGGCGGTACACATGTAGATGAGACGGGCGATATTGGCCTGTTCCTGATTGTTAGCGAAGGCAGCACTGCAGCTGGCATCCGCCGCATTGAAGCGGTGACCGGTCGCGCCGCGTATGAGCTAGTCCAACGCCGTTTCAAGGCGCTCCGGATGGCATCCGACCTGCTGGAAACCAGCCCGGGGCAGATCATCGAGAAAGTCCAGAGCCTGCTGGAAGAACAATATGCCGATCACAAGCAAATATCTCTCCTGCGCCAGAAACTGGCCTCGGTCGAATTCATGGAGCGGTTGGGGAGCACCGAAACCATTCAAGGCGTGACCTTGCTGACCGCTACGCTGGAAGATACGGATGCAGATACCATGCGCCAGATGGTTGATCAATTTCGCAAACGCTTCCCACAAAACAGTGTGGTGGTACTGGCCACCGTCCAGGATGGCAGGCCAAGTCTGATCGCAGCAATGAGCGACGACCTGGTGCCACGCGGGCTGCATGCGGGTGAGCTGGTGAAATTCGTCGCCCAGCCCCTGGGCGGCAGCGGCGGCGGGCGCCCTACCATGGCACAGGCAGGCGGCAAGGACGCCAGCCAGCTGGAACAGGCCCTGGCTGCCGTGCCCAACTGGGTGGTTGAACACCTGCGCTAAACCATGCGCCTGCGCCTGCCTGCTCTCCCGGCCTGGTCGTTTCCACCGATCCTGCTGTTCTTCTGCCTGGCAGCCTATGGATTGCTGCTGCCATGGTTGGGTTTCTATTGGGACGACTGGCCCACCGTCTGGTATCTGCATTTCTGGGGCCCAGATATCTTCAAGGATGTTTTCGCCTCTGACCGTCCCCTGCTGGGAGTTCTGTTTCGTATCACTGCGCCGCTGGTCGGCGAGACCCCGGCAGCCTGGCAGGTTTTCGGGATATTTACCCGCTGGTTAAGCGGGCTGGCCTTTTGGGTGCTGCTGCGCGCCATCTGGCCGCGTCACCCGCAGCCCGCGGCCTGGACTGCATTGTTATTCGCCCTGTACCCGGGCTTCTCTCAACAGTTTATCTCCGTAACCTATAGCCAGGTATTGATTGTCCTGGCAGTCTTTTTGTTCTCGCTGACCAGCATGGTGTGGGCGGTGCGCCAGCCAGAACGATTTTGGATGTGGCTGGGGCTTTCGCTGATCTCAGCCGGATTGGTGTTGTTCACTGTAGAATACTTCTTTGGTCTAGAGCTTCTGCGGCCCCTGATCCTGTGGCTCGCTATGCGCCAGCAGACTCCCGAGAAACGCCCACGCCTGAAACGCAGCCTGAGCCTGTGGGCGCCCTACTTGCTGATCCTGGTTGTTTTCTTCGTCTGGCGGGTGTTCCTCAGCGACACGCCGCGCGGCGATGTAAAACTCATTCCGCGCTTGCTGGCGGATCCTGTGACGGCGCTACTTGGATTAGCACAATCCATCGGCCGCGATATCTTCTCTTCCAGCGCCCTGGCCTGGGGACAGACCGTGCAATTCAGCCGGCTGGCTAAATTCGGAAGCTCGTCCGTTGCTTTGTATGCCGGGTTGGTGCTGGTGAGCACACTTGTGGCAATCCTCTTCTTATTCGCCTATGCGAAAGGTCGTTCTAACCAGGTTGAAGCAGGAACCCATAATTCTCCCAGTTCTGATTGGGCGAAGGAGGCAACCCTCTTAGGCGTGGCAGGCTTACTGGTAGGCGGCTGGCCATTCTGGGCGGCTGGCTATCCCATCAGCCTGGAGTTTCCCTGGGACCGTTTCACCCTCGCGATGATGTTTGGCGCCAGCCTGCTGCTGGTGGGCCTGATCGGCTTATTGATCCGCCATCTCGCATTTCGCCTGCTACTGCTAAGCATCCTGATCGGCCTGGCGGTAGGGCTTCAATTCCAGCATGCCAATACCTATCGCCGCGAATGGAACACGCAGCGTAATTTCTTCTGGCAGTGGAGCTGGCGCGCCCCTGCCATCCAGCCGGGGACGACCATCCTGACCTCAGAGCTGCCCTTCGTCCACTATACCGACAACTCCCTGGCTGCGCCTTTCCACTGGCTGTACGCCCCCAATCACACCGAGCGCAGCATGGATTACATGTTTTACAACATTGATGCGCGCCTGGGCCTGACCCTGGCTGGATTAGAAGCGGGCCTGCCCATCGAGCAGGTCTACCGGGCGACTTCTTTCCAGGGCAGCACCTCCCAGGTGCTGGTGGTCACCTACCAGCCACCCGGCTGCCTGGTGGTGTACGACCCGGCGCGCCATGCCCGCGTGCCCCAGAAACCAAAATATATCGGCGATGTGATGGATATCTCCGATCCCAGCCTGATCCAGGCACAGACCACCCAGCCAGCAATTCCCCTGCAGGATTACTTCGGCAGCGAACCCGAACCCAACTGGTGTTATTATTATGAAAAGGCAGAATTAGCCCTGCAAGTCAGCGATTGGGAACAGGTAGCCATCCTCGGCGACCAGGCGCTGGCTCTTGGCGGACAACTCTATGAAGTCAATGCCCCCGAGCTGCTGCCTTATCTTGAAGCCTATGCTCACACCGGGCAGTGGGAGAAGGCCCGCCAGGTCACCCTGGATGCTGAACGGCTGACCTTCCGCATGCAGCGTTCGTTATGCGATGCCTGGGATCGTATCCTGCAGTCGACACCCGAGAGCGAGGCGCGCCGTTCAACATTTGATAGCCTCCAGTCTCGCTTAGAATGCACTACCCCTTGAGTCACTCCCTTATGAGATTCCCCTTCACCTGCTCCGTGATCATCCCGGTCTACCGGGGCGCTGAGACCCTATCCGAGCTGGTTTCCCAGCTGGTGAAAACCCTGGAAAGCAGCGTCCCAAGCTACGAAATCCTGCTGGTCAATGACGGCAGCCCGGACAATTCCTGGGAGGTTATCACCCATCTGAGCCAACAGGTTGAGCAGGTACGCGGTATCAATCTGCTGCGCAATTATGGACAGCACAACGCCCTGCTGTGCGGGATACGCCAGGCACGCGGCGAGGTGATCCTCACCCTGGACGACGACTTACAGAATCCACCGGCTGAAATCCCAAAATTGCTGGAAAAACTGGCTGAGGGGTATGACGTGGTTTATGGCACACCCGCCCAGGAGCAGCACGGCTTGTGGCGCGACCTGGCTTCCCAGGTTACCAAGCTGGCCCTGCAGAGCACCATGGGTGTGGATACCGCCCGCCAGGTAAGCGCATTCCGGGCCTTCCGCACAACCATTCGCCGGGGTTTTGCAGAGTTTCACAGCCCATCCGTTTCTGTTGATGTGTTGCTCACCTGGGGCGCGGCGCGCTTTACGGCTGTGCCCGTTGCCCATAACCCCCGCGCCGCCGGGCGCTCCAATTACACTTTCCGCAAGCTGGTGCGGCATGCCATGAACATGGTCACCGGCTTCAGCATCCTGCCCTTACAGCTCGCCAGCCTGATGGGATTTAGCTTCGCCATATTTGGTCTGCTGGTTCTGGTCTATGTCATCGGGCGCTATCTAATCCAGGGCGGCAGTGTGCCAGGCTTCCCTTTCCTGGCTTCGACCATTGCCATCTTCTCCGGGGTGCAGCTCTTTGCTCTGGGAATCATCGGTGAGTACCTGGCACGCATGCATTTTCGCTTGCAAGATCGCCCACCTTACGTGATTGGTGAACAGACCGCTACAACTGAGCCATCCCCGCTTCGAGAACCCGAGCCAACCCCACAGCCAGACCGAACGCAGTAAAATTAGCCTGTGAAAACCCAGATCATCAAACTAGAAGCACACGATGACCTGATCTCCATCCGCGATAAGATGGGTTGGGGGAAAACCGGGCGTATCCTGCTGGTGTGGCCGAAAAACGGTCAGGTGCTGCTCAAGCGCCTGGAATTGACCCTGTTGCAGCGCCACAGCCAGACGCTGGGTGCACAACTGGGTCTGGTCACCCGAGACGGAGAAGTACGCCAGCATGCCCGTGAACTTGGCATTCCTATTCATAAAAATTTACGCCAGGCCCAACAGGCCATCTGGCGCAGCCCGCGCCATATCCGCCGTGAGCAATCCTGGCGGGCGATGCAGTTGCGCCTCGGGCGAGAGACAGGCCCACGCCTGGATTTGCGCGCCGAGAAACCAACTCGCCCAACCCAGGCGCTGCCCTCGCTTGTACGTTGGATGGTGTTTGCCCTGGGAGTTCTCGCAGTGCTCGCCATTGGGGCGCTACTCATCCCGAGCGCTGAGCTGCGCCTGCGCCCAGCAACACAGACACAGCAAATTGAGTTAACCGTTACCGCCGATCCACAAGCCACGCGCATCAGCCTGGCTGGAATTGTGCCAGCCCATCTGACCAGCGTAGTGGTGGAAGGACGTGATCAGCTTATCGTTAGCGGTACAGCCACGCTCCCCGATCAACCGGCCGGAGGCCTGGTAACCTTCACGAATCTTAGCGACCAGGAAGTCACGATTCCGGCCGGGTTAGTGGTGCTTACCGTAGATCAACCAGCCGTGCGCTTCGCCACCACGCGGCAGGGGAGCGCTCCACCCGGTCCTAGCGCTACACTCAGCCTGCCGGTGCGCGCCCTGCAAGAGGGTGAGATAGGTAATGTCGCCGCGGGTGAGATTCAGGCGATTGAAAGCGCGCTGGGGATTGAGCTCAGCGTGACAAACCCGCGTGCCTTTAGCGGAGGCCGCGACCTGACCAGCCTGGCGCCTGATCCCAGCGACTATACTCGCCTCTCAACCCGGCTGGGCGAATCGTTGCGCCAGACCGTACTGAATGAGCTGATCAGCGCATTAGAACCAGGGGATGTACTCATAGAGAACTCTTTACAACTCAGCCGCACCCTGGAAGAAATTTTTCAGCCTGCAGATATCCAGCCTGCGGACGAGCTTATCCTGAACCTGCGCCTGGAATTCAGCGCCCTGGTCGCCCGCCAGGCCGACCTGTCTGATCTGGCTGAGAGCGTGCTGAATGCCAGCAACCCTCAAGGCTTTACACCGCAGCTGGGTAGCCTGGTTCTCACCCGGCTTGGCGAGCCGGAAATGACCTCGGATGGTCGCGCCACCTGGCCCATGCTGGCAGTACGCAACATCCAGCCAATCATCTCGCCAATGAAGGCTATTCAGTTGGTGCTTGGACTGGAACCGGAAGTGGCACGCCAGAAATTGGAACAGGGATTAGCGTTAGACGACGCGCCTGAAATCAGCCTTAGCCCGGCCTGGTGGCCGCGTCTCCCCATGCTGCCATTCCGTATTCACGTGGAGAGCACTCCATGAGCGAGCTGGCTTCAATTTCTGCGAACAGGAGAAGTGTTTAAACCTTGCGCATCCTGGCGGTAGACCCCGGTGAAAAACGCCTCGGAATGGCTCTGAGCGACCCCAGTGGGTTGGTTGCCAATCCGTTAAAGGTGATTCTGCACATCTCGCGCCCCGTGGATGCCGCCCAAATTGCCCATGTGGCTGAGGAGCAGGGCGCCGGCTTGATCCTGGTCGGGCAGGCGCTGGACAGCGATGGCCAGCCCACCCCCGCCAGCCGCCGCAGCGCGCGCCTGGCCGCCGCCATCCGCACCCAGACGGAACTGCCAGTGATCTTATGGGATGAAAGCTACAGCACGCAGGCCGCACAGCGTGCGCGCCGGGCGATGGGCGTCTCCCGCCGGCAGCGCGCCGGGCACCTGGACGAGCTGGCTGCCACATACATCCTGCAAACCTACCTGGATTCTCAAGCCAACGCGAACCCACCTGCTGCTACAGACACACCATGAACCGCCGCCGTCCGACCTGCTTCACACTGCTATTGTTGCTGTTATTCAGCAGCCTGTGCCTGGCATTGGTTTTAGGCGGGTTAGCGGTATACAATCTTCCGCAGCGCGCCGCAGCCATATTTGGTCTGCCGGCAGCCAGCCTGGATACCTATGAGCGTTACTATCTTTCGGCGGTGCTCTTAACAGATGGGGTTGCACTCACTCAGCCGCTCGATCCCGCAGCTGAGCCGCGCTATTTTGTGATTGACTCGGGCGAATCGGTGTTCTCGATCTCCAATCGCCTGCAATCCGAAGGGTACCTGAGTAATGCCGAGACGTTTCGCAATTATCTGAGCTACAGCGGGCTGGATACCATCCTGCAAGCTGGCGAACATGAAATTAGCGCCAGTCTGACGCCGATCCAGATCGCTAAAGTACTGCAGGACCCCACCCCGGCACGCGTCAAGCTCAATATCCTGGCTGGATGGCGCGTGGAGGAGATTGCCGCATCTTTTCCCAGCAGTGGTTTGAACTTCACCCCGGATGAATTTTTGCGCATGGTCCAGAATCCACCCACACAATTCAACCTGCCAGACGACCTGCCGGCTGGCGCTTCCCTGGAGGGTTTTTTATTCCCCGACAGCTATACCATTGAGCGGCGCATGGGAGTCAAAGAATATATCAACTTAATCCTGGACAATTTCGAGATCCAGGTAACGCCTGCGCTGCGACAAGCCTTTCTTGGGCAAGGACTCTCTTTGTATGAAGCAGTTACCCTGGCGTCGATCGTTGAACGCGAAGCCGTGCTAGACGAAGAAATGCCTGAGATCGCTTCCGTGTTTTTCAATCGCCTGGCAGCCGGAATGAAATTGGACACTGATCCCACCGTGCAGTACGCAGTGGGTTATAACGCCGCTCAAAAAACCTGGTGGACAAATCCCCTGAGCGTCACTGACCTGCAGGTGGACTCGCCCTACAACACCTATCTGTACCCTGGCTTACCGCCAGGGCCCATTGCCAATCCGGGGCTGAAAGCCTTGCAAGCCGTGGCATACCCGGCCCAGACGCCTTATTATTACTTTCGCGCCGCTTGCGACCGCTCGGGGCGGCATAATTTTGCTGAAACCTACCAGGGCCATCTAAATAACGCCTGCCCTTAAGGCAAGCCCTTAAGGCAAGCCCGTGAGGCATGATCTTTAAGCAAATCCGGAAACCTAACATGCAACTCGCCATTAATTATTCCACCCAGGCTGCTCAATTGCTCAGCGAAGGTCAGATCAAGCTGGATCGTTTTAAGACCATGGACTGGCCGGATATGATCGCTGAGGCGCGCCGCTACCGACCCGTGGCGGTGCATTTCGGGCTGCAAGCCGGTGGTGGCAGGGTAAAAACGCTGGATTGGGAGATTGTGACCCGCATGCTGGACGAGACGGGCACCCCGCACCTCAATTTACATCTGGAGGCGACCAACAAAGATTACCCCGGCATCCCAGTAGACAGGCCACCCGCCGAGGATCGGGAAAAGATCTTCAAGCGCATGCTAAAAGATGTACGCCGGACAGTCAAACAGTTAGGCGCTGAGCGGGTGATCATCGAAAATGTGCCTTATCGCGGGCCGGGTGAAAAAGTCTTTCGCCTGTCCGTTGAGCCCGAGACCATCCAGGCCATTGTCGCCGAAACCGGCTGCGGCCTGCTGCTGGACATCTCTCATGCCCGCATTGCTGCCCATTCCCTGGGGATGGATGCCACCGAATATATGTCAGCACTCCCCGTCGAGCGCTTGCGTGAGCTGCACTTCACCGGCCTGCACAACCTGGATGGACGCCTGCAGGATCACTTGCCCATTCTGGACAGCGATTGGCCTATCCTGGATTGGGTCCTGGAGCGCATCCGTTTGGGAGAATGGCCGCAGCCCTGGTTATTCGCTTTTGAATATGGCGGCACCGGCGAAAAATTTGCCTGGCGCAGCGATCCAGCCGTCATCAAAAACCAGATGCCGATATTATGGTCAAAAGTAAAGGAGGCAGGATGTTAAGAAACTACCACTTCACGCGACAACCAGCCCTGGCGCGCAAATTACTCACTGTGGCAGCTATATGCATGGTTCTTGGAGCAACTAGCATGGCTTCCAGGGCTGCGCCCGCCGATCTACCTGGCCTGGAGCCCGTTCTTGTCACGGATGGGCTGACCCTGCCGGTCCATATCACGCATGCCGGGGATGGCAGCGGGCGCCTGTTCATCGTGGAACGACCAGGCGCTATCCGTGTTTATCTGAACAGCCTGCGCAGCACGCCTTTCCTGGATATCACCGACCGGGTGCTCTCAGCCGGCTCCGAAGAAGGCCTACTCAGCGTGGCCTTTCCACCGGGATATGCCCAAAAAGGCTATTTCTATGTCTATTACACCAACCTGAACGGAGACAACCAGATCAGCCGCTTTCATCTGGGCAGTGGCATGAACACGGCTGATCCGGCCAGCGAAGAGTTGATCCTGCTCATCCCCCACCCCACCAACAGCAACCATAACGGCGGTCAGCTGGTCTTTGGGCCGGATGGTTACCTTTATATCGGCACTGGCGATGGCGGGAGCAGCGGCGACCCGGATGACAATGCCCAGGATCTATCCAGCCTGTTGGGCAAGATCCTGCGCATTGACGTGGAAATGGAGCCTGTTTTACCGCCCGAGAGTCCCTTCCGCGCCTATTTACCCGCCCTGACCCGGGGCATCCCCAACGCTCCATTGCCGGCAACTTATCATATCCCCACCACCAATCCATTCAACGGAGTGCCTGGTGTGCGCGGCGAGATCTGGGCGTATGGTCTGCGCAATCCCTGGCGCTTCAGCTTTGACCGCCTGAGCGGCGATCTGTATATCGGCGACGTGGGCCAGAATGAATGGGAAGAGATCAACTTCCAGCCGGGTGCCAGCCTGGGCGGCGAGAATTATGGCTGGGATGTCATGGAAGGGCTGGATTGTTACAACGCCACGACCTGCGACCAGAGCGGGAAGACCTTGCCGGTATTCGTCTACAGCCACACGGAAGGTTGCTCCGTTACGAGCGGGTTCGTCTACCGGGGCGCAGCCTATCCCGAATTGGACGGGGCGTATTTCCTGGCGGATTACTGTTCGGGGAATATCTGGGGGCTAACCCACAGCGGCGATACATGGACCAGCCAGCAATTGCCTGTGCTAACGCAGAGGATCACCAGCTTTGGCGAGGATGAGGCTGGCGAGGTGTATTTAACAGATTATTTCGCCGGGGCGATTTACCGGCTGGCGCCAGCGCCATAATTCCTGATCTGGGGCGGCGCGACAATGACGCGCTGCCCCAGTTGACACGTTTATTGGTCAACATCTTCTAGCAAGCGTTGAATATCCTGATAATCATAAGGCGGGCGTCTGCGGATCCCCAAGATAATCAGCTGTCTACGGACATTTCCAGGCAGTCTTTTGAGATCATCATAGGCGAGCGATGTAAGGTATACTGCCGGTTTACTTCTTGGCATCATCCATTCGCTCCAACTCGGATCGAACTTTTTCCCAGGGTAGAAAACCAGCTTTCTCTAAATCTCCACCTGCTGCATCCAGTGCAGCCAGAGTTTCTTTCGCCAGCGTTAAATCTTCAGCGTCTTCCAGGGTTTCGATAATTCGTTCCCAGGTGGCAATATCAACCAAAACCGCGGTCGGTTTCCCTTCTGCTCCAATAACAAATTGAATATCTTTTGCCTGAGTTTTCATTGCCGCTACCTCCAATATCTAAGCTCATTATAATTTGTTCTCAATGAAAACGAAGAGAGCAACCCCCCTAACAGAATTTATACTCTTTTATGATTAATGCAACATCCCCTGAAACGGCAGGAAACCGTACAGCCACAATACCAGAGCAGTGATCCCAAAGGATAACAGCGCTCCCACCACCGTTTGCCAGGTATCATGTCCCTTGGCGCTTACCCGCGCCCAGGTGGTGAGCGGGATGAGTGCAATGAACGGGGTTGCGATCAAACCGAACAGGTACAGCAAGGCCGCCACCGGTCCGGCGACGCCGGCGGCATGCCCGCTGGCTTTGTAGCGCAAGATAAAGTTGAACAGGATCAAGCCCAGGGTGACGAGGGTATAGGTGATCGCCATAGCCTCGAAGATCTTGGGGGCATGCGTCAGGCGCAGGATGAGAAAGCCGATCGGGTAGCTGACGATCATGAACACGAAGCTGGCAATGCGCTGGCGGCGGATGATACGCGCCTTATCTTTCAGCTTGCCGGGGATGTAAAAGAACAAACTGCATAAGGGGATGATGCTGAGAAACAGCAGCGCCCAGCCATAACCCGGCAGGCGGTTGGGTAAGTCGTTGGGCAAGCGAAAGAAAAAGAAGGTGATCAGCGCCCCGGATAGAACCGGCACATTAAGCAGCTGCGAGATCACCTCGCCCACAATGCGGCGCACGCGGTTGGCGCCATTGCGAATATCCTGACCATTCATTGACTTTTTAGCGAGAAACCGCTCTCCTTAGGAAATAATCTAGACTCATCAACCGTTACTTTCAAGAGGGACCCAAGCGAAGAAAATGAGTTATACGCTTTTTCAGAGTGTTACATAATTGGTGAAACAAGTCAACACCAGGTTCCGTAATTTTGCCTACCCGTCGGAAATCAGATGAAAATGTATCTGTTTTACATCCTGGTACGCGCCGCCATTAACCAGAAGCCTGTATCCTGTCTTTTCGAGATTTAACTGCTTTACAAGCTTTTGCGAAATCATGATTATCTGATTCACAATTGGAAAATCAACGGATGTGATACTCATCAAACTCCCAATTTTCTTCTTCGGCATGATGATAATGTGGACTTTATGGACAGGCTGCGGGTGATTAAAGGCGACAACCAGATCGTTTTCAATCAGTTTATTGATTGGCATTAAAAAAGTCATGTGTTCAAAACCCCAGTAGATTACGAATGTCCCAATTTTACTGCGCACAATTTTGAATAATAAGCTTTTGAGAGCTGCTTTCATCATATGTACATTTATCCCAAATTACCGCCTGCGACAACGCATGGTTTGGGTTTTGGCTAACCTTATACCTGATACACCAGGCTCAGACAGGTCAGCCCGGCTTCGGCTTTCAGGAACTCGCTGCAATCGATCTCCTGAACGATATACCCCTCCTTCTGCAACATCTCCAGGGTGCGTGGGAAGGCAGTCTGCGCCCAGATACGCCCGCCGATGCGTAGCACATTGGCGCCCCAGGATTCCTCTTCTGGCACGGGCAGGATGCGCAATCCCCCAAATCTGGTGAGGTCGATCCAGTCCAGGTTGGCAAGCAGGATTTCGTCGTCCAGGGCGGTGCAGGCGGTCTTCAGGTGCAGACTGCCGTGCACGGGAACCGGAATCACCTGGTAGCCGTGCGATTGGACTGCCTCAACCAGGGCAGCAATCCCGGCAGGGTTCGTGCGCGTAGAGATTCCCACATAAAGTTTTTTGCCTATCTTCAGGACATCGCCGCCATCCAGGGTGGCGGGAGGTTGCATCCGGACAACCGGGCGTAGCTGGGCGATCAACGGCGCTAATCGCTCCACCTCCGGCTGGCGGACCGGGCTGCCGGGACGGGTAAGCACCGCCAACTCATCCAGGATCACGGCGCAATCCTCCACAAAGGCGCTGTCGGGCAGGTCCAGGCTGGTCTCCAGCACCTGCACCTGGATTCCGGCCGCCTGCAGGCTGGCGCAATAGGCCGCGTGCTGGGCGGAAGCCCGCCCAAGGTCAATATTTTGGCGATCGATGAAGGTAAGCTGGCACTCGCCCAGCAGGGGGGAAGGCCGGTGGGTGAGCGCCGCCCAGCTACTTGAGGATGTAGTAGGTAGCACGTTTATCTCCCACCTTGATCAGAACACCCCGCTCGACCAGGTCGACGAGATCGCGGCGCAGCGTCTCGGGATGCACTTCGGGACTCAGCTCCTGGTAATCGCGGCTGGTGATGCGCCGGTTCTGGATCAAATAAGCCAGGGCTTGCTCCTGGCGGGTGTTCAATTCCAGGTGCCGGTAAGCCTCCACCTGTTTAAGTTGGGCAGAGCTTGGGGATAGGCTTTCCCCATACAATGTGACCCGGAATGTCCCCCCTAATTCCTCAAATTTCGGCTGGCGCAGCCCGGCCTTGCGCACAGAGCGCACCACCCGGTCCAGCCCGTAGCCCAGGCGCTCCACAAAGCCCAGGTCGGCCAGCACCTGCACGATGACCGCATTGCGCGAGAAGCGCGCTTCCAGAAGGTTGTCCAGGGTTACCGGCCCAGGCAGGCCGCCAGGCGAGTGTACTTCCAGGCGGTCAGCAAAGATATTCAGGTGAATATTATCGCCCTGCAGGTTGTAATCGCGGTGGGCGACAGCATTGACCAACAGCTCGCGCACCGCTTCGGGCGGGTATTCCAGGGTTTCCTCGTGCGCCAGGCCCACCAATCTCACCACGCTGGGCAGGTTCTGGCGAAAAAACGCCTCCACCTGGTGCAGCTGGTCCACAAGCGTGCCGCCTATATCCTGTTTGAGATAACGATCGGCAAAGGTGGCGCCCGAAAAACGCGCCGCCAGGATGGTGGCGTTGGGCAGCCAGCGCTGCGGATGGCGCCCAAACAACAGCAGGCCAGCATAATTGGGGCGCAGGATAGCTTTGCCATTGGCGCCCTCCTCCCGGTTCAGGCAGCCGCGCTGCAGGAGGATTTGTTCGACCGGTTCACCTCGCGAGAAACCCAGAGCAGTCACATACGCGGCAGCTTTCTCCAGATCCAGATCGTCCAGGGTCGCGCCAGGCACCGGCAGCGCTTCAAACTGGACCGCGCCGCGCTCCACCAACAGCTGGCGCAAACGCCGCGCCGGCAGAGGGTTGGTCTGAGCGCCTTCACGCCCCAGATAGCGGCCTTCCAGGCTGTACACATGCGGCAGGCCTGCCGGTACCTGCACCAGCACAACCACCCCGGCCTCGGTGTGGCGGAGCTGAGGCAGCGGCAGGACTAGCGGTGGATCTACCAGTACTTCCGCCTGGAAGATGTAGTCTACCATATGCTGTGGATTGGACAGCCCCTGGATACGTCCGGCGCGCGGCGAAACCCCCAGCAGGATCACCCCACCGCTGCCATTGGCCATCCCCACCAGCACCCCTGCCAGGCGTTCCAGGGGCACATCTTCAGGGAACCAGTGCAGCTCGGGGCCCAGTCCTGCGTCCAGCAAAGCCTGCAAATCGTGCGAGTGAGTCAAAACAATGTTTCTCCTCAGCCAACAAACTTGGGTTGTCCAAAATAAAAGGGCGAAGCGTGTTTCGACCGCCACACATGGCACTCATCGGACTGCTTCGCCCCTACCGTTGGCGATAAACGCTACAGAAATGATATTTTTGGACAACCCACGCGTAAATCAACTAAACGCCGGGCTGTATGGTCGCTGGGTCTGTAGGCGGTTTGGAGGTAGCTTCCATCGCAACCTCCTGGTTGTCCTTGCGGCGGGAGCGCGGCACACGAGTTTTCTTCTCCTGCGTCACCAGGGCGACTTCCAGGACCTGGTCCATATGCTCTACCGGCACAATATTCAGCTCGCTGCGGGCGCGCTTGGGTAGGTCGATCAGGTCTTTCACATTGCGCTTGGGCAGCAACACGGTGCGGATGCCCGCCCGGTGCGCCGCCAGCACCTTCTCACGCACGCCACCCACCGGCAGCACCCGCCCACGCAAGGTGATTTCGCCCGTCATGCCCACATTACAGTTAACTTCGCGCCCGGTAAAAGCGGAGGTCAGAGCAGTGGCCATGGTAATCCCTGCGCTGGGGCCGTCCTTGGGGATGGCGCCTTCCGGGATATGGATATGGATATCCACCTGGTCGAATATATCCGCATCGATCTCCAGGCTGCGGGCGCGTGATTTCAGGTAGGACAGCGCAGCCTGCGCCGATTCCTGCATCACATTGCCGATCTGCCCGGTGATCTGCATATTGCCCTTGCCTTCCACCAGCAGCACTTCCACGGGCATGATCTCGCCGCCGTTCTCCGTCCAGGCAACCGCCGTTGCCACACCCACTTCGTTCTGGCGATCGGCTTCCTGATTGAAGAACTGCGGCGGTCCCAGAAAACGCTCGACATAGGCAGCCGTGATGCGCGTGGCAAAACGTTTCCCTTCTGCCTTACGGCGGGCTACTTTGCGGCAGATCTTACCTAGCTCGCGCTCCAGGTTGCGCACCCCGGCTTCATAGGTATATTCGCGGATGGCGCGCAGGATCGCCTGGTCGGTGATGGTAATTTCTTCCGGCTGCAGGCCGTTCTCTTCAAGCTGGCGCGGCACCAAAAAGCGGTTGGCGATTTGCAGCTTTTCTTCCTCGATATAGCCTGGAAACTCAATCACCTCCATGCGGTCCAGCAAGGCTGGTGGTATGGTGCCGGTAGTGTTGGCAGTGGTAATGAACATGACCTTGGATAGGTCGTAGGAAAGCTCAAGGTAATGGTCCGAGAACGAGTTATTTTGTTCCGGATCGAGCACTTCGAGCAAGGCTGCGGCCGGGTCGCCGCGGAAATCCTGGCCCAGCTTGTCGATCTCGTCAAGCATGAACAGCGGATTCAATGTGCCAGCCCGGCGCATGGTTTGCAGGATGCGTCCCGGCAGTGCGCCGATATACGTGCGGCGGTGGCCGCGGATCTCGGCTTCGTCGCGCACGCCGCCCAGCGAGAGACGCACGAACTTACGCCCCAGGGCTTCAGCGATGGAGCGCCCCAGAGAGGTCTTGCCCGTACCAGGCGGGCCAATGAAACACAGGATCGGCTGGCGCAGACGCTTGGGATTCAAACTGCGCACCGCAATATATTCCAGGATGCGCTCTTTGGCGCGCGGCAAACCGAAGTGGTCACGGTCCAATACGACAGCAGCATTGCGCACATCCAGGTTGTCCTCGGTGGCGGCTGCCCAGGGCAGATCCAGGATCCACTCCACATAGGTGCGCACAATCCCCACTTCAGGGGACATGGGCGGCATCTGCGCCAATCGATCCACTTCTTTCAAGGCGCGTAACTGGGCCTCTTCCGGCAGGTTCGCATGTTCTACGCGGTTGTGGAGCTCCAGCACCTCACGCGCCCACGGGTCGCTATCGCCTAGCTCGGTCTGGATGACCTTCATCTGCTCGCGCAGGTAGAACTCGCGCTGGGTGCGGTCCACTTCGCTTTGGGCACGCGTATGGATTTCGTCTTCCAATTCGAGCACATCGGCTTCTTTAGCCAGCAGGCTGATCACCTGCTTCAAGCGTTCCATTGGATCGAGGACCAGCAACAAATCCTGACGATTTTGCAGCGGGGGAGCGATGGCAGTGATGATCATGTCCCCCAGCCAGCCGGGCTCCTTGATATTCAATGCAAACAGATAAGCTTCCTCAGGCAGAGAACGGTCCAACTGCACACAACGCTGGAACATTTCCAGGGCCGTGCGCATGGTGGCATCCGTTTCACGGTCCACTTCTGCAGTTTCATATACCGGGCGAGCGCGCACGATCAGGAAAGGCTCCAGCTGAACAAACTCCACCACTTCCACGCGCCGCCGGCCCTGCACCAGGGCAGAATTTGAGCCATCCGGCATGCTTAACAGACGCCCAACCGCAGTTTCGACACCCACAGGCAGAAAATCCTGCGGGCCTGGCTCCTCTACGTCCGCATCGAGCAGGGTCAGGGCAATTACCGTCTGGTCGTTGAGCTGCGCTTCTTCAACTGCCAGGATGGCAGCTTCCTGTGAGAGAAATACTGGCGAGACCATGTGCGGGAAAACCACCAGATCGCGCAGCGGCAGCACCGGGCATTCGATCAGGCCATCTTCATCCGGTTGTGTATCGGGAATACTGTACAGCTCTTCTGTGCGCCGGTGTAAAGCTTCACCAAAATCTTCTTCGCTATCCCGCAAATACCAATCATTATTTTTCATCTAGCTTTCCTTATAAAAGTTTAGCGCTCAAGCGACCCAATTTCATTCTGGGAGGCAGCCTGGTTTTTCAGCCAGGTCTCGCGCACGCCGGCAGCGACAAAAATACTACCTGCTGCCAGAACCAGAGCATCTCCGGCAGCCAAATTCAGGGCTTGCTCCAAAGCCTCTTCAATGGTAGGCGCCACGCTGGCAGGTATCCCATAGCGGTGAGCGAATTCCACCAGCGCTTGCGGCTCCAGAGCCCGGGGATGATACGAGCGCGTGGCAACCACCTGGCGCACGCGCGGCATCAATTCAGCAAACATCCCCTCGATGTCTTTATCTTCCGAGGCGCCGAAGATCAGGATGACGGGTAAGCCCGGAAAGTAGTCATCCAGAGCCAGACGTAATTTCAGGGCTGAGTCCCGATTGTGGGCCGAATCAACCACCAGGAGCGGGTCGTGCGAAAGGATCTCAAAGCGCCCAGGCCAGTCTACCTGGGCGAACCCACGCTGAATAGCGGCATCGCTGACCGTCAGGCCGCGCCCCCGGGCAGTCCGCAGGGAGGCATAAGCTGTGGCAGCATTCTCGATCTGGTGATAGCCCAATAACGGGATGCTCAGGCGCAGCGGCTGCCAGGTTTCTGCACTGCCCCCTTCAATAAATTCGTTCACCTGCGCCTGCTGGTTGGCAGGCCATACAGACAGGCTCTGCCCGGTTAGCGAGCGCTCTCCCGGAGCATAAAGCACATCCTGACCTACCTGGATCACAGGCGCCCCGCGCTCGCCAGCCACGCGCTCCAGCGCCATGCGTGCTTCTTCCTGTTGAGGGGATAATACCACAGGCACACCCGCTTTGATAATCCCGGCTTTCTCCCCGGCAATGGCAGTCAGCGTATCCCCAAGAAACTGGGTGTGGTCATAAGAGATCGAGGTGATTACCGAAACCAGGGGCGTGATAATGTTGGAGGCATCCAGACGCCCTCCCAGGCCGACCTCAAAAATCGCCGCCGTCACCCCCTGGCGCGCAAAATAAAGAAAAGCCAGGGCGGTGGTGATCTCGAAGGTGGTCAGCTCAGTGCCAGCATCCAGGTAAGGGCGCAGCTCATCGACCATATCGACCAGCGTGCTGTGTGAGACCGGCTCGCCATCTACCTGAATGCGCTCATTGTAATCTTGCAGGTGCGGCGAGGTGTAGAGCCCCACTTTGTAGCCGGCCTGGCGCAGCGCCGAAGCGCACAGCGCGGAGACGGAGCCTTTGCCTTTGGTGCCTGCCACATGCAGGATCGGGTAGGCAGTGTGTGGGTTTCCCAGATGCGCAGCAAACGTGCGCATACGCCCCAGATCGAACTTCTCGGGTGAGTAGCGATCGGCATGCGTCAGGCTGTAGTCAACAAAGCCATACAGATATTCCAGGGTTGCCTGGTAGCGCGATTCAATGTCCATGTTTCAGGATTGTAACCGCGCCAAAGATGCAGGGCAAGAGGAATCTAAAAAAACTGCTGGTTAGCCTTGTCAGAGCGGCGAGTATCGACTATTATCAAGACACATTATCCTATTAAACAGGTGTTAAGTTGTCATTCTCCCCCATATCCACAATTAAATAAGAAGAAGCCATTATGCTGCGAATCCAAAACCTATCTAAAATATATGATGGCGGTGTCCAGGCGCTGTATGACGTCAGTTTTGACGTTCCGAAAGGGCAGTTCCTGGCGGTAATTGGCCTCAGCGGTTCAGGGAAATCTACCCTACTACGCTGCATCAACCGGCTGGTCGATCCCACAGAGGGCAAGGTTCTGTGGAACGACCAGGATGTCACGGCTGCTTCCCAGGAGGAACTACGCCGCATCCGCCGCAAAATCGGCATGGTATTCCAACATTTTAATCTGGTGCATCGCTCGAGCGTGCTGACCAATGTGCTGGCCGGCAGGCTGGGCTATGTGAGCCCCATCTGGAGCCTGATCCACCGCTTCCCCAAAGAAGATATCCAGAAAGCCCACGCCCAAATGGAGCGAGTGGGCATCGGGGATAAATTCAAAAATCGCGCCGACGAGTTAAGCGGCGGGCAGCAGCAGCGCGTGGGTATCGCCCGGGCAATGATGCAGGAACCGGAGCTGATCCTGGCCGATGAGCCTGTCGCCAGCCTGGACCCGGTGCTCGCCCACTCGATCATGCAGCACCTGGAAAAGATTAATCAGGAGCTGGGTGTGACGGTGATCTGCAGCCTGCACTTCCTGGATCTGGTGCATCGCTATGCCGACCGGGCTATCGCACTCAATGAAGGCCGCCTGGTCTTCGATGGACTGCCGAAAGACATCGATGATGCGCGCTTCAAAGAGATCTACGGCAAAGAAGCCGAGCGGGTAGGGTAGCCATGAAAAATGTCAATCGATCCATCAAAACTGCCCTGATCGCTCTGATCGTCCTGGTGGTCTATGCCTACGGGTTTGATGTCACCCAGGTAAATATGGAAACCGCCCGCCAGCCGCGCCGCCAGGAATCCTTTGTGCGCATCCTGCGCGCCCTGGCTCACCCGGATATCATCACCTATGAACAGACCGAAGTGGTGGTCAACACCCCCATCCTGATAGGCTGCCCCGCAGGCGGGGTTGACTTCCCCGAGCCGGATAAAGACGCGCCCTATATGGTGGTCACCCCCCCCTGCGCAGATCCCAATACAGAAGTAACGGTCGAAGGATTTAATTTTGCAGCCAACGTTAACGGGCCGATCAACTTCATCCCTCCCAGTGGGGTGACCATCCAGTTAGGCAACTTCCAGACGGATAACTCTGGTTATTTCTCGCAGGTCGTGGAGCTGCCCAACCGCCAGCCCACACCTGAAACCCAGTATATCCGCAGCATCACCCGCACCAGGGTGGGCGGACCCCAACTATCGCGCAACGGCGAGGACACCTGGGATAAGATCATTGAAACGGTCTTCCTGGCTCTGCTGGCGACCACTTTCGGCACCTTATTTGCCGTCCCGGTCAGCTTCCTGGCGGCGAAAAACATCATGAAGGATGTGGTCAGCCCCCTGGCGAGCGTGGCCTTATCGCTGATCGCCTGGCCGGTGGGTATTGGCGCCGGCTGGCTGGCTGCACGTTGGGCGCACCAGATCAGCGACCAGTTTGGACAAACGACCTTACTGCTCATCGCAGGTGTGATTATCAGCCCGTTGGTGGCGTATTTCGCCATGCGCATTGGCTTGCCCCCCACTGACACCATTAAACCCACCACCACCCAGCGCCTTGGGCGCTTTGGGGTGCTGCTGATCGCGGCAGTAGCCGGCCTTGTGGCTGCCCTGCTGCTCTCCGAGGTTGTCAGCCGCTTTGGGGAAGCCCTGGAAAATGTTTCCTGGCTCGAATTCATGGGCTCCTTCTTTGTCAGCATCAGCGACATGGTCTCCACCTTCCTCGGTCTGGTGGTCGCTCTCTCCGTCGGCGGCATGTTGAGCGGCTGGGCTGGACGTATTGGTCAATGGATGACCGAAACGATGTCCATCTCGGTCTTGAAAACCGTAAACCTGTTCCTGGCAGCTTTAGCTGGCGCCTTTGTCGCTCTGGTCATCGCCGGAATCGTCGAGTGGCTGTATCAATATCAAAACCCCTGGATCGTCTTTGGCATCCCCGCTGTGGTGGGGGCGCTGATTGGCTTGCTCGTCGCCATGCGCCTGCCGCATAAAGGCTCGCTGCCGGTCGGGATGGCGATCTACAACTTCGTGCGCGCCATCATGAACATTATGCGCTCGATTGAGGCCTTCATCTGGGCGATCATTTTCGTGGTCCTGGTCAGCACAGGTCCCTTCGCCGGTACGCTGGCTCTGACCCTGCACACGATAGCCTCCCTGGGCAAGCTCTACTCGGAGCAGGTGGAGAGCATTATGCCCGGCCCACTGGAAGCGATTAAAGCCACCGGCGCCACCCGCCTGCAAACCATCATCTATGGGGTGATCCCCCAGATCGTTCCACCGTATATTTCCTTTACCATGTATCGCTGGGATATCAATGTGCGTATGTCCACCATTATCGGCTTCGCCGGCGGAGGTGGTATCGGCTTCTTGCTGCAACAGAACATCAACCTGCTCAACTACCGCGCCGCCAGCACGCAAATGATCGCCATCACCATCGTGGTGTGGGCGATGGACTACATCAGCTCGGTGCTGCGCGAGCGTTTCGTCTAGACGCTGGACTTTATCAGCTCGGTGATGCGCTAGCGCTTTGTCTAAATTTAGCGGATGGCAAGCATTTTCGCGGGGTTGTCCGATAGGGCAACCCCGTTTTTTTTGGCGCCTCAGGCGCGGCAAAGCCCATTGTACGTGGTAAAATTTGGCGCGTGTGGCGCAAGATTGTACGTTGGATCGCTAAAATCACTGCCAGCCTGCTCCTTTTAGCCGGGCTGGTCCTGCTCTTGCCGCGCCTGATCACAGCGCTTTACGCCGGGCCACGCATCGTAAGCGCCTCCGATGCGCCTGAGCGGCCGGTGGCGATCGTCTTTGGGGCCGGCTTACAGCGCGACGGCACGCCCTCGCCCGTGCTGCGTGACCGTGTAGCGACTGCCGCGGAGCTGTACTTCTCCGGAAAAGTCAAAAAATTACTGATGAGCGGGGATAACCGTTTTCTGGATTACAACGAGCCGGGCGCCATGGCTGAATATGCCATCAGTTTAGGCGTGCCGGAAGCTGATATTGTCCTGGATTATGCCGGGCGGCGCACATACGATACCTGCTACCGGGCGCGGCATATCTTCGGCGTCCAGGAAGCCCTACTGGTGACGCAAAGCTTCCACCTGCCGCGTGCTCTGTACCTCTGCAATTCCCTGGGCGTGCAGGCTGTGGGGGTCAATGCCGACCTGCGCACCTATTTGCGCCGTTCCAATTTCATCTGGCAGCTGCGCGAGACCCCAGCCACCCTGGTCGCCTTGTGGGAGGTGCATATCTCCCGCCCGGAGCCAGTGCTGGGCAACCCTGAACCGATCTTCCCAACGGAGGCCCAATAATGGATCGTGAAGCAGCCCTGGCCCTGGTGCGCGAATACGTGAAGAACGAAAGCCTGGTGCGGCATATGCTGGCCGTTGAAGCTGCCATGCGCTTTTATGCCCGCCTGGAAGGAGAAGACGAAGAACTGTGGGGCGTGGCGGGTTTATTACATGACTTTGACTGGGAGATCCACCCCAGCATGGAAGAACATCCCCAGGCCGGGGCGCCTATCCTGCGCCAGCGCGGGGTGGAGGAGACCCTGGTACACGCCGTGCTCAGCCACGCCGATCACACCGGCATCCCGCGCCAGAGCCGCATGGAAAAAGCCCTGGCAGCCTGCGACGAGATCACCGGCCTGGTGACCGCGGTTGCTATGGTGCGCCCCTCGCGCTCACTTTATGATCTGGAACCCTCTTCGGTGAAAAAGAAATGGAAGGATAAGGCCTTCGCCGCAGGGGCTAACCGGGATGAAATCCGCCAGACAACGCTAGAGTTTGGGGTGGAGCTATGGGAGCATGTGGGCAATGTGATCCTCGCCATGCGCACCATCGCCCCCCAGCTGGGCCTGGCTGGATTTTCATATCAATAAAAAACCGGGGTTGTCTGCAAGTCTGCGACAACCCCGGAGCGCTTAATCAAAAACGCCGGCGGCTATTCCGTTCCGATTTGAATCTGCGCACAAACCTCGCCGCATGTTTCGATCATGCGCAAAATATCCCCGGGCGCGGGTTGAGCGGCTAACAGCGACCTCCCATCCTTCAATACCAGGGTGATTTTTTCCGTATCAGCGCCTAAAATTTGGCTGACTTCGCCATTCAACAGCATGGCATAGGCCTGCGCCCACAGGACTTCATCGCCGCTCTGCGGGTCAGGATAAAGAACGCTGGCTGGCACAGCCACCACCAACTCCTGCTGCGGGTCAGGATATTCCACCGGTGCAGCTTCACCCGCCGGTTGGGTTCCCACAGGTCCCGGCTGGCAGGCTGCCAGTGCGGCCACCAATAACAGGCTGATTAGTATCCAGATGCTTGGTTTCATGGTTCCTCCATGGTTTGCTTCAGGTTGCGGTATCCCGCAACACGAATTATACACTCGATTGGCCCCGTCCCCGCTGCATTTCAAGAGCGTAAAGGAAGATAGAGGCAAGGGGGCGTCCAACGCAATGCTAAGGGCGCAGCTCCAGGCGCTCCAGGCGCCAGCGCTCCACCAGCTGCTGCAGCTCTTCAGAGGTCAGGTCCAGGCTCTGGCGCGCAGCGCCCTCGAAGGTCACCTCATTGAAAGCCAGGGAGACCCCGTAGCCACCATCCGGCGCATAGATCCACACCTCCCAGAAGTATGGGACGCCGGCCAGAAACGGCTCGCCGGTAACGTTATCTTCGGGCAAGCTGCTCAGCACATACTCACCCTTAAACCCCAACGGCTCGCTCCAGAACCAGGGGATAGAATCATCCATGTCATACAGGTCAAACTCGTAGTTATCGCTGATCACTGCGCTACGCGGCTGCCATTTGAAGGTGGCGGGCAGGCTCACCGTGGCGCCATCGGCCGGGCTGGTCAGGACCACATTGCCAATATCGAAGGGCGCCAGGGTCACCGTTCCCAGGGCGGACGACCAGATGCGCGGCGAATACCAGATCCACAGATATTTCGGATCTGGATTCGAGAGGCTGTTGCGATACTGCACCAGATACGACTCGCCCGCGGCCAATGGCGGTGGACCGCTGAACCGATACCCGCCGTTCAGGTCGGTGAAGGTGCTGGCGACCTGCTCGGTGTCACCGGTGCTGCTCACCTCGATCAGGCTGAGCGGGATGGCGGAGACCGGCGCGCCCTGATAGCGCACGCTGCCGGTGATGGTGAATTTCGGGGCGAAGTTATGCACCACCATGGGGAGCCGCCGCCACACGCTGGGGGTATTGCGCGGCGTGGGCGTGAACAGCGGCGCAGGGGTGCGCGTGGCAGTTGGGGTGAGTGTGCGCGTGGGGGTCGCGGTCGGCAGGGTTAAGCTGGTTGTCCAGCCCATATCCGCCAGCATGGCCAGGGCGACCGTGCCGGGGTAATGATTAACCTCCTGAGCGTTGAGCGAGTAGGTCATCATGTCGTTGGCCGTGCCGTTAAAGATTTCGCTGAGATGCGAATAACTGGAGCCCTGCGCCCATGCAGCAGGCACATAGAGCGGGGGGCGGTTGCCATAGGCGACCACGGCCTGCGAGCCGCTGAAATAGATATTGTTGCTGGTCAATTGGCTGGCCAGCAGGATGGAATTATTTGGAAACAGAGCTGTATTCAACAGGCTCTGGTTCGAGCCGTTATAGGCAAAGCGATCATAGACTATCGGGTAAGGCGTGTCTAAACCCCAGCAGCCCAAATTAAAGTCATTGCAGTATAAACTCCCCACCGACATCGAGCCGGCAAACCCCAGACCATGGGCGATCTCGTGCAGGACCACACTGACAAAATCATACTGCCCGGCTCCTGGGACGCCGCCGGTGCCAAAATACCAATAGGGGAAAGTTGAGTTGAAAGTGGCAGTAATATCCGCGCTTTCAGGGCAAGTTCCCCCATCCGGGCAGAGATCGGTACCTGCCAGCTTGTTCGCCAGGGCTATAAAATACCAGGTATTCGGTATGGAGGTGGGAGCGCCGGGAAAATTAGCCAGCATGGTGCCTGGGCCAGCGCCACCCAGGACGTTGGTGCCTAGAGGCGCCCAGTTGGCTTCTATGCGAATCGGCACGGCGGAGGTAACCCAGGTGCCCCACAGGCTCAGGGTGTAATCGAAGGCCGCACGGGCCGCGTCCGGCCAGCTGCCCGAATAATCCACCAGGAAGGTCGCCGTCTGCGCCTGCTGGATGCCCGCCGTCTGGGCGGGCGGCAAGTTAATCTGCGGCTCAGCCAGCGGGTTGGGGTCTGCCACCACCACCATGCGGGGCAGCCGCTCCGAGTTCGAGAACACCTGCAGATCGGCGCCAAGGGCTGGTGTGGGCAGTGCTTGAGCCGATAGCGCCGGTAGAGCTCCCCCCACCAGCAGAGTCAACAGGACCAATACGATCAAAGGTGCAGCCAGGGTCGGCCGCGGGGTGCGAGGCGACATCAAATGCCCTCCAAAAATGGTTTAACCAGCCATTGCACTTTATCAGACGCAGGTCCGGGTGTCAAGCAACTTACCAAAGCGCGCGCCGAGGATGATTGACAACCCGGCTTTTTAACGCTAAACTATAATAGCTATACGAAACACCTATCCGCAATCCAATGGAGATCATGGTATGAGTGACAATCCTTCAGCCTCCCCCAGCGCCCATATCAGCGCCCAAAGCCTACTGGTACCCACGTTGCGCGCCTGGCGCTATTTCCTGGAAGACCAGGGCAGCTCCCCGCACACCATTAAAGCCTTTATGGCCGACCTGCGCCTGCTGGCAGCTTACATGCCTCCCGACCGCCCCCTGGGCGCTTTCACCACCACCGACCTGAACACGTTCCTGGAATGGATGCAGAAAGGGCGCGGCGTGCCCTGCAGCCCCAAAACCCTGGCGCGGCGCATCACCTCCATCAAGGCCTTCTTCCGCTGGCTGCACCAGAACGGCGTGCTGTTGATCGACCCGGCTGAAAAAGTGATCCAGAAATCGGTGATCAGCCCGCTGCCCACCGTGCTCACCGCCGAGGAAACCCAGGCGGTGCTGGAGGTCGCCCAATCATACCGCACCGCCAGCAAACCGGATGCGCGCTATTACACCCTGCTGGCGCTGGTATTGAGCACCGGTATCAAGAAGAGCGAGTGCCTGGCGCTCAGCCCCAACCATATCCAACCCGAGGCGCCCCAGGGACCCTTGCTGTTTGTGCGCTACGCCAACCCCCAGAGCCGCTACAAAGAACGCAAGATCGCCCTGCCGGAGAGCTGGCTGAGCGCCTACCAGGAGTACAGCGCCCAATACGCCATCACCGACCGCGTTTTCCCCTGGTCCCAGCGCCGGCTGGAGTACCTTCTTGAAGACCTCAGCGAAGAGGCCGGGCTGGATAAGCACCTGTCTTTCGATATGTGTCGCTGGACCTGCGCCCTGCTCGACTGGCGCGCCGGCATGGAGCGTGAGAAAATCCGCCAAAAGCTGGGCATCTCCAAAGTCCAGTGGCGTGAGATCAAACTAAAGCTGGAAAACCTGGACAAACAAGTTTAACATCCATAGGAGAGAATGCAAAGCAGCCTGGTTTAAAAACTGAGCGGGGACCGGTCACTGGCAGCCGGCCCCCGCAAACTTTTTAATTGACTTGGGAGTTACGCATTTCCGGGGAAAATAGCCCTATGACTTAGCCCCCGATTTCGCTCATCAGGCGGTTCAGCGGAATAGCGTCTTCTTCCAGGCGATGCCCCCAGGGTTTCTGCCACACCGCATCCACAATCATGCAGCGCAGCTCTTCATCCGTGGCTCCGGCGCGCAGCGGGGTGAGCAGGTCCACTTCCAGTTCGCGCAGCAAGCACATGCGCAGCCAGCCATCCGCTGTCAGGCGGGCGCGCGAGCAGCTGGCGCAAAACGGCCGGCTGAGTGTGGAGATAAACCCAAGCGTGCCGGGCGCATTGCGCAGACGATAGACACGCGCTTCGCCATCCAGCTCTCCATCGTTCATTTCATCCAACGGACCCAGGGCAGCCTGGATCTGATATCGCATGGCTGCCTCTTGCACGCCATTATTGAGCTGAAAACTGGTGATGCCGGCAAAGGGCATCATCTCGATAAAACGCACTTGCCAGGGATGGGTCAGCGTCAGGCGCGCCAGGTCAATCAGATCTTCTTCGTTGTCATCCCGTACCACCACCGCGTTGACCTTGATGGGGGTCAGGCCAGCGGCTTCGGCAGCCTGGATGCCCGCCCAGACCTCCTCCAACGATCCCCGGCGGGTAAGGCGGCGGAATTTCTCCGGATTGAGCGTATCCAGGCTGAAATTTACGCGCTGCAGGCCGGCTTCTGCCAGGGGTTGCGCCAGGCGCTTGAACAAGGTCCCATTGGAAGTCATGGTCAGGATGCGCACGCCGGGCGTGTGCGCGATCTCGCGCACCAGGTCCACCACATGCGCTCGCACGGTTGGTTCGCCGCCGGTCAGGCGGAATTTATCGAACCCCACCTGGGTGAAGATACGCACCAGGCGCAGGATTTCGTCGTCCTGCAGCAGCTCCGAGCCCGGACGGAAGGACATGTCATCGGGCATACAATATACGCAGCGCAGGTTACAGTGATCGGTGAGACTGATCCTCAAATAATGAATGCGTCTACCAAATTGGTCCAGTGCCATGAGTTTCTACCTGTTAAAGCAAGATTTTTTCGAAATGTAACAATTTAGTGGGGTTGTCCGCTCTTGCAAAAAGATTATAGCAAGAAGACCTGACCAGACCTACTTTAAGTTTTTGTTTAAGATAAAAACAGGCTGAATGTCATATACTGGATGACGCTAAAAATATATTTAAGGTAACTATCTAACAAAAATAGGTAATTTGTCACTAGATTTGTACACAAGAAATGATTATTGTAAGGATATATTGGGCTATCTTCCGACCAGGCACTATGCGTAGTATTATCCAGGAGGTGCTTCCTGACACTAATTCGAGTTCAAGTTGCCCTTTACGGAACGTTGGCAAAATACGCGGGTAAAAAACATGTGGCGCAATTTGAGGTGGAACTGGAAGCCGGTACCACCAAGTCTGAGCTGCTCTCCAAACTTGGCGTCCCCAACCAGGAGCGCGGGTACTTATTTATTAATGCTGTTTTGCACGAAGTACCCGGCATGACCACCAACGGACCAGAGCCACTCCAGGACGGTGATCATATAGGAGTTTTTTCAATCCAACACATGTGGCCTTACCAATATCGGGATGGGATTCCCATGTCACCCAGCCTCAGCGAAGCTATGAAAACACATGGCGCCATGCACCATGTGTACGAAGACAAATCTTAGGCGAAAAGTTTCTCTTTTCAAGAAACCCAAAAAGGAGCAGATTATGACCAAGCAAATTCTCCGTATTGACATGAGCGGACCAAACTACCGCTACGAGCCAATGCCTGAAAAATGGCAAAAATTCGCCGGTCGTGGCTTGACCTCGGCCATCGTTTTTGAAGAGGTCGATCCGGGAGTTCACCCGCTCGGACCGCACAACAAACTGGTGATCGCCCCTGGATGGGTGACCGGCAGCCCGGCCGCACCCAGCAGCGGGCGCACTTCCTTTGGCGCCAAAAGCCCTCTGACTGGTGGGATTAAAGAATCCAATGCCGGTGGTCTATCCGGGCAGCAGATCGCCAAACTCGGCCTGGCAGCCATCATCATAGAAGGCACACCTGCCAAAGGCAAATGGTACCTTCTGGTCGTCAGCAAGGACGGCGTGAAATTCGAGGATGCCGCCCCGCTGGTTGGCAAAGGCATGTACGAAGTCGATGAAGCGCTGTGGGAGAAATACCCGAAGACAGCCGTGATCGGTATTGGTCCAGCCGGTGAGATGAAGCTCTCCAACGCTGGCATTTCGGTGAATGACATGGAAAACCGCCCCGGTCGCTATGCTGGCCGCGGCGGGCTAGGCGCAGTCATGGGCACCAAAGGCATCAAAGCCATGGTGATTAGTGACAAAGGCGGCCCTGGGGTGGACATTGCGGATCAGGAAACCTTCAAGATCGGGCGGCGCAAGCTGACCGAAGCTATCCAGGAGCATGCCCTGACCAAGAAAGATGGCGGGCTGAATGCGTATGGCACTGCCATCCTGATCAATATCATGAACGAAGCTGGCGGACTCCCGACACGCAACTTCAGCTCCGGGCAGTTTGAAGGCGCTGCCAATATCTCGGGTGAGCGCATAGCCGAAGTGATCCAGGAGCGCTGCGCTGGCGGCGGTGAGGGGACCACCGATCACGGCTGCCACCCTGGCTGCATCATCAAATGCTCCAGTATTTACGTTGATGAACACGGGGATCATCTGGTGTCCTGCCTCGAATATGAAACCGCCTGGGCCCTGGGCGCCAACTGCGGGATCGATGACCTGGATTACATCGCTCAGATGACGCGCGAATGCAATGACGCCGGGTTGGATACCATCGAGGCCGGCAATACCATTGCCGTGGCGATGGATGGTGGGTATCTCCAGTTCGGCGATAAAGAGGGCGCCCTGGCGCTGCTCAGCGAAGTCCAGAAAGGCACTCCCCTGGGTCGCATCATCGGGCAGGGTGTGGAAGCTACCGCCAAAGCCTTTGGCGTGCACCGCGTCCCGACCGTCAAGCACCAATCCATGCCGGCTTACGAGCCGCGCGCCGTCAAGGGCATCGGCGTGACCTATGCCACCACCCCCATGGGCGCCGACCACACCGCCGGTTATACCATCGCCCCCGAGATCGCCGGGGTGAGCGGTAAGCTGGATCCGCTTTCTGATGAAGGCAAAGCTGAGCTTTCACTGACCTTCCAGGCGGCTACGGCGTTCATTGACAGCACTGGCTACTGCCTGTTCATCGCCTTCCCCATCCTGGATATCGCCAAGGGCTGGGAAGGCATGGCTGAAACCGTAGCTGGTGTTACCGGCCTGCCCATTACGGGCGGCGATGTCATTCCATTGGGCAAAGAAATCTTGAAGATGGAGCGCCTGTTCAACGAGCGCGCTGGTTTCACAGCGGCGGACGATCGCCCACCGGAGTTCATGCGCTATGAGGAACTGCCGCCCCACAATGTCAAATGGACGATCACCGACGAACAACTTGACTCGGTGTATGCCTGGGTGCACGAAGAATAACATCAAGCCCAGCCTTTAGTGCTGACGGCTGGCGCCTCCCGATCTATACAACGATCTACCGGCTGGGCAAGCTCGCCCAGCCGGTCCATTTTGGAGATATCAGGGATGCCAAAATTTCAAGACCACCTGTGGGGTTACGAACTAACCTACCCTGACAACTGGGTACATCAGACTATCCAGGACACTGAAGCTTTTGCCGAACACGCAGAAGCGCTTACGCCTGACTATGAGGGTGCGTTAGCTGGGCAAATCCTGCTTCGGCTGGAGCTCAACCCTTTCCGCCAGGCCATCGAACCGATCTGGAGCCAGCATATCGCGCGTTACGCCGGGCTCATGGGCGCGAAAAATGTAGGTTCAGCACCCTGGCACATGGCCGAAGCCAGCGGACTGGAGGCAGAAATCGTGCTGCCCAAGAAAGAAAACCAGCGCTTTTGGACTGGGATCTTGCAGCGCCAGTTCATCATCCTGAAATTTGCTGTCGTGCACCCTCTGGAGGCGCGCAAATATTTCGAGCCCCTGGCGACGCAGATCATTTCCAGCCTGCGTTTCATCCAACAGGCTACAGATCTGGCTGTCACCCCGGACATCTTGCCTTTACCGCCCGGATATGCGCCAGCCGATCCCCAGAGCCTGATCAGTGATATTCAAGATAGTGTGAATTGGCGCGCTTATACTGGAGCAGCCAGTATGGCAGCTCTACAAGCGTTTTATCTGCGCGAAGCCCCCAATCATGGTTGGGCAGTCCTGACATACGATCCCTTCCCTGCCAAAACCGAGCTGGGTTTTGCGCGCCTGGAACTGCGCCAGGGAGTACGCACAGCCATGTTGGGCATCCTCCCCATGGGCGATGCCCCCTTGAATAGCAACAGCCCGGGCAGCCTGGCAGTCAAGTTCAGCCTGTCGCCTGGGGCAAATAACTAAGCTTGGGCTGGAATCTAAAAAGGGGTTGCTCAGAAAACATATCCGGGCAACCCCTTTTGGATTGCAAGCCTGGTCGTCTACCCGCCCCCTACCGCCGGGAACACGCCGATTATGTCGCCGGCTTGCAGCGGGGTATCCATGCCATATTGCAAAAAGCTGGCATCCCGGCTGTTTATAAATATATGCACATGCTGATAAAGCTCACCATCCTCATCCAGCATTTCGTGCTTTAAATCCGGAAAACGGCGGATCATCTCGTCCAGCAGGGCTCTCACGGTAGTGCCATCGGGCAAATCAAAATCAACCGCTTTAGCCTTCACTACCTGACGCAACGTTGCGAAATAATTGACTTGCATAACGCTTACACCTCTCTGCCCAATCGATCTATGATCGATTATAGCATAGGGCATTTAGATGCCTGGCAGCAGCAAAGCCCCTACAACCCACAGACTTTTACAACCTACAACCTTGTAAGGGTTGCATATTAGAACCTAGTTATAATGAACAGAAGCTGTAGGAACCTGAAATTTAATGGTGTTTTTTCAAGGTGAGCGATGCCTGACTTAAGCCATCCATTCGAAGAGTTTACGGAGGATGCTACTAGCCCAAACATAAAGCTGCTGCAAGCACTAAATGCTGCAGCAGCTTCGATCCAACGCTCGGCGCGCTCCGAGCAAGATGTGTTTAAAGCCTTTAACCAGCAAGTCCGCCGGGCAGGTTTTCACGGCACCTTGACTTTGCTGGACTCTGACAGCACAACTCTGACCATTGCTGCTACCACACAATCACCCGAACGCGACCGCTGGCTAGAAGCCCTAACGGGAAGACCTTTAACTGGGTACCAGGTTTTGGTAGCAGATTTCCCAGAAATGCTGCCCGTGATTCAGAAGGGCAATACGCTCTTCTTACCCGATTTCAGCAGCGTTGTTAGTCGCTTTATCCGGGGTTTACCCTCCAGCTCTCATGACCAATTACTGGCCAAATATGGTGGGTATCCAGCTTTTTTCTCGCCCTTGCATATCCATCAAAAAATTGGCGGCGTGTTTCACATCTTTGGAGCAGGTCTGACCCAGGTTGACCAACCCACCATCGAGGTTTTTGCCAGCCACATTTCTGCTGCACTTGAAAATGCTCAGCTGTTTTCCAGCCTGCAAGACACTGAGTTGCTCTATCGCAGCCTGTATGAAAGCTCAGCGCATGGTATCCTGACGGCCGATCCACAAACCGGCCTGATTCTATCGGTAAACCCGCGCCTGGTGGAGATGACCGGCATCAGCCAGGAAACGCTGATCGGCAGGTACCTGCATGAATTACACCCTGCAGCACACCAGCAGAGCGCCCAGGAAATCCTGGCACAGGCTGCCTTTGGGCCGGAAGTCGTATTTGATATGCCCTTGACCCATCCTGATGGTCGCGTGCGCATGATGCATGCTTCTGTCACAAACTTTGAGACCGATAACCAGCGTTTGCTGCAAATCATCTTTTACGATATTACTGATCTCAATGAGCTGCAGACCACGATTAACGACCGGGCGCGCGAAGCTGATATGCTGCGCCAGGCTACAACTGCCCTGACATCCTCGCTTGAATTAGATCAGGTACTGGACCAGATCCTGATCAATCTCGAGCAGGTCGTGCCATTTGACAGCGCAGCCGTGTTCCTGTTTGATAACGATACCCTGCTGGGCATGGCGTCTCGAGGACGGGTGGACCGGGCTACTTTTGTAGGCCAGAGATTTGACGGTCGGGATGGGCTATTTCTAGAAATCCTGGGATCTCAACGACCCTTGATTTTGGAAGATGCCAGCCTGGAGCCGCGTTTTCACCGCTGGGCCGGCACCGAATACGTGCATGGTTGGATGGGGACTCCCATGATCGTCCGGGGCGAGGTGATCGGTTATCTGACTTGTGACAACCAGTCCCCGGGCATCTATACCACCAGCCACGCACAACTGGCCATGTCTTTTGCAGCCCAGGCTGGGATCGCCATTGAAAACGCGCGCTTATTCCAGGCCCAGAAGCAAGAGCTGCTGCGCTCTCGAACCTTGCAGCAGGTCGGCGCGTTATTGACCTCCGAGCTGAGCCTACAAGAGGTGCTTGAATCGCTCTTAATGTTGCTTGGCAATGTTATTCCTTATGATAGTATTTCATTCCAGTTAGTGGACGCCAATGGCGAATTAGAAATGGCTGCTGGCAGGGGTTTCCCCGATTATGAGGCCGCACAATGTATTGTACGGGAGCTGAGCCACTTATCGGTAGAAGAACACTGGACCAAAGGTCACTATCAGGTTATCTCGGACACACATCAAGATGAGCGCTGGATGGTTTATCCAGGGACAGAATATATCCGTTCATGGATTGGCGCGCCGCTGGTTGTCAAAGGGCGTTTTATCGGCACCTTGTGCGTGGATAGCCGCACCGCTCACAATTACGATGATGGGGATGGGGAAACTGTGATGGCGTTTGCCAATCAGGCAGCGATAGCCATCGAAAATGCGCGCCTGTTCGATGCTGAGCACCAGGCCCGCCTGCGCGCCGAAACCCTGCGTGACGCCGCCCAAGCGATTGGCTCCAGTCTTTCCTTACCGGAGGTCTTATTCACCGTCCTGGAGCGACTATCTCAGGTGCTATGTTACGACAGCGGGAACGTCATGCTCGTGCAAGGCAACCAGGTGCATATGCACGCCTGGCGCGGGTATGAGGACTATTGCGATCCCGGTATCATTCCCCAGGTCAGCTTCACCATCGAGTCCAAACCCCACCTGATCGAGATCATTCGGCAGGGGAAATCCTGCGTGGTACCAGACACCACTCAGGATCCTACCTGGAGCGAAAACCCGATTGGTGGGCACGTCCGATCCTGGCTGGGAACGCCGATCAAGGCGCGCGGCGAGGTGATCGGTCTGTTGAGCCTGGACCGGGTCCAGCCTGGTCCATTCAGCCCGGACGAGGTCTATCTGACCGAAGCATTTGCCATTTATGCTGCTACCGCGATTGAGAACGCACGCCTCTACGAAGACCAGGGGCAGCGAGCGGTAGAACTGGAAGCCATCCGCAGGGCGAGCTTGAGTCTGACATCCAGCCTGGATCTGCACGATGTACTGGATTCAATCCTTAAGCACACTTTAGGTCTTTTACCCGACTCACAAAACAGCCACATCTTCCTGTATGAAGCACAAGAACAAGGCAAACTGACCTTTGCCGCCGCACTCTGGGCCGATGGGGGCCTCCACCCACCCTATAGCGAGCCTCGGGAAAACGGCTTGACCTATAGCGTTGCCCGCAGCGGAGAGATCGTCGTCATCCCTGATATGTCCAATCACCCTCTTTTTCAGAATATACCCGCGGACTGGAAAGGCGCGCTGATTGGAATGCCGCTCAAATTTGGCGGGCGGGTGATCGGGGTGATGAATATCGCCTTCAAACAGCCACGCCATTTTTCCGATAATGAAATTCGCATGATCCGCTTGCTGGGTGACCAGGCTGCCATTGCCATTGAGAATGCGCGCTTATTCCAACAGGCCGCGACTGAGCGCCGCCACCTCTCCCTGCTCTACCAGATTGGACGGGATGTGATTTCCAGCCTGGACCCGGATGAAGTCCTCGAGCGGGCCATCGCTCTCACCTGTCAGGTGCTGGGGGGCATCGTCGGGCAAGCCTTTATCTATCTACCCACAGAAGATCAGCTCAGTGTTCGAGCGCTGTATGGGCGACCGTTGGATATGATTCCCCATTTGGAATTAACCTATCCGCTTAAACCGGGTTTAGGGCTGGCTGGCTGGGTTGCCAAGATGCGCCAACCGGTATTTCTCACTGATGTACGTAACGATGCGCGCTGGATGCACGTGCCAGGAGTTGATGACGATGTCCGCTCGGCTATCACTGCGCCTATTCAAGCTGGGGATGAATTGCTGGGAGTGCTTTCGGTCTCACACGATCGAGCAGGTGCTTTTTCAGAACATCATCTGGAGCTGATGATGGCTATCTGCCAGGAAGTCGGGCTGGCTTTGAGTAATGCCCGCCGTTACCAGGAAGTCCAGCGCCGACTGGCCGAGATGACCCTGATCCAAAATCTAACACAGACCCTTAACCAGCGTCTGGAACTACATCAAATGCTGAATGAGATTGCCAGGCAGCTCTCCGTACAGGGTGGCTATGAGCTGGTGCGCATCTATCTGATAGAAAACGACCAGCCCACGCTGGCGGCCCAACATGGCGCAATGGCTACACAGGCAAGCGTTCGATCTGAAGCCAGCTCTTTGCAAAGGGTCATTGAAAATGGGCAGGCAACCATCCAAACCATGGCAGCCGCAGACGACGACTCGGTGATGCCCGTTTCTTGGGCCTGCGCGCCGATATTCCGCCAGGCTGCGGTGACAGGCGCCATCTGTATTGCCAGCCAGCAGCCCAACCGACTCAACTCCCAGGATATTGATCTATTACAGGTCCTGGCAGGACAAATGTCGGTTGCATTGGAAAATGCGCGCCTTTACGAGCAAATTCGCTCGCATGCAGACGAGCTAGAGGCCACCGTAGTCCAACGGACAACTGAACTGACCGAATTATACGAGTTGAGCCAGGAGATCGGATTCAGTCTGTCCTATGATGACCTGCTGCAATTGCTCCTGCGCCGCTTGCAAAACGCCTTTCGCAGCGAAGTGGTGGCAGGTTATCTGTCGCCTACTGGCCTCAGCCCCATGACTGTCACCATCACACGCCCGGTTTCAACCGCTGCAGTGAACCAAATCAGTGGGGTATTGAGCGAGATCCTGCAGGAATACGATCAGGATACCAGCGCGGTCCATGAGCTAAATATCCAAGTCGTCAAATCCGACGAACAATTTGATCAGGACAGCCCCCAGGTAGAACAGTTAACCACCTTCATAACAGCGCCGGTCTTCACCGGTAAACGTCTGGCAGGCTTGCTAATTCTCGCCAGTGAGCAGACTGCTCCATTTGGAGCTGAACAGTACCGACTGTTGAACACTTTCGCCAATCAGGCGCGTACCGCTGTTCAGCGTATGCAAGCAATTCTGGCTGCCCAGCAAGAGCACCTGGAACGCCTGGTGGAAAATATCCCAATTGGTACAGTCTTGTTGGATGAGAACTTAAACATCCTGGTCACCAACCCGTTAGGCCAGGAAATCCTGGCAGTGCTCTCGGATCAGCCGGCGAATACCAGCCTGGTGAGCCTGGGTGGTCTGCCGGTGGACGAGCTGACCACCCGGCAGGACCACCCACTTCCGGTCATTATTGAGCTGGATGGCCTGCCACGCAGAGTATTCGAGGCGCAAATCCGCCCGGTGCAGGGTGAAATCCACCAATGGGTGCTCACCCTGCGCGAAGTAACCCGCGAGCGTGAAAATCAGGAACGTATCCAGAGCCAGGAACGGCTAGCAACCGTGGGCCAGCTGGCAGCTGGAATCGCTCACGATTTCAACAATATCATGGCCGCCATCCTGGTCTATGCCGATTTACTGCGCACCGATCCGCAAATCTCGACTGCCAGCCGGGAAAAACTGAATATTATTGAACAACAAATCCAGCGCGCTGCCAGCCTGATCCGCCAAATCCTGGATTTCAGCCGGCGCTCTGTGATGGAACAGACTGATATTGACCTACTGCCCTTCATTAAGGAGCTGGATCTGATGCTCGGGCGCGTGCTCCCCGAGACGATTCACCTGGAGCTCAACTACCAGCCAGGAACTTATATGGTCAATGTCGATCCCACTCGCTTGCAGCAAGTATTTATGAACCTGGCTTTGAATGCCCGCGATGCCATGCCGCAAGGCGGGGTGCTGCAATTCGGATTAGAGCGCGCCTATTTCGATGAACGACACGCACCACCGATTGCAGAGATGCCTTATGGCGAGTGGGTAAGTATCACCGTCAAAGATACCGGTCATGGCATTCCCCCAGAAATCCGCCAGCACCTATTTGAGCCATTCTTTACGACCAAACCCGTAGGCAAAGGCACCGGGCTTGGGTTGGCTCAGGTGTACGGTATCATCCGCCATCATGACGGTTTTATCGATGTGCATAGCCTGGTAGGTGTTGGGACAACCCTGCAAATTTATCTACCCGCGCTGGCCAAAACCATCACCAGCGAACCACCCGAACCACTAGTTGCAGATTTGGCTGGCACTGGCGAAACTATTCTGGTCGTGGAAGATGATGCCGCAACTCGGGAAGCCTTGCAGGCTTTGCTGGAAGTAAGCCAGTTCAATGTGCTCACCGCCTCGGATGGAACGCAGGGATTGGCTTTATATGATCAATCCGTGCAGCCTGTCTTGCTGGTGATCAGTGATATTGTTATGCCAGAGATGGGAGGGATTGAGCTGTATCGCCAAATTCACCAGAAGCACCCCGAGACCAAGATACTCTTTATCACGGGACACCCATTAAACGAACACGATCAAATCAAACTGGAAGAAGGCAGCATTCACTGGCTACAAAAACCATTTTCCGTGCGTGAATTCAACCAGGCCATCCAGGATTTACTGGGACCACGCCCGGGCAAAGCCGTGCTCTAGTTTCAATCCAATCATTTTGTGTAACTATGGATGCCACTATCTGGCTTTTTCGAACGCGGGAAAATCCTAGTAGTTCGCTACCATCGAAATGATCATGCTGAGAATGATCAGCACACCCATTCCTATAAAAGCAATCTGTTGAAAGCGTAGATTGCGCTGCTCGCGTTTAGTTAATTGTTTCTTTTTAGCCATTATTTACTCCACATAAATGATTATTCCAAATGCGCTCGCAGCGCATCTACCAGATCTGGGGTGAACCCCGAGAGGGCGCGCAACTCTTCGTCAGTCGCAGCCAGGATGTTCTCGATACTTCCAAAACGCTCCAGCAAGGCTTTGCGCCGGGCTGGCCCGATTCCGGGCACTGCGTCCAGGCGCGAGGTCAACCCCAGGCGAGTGCGCTTATTGCGATGAGCGGTAATCGCCACACGGTGGGCTTCATCGCGCACCCTTTGGATGAGATACAAACCCTGAGAGTGCTTCGGCAGGATGATCGGCTGGCTGCGACCTGGGACAAATAATTCTTCGTTCTGTTTCGCCAGGCCTGCTACCGGGATTTGCCCGAGCAGATTATGTTCCTCCAATACGCTCACCGCTCGGCTTAATTGCCCTTTGCCGCCATCCACCAACAGCAGATCTGGTAAGCGCGCAAAGGCTTCATCTCCTTTCTTGCCGGGAGTCTGCTCAAGCGCCTGTCCAGCCTGCCAGCGCTTAAAACGCCGGCTCAACACTTCTTCCATGGAAGCAAAATCATCCGGTCCGCTCACACTGCGGATATTGAAACGCCGGTAATTCTTCTTAGAAGGCACCCCTTGCTCAAAAACCACCATACTGCCCACAGCCGAGGTTCCCTGGATATTTGAAATGTCATAACACTCGATGCGGTTGGGTGGCACAGCCAGGCCTAATGCTTGCTGGAGCTCAGCCAGGGCGATTTCCTGGCGGTGGCTATCCGCCTCCCACTGGGCTTGCAGAGCACGTAAGGTGTCCGAGGCGTTCTCAGCAGCCATTTCGACCAATTCCTGGGTTGGGCCTTCATTAGGCACCAGGATTTCCACCTTTTGACCGCCGCGTTTCTGGCTCAGCCATTGGCGGATGATCTGCAGCTCCTCCACTTCTTGCGGCAAAAGCAGCTGTGGTGGAACCGTGGGCGCCTGGTCGTAAAATTGTTTAATAAATTCACCCAGCACATTTGCATCTGGCAAGTCGGTAGCGCCTTCCATGAGAAAATAATCACGCCCGATCAGCTTGCCGCCACGAATGAAAAAGACCTGCACACAGGCCTCGCCATCCGCGCGCGCCATCGCGAGAACATCCGAATCGATGTAATCATGCGAGACGACTTTCTGGCGTTCCACTACATTCTCTATCGCCCGTAACTGGTCGCGCAGCGCAGCGGCCTTTTCAAAGCGCAGTTCATCAGCAGCTTTGTCCATCTCAATTCGCAAGCGCGAAACGATTGGCTCGGTGCGCCCATCCAAAAATTTCCCCAGATCATCCATCATCTGGCGATAATCTGCTTGTGAAATAGCGCCTATACAGGGTGCAGTACACAGCTTGATATCGTAATACAGACAGGCGCGCTCATCCATTCCGGTAATCTGCCGGTCGCAGGTGAGATAAGGGAAGATTCGCCGCAGCACATCCAAAGTCTGGTGGACTGCCCATACACTGGTATAAGGACCATAATAACGTGAGCCATCTTCCACCATCTGGCGGGTAACCGTAACGGTTGGATAAGGATCCGCCCAATGTACCTTGACATAGGGATAGCGTTTGTCATCTTTGAGGCGCACGTTATAATGCGGGCGGTGTTTCTTGATCAGGTTCATCTCCAGGATCAAGGCTTCCAATTCGGAACCAACCACAATCCATTCGATGTCCTGGATTTTCCGCACTAGCTGGTGGGTCTTGGGATGTTCCTGGGCTGTGCTGTGAAAATAAGAGCGCACGCGATTGCGCAGGTTGATGGCTTTGCCAACATAAATCACCTTGCCGCCAGCATCTTTCATCAGATAGCAGCCCGGCTTGGTCGGCAGGCTATTCAAGACCCGTTCTAAGTGCTCCAGGATTTTCATTGCCTGAATTTTAACACGCTCCCTGGCAAGATTTGATAATGACTGGCTGAGAATCCAATGCGGCTGGCTATTCTATACCCAATGCCATCTTAAACACCTGTATAATTGGCGCATGTCCCATACCCCCCTGGAAATCATTGTTGGCGAGCTGTTACGCCGGCGCGGTCTGCGGCTGGCAACAGCCGAATCATGCACTGGCGGATTAATCAGTCATTTGATCACCAATGTGCCAGGCTCATCCACCTATTACATGGGCGGTGTAATCGCCTATGCATACGAAGCCAAAGTACGCCTGTTGGGCGTGCGCTGGCAAACGCTGGAGAAGTACGGCGCAGTAAGCCAGGAAACCGTAATCGAAATGGCGTGTGGCGCACGTAAGGCGCTGGCAGCGGATATTGGCATATCGGTCAGCGGCATTGCTGGGCCGGGTGGTGGAACACCCGAAAAACCAGTAGGCCTGACCTGGATCGGTTTGAGCACCGAAGGTGGCGACGAAGCGTACAGCTATATTTGGGAGGGCGACCGTATGGCGGTTAAAGAAAAATCGGCTCGCCAAGCGCTGCGCTTGCTACAAGACTATCTCGAAAGCCTTTAATTGGGATTAAAGCGAAATCACTTCACCCCGCCAGCACAACACATCCTAACGGGTTGAAGTGATTCTATGCCTGGTTCATCTACTGACCCAGGCGAGCGCGTTCTTCCTCAACCACACTATCATCCAACTTACGGTAGAGCGGCGCCGGCTGCAGCATTGCCTGACCTGGCTCTAACCGGCTGGCTTCCCAACGTCCTGAAGCAGAGCCGGCCCGATAGCGCAGAACGGTGTGCGTTCCCAGGCTATCCTGTACGGGCTCAGTGAATTGCTCGCCAAATAATGGCTGTTTGTAGCCCAGGTAGGTGTGCAGTTTTTCGCTGCTGAATGGCAGGATGGGTGAAAGTAGAGTCTTGAGCGAGTCGATGCAACGCAAAGCAGTGTAGATCGAGGTCGCGGCAGCTGCTTTATCGGTCTTGATCTCAAACCAGGGTGCGGATTGGTCGATATATTTGTTGACCTCAGAAGCCAGGCGAATCGCTTCATTCAAGGCAGCTCGCAGGCGTACACCATTGAAGTGATCCCCCACCACCTTGAAACCGCTTTCGACTAAGGCCAGGATGGCTTCATCATCGGGACGTAACTGACCAGGATCGGGTACGACTCCTCCCCAATGTTTATAAGCGAAGGAAAGCACACGATTTGCCAGGTTACCCCAGGTGGCTACCAGCTCATCATTATTGCGGCGCACAAAACCTTCCCAATCCCAATCGGTATCCTTACTCTCCGGCATATTGATGGTGAGATAATAACGCAGCGCATCTGGATCATACCGCGATAAGAAATCCAAACCCCAGACCGCCCAATTGCGGCTGCCGGAGATCTTCTTGCCTTCCAGGTTCATAAATTCGTTGGCCGGCACATCATAGGGCAGGGTAAGGGGAGCATGCGGGCGCTCCTCGAAAATCTGTGAGAACCACTCACCTGCTCCGATTAACTGGGCCGGCCAGATAACCGCGTGGAAGGGGATATTATCCTTGCCGATAAAATAGTAGCCGCGCGCTTCTGGGTTGGTCCACCAGTCGTGCCAGGCATCCGGGGTGTCTTGTAAGCGCGCCCATTCGATAGCTGCTGAAAGGTAGCCAATAACCGCCTCGAACCAGACATAAAGACGCTTGCCTTCCCATCCTTCCACGGGCACCGGCACGCCCCAGTCCAGATCGCGGGTGATGGCGCGCCCGTGCAGTGCATTCGCTTGCATTTGACCCAGCGACTGGCGCAGCACATTGGGTCGCCAGTAACTTTCACGCTGGCGCAGAAAGTCTTCGATCTGTGGCTGCAGCTTGCCCAGATTAAGATAATAGTGCTCCGTATGGCGCAGTTCAGGCGTAGATCCATCGATCTTGGAGCGCGGATCAATTAGCTGAGTGGCATCCAGTAATTCGCCGCAACCATCACACTGGTCGCCACGCGCATTAGGATAGCCACACAGGTAGCAGGTGCCCTCCACGTAGCGATCCGGCAGGAACCGTTTCTGGGCCGGCGCGTACCATTGCTGCTGGCTTTCTGTGTAGAGGTAACCGTTTTGCAAAAGCGCCAGGAAAATGGCCTGGGAGACGCGTAGATGATTGTCCGTATGGGTGCTGGTAAAGAGATCATAGGAGAGTCCCAGTTTCCCGAAAAGCTCCAGAAAACCGGTATGGAAGCGCTCATAGACTTCAACCGGGGTGCTTCCCTCAGTATCCGCTCGCACGGTTACAGGTGTTCCATGCGAATCCGAGCCGGACACCATGATTACTTGGTTGCCTGCCAGGCGTTGGTAGCGTGTAAAAATATCCGCCGGCAAGTAAGAGCCGGTGAGATTACCGACATGGATTAGAGAATTGGCATAAGGCCAGGCAACGCCAACCAAAATATGCTCGGTCATGGGAACCTCCTGTTTACCTTCTTATCCTGAGGCGCAAGCAGCATGCTCAGGTCTTCTGGTCTGATCTTTAAAGGTCTGATCTTCAAATAAAAGGGCTGCCCATCCGGACAGCCCTGGCTTTCAGAACTTCGGTGCTTTAGCACCCTGTCTGGAATCTGGCGGCTGCCATTGGAGCGGCGCGCAGGCACATCGACATGGACATGCTGCACAGTTTATCCAGCCGCGAGTCAAAACCAGAATACGGGATGCTTGAGCTTGACATCGTGTTCACCAATGCCAGTAAACTGAAACCAAAGATTGTGCTGAGTCTAAAACCCAGCCCATAATTTGTCAAGATAAGCCAAAAATCCAGATGTCTACCAATCAGAGACACTATTCTGGTTTGTCTTTCAGGGATTTTAACAGCGCCAATCGTGGATCGATGTCTTCATCCTCGTGATTACAAGTCGTATCGTTGAGATTTTCACCACAAACTGGACAGAGCCCTTTACAATCCTGGCGGCAGCGCGGGTTAATCGGTAAAGAGAGCAGCAACTCCTCGCGAATAGAAGGCGCCAGATCCAACTGCCCGTTCTCTGGTAGCACTAGCCCCGATTCAGAAACCAGCTTAGGTGTGAAAGCGTATAAGTCTGTAAAATCCGCGCTCAAGGGTTGATTGAATTCCACCAGGCAACGCCCGCATTGGGCAACCGTTAACCCTTGTGCCTGAACCTGCACGACCAACCCCTGCTGAGCACGGGAGACCCGTACCATGCCGGAAAATTGTTCTACCAGCAGATCGGGTGGAAAGTAAACAGACGGCAATTCAAGCGGGAAATCCCGAAAATAGCCAACTGTTTCATGGATGATAAATCCGACATTCAGGCGGAGAAGATTGATTGCGTTTGACACGATAAGTCTCGATAGAAAATAATAACGTGCAAGAGATCGATAAGCAGGTGGATTATAACATAGGCATGCCCTCGCCCACTCAGACTTGGGTAAAATTAGACCAGCCGCCTATCTGGCTAATGTAATTCGCTGGTTGTGAGTGCGATTTGTTAAGCTGCTTTCAGCGAATTACATCACAGTGTCTGTGCTTAGAAAGAGGAGTAAATGCAAGAACTACTCATTGCGACCAATAACCACGGTAAAGTTAAAGAAATTCAAGCACTGCTAATGGGCCTGCCCCTCAAGCTACTTACCCCCATTGATTTGGGGATCGAACTAGAAGTGGTGGAAGATGGGCTTACTTATGCTGAAAACGCTGCCATTAAGGCTTTGGCTTATGCGCAGGCCTCAGGGAGGCTTACCCTGGCAGACGATTCGGGGCTGGAAGTTGATACACTGGATGGTATGCCTGGGCTCCATTCAGCACGCTTTTCGCCCCTGCCACACGCCAACGATGCTGACCGGCGTCAGTATCTGCTAACCCAATTGGCAGGAAAGCCACGCCCCTGGACGGCGCGTTTTCGCTGCTGTATAGCGATCCTGCAGCCGCAGCAGGCGCATCTTGCGGAACCACATTTCTATTTCGCGGAGGGCGCCTGCCCGGGTGAGATCATTCCACAGGAACGCGGCTCGAATGGTTTCGGCTATGATCCAATCTTTCTGCTGGCAGAACACAACAAGACCATGGCTGAATTGAGCATGACGGAAAAGAACCGCCTCAGTCACCGAGCGCGCGCCTTGCTGAATGCCATTCCAATCCTCGAGACAATGCTGAAAAATCCGTGAACAAACCTTCACCGTCATTTCTGATAACCTGGCGGAGAGTAGCTTTTGGACTGGTGGTCCTGGTTCTATTCTGGCTGCCCGTTGAGGATCAATCGATCCTGGGCCCCGTCTTCCTCGCAGTCATAGCTGCAATGGCGGCGATCGTATTTGCCAGGCAAAGGTATCCTTTGAGACGGCCACTAGCAGGCTTATTAGCAGGATTGATCGTCTCACCAATCACCCTGCTGTGGATGGCGTTCAAGACCGGCTTGCATGGTCACGGAACGCCTGATTTTACTGCTCAGCAAATCTTACAGGTGATCCAATTAGCACCATTGTGGACGCTGGCAGGAGGCTTGCTTGGCTGGGGATGGCATGTGCTGGCTTCCAAAAAGCAAAGTTGAAATCAGAATACTCGATTCAACAGACCACTTAACCACAGATCGAGTACAATACAACGCAAATAAAACCAAACTGGGATGCAATATGCCAAATGCGGCTGGAATCTATTATCATGCCTACGAGGGAGCTGGCGGGGGAAAACACCCGCCGGTTGTTTTAATCCATGGTGCTGGGGGACATCATCTTTACTGGCCTTCTCAGATCCGGCGGATGCCCGGATTGCGTGTTTTTGCCCTGGACCTGCCCGGACATGGCAAATCCGAAGGGCGCGGCGAGCAATCCATTGCACTCTATGCGGAGTCGATCTTGCAATGGCTGCTGGCAGTCGATATCCACCGCGCAATATTCGTCGGAAGCTCAATGGGGAGTGCCATCGCGCTACATTTGGCTTTAAATCATCCGGAGCATGTCGCAGGCATCAGCCTGATTGGCGGCGGTGCCCGGCTGGCGGTCAATCCTCTCTTACTCCAGGAAACATCTCAGGCAACCACCTATCACAACGCCATCGATAAGTTAGTACACTGGTACTTCAGTCCCCAAACGGCTGAGGATCTGGTTCAGCTTTGCGCCCGGCGCATGGCGGATATCCGCCATAGCGTACTCTACGGGGATCTGCTGGCCTGTGATTCTTTCGATTTTTCCGAGTGCCTGGGAGATATTTGCCAGCCCACCCTGGTGATCTGCGGGGCAGATGACAGGATGACCCCGCCGCGTCTATCCCAATCCCTGTCACGCAGCATCCCCGGCGCCAGGCTGGAACTCATCGAACACGGCGGGCACATGGTCATGATCGAGCATCCCGATTTGGTCGCCAGCCACCTGTTGCAATTCATCCAGAGCATCCCACTCTGAGTAAGACCTGCTGCTCCCAAGAACTATAGGACACACGAGTAACGCAGTTCCGGGGAAAATGGGCGAAGCTCAGAAAGCGAGCTGTGTCAGAAAGCGACCTATTGCCATTTTCAGAAGGACTGTGTATAATCGTGGGGCACGGGCGGTTAGCTCAGCTGGTTAGAGCATTGCGTTGACATCGCAAAGGTCGTAGGTTCGAGTCCTATACCGCCCACAGTTTCGGACCCATCCCGAACCACCATCACTTCCCGTTGATCAGTTTCTGGCTATGCTGCACTTTGAGCAGCGTAATAAATTGGCCGATCTGACTGCGGAAGAATTGAAGGGTAGGCCGGGATGATTGTTTTTAACCTCCAAGTTTCTTCAAATTCCATAACAGGCATCATTTCCAGTGCAGCGATCACTGTCAAGGCTGCTGCGCGTATTACTGGCTATAACCCGCAATATTTACGGCGGCTTTTGCGTTCCGGGAAACTAAACGAGCTTAGGGTCGGTCAATCCTGGTTGATCCTGATAGCTTCTTTAGATGATTACCTAAAGCTTTCTAATGGATCTACAGACCGGCGTTTCAGATCGAAATCTAGCAACTCGTCTACAAACGAATACACCTGATTTCCGAGAAGGAGGTTGAGATGATCGTTATGGTGCTTGATGCTGGCAACAGTATTATCAAAGCAAAGATCACACGACGAGAGCGGAGCGAGATCTCCTTTCCTCACGCCCTGCAACCGCTGACCGAGGCGGAATATAAACGCATTCCTTCGCGCAAGGGAAATGGGACTACCAGCGATTACTTACGGGTGAATGGGCAACCCTATGTGGTGGGGGAGAGCGCCGAACGCTTCGGGGTGATTACCCCACGCTATGGAGCAGCCCGATATAGCCGAGACTATTATAGTGTCTTGGCCGCCGCGGCTCTGGGACTCCTTTACGACCGAAGCCAGGAAATTGTTGTATTTGGCAACCATCCACCCGGAGATGTGCATTACCGGGATGATCTGATGAAGGCAGTCATCGGCGACTGGCAGGTAGAAATCAATGGCAGCCAACGAAATTTCCGGGTGCATTATGCCAACACATTCGATGAACCAGTTGGTGGATTGATGAATGTATTTTTAACAGAAGATGGGCAGCATTATCAGCACAGCGCCTAAACGGTGGCTGATCCTTGGTTATCGATATCGGTGGCTTCACCTCACCACCGATTGGCTGGCAGTCAATCCGGGCAGAGCAGTGGATTACAGCCTGACGCGTAGCGTGCCTCTCGGCATCCAATCCGTAGTGTCCGATTTCGACGAGAGCTTCCGTGTCAACAATTTGAAGGCAGTCAAGGCTACCCCGGTACTTCCGCCGGAGCGGGTGCGCCGGGCGATTGCAACGGGCGTGTTCGATGGCGGTGGGCGATGTTATCCCTGCGAGCAGGAAGTGCAGGAGGCAACAAATCTCATGCTTAATCGCATAGCGGACACCTACTAACGGATCGCCGGAAGAGCACTTGGGTGGGATACCATTATCCTGACCGGTGGGGGCAGCGCTTTGCTGTGCGAGCGATTGCTGCCAATCCTGGATCACCAGAATGTAATTCTGGCCGATGATGTAATAAACCTCCACCTAGCGAATGTGCGGGGAGGGATGAAGCTCTGGAAATTGTTTGTGGCTTTGCAGTTGCTATGAGCATAGTGATTAGTATTCGGTTGAACCCAAATAACCCCCGCGATGCTAAAGCGCTTGCTGTTATTCAGGATTGGCTATCCCAGGGTCTCAGCACTCGCCATACCATAACGGAGGCTCTCTTGAACTTGGACACTACGCAGAATAAATCAGTTGATAATGAAGCTTTAAAAGATTTATCCCAGCAAATAAGAATACTTCTGGAGAATATTCAATCCGATGTAACGATAGACAAAGTTAAAGATAAAATGTTGTCACAAAAATACTTTCAGCTGGTTTTTTAGCTTCGGTATTCAAAGCAGCAAAACCGGGATTGAAGTTACAAGAAGGAAATTAATCTGGCGAATTGAGAAACGTAGGGAGTGTTAATATGAATAAGGCTGCTAGAAGGGTGGCCTTCTTATTATCGGAGAACCTGTAATTACTTTTATAGACCGGGTGCTTCGCGTTAGGGCAACATACAAATTTTTTGGATCATCGAGGTTGTCGGCATTCACTACAACTGTGTGATCAAATTCAAGCCCTTTTATCAAGAGTGTTCTCGATACAATTCGAGACTCTAATCTTCTTATAGAGAAACTAATTCAAAAACGGACATACGAGATTGAAGCCATAATGATCCAAG
>CAYXDC010000013.1:0-24030 GCA_964463505.1 uncultured Anaerolineaceae bacterium
CAAACAGTGCGCCTGGGGGCAGGAATGCCCCAGGCGCACGAACAAAAAACGGCGTAGTTCTTTCGTTGTGACGAGGAGAAAGTCTACATAGGCTTGGGTTCTACCCTGGCCAGGTGTAAATGTGGGCTGGTCGAGATATACAAACCATTGATTGCGTCTGCCTCGTTCAATGCAAATAAACCCTCTACAGACGAGAAAAAGTTAGCGTTCGATTCCGCTGCCTGACGTCCATCTTCGTCAAGCGAGTTCAATACGTCTTTATCCTTACGGAAGTTCAAATTCTCATCGATGCGCTTGCTCATCTCATCTAAAATGTAATTATGAGTATCGGCTTGCGCGTCGGATAGGTCTTTCAGGCCAGTGACCAGTTTCAGAAATGCCTGGATTAAATCTTGCCCACTGACATCCTCGTTCGTCAGCCGCTGCGCTTCCCAGAAATAAGAATCGCGACCACGACCAACATCATAAAACGCCGAAAGGAAGACTAGGAAACGCAAATATGCCTGGCGGTAACTGGTCTCGAAGAAATTCAACATTTCGTCTTCACTGATCTCACCGCGCTTAAAGCTGCTCATGCCGGCTGCAGCCAGCATGGCGCTGAATGTAGCCAGGTGAACACCACTCGATAGCAATGGGTCAAGGAAAGCCGCAGCATCTCCCACCATGAAGAAACCTGGCCCACAGAAGCGTTCCGAGGCATAGGAGTAATCCGTCTCCGTTTGGACATCAGAGATCATTTCTCCCGTGGAGACAAGATCCTTCAACAACGGCGATTCATCAATCGCCTCCATCAGAATTTGCTTCAAACCCAGGTCGCGTTTGGCTTTGATTGCATCACGGTGTATGACGGCTCCTACGCTCATCGTGCCATCATGAAGTGGAATGCCCCACAACCAACCCGCCTCAATCGAACCAACTGCAATATCACCTTGACGTGTACCTAGCAGACGCTTGGTATTCTTCCAATAACCCCAGACAGCAATATTCTGGAAAACCTTATGATAGCGCCGGTTTTTCAGGTAATGGTTGGCCATTACCCCATTTCGACCCGAAGCATCCACCAAATAATCAAAGCGGATTTCACCCTGCTTGCCGCGATCTCCATTATCACTGTGTTTAATCAACCAGCTCGCTGCTACAGGGCGCTCCCCTTCAAACTCCAAGCTGCGCACTTCAACACCCTCAAAAACACGCACTCCCTGGCTGCGGGCGTGATCTAACATAAACTGGTCAAACTCGGAGCGCACCACCTGGAACGCATAGGTATGGCTACCAGCCAGCTCACCAAAGTTCAGCGGCCAACTTTCACGTCCCCACTCCAAGAAAGCCCCATTCTTACGTTGGAAGCCAGCCTGTTCCATCTTATCGCGCGCGCCGATCAAATCCATGATTTGTAGAATAGACGGCAAGAGTGATTCGCCAATATGGTAACGTGGAAAACGGGCCACCTCCAGCAAGGTTACATCAAACCCGGCACGCGCCAGCAGCGTCGCCGCGGTTGCACCACCCGGGCCTCCGCCAATAACCAAAACGCCAGTAGTAGCAGGAATTGCGAACATAGAACGACTCCTTTAGGTCTAAAACGAATATAAAACGTAGGTACCAAAATCAATGATTTGAGAATCAATCACGGTGGATGGATCAATATCCCAGAATTTCCGAATGCCTGGCTCTCCCGGCGGCATTTATTCCGACAAATAATATCACATAACGTCCATTGCCGTATAGGGTGAAAATGTAATGAATTTTATATAAATGGGGAAATTAGGTTACTTCTTGGCTTTAAAAAACGCTGCATGTTGCTCAATTATCCGAACTGCTTCCCCTACGCCATCTTCTGACCGAATTTGACCGCCAACCATAGAAGCACGCGCACGTAGCGCAGGATCATTGGCTTGATCGATAGCAGCCGATAGCGCATGCACTGACAATTTGCTTAAACCAATAGGTGCTGGTCCAGCGCCTATCTGAGCCACGCGCTTACCCCAAAATAGCTGGTCCAGGCCGTGGGGTATAACGATATTGGCAATGCCAGCGCGCAATCCAGCTCCGGTAGTCCCCGCCCCACCGTGATGGATGACAGCTTTACAGCGCGAGAACAGCCAATCGTGTGGCGCTGACTCAAGCGCTAACAAGTTATTCCCTGGTTGCATGGCTTGCGCTCCGCTCCAACCGCTGAGCAGGACGGCACGCTGCCCCGTTTCATTCAGCGACTGATAGACAATCTGCTGAATCCTTTGCGCCTCCCGATTGACCATGCTTCCGAAGGTCACGCAGATCGGTGGTTCACCAGTTGCCAAAAAATCGGTCAGTTCAGGGGGAGGCTGATATGACTCAGATGCTTCCAGAAAGAAGTAACCAGGTATATGGATGTAAGGTGCATGCCAATCATCAGGCCTGGGCAGGACGGTCGGACTGTAGGCAAAAATCAGGGGTGTTTGAACTGGCTGAGCGTGTTTCCACGGCCAAACTAATTCCAGATTGAATACATCGGGAGAAGCAGATCGCAGCCGCCTGTATCCGGTATTTCCCACTCGCCAGAACAATTGCGTCCCCAGCCAGTGTGAAAAATAACTCAGTGCGCCTGGTGGAAGGTTTGCCATGGCGACCATTGGAAAGGCACGCGTTGGAGTAAAGATGGGAAAACCCTGTACGGAAACATCCGGGATTCCCCGCGCTTGAGCCAGCGAATGAGCCCCGGTTGTGAAGAGAAAAGAATGGACAACCAGATCAGCATCCTCGCATGCAGCAAATGCCACGCGCGCGACTGGTTCTGCGATGGATAGAACATAATCAGACATTTTCTTGACCATGCCCAGTACATTGCTGCGCGCATCGTTCAATTGCGCGCTCATCTCTTCAGGATTGCCAGCTAGTGGCACAAACGAGATTGAATACTCAGCAGCCAAATCGATGAAACGCTGAGGGGCTGCCAGCCGCACGCTGTGTCCTACAGATTGCAGACCCTCCGCCAGTGCTACAAAGGGTTGTACATCACCGCGTGATCCATAGGCAAGCAAAGTAATTTTCATCGTTCGAGAAGTATAAAACAAAACGATCCGGTAAATAAAAACAGCCGCAAATGCTGGCTGTTTTTACAGGTTGGACTATCATTTCTGGTGTGTTTGACCCAGATATTCATCCCTCAGGGCTTTTTTACACGTCCAAATTGCGCACGTCCCGGGCATGCGTTTGGATGAATTTCCGGCGAGGAGGCACAGCCGCGCCCATCAGCATATCAAAAGTGCGGTCCGCTTCAGCGGCATCATCAATCGAGACCTGCAGGAGCGTGCGGTGAGCAGGATCCATGGTCGTATCCCACAACTGCTCGGGGTTCATTTCACCAAGACCCTTGTAACGCTGCAATGAAGCTTTCCCCTCATCAACACCTAGCTCTTTCAATATGCGTGCAAGATCGGCGTCTGTATAGGCATAGCGCACCTGGTTACGGTGAGCAATCCGATAGAGAGGTGGCTGGGCGATATACAGATGACCCGCTTCGATCAGGGTTTGCATATAGCGGAAGAAGAAAGTCAGCAACAAGGTGCGAATATGACTACCATCGACATCGGCGTCGGTCATGATGATGATGCGCCCGTATCGCAAACCACTCAGATCAAAACCCTCTCCGATACCAGTGCCCAGGGCGGAGATCAGTGCTTTCACTTCATTATTCGCCAGGATCTTATCCAGGCGCGCCCTCTCGGTATTGAGGATCTTGCCCCGCAACGGCAGAATAGCCTGAAAATGGCGATCCCGGCCCTGCTTGGCAGAGCCACCTGCCGAGTCACCCTCAACAATATAAAGTTCCGTGCGCTCGGGTTCACGTTGTGAACAATCTGCCAGTTTACCCGGTAGTGTCAGGCTTTCCAGGGCTGATTTACGGATCACCAGGTCGCGCGCTTTGCGCGCAGCATCACGCGCCCGGGCTGAGGTAAGGCATTTTTGCACAATGCTCTTGGCGGCAGAGGGATTTTCTTCCAGAAAAGTACTAAAAGCCTCAACCACCACCTGTTGTGTGATGGTTTGGACTTCGGGGTTCATCAGCTTAACCTTCGTCTGGCTCTCAAACTGCGGTTCAGGGTGCTTTACACTGACAATCGCCGTCAGGCCTTCGCGAGTATCGTCACCACTAAAATTCGGGTCAGCATCCTTAAGCAATCCAGTGCGCCGGGCATAATCGTTGATCGTGCGCGTGACCGCCGAACGCAGACCGGTGAGGTGCGTACCGCCATCGATCGTGTTGATAGTATTGGCAAAGGAATATACCGACTCGGCATAGGCATCTGTGAACTGGATTGCTGCATCGATGACCACATCATCGACTTCTTTTTCAACGTACATCACAGGGTGCAGCACACCGCGATTACGGTTTAAGTAGCGCACAAATGATTTGATGCCGCCTTCATAGTAGAAGGTCATTTCGCGCTGCGTGCGTTCATCATAAAAGAACAAGGTCACCCCCCGCGTAACAAAAGCCATCTCGCGGAATCTCTGCACCAGAGTGTCGAAGCGATAGTCCAACTCGCCTTTGAAAATCTCGGTATCATATTTGAATGTAGTGCGTGTGCCAGTTACATTATCAGGCGCTTTGCCCACCACCTGAACCGGCGTCTGAGGATACCCGCGTTCATAGCGCTGCTTGTGGATTTTACCGTCTCGTTTTACTTCTACCTCACACCATTCAGACAGGGCATTGACCGCTGAAACACCGACACCATGCAGACCGCCTGATACCTTATAGCTCCCACCACCGAATTTACCCCCGGCATGTAAGACAGTCATTACGACTTCCAGTGCAGGTTTTTTCATCTGTGGATGTATATCTACCGGAATACCACGACCATTGTCCTGTACGGTCACGCTGGAATCTGGGTGAATGATCACTTCAATACGATCACATACCCCTGAGAGCGCTTCGTCAATCGAGTTATCAACCACCTCATAAATCAAATGGTGCAAGGCTTTGATATCTGTGCCACCCACATACATGCCTGGACGGCGGCGTACTGCCTCAAGGCCCTCCAGCACCTGGATTGCATTAGCATCATAAGCTATTGGATTTGAATTTTTCACAAATTCCTCCCGCCGATCATCTAAAGGAAAATAATAATTTTCTACTCAGCCTTCACGGTTTGTAACTTCTCGAACACTTGTCGAATCCAAAGACTGGTATCCCGATAGTACACAAAACTGGCCGCCAGCAATCCCGTCGTTACAAACCCGTGACCCGCAATACCCACCAGACCCATCCAGGAAGTTTCTGCTGGAAGCTTCCAGATTGTATCCAGTCCCTGGCTCAACAAAACGACAGCCAATAAGAATAGTGAGGTGGATGGCATGGTCAAACGCGTAAGTCGGACCCCATCCTTTAATGATGACCACATTGTGCGTTGGTTAACAAAAATACCATGCGCAGAAAACGCCAATGGCAGCAATACCCATATCATAGCTGCGCTAAATAATAGCAGAGCCAAAGGGCTGAAACCAACCCCAAACAAAGCCAACAGCGTAATCATGCAACTAAACGGCAGGCTGACTGCTGCAATAACCGCCAGCCAAACCAACGCCAAAGCGACAACCTGAATAAACTTAAATGGCCATTCTCGCAATATCTGCCCCCAGGCTACGCGCTCGCTCACCACAGCCTGAGAAACACAGGCATAGAAAAGGGAGCCAAATGCCAGGCCTAGCAGGCTTAGCCCACACACCCAGGCTAGGATTGTAAACGAACCTGACAATTGCCAGACGGGCATGGCAGCAGTGGGGGATTCCACCGGAGAAATACCTGCCATCAAGCTGGTGATTCCAACGGGGTAAGTACGCAAAACTGTCAATAAATTAAACCGACCGGATACTTCCAGCCATATCTCCCGAGTAGCAATCAGCATATCTTGCATATCAGCTGTTTGCAATTCAGGCATTGAGCCAGTATCTGCCAGAATTCCTTGTAACCAATTCCCTAATCGTAAGCGTGGTCCCCACCAGAGCAACAAATCCAGCAGGATCGGGAAAAGCACCAGACCCAACTGGTTGCTGATCGTGTTAAATCCCGAACTGAATGACCGCAGGAGGCTGGGTGGATTTGGGAGAGACTTAGGGTCATGCATATGGTCTGGAACGAGCTTCATAACTGCTAGATTCTACCATATTGGACTTCTATCAGGGTTGACTGTCACCATCACATTCAGGCCAGTTCTCTTTGTGAAATTGTATTCAAAATTCATCCTTGACCATATGCTGCCTTCTCGGTAAAATTCTTGAATTAACGCTCTCTAGGCAGTTCAGCCGGCCAGGATGGGAACCAACGCCGCTTCACCTCTCCTGCACCGGCTGTGGTTTTAGATTACCCTTCGAACGAAAGGAGGGATGTCTCTATCCCAATACTGTGAATGCACATCTCCGGTACTTGATTTCGGTTCATTAGATTGCCAAAGGATTAAGGAGGATGAAGATATGTCGAAAAAATTGTTCAGTATTGTCTCGCTATTGGTTGTAGCCGCTATGTTCCTGGCGGCTTGTGGAACTCCCGCAACCCAAACCACAGTCCCAGAAGCTACCGAACCCCCTGCTCAGGCCGGCGCGCCAGAAGCCTGTGCCAGTGATGCTTTCGGTTGTGCTACTTTTGAATCTGGCCAGACCATTAAAATTGGTATGGGTTCTCCCCTGACTGGAGACAATGCCAACTTCGGTACGGATATTTCCCAGGGTGCTGCAATTGCTATTGAAGACGCTGGAGAATTGAATGGTTTCAAATTCGAGCTGGTCTCGGAGGATGATGGTGGTGCTCCCGAAGGTGGTGCAGCGGTTGCCAACAAACTGGTCTCTGACCCAACGGTTGTAGCCATTGCAGGTCACATCTTCTCAGGCGCTACCGAAGCTGCCATTCCAATCTATGAGCAGGCTGGCTTGCCCATGATGTCGCCTTCCGCGACTAACCCACCCCTGACACAAAAAGGCTCAAAGGTCTTCAATCGCGTAGCCTTTACCGATGCAGTACAGGGTAAATTCGCTGCTGAATACCTTTACAATAACCTGGGTAAGCGGACGGCTGCCATCTTGCATGACGGTGGCGCTTACGGTCTGGGGCTGGCTGAAGTCGTGCGCGATCAATTTACCGCACTCGGCGGTACCGTGACCGCGTTCGAAGGCATTACCACAGGTGAGGCAGACTACAGCGCTACCCTGGCTGCACTTGCCGCCGGTTCGCCTGAAGTCCTCTATTTCGGCGGTTATGTTCAGGACGCAGTCGTTCTGGTCAACCAGATGGCTACCCAAGGACTGACGGACACCATATTCTTTGGTTGTGACGGCACTTTCGGTACAGACTACGTGGAGCGTACAGGAGCTAATAGCGAAGGCTCGTATGGCACATCGCTAATCCCACCAGCTTCGGATGCTAAGACAGCCTTCGATGCCAAATACATGGAAAAGTACGGCATTGAAACCGGCACCTTGTCACCCTTTACCTGGACTGCCTACGATTCGGCTGCAACCCTGATTGACGCGATCAAGAAGGTGGCTGTATTAGGCGGCGATGGGAAGCTCTACATCCCGCGTGGTGCGCTGGTAGATGCCGTGCGTGGCACCGCCAATTATCAAGGCCTGACTGGCACGATTACCTGTGACGCAGTTGGTGAATGTAACTCCACCGGCCCAACCTTCTATGTTGTCACGAATGGCGAGTGGGTAGAGGCCCAATAAACTCAATGCGATTACCGAATTGAGCGGCGTTCTTTTCGGCACCGAACGGGGTGGGCGCGACCTGCCCACCCCGTCTTACCTCAACCGGATTAATAGTAAGCCGGCATACCCTCGTCAATTTTCACCCCATTTTTCCGAGGCGCCATCATGCAATCAGCAGCTCCCCCCCACGTAAAAACCCCAATCAACACCTACCGCATTGTCCAGATCATTATCGGGGTACTGTTTACTAGTTTTGTTGTTTGGCGTCTATACAATGTGCTGTTTGTCCAGGCAATTTACGGCGCAGATACCTGGGTGCGATTTGTCCTGGCGGGTTTAATTCTTGGATCCGTGTATTCCTTAATCGCCATCGGTTATACACTTGTGTATGGCATTTTGTTTATGATCAACTTCGCCCATGGCGAGATCATGATGCTGGGAGCCTTTGGGGGATATTTTGTTTTTGAAGCATTCGCAGCCATCCCATCCAGTGATCCCAATATAAATATACTGAATGCATATCCCTGGTTAGCTGTAATTGTCTCATTCATTGTCGGAATGACGGTTGCATCTCTCAGCGGGTACTTTTTGGAACGTATTGCTTACCGTCCTCTACGAGGTGCGCCGCGGCTGGTACCGTTGATTAGCGCAATCGGCGCATCCACTTTCCTGCAAATCGCTGCTCAATTACTTTTTGGGTCACAGCGGAGAAATTATGCCAATCCAGCTTTACTGGAAAGAGGCTCGGGCTGGACGGTCACGATCGCAGATAAACCCGTTATTATTACTTATACTGGCATCTTCACTTTAGTCTTATCCATTACATTGTTAATCGCTCTATATACCATTGTCCAGCGTACCAAGTTAGGTCGTTCAATGCGTGCCGTGGCAGAAAACAAGCAGGTTGCCTCGTTGATGGGTATTGACGTGGATGGGGTTATCAGCCGTACTTTTATTATTAGTGGTGCACTGGCAGGCGCAGCAGGGGTTATGTGGGGTATCCATAATGGTCTGGTGTATTACTTCATAGGCTTTATTCCGGGTATTAAAGCTTTTACTGCGGCTGTGCTAGGGGGTATCGGCAACTTACCAGGCGCGATGCTGGGAGGTTTGTTTCTGGGCCTCATTGAATCCGTTGGTCCGCCTGCTCTAGGGATTGACTTCCAGCTCAAAGATGTGATTGCATTTTCCATCCTGGTGCTAGTATTAATCTTCCGCCCATCCGGCATTCTCGGCCAGGTTCTATCAGAGGAGAAGGTGTGATGAACATGCACATCCGTAATGGAATGCGTACTGGCATGATCTTCGCTGTTGTCACGATCTTCTTAATCTTGATTGGCTTTGAAATTACAGCCACTCGTTTAATTGGGGGAAGAATTGGTAATAATGCCGACTCGCAGGCTGTGACGCCTGCAAACCTATTGATTTTCTTCGGATTTCTGAGCTTGCTCGCCGGGGTTTCGGCTGCTCGCCGGATGGAACCTGATACCTGGGGAAAGGTTCTCCAGGCCGGACTGGCCGGGGGTAGTGTTTATGGCGCCATTATTGCGTTATTTACACTGCTGATCGGTTCGATCCACGCTCAGGGAATTGACATGCGCAAATATCTTGCGTCAGTATCGCCCGAGGACATGGATTTCTATCTGTTTGAACAATCACCTTTGAATGCCGCTCTGATTTACCTTGCTTTTTTCCTGGTAACCACCTTGCTCTTTGCTTTGCTGGCGAAATTCATTGGTCACAGCCCTGCTCGGTCTGCACTGGATGCCAGTCTAAAGCGGCTACAAAACCGCCTGGACCAAATAGACTGGCTAACAAAGCTGCGCACCAGCCGCTATTTGCGCTATGCGATTTATGCAATCATCCTGGTAACTGTCTTGCTTATCCCCCAATTCGCTGGACAATACTGGAACTATACCCTTGGCACAGTCGGCATCTATGTACTGCTGGGCTTAGGTTTGAATATTGTAGTCGGTCTGGCTGGATTACTTGACCTGGGTTATGTTGCCTTCTTTGCAATTGGCTCTTATACAGTAGCATTACTCACCGCACCCGAGCCGCACAACCTGATGTGGAGCTTCTGGGCTGCCTTGCCAGTTGCAGTGATCGTGTCGGCCCTGGCGGGCGTACTTCTAGGCATACCGGTTTTGCGTTTGCGCGGCGACTACCTGGCTATCGTCACGCTAGGTTTCGGCGAGATTATCCGTATCTTAAGTAAGAGTGATGTATTGAAAGATTTTACGGCCGGGCCGCGCGGTGTGAGAGATGTCGCTCAGCCCAGCTTGTTTGGAAAAGCTTTCAACAGCGATATTGCCTTTGTGTACATTATTATTTTGGCCTGTCTGCTGATCATTTTTGTAACAAATCGCTTACAAAACTCGCGCACTGGACGGGCCTGGATTGCGATGCGTGAAGATGAAACCGTAGCTCAAGCCATGGGCATCAACACCTGGAAGGCAAAACTATTAGCCTTCGCCATTGGCGCTGCATTTGCCGGTTTGGGTGGTGCGATTTTTGCCTCGCGCAATCAATTTACCGGTCCTGAAGATTTCAGCTTGATGGTTTCGATCAACGTGTTGGCTGAAGTTATCGTCGGTGGTATGGGCAGCATACCTGGGGTAATCGCCGGGGCATTTGTACTCAAAGGATTGCCTGAAATCCTGCGTGAGCTGGAAAACTATCGAATTTTATTCTTTGGGGCTCTGTTGGTAGCCATGATGATTATCCGACCGGAAGGTTTGATCCCCTCATCCCGCCGCCGATTAGAAATGCACATAGATCAAGAGGGACCCGATTCTGAGGGAGAAACAATTGAAATATCTCCTACTGCTGCAAACCAGGCCTCATCTTCAAGACAGAGTGAACTATGAGCGCAATCGCCCTACAAACCACTGGACTGGTAAAACTGTTTGGCGGGCTTACCGCCGTAAACCGGGTTGATTTAGTTGTTCCTGAAGCCACCATTGCCAGTGTAATTGGACCCAACGGAGCAGGAAAAACAACTTTCTTCAATTGCATAACCGGTTTTTATACCCCGGACGATGGTACAGTTTTGTTCTTTGGACAGCCTCTAGTTGGCTACACTCCAGATCGCATAACCTACCTGGGCATTGCACGGACGTACCAGAACATTCGCCTCTTCGCCAACATGACTGCTGTTGAAAATATACTTGTTGGGCGACACCCACGCCTGGGAACCACCTGGGTGGAATCAATTCTCCATAATCCCCGCCAACGCAAAGAAGAAGCCGCAGCGCTAGAAGAGGCGCTCCGTTTGCTCCGTTTTGTTGGTTTAGCTGGTCTGGGTGACCACCTCGCCCGGAATCTACCTTACGGCGCCCAACGCCGCCTGGAGCTTGCGCGTGCACTGGCAAGCAAGCCCAAGCTGTTGCTCTTAGATGAGCCAACCGCAGGCATGAATCCGAATGAGACCGCAACCATGATGCACTTCATTCAGAATTTACGCGATGAACTGGGGATCACTATTTTACTTATCGAACACGACATGCGCGTGATCATGGGAATCAGCGAGCAAATCACTGTTCTGGATTATGGAACAAAAATTGCCGAAGGAACCCCAAAACAAATCCAGCAGAATCCTAAAGTCATAGAAGCTTATTTAGGCCGGGGAGCTGCTTCAGGTATTAAAAACTAGTTCTGGATCAGCACAAGATTCAGAACAACCAGAAAAATCACCACAACGGAGGAGATTTCCGTTATGCCAATGCTTGAAGTTATCGACATACATACTTATTACGGGAATATCCACGCGTTAAAAGGAATCTCGCTGACTGTTGAACAAGGCGAAATCGTCACCCTGATCGGTGGGAATGGCGCAGGAAAAACAACCACCTTACGCTCTATCAGCAATTTGCACAAACCACGTCATGGCACGATCTTGCTCTCAGGAGAAGATCTGGCGCCATACAAACCCCATCAGGTGGTCTCAAAAGGTGTGTCGATGGTTCCTGAAGGGCGGGGAGTCTTCGCCCGCTTATCGGTCGAAGAAAATCTGGACATGGGGGCTTATATTCGCAACGACAAGCCCCAGATTCAACAAGATCTGGAACGTGTTTATCAGGTTTTTCCACGTCTGAAAGAACGTCGCAAGCAAGTTGCTGGTACACTTTCAGGTGGCGAGCAACAGATGCTGGCGATTGGACGTGCATTAATGGCCCACCCTCGCTTACTTCTGTTGGACGAGCCTTCGATGGGTCTAGCGCCCATCCTGGTGGAAGGAATTTTCGAGACGGTCCAAACCATCAATCGGGAAGGCACGACCATCCTTTTGGTTGAGCAAAACGCGTTGATGGCGCTTTCCATCGCGCATCGCGGGTATGTAATGCAAACCGGACGCATTGTTTTGCAAGACAGTGCAGAAAACCTTCAGAAAAACGAGATGGTTCAAAAAGCTTACCTCGGTATAGAATAATCATGGCAAATTGGTGTTGTTGTGTGGTCGACGAAAAAGTACCAGCAGCACTTTTAAAAGCGCAGGAGCAGTCACTGGACACCTTCTGCGCTTTTTGACACAAATAAAGGTAAACTAGTCTATGCCCTCCACCGAGATCATCACCATAGGGACGGAAATTTTACTGGGTGAGATTGTTGATACTAATGCCCACAGCATCGCCCGGCGACTGCGCGATCTGGGCATCGACATTTATCGCAAAACCACCGTCGGTGACAACTCCCAACGCATCGCAACAGCCATACAATATGCCTTGACTGGCTGCGATATTGTTTTGACTACTGGCGGACTGGGTCCTACAGTAGATGATCCAACCCGAGAAGCTGTTGCTCTTGCTTTCGGGGTGGAGTTAGAATTTCGACCAGACCTGTGGAAGCAAATACAAGCACGTTTTGCACGCTTTGGACGCTTGCCCACCGAAAACAACCGCCGCCAGGCCTATATTCCGCACGGTGCAAAGCCCATCGAAAATCCGGTGGGCACAGCCCCAGCGTTTATATTTGAGAGCGGCCATCAGCTTGTCATTTCTCTGCCAGGAGTCCCCAGCGAAATGGAATATCTCCTGGAGCATGAAGTCATCCCCTACTTGCGACAATATTACCAACTACATGGCACGATCAAAACCCGCCTGTTACACACTGCTGGAGTGGGTGAATCTCTGGTAGATGAGCGCATTGGTGACCTTGAAACCTTAACCAATCCCACCGTGGGTCTGGCAGCACACACAGGTCAGGTGGATGTCCGAATTACAGCAAAAGCAGGCTCGGACAGCGAAGCTGATCACATGCTTGACGTCGTCGAAACAGAGATCCGAGAGCGTTTGGGCAATTGGATTTATGGAGTAGATGGGGAAACCCTGGAACAGGTATCACTGAACCACCTGGCAGAACTAGGCTGGTCACTTAGAGCAGTCGTGGATAGCCAGGTAAGTGAGCTGATCCAACGCCTTGCCCACACCGCAAGTCCATTCTTAGGCGCGGAAGTGCTGGCCAGCCCTCCTGACCCTGATAGTCTGCGCAATCTGACTGCCGCTGAACGCAACACCCATAGCGCCAGCGTCGGTCTGGGTGTTGCTATTTACCCCCAAGAGATGCGCCAGGAGATTAAGATTGTCCTCATCACTCCTACAGGCGAGGAACTCTTCAGCCATCCATATGGTGGTCCGCCCCAATACGCTCCCCGTTGGGCAACCAATCATGCCCTCAACATCCTGCGCAATTTATCTTCTCAAGAGACGAGCCAAACAGAGATGAAAGGAAAAATCAAGTGAGCATCGACTGTGATCTCTTATTTACCAATGCTATCGTTCTGACCATGGACCATGAATTTAATCAGTTCGAACCAGGCGCAGTTGCTGTCCAGGGAGATACTATCCTGGCTATTGGAGCGGAAGACGCCCTGAAAAGCACATATACACCCGCAACAATAGTGGACTGTGGCGGAAAAGTACTAATGCCCGGATTGGTCAATGCCCACACCCATGTCCCTATGACCCTGCTGCGCGGGCTGGCAGATGATTTGCGCCTGGATGTCTGGCTGTTGGGCTATATGATGCCCGTCGAGCGCGAGTTTGTTTCTCCCGACTTTGTTCGCCTGGGCACGCAACTGGCCTGTGTAGAGTTAATCCGCTCTGGGGTTACTTGCTTTGCTGATATGTATTATTTCGAAGAACATATCGCACGCACGACTGCCGAAGCAGGCTTGCGAGCAGTTTGTTCACAAACGGTTCTAAAATTCTCCGCACCCGATGCACATTCATTTGAGGAATCACTGGCAGCAGCCCGCGAGTTTATCCGGAAGTGGAAAGGTCACCCGCTGATTGTCCCCTCAGTAGCTCCGCACGCTCCATATACTTGTACCCCAGAAATTCTCCGCCAGACCGCTGCTTTAGCCGCAGAATTTGACGTCCCGTTGCACACTCATCTATCAGAGACGGCCATTGAAGTTGAAAACATGCGTGCCGAAAATGGCATGCCCGTGATCCCTTACGTAAAAAAGCACAACCTGTTTGACGCCAAGGTTTTAGCAGCTCATTGTGTGCACATCGATGAAGGCGAAATGCACACCCTTTTACATAATGGCGCAGGTGTGGCCCACAATCCATCTTCCAATCTGAAACTAGCGTCTGGTTTTGCACCCATCTCCCGCATGATTGAATTGGGCTTAAATGTCGGTATCGGTACAGATGGCCCGGCATCGAACAATGATCTGGACATGTTTGAAGAAGTTCGCCTGGCGGCTATCCTGGCCAAAGGCGCCAGTGGGGATCCCACCGCCATACCAGCACGCACTGCTTTATGCATGGCTACTCGATTGGGTGCTCAAGCCATGCATCTCGGTCATCTGACTGGCTCTCTGGAACCTGGTAAACGAGCTGACTTGATCCTGGTTGATATCCAAACTTTACATAATGCGCCTCGATTCCGTCGCGATCCTGAAGGAATTTATGCCCAAATCATTTATGCAGCCAAATCCACCGATGTAACGGATGTGATGGTCAATGGCAGCTGGCTCATGCGCCAGCGTATTCTCACTACCCTTCAGGAAAGCGAATTATTGCTACATGCCGACGAATATGCTCGGCGGATCGACTCATTCTTGATCCACCGCGAACACTCTGTCCTGGCCAAGTTGATCGCTATTGGTGGAGCTATGGAGGGCGAGAGCTTTGAAGTACAAGCCAAGGTGCGCATCCCAGACCCGGCTCCAATTCTTACCGCCTTACAAAAACCAGAGTTCGAAATCTATTATCACCGCCATTACCATGAATACGATACTTATTTTCTTTTCCCAGTGGCTGAGCAAGGTACTGTGCGCTATCGAGAGGATGAGTTTATCGAGCAAGATGGGGAGATCAGCAATATTCGTTACCGCCTGACCCTGATTGGGCCTACCCGCGAGCGCGAATTCCCTGCGGACATACTACTCTCTCGCAGTCGTTATCTGGCTCCTGCGGTGCATAGTTTGCGCTTTTATCGGGAGTACTTTAAGCCGGCTGGAGAGATCTCCATTGAAAAGGATCGCCAGCGCTGGTTAATCTCCTACAAGGGAACTGAGTTCTACATAAACCTTGACCAGCTAACAAAACCCGCTCTTGGATACTTCCTGGAGGTGAAATCTCGCACCTGGAGTCGACGTGACGCAGAATACAAAGCCACCCTCACCGACGAGTTGATCCATTACCTGGGAGCCTCACCAGAAGCTACAGTCCCAGATGATTATCTGGAATTAGCCATTGCACACCAAAAACAACTCTCTTGAGCAGCTTAGAGGTATACATGGAAACAACCCTGGCTTTTGCAGTGCACGTCACTCAACAAGCAAGCGCGCTATTAATGGACTATTTCAAGCAAAAGCGTCTGGCTTATAGCTTGAAATTGGATCAAACACTGGTCACAGATGCTGATCTGGCTGCGGACAAGTTGATTTCCGATGCCATCCACGCCAGATATCCAGAAGACGTGATCATCAGTGAAGAACTGCATCCCCAGAATTCCAGCTACCCAGACAATCCAGATCATGCAGTATGGATCGTCGATCCGTTGGATGGTTCTACCAACTTTCGTCAGGGCTTGCATACCTGGGGAGTGCTCCTTACACGCTTGATCAATGGTTTTCCTCAAGAATCCGTTATGCATTTCCCCCTTTTAGAAGAAACCTATATGTGCCAGCGAGGCCAGGGTGCTTTCTTAAACGGTAACCCGATACGCGTACTCCAACCAGACCTCGACGATCATTCTTCGTTTTTTAGCTGCTGTTCACGTACCCATCGATATTATCAGGTGCGTGTTCCTTATAAGACCCGTATCCTGGGATCAACAGGTTTCAGCTTGTGTTGTGTGGCTCGTGGGAGTGCTATTCTGGGATTCGATGCCACTCCAAAAATTTGGGATATTGCTGGAGGATGGCTGCTGATCGAGGAAGCTGGTGGGATCATTGACACCATTGACGGCAGCCAGCCATTTCCACTCCAACCCGGGATAAATTATGCCTTACGTAGTTTTCCTGTGCTAGCTGCACCTACCACGGAATTGATTGCGCTGGCTCGCAAACAAATCACCTCCCTCCAGGCCACAATACCCAGGCCATCCACTACGCCTATAGAGTAGAAAAATTGAAGGTGTTATAATCCTCTCATAAACAAAAACATAATACAGGAGCAAAACGCATGGAATACCGCCGTTTGGGGTCATCTGGTTTGCAGGTATCTGCACTCTCCCTGGGGGCATGGGTCACCTATGGGGGACAAGTAGGATTAGACACCGCTTATGAATGCATGACAGCTGCTTATGATGCTGGCGTCAATTTCTTTGACAATGCCGAGGTCTATGCCAATGGAAATGCTGAGATTGTCATGGGCGAAGTTATTCACAAAACCGGCTGGAAGCGCTCAGATTTAATTGTTTCTACAAAATTATTTTGGGGTGGAAATGGCCCAAACGATCAGGGGCTATCCCGTAAGCACTTGATAGAAGGTTTGCACGCCTCCTTGAAGCGATTACAGATGGATTATGTCGATCTTCTCTTTTGCCACCGGCCTGATCCACAAACGCCAATCGAAGAAACCGTCTGGACAATGACGCAATTTGTCAACCAGGGCAAGGCATTCTATTGGGGCACATCGGAGTGGTCGGCAACCCAGGTCATGGAAGCTTATGCTGTTGCTCGCCGGGAACATCTGATTCCCCCTACCATGGAGCAGCCTGAATACAACATGTTCCATCGTGAGCGGGTAGAAAGGGAATATGCCCGCTTATACCGTGAAATTGGCCTGGGTACCACGATCTGGAGCCCTTTGGCAAGCGGCATGCTGACCGGAAAATACAATAATGGCATCCCCGAAGGCTCCCGCATGGCTCTGGAAGGCTACGAATGGCTGCGTAAACGCCTGAACTCTGAAAAAGGGAAAGAGCAAATAGCGAAAGTGCGCCAGCTGACTACCATCGCGGATGAGCTAGGCTGTTCAACGGCTCAACTGGCACTGGCCTGGTGTCTCAAGAATCCCAATGTGAGCACGGTGATCACCGGCGCTTCGCTTGGCAGCCAGGTACAGGAAAACATGAAAGCGTTAGAGGTATCCAATAAACTTACGCCTGAAGTGCTGGAGCAGATTGAAAATGTTCTAAACAATAAACCTGCTCCTGAACCAAATTACCGCGAATAAGCTTTAAGAACTTAGAGCGGGTGCTGCAAGCCAGCGCCCGTTTTTTGTTTAGCTATCTTCCTGGTAGTTTCGATATCCTGCCGCGTCTGGTGCCAGGATGCATACAGCCCACTGCTGCAAGTTTATTGACTGGGTTCTTAACACCATTGTTAACTTGTAAGCACTTGTTTTAGATTGCAGTTTCCATTGTAGCTGACTATAATAGTCAAAACTTAACGACTGCGCATTGAAACCCTTACATATATCAAAGGACTTAGTTTGGAAACACAACCCATAGCCCAAGACTTGGAACCAAATAATGAACCTGGACAGCAGTTACAATCTGGGACTACACTCCAAGATCGTTATCTGATCCAGGGAGTGATTGGTGTTGGTGGAATGGGAGCTGTCTATCGAGCCCGAGACTTGCACTTTCCAAACGTTGTCAAGTTGGTAGCAGTTAAGGAAATGATCAACCAGGCGCGCGATCCTTTAGTGCGTAAAACGATCATTCGTAATTTCGAGCGTGAAGCGAATCTACTAGCCACGCTGGATCACCGTGCAATCCCGCGTATATATGATTATTTCACGCTGTCCGAGCGATCTTATCTTGTACTCGAGCATGTGAGTGGAAAAGACCTGGAGGCGCTGATCTCAGACACAGACGACTTTATATCAGAAGACCGGGTGCTTGCCTGGGCTTTAGAGTTATGCGATGTACTCACCTATCTGCATAACCACAAACCCGAGCCAATCATCTTCCGTGATATGAAACCATCTAATATCATGATCACGCCGCAAGATCATGTTGTCCTGGTGGATTTTGGTATTGCACGTACATTTCAAACCGGGCAGAAGGGCACCATGATTGGAACTGAAGGGTACTCTCCTCCGGAGCAATATCGAGGAGAGGCTACTCCCCTGGCTGACATCTACGCTTTGGGAGCCACCTTCCACCATGCTCTTACCCGCCGTGATCCACGCCTTGAACCTCCATTTTCATTTGCCGAACGCCCGATGCGTGCCATAAATCCCAGCGTGTCGGTTGATATGGAAGAAACCATCTCAAAGGCGCTGCAATACAATACGGAAGACCGTTTCCAAAGCGCCCTGGAAATGAAAGAAGCTTTATTGGGTGTAGCGCACAAAACAGGATTGTTACCCAATCTTGCGCCTCCGGTGGTTGCTCAAGCTACCGCAACGAATTCGTCTAAACCGATCTGGAGCTTCGAATGCGAGGATGAGCTGCGCGGGTCCCCTACTTTTCACGAAGGGAATGTTTACCTGGGTTCATATGATAACAATTTATATGCAATTAATGGGGCGAGTGGAAGTTTCTTATGGAAGTTCCCTACCGAGGGTGGGATTGTAAGCAAACCTGCCATTTATGAGAATCATATCTTCTTTGGTTCGGAAGATAATCGTTTGTATGCAGTATCTCTGGCCAGCCGTAAAATAACCTGGAGCTATTTCACTTATGCACCCATTCGCTCCTCCCCATTGACTGCTGAAGGACATGTGTTTGTCGGTTCGGATGATGCATCCCTACATGCGGTCAATGCCCTCTCAGGGCGCAGAGCCTGGAGCGTAGAAGCGGGCGCCCCAATCCGCTCAACCCCGCTCGTATTTAATGATTCTGTCTATTTTGGCGCTGAAAGTGGTGATTTCTTTTGTTTGGACTTCACGGGACGCATTAAATGGCGCTTTAAAGCGCGCCGGGCCAACACTGGATCGCCTATTGCACATAATGGGGTCGTATATTTTGGATCGGTCGATGGAACGCTTTATGCCATGGACGCCAAGACTGGCTGGGCAATATGGCGTTTTCGTCTGAACAAACCGACAATTACAACGCCAACTCTGGTTGATCGGTTTATCTTTACCGGTGCAATTGATGGCTACATCTATTGTATCGATATCAATAATTCTAAAGAAATCTGGCGCTACCAGACCGATAACCAGGTAACTGGATCACCAATCATTTATAAAGACTCGCTGTACTGCGGGTCCGTTGATGGATGTCTTTACTGCCTGGAATACCGCACCGGTCGATTGCGCTGGAAATTCCAAACACAAGGTCCTATTACCAGCACTCCAACTGCTAACAATGACATTGTATATGTAACATCGGCAGATCATCATGTTTATGCCCTGATGGCATAGAATGCAACCAGCAAGAAGGATATATCTATGACCAGCTTCTTAGCGAAATTATTCCCAAAGCGCGATAAATCAACTGCTGGCGAGTCTGCCAAGGGCAAAGAGAATGAACCAATCGTTGAACCAGCTCTCCAGGCTACACCACCAACAAACCTAAGGTCAAAAGTAAAATTATATCCAAATCAATTAACCGTGGGATGCGCCCAATCCGTGGGCATGCAGCGCAGTCATAACGAGGATGCAGTTTTTATGATGAACACTGCCATGACCGCTGAACCCAGTAATATGCCATTTGGGTTGTTTATTGTTGCCGATGGCATGGGAGGGCACCAACATGGAGAAATTGCGAGCGCCATAGCGGCACGGGCACTAAGCGGTTATGTGCTAAACAAACTTTGTGGTCCAATTTTCAGCTATAAATCTAATTCTCCCAACCAAACTATCCAGGAAATCATGAGTGAAGGAATTCTGGATGCGCATCGTATCATCCTTAAAGAAGTTCAAGGCGGAGGGACAACACTTTCCGCGGTGCTATTACGCGGGGAACAACTCACAATCGCACATGTGGGCGACAGTCGTATTTATTCCATATCGCCTGATGGCGAGATTCAAGTGCTGACTCGCGACCACTCTTTGGTTAGACGTTTAATCGAGTTAGGTCAAGTCACTGAAGAAGAAGCTGTCACCCATCCACAGCGTAATGTGCTCTATCGCGCCTTAGGCCAGGGTGAACCATTCGAGCCGGATGTCAGTACCTATCCTATTACATCAGGGGGATACTTGCTAATCTGCTCAGATGGTTTATGGGGGGTTGTCCCAGACGATATGCTCTCAAATATTGTTATGAATGCTCAAACGCCTCTGGATGCATGTCAGCAATTGGTAGAAGCTGCCAATGAAGCTGGAGGCCCAGACAATATTTCGGTAATCCTGGTGCAGCTCCCCGAATAGGTGTGCAATAGATACGACTTCAAACTATTACTCGCTCTTAAATATTCTTCCGGATGCTTCCCCGGATGAAATCCGGCGCGCCTATCATGAGGCAGCCAGACGCCTGCATCCTGATGTCAGCGAAGATCCAAATGCCATCGAAATTTTCCTGGATGTCCAAAAAGGCTACGAAATTCTGACTGATAAAACCAAGCGAACACAATACGATCACAGCTTACATCAAGAGCTAAGTGAGTATCTCAAACAGCGCTCTACAGAATTTAATACGAACCAAATTCGTTTCCAAATACTCTACAGTCGTGCCCAATTAGCTACACTGGAAGAACCGCAGCTCATTTATGTTCTTTTAGAAGCTGCCACATTAGCCACCAAAAGTCACAAGCTCAGCCCGCCCCTGAATGTTTGCCTTGTCCTGGATCGCTCAACTTCCATGCAAGGGGAACGTATGGATACTGTGAAAGATACAGCAATCGAATTAATGCGCCAGATGCGTACTGATGATGTTCTTTCAGTTGTTGCATTTAGTGACCGGGCTGAAGTAATCGTACCTGCCGTGCGCCGTTTAGATCGAGAAGACGCAGAAACAAAAATTCGCATGTTAGGCACAGACGGAGGCACGGAAATTTACCGTGGACTGGAAGCTGCTTACTATGAGGTTCACCGTAACCTAAGTAATAAACGCATCAACCAGATTATTTTGATCACCGATGGACGTACCTACGGGGATGAATTAGATTGCCTGCAAATCGCTGATATTGCTGCTGGCAAAGGTGTTCGTATCAATGGCCTGGGGATTGGCTCCTCCTGGAATGATGAATTCTTGGATGATTTAGCGTCACGCACAGGTGGGCGAGCCTTATATGTATCGCGCCTTTCTGATCTTAATGAATTTCTACAAGATATGTTTAAGGATTTGGGTGAAGTCTTTGGCGACCAGACCACACTGACATTAGATCTACCATCGGGGGTCACATTAACCTATGCTTATCGTATTCGGCCAGATACATCACCATTACCCATTACGTCATCTCTCAAACTTGGAAACCTACTCAGAGAAAACCGGTTGGTTACATTGCTTGAATTCACCCTGGAACCCATATTTCGGCGGGCTTTTCAGCATGATATTGCCAGGGGGGTTTTCTCAATGCAAATTCATTCTCTAGAACCAACCATCCTCACATTACCTATTCAGCTCGAACGCCCTGTCAATCACCTCAACCACGAGGAATTGCCACCTAACGAGATCGTGCAAGCCTTAGCTTATGTTTCGCTTTATCGAATGCAGGAAAAAGTGCATACAGAAATCTATGCTGGTAATATTGAAGCTGCAAATGATCAGTTAGAATTGCTGGCAAACCAGCTTATTTCGTGCGGGGAAAACGAACTGGCGCAGACTGCTCTGATGGAGGTCGAGCGCTTACGCTCCACGCATGCCATCAGTGTAGAAGGCAGTAAACAAATAAAATACGGCACGCGTTCTTTAGTACTGCCGTCCATCATCAAATAGGTTAAACATGATCGAGTGCCCCCATTGTAAGAAACTTGAATTGATTGGCGCAATTTTTTGCCGGGAATGTGGAACTCAGCTTCTTCCAACAGAAGCAGGAGCTTATTCTTCACCCGGGGCAGTAAAAAAAACGACCAGTGATCTGCCATTTACCCATAATTCAAAAAAGGTCACCCAAAGCCCAACACCGAACACAGAGCCTGGTAGACCAAACTCCTATACCCCTATACGCTCACAAACTACCAGTGACACTCAGCCAAGACCAACGATAACAAACCCCGAACAGACCAATCGTATCACTCTACAGGTCCTTCAAACTGGCGAGCTCATCTCGGTCGCAGAGGAAGACGAAGTCACTCTAGGCCGTGCAGGCACTGGCCAGCCCATCGTACCTGATATTGATCTAACCCCGTATAAAGGATTGGAAGCTGGGGTGTCGAGACTCCACGCATCGATTAGAATTAAGGGAAAAGAAGTCTACATCATGGATTTGGGTTCGGCAAATGGTACTCGTTTGAACGGAGATAAATTACCGCCCAGCACACCGCACCGCCTGGAAGATGAATCGGTGATAAGCTTAGGAAAGTTAAAACTTAAAGTACTGATAAAATCATAACGTAACCTTCTTCGCTTCAGTGGAGGTCAAATTGCCATTTACACTAATCTTACATGTCGTGAATGAAGAACCGGTCATCGGAGAAGTTGAAGAGCTGCCCTTGCCTGGAGATAATTTGATTGCCATCCGCAATCCTCGTCGCCTGGACGGGAAAGATGTACCTTATCTAGCAGATAATGTCACCACCGTATATTGGCCAACCAGTCGGTTAAATTTTGTTGAAATTATCTCCGGTCGGGAAGAAGAAGAAATCATCGGATTCGTTCGAGAATAAAACATGAGTGAGAACCGTTTAAGAGATCGACGCATCCTGGTTGTAGATGATGAAGAGCGTATGGTGCGATTTATCCGCCTAAACTTAGAGCATGATGGATTCAGGGTCACAGAAGCTTTCAATGGAAGTCAGGCGATCAATAGCGTACGCAGCTCACTCCCCGATCTGGTTTTACTGGATGTCATGATGCCAGATCTCGACGGGTTCGAGGTTCTGCGCATTATCCGTGAGACCAGTCATGTGCCGGTGATCATGTTAACGGCTAAAGGTGAAGAAGATGACCGGGTGCGCGGGCTGGAATTGGGAGCAGATGATTACATTACAAAACCCTTCAGCCCTCGCGAGCTGGTCAGTCGAGTAAGGGCGGTCCTGCGCCGAACCGAGACTGCAACTGGTACGACCCATGGCGTGATCGAGGTGGATGAACACTTGAAACTAGACTTCGACCGTCGGGAAGTGTGGCTGGATGGAGAGCTAGTCCAATTGCGTCCAACTGAATATCGATTGCTTTATCACCTGGTCCAAAATGCGGGTTGGGTTGTCTCCCACGACCAGCTACTCGCTAAAGTTTGGGGGTACGAGTATCGTGATGAACCACATTATGTGCGTCTGTATATTAATTACCTCCGCAAAAAGCTGGAGAAGGATCCAGCTGATCCGAAGTACATCCTCACGGAACGCGGAGTAGGATATCGATTTGTCGATTTTCGGCGCCAAAAGCCAGGTGAGACGATACCACTCGGACGATCACCCCAAGAATAATCATTTGAATGGCGATTTAATCACCTCTTAAGCAATCAGCTCGAATTATTTAAAAGCCATCACTTGTCAGACCTGTCAGTATCCGATATACTCAACTATCTGGAGAAATGATGTCGACAAAACAACGTATTCTACTGGTAGATGATCATGAGGTTGTACGCCTGGGGTTAAAAGCACTCTTAGAGCGCCACCCAAATTTCGAAGTGGTAGCCGAGGCTGGCACCGCTCGCGAGGCTGTTGAGCGAGTGGCTGCATTCACTCCCGATGTCGTCGTGATGGATATTCGCTTACCTGGTGGGTCAGGGATTGAAGCTTGCGAAGAAATTGCTGAAAAATATCCCGAATCCAAAGTGATAATGCTTACATCTTATGCTGAAGATGAGATGCTCTTTTCTGCCATCCGTGCAGGCGCGGCTGGATATGTGCTCAAACAAATAGGCGGTGAAGATTTAGTGCGCGC
>CAYXDC010000013.1:24130-53385 GCA_964463505.1 uncultured Anaerolineaceae bacterium
GTCAGCAATCGGGCGGAAGCGGCCGCGTATGCAGTCGAACATAATCTGAGAGATTATCTCTAAACCCCTTGGACCACCATAAAACAAACCGCCTCCAGTTCAAGGAGACGGTTTGTTTTTGTTATCTAATAATATTTAATCAGTCTCTGTATTAGGTTGACAAGCCGGACATGGACAGAGTTTCCGTAGATAATTCCAGTTGTAAATTCCATAGTGATGCCCATCTTCCCATTCCAGTGTTATGGCATAGGAACCCACTGCTTCAATATTTTTAAGTTTAGTAGCCCTGGAGTCCACCACAGGCAATAAAAATACATTCGGATCCGGCTCAGATCCCATTTTTTCGTGCCCACCGCGGCATTCTGCACAAGGGCAGGCAAACCTTAGAAGCGAAAATGAGTAAACGCTGATATGTCCATCCGACCAACGAATGGTAAATTCATTAGTTTCACGGTTAGCGGTGATTTCAGCAGGTCGATTTGGTATCATTACTGCTCCTCATCAAAGTGAATTTTAGATTGGTTTCTTTAAGGGCCTTGGACTGCCTGTAAAAAGTTGGCGACAGCCCAGCCACTGCGTGTGGTATCGTAAGGTCCTTCTAAATACCACCAGACATAGCCATCGCGCTCCTCCGGCCCGTCTAGAACAAGAAATATCTCGTTTTCCGCACCCAGCACGCGCATGCGCTGTTCCAGACCCGCTGCCTCACGCAGGCGTAAACCATCTCCCCCTGTACCGGTAATTTGTACAAAGCCACCTGCTGCGATCACTCCGGGAGGTGGAGCTGGTAAGGTCGGGGTTGCCTGGGGAGTCGCTGTAGGGGTGGGAGGCAACGGTGTGGCTGTTGGAGCAAAAATGACATTCAAAACTGCGGTTGCAGGTGCAGAGGACTGTGTAGATGGGCGACTATACCATAGAACAAAAATTACCATCCCCAACAAAGTCAGTGCGAGCAATAAAGCGCTGACCACAACCCAAAGTTTAGCGATTGAACGAAACCAGACTGCTAATTTCAAATGAGTTTACCCAATTTCAGCAATGGCAGCCCAGATAGACGGCTTGATTATTTTGTGCCAGGATATCAATTCGTTTCAGGCAGACTGTCTTACACGGGCTAGATTTTACTTGATAATCTACCTGAAGACGAATGATTTCATGTTTTTGATCCCCAATAAGCCCGTAAAGCAAGCCGGAAGGTTGCTAATACAGGAGTGTTTGTGGGAGAGAGAAATACTGGTAAAATGGGGCGCGTGAGCACACAACCTTCAGAGTCCATTATTCTAAACAACCGCTACCAGCTGGATGAACGTATCGGCTCAGGGGGAATGGCCATGGTGTTTCGCGCCACGGACCTGATGCTGGAGCGACAGGTAGCCATAAAATTACTGCGAACAGACTATTCGCAAGACGAGAATTTCCGCGAACGCTTCCGGCAAGAGGCCAAAGCCGCTGCCAATCTCGCCCATCCTAATATCGTAACCGTCCATGATTTTGGTCTCGATGCAGGGCACTTATATATCATCATGGAATATGTACCCGGAACCGACCTGAAATCCATGATACAGCAGCGCGGCCGATTCGCAATAAATGAAGCGCTTCCCTTATTGATCCAGGCCTGTGCAGGTATCGGGTATGCCCATCGCTCGGGGTTAGTTCATTGCGATATTAAACCCCAGAACATCCTCATCACTCCCGATATGCGCTTAAAAGTAGTTGACTTTGGCATCGCCCGTGCTCTGGCAGGTATTTCGCCGGATGAGAAAACCGAAATTGTATGGGGGTCTCCTCAATATTTCTCTCCTGAGCAAGCCGCCGGGGGCGCTCCTTCGCCGGCTTCAGATGTATATTCACTGGGTGTGGTGATGTATGAAATGCTTACAGGACGGCCCCCCTTCTCTGCACCGACAACCGAAGAACTTGCCCGAGCGCATCGGGATGATCCAGTACCTTCACCCTGCAAATATAACCCTACCATTCCTGCCCAACTCGAACAAATTCTTTTAAAGGTGCTTGCCAAGGAACCATCACAACGTTATCGCACCGCAGATCAACTGGGACGGGTTTTGGTCACGATTGCTGAACAATCAGAGACAGCCACTTCAGTCCACCCCCCACTGGCAGATGAGCCAGCTGATCCACCACCAGTGTTCGAGCCACCGCTTAAACCTGCCCGCCAACCATCGAACTCGGTACGCAATCCACCTATCTCTACTCCTGCGCTGGTCAATCTTCCCCCTCGTCCAGCCAGCTCGGCTGTAGAGATCGATTGGCTTACCTGGATTCTAGCCCTGCTGGCCTTGATCGCCGTTGGAGGTCTGATTCCATTCTGTTTATGGGTGTTTTATGCACTCAATCCACCCTTCTAGCTGGCTGGATTTTCCACCAGCTTGTGTACCCTTGTCAGTTCGTCAGCGCCCGATTATCATTCCTGGCGCTCATGAATTAAATGAAAATCACGGCTTGCGCCGCGATTCTCTGAAACCGGAGGTTCAGTAACGTACCGTCAGCTGGTTTTTACCAAAGTGCGAATGCACTTAGTACACAAAACTTTTCGCACTTTCTGACCATTCGTATAAACCGTGATGGTCTGCAGATTAGGACGGAAAGTTCGCGGTGTTGACTTTTTAGACCAGGGGCGGTTACGACCAAAGGTCGTAGTTTTTCCACAGTGTGCACACTTCGCCATCTTGAAGATCCTTTCATTTACAATAAGTGCATGCTTGCTTGCCGGTGGCAATAACTTCCAGTATAAGGCCTAAGTTGGACCTGCCGAAAGCCGGATAAGTTTACCACAAACCGAAACGCTTTACAAGCTAAGTTGTTAACTAATCAGCTACCATTTGCACAACCGAGGAGAAAATGACAGACGAAAAAACCCCGCTCGGCAGCATCCATGTGTCACAAAAAGCTGTGGCGCGCATCGCCTATCACGCAGCGCTACAATCCTATGGCGTTGTTGGTCTAACAGCGAAGAACATTGCGGATGGAATTGCCCAGGTACTTGTACACGATCCTACTCACGGTGTTGTAGTCCGCTACGATGGACACAGCATAAATATTGATCTCTATATTGTCATTGAGTATGGGACGCGCATAAAATCTGTTGCCAACAGTATCAGCAATGCCGTGCGCTTTAATGTTGAGAAGGCCCTGGGAATGTCTGTAAGCGAGATCAATGTCCACGTAAACGGGCTGCGCGTCAGTGACATGGATTAATCGAATCTTCAAGCGATACTGCTTGCTGCCTGAAAAATTTAACCTGTGCTCTAAAACTCATTTGAGGAGCCTATTTAATGTTTTCTGATGATCCAACAAAGTTTCCAGAAACGGTTCAAAATAATGCGATTGATGGTCAAATATTAAAAGAACTGGTTGAAGCCGGCTTGACCTGGCTACGAACCAACCAACAAATCGTTAACGCCTTAAACGTATTTCCAGTGCCTGATGGCGATACGGGCACCAATATGGTGCTAACTATGCAGGCCGCATATGATGAAATTTCCCAGTCCGGGGAGCGGAACGTGGGCCACATGGCGCATGCCATTGCCCACGGGGCTCTGATGGGTGCGCGTGGAAATTCAGGTGTTATCTTATCCCAATTATGGCGAGGCTTTGCGCGAGCATTGGACTCCCAACCCTTATTGGATGCATTAAGCCTGGTGCGCGCATTCGGCACAGCTCGAGATACGGCTTACAAAGGCGTCGTCAGGCCGGTTGAAGGGACAATTCTAACTGTAGCAAAAGATGTTGCCCTGGCGGCTGAACAGGCGCTTCGTCAAACAAATACCCCCTTTCAAATTCTAGAAAAGGTCGTTGCGGCTGCCGACCTGTCTGTGCAACATACACCAGAACTCCTACCCGTGCTAAAGGATGCTGGCGTTGTCGATTCGGGAGGTAAAGGCTTATTTTTCATTCTTGAAGGAATGCTGCGATACATAAATGGATTGTCCCTGGACACTTCACTCTTAAGTGTGCAACCCCTGTCTGCCTTGAACCTGGATAACGCCATGGAAACCATTGAGCCCGGTCAAGATTATGAGGTCGTAATCGATTTTCGCCCATCTTCTCCGCTGGATTTAGAGACCTTTTATGGCGACCTGGAACAGATTGGCACTTCTATTCAGGTTGGGGAAGGGGATGGGATTTACCGCCTGCATATCCATGTTGCCACAGATAAGCGGTACGAACCGATTGATTATGCCATGTCCATTGGCACGATCACCAAAGTAGCCATCGAAAACCTGATCGCTCAAATGGAGTCTATGGATAACCCCTGCGGCGAAGGTCGTCCATCTCTTGCACCGATCGAACTAGGCCAGATTGCGGTCGTTACCGTCGTACCTGGGATTGGTCTGGCGCGGGTATTTGCCAGTCTGGGTGTAGCGGCCATTGTTGAAGGCGGACAGACCATGAATCCCAGCACCCAGGAGATAATTCACGCCTTTGAAAATCTACCCACAGACAAGATCATCATCCTGCCCAACAACAAAAATATCTATATGGCTGCCAAAGCGGCTGCCGAATTGACTGTAAAAAAGGTTGCCGTTGTACCCAGTCGCACAGTTCCCCAAGGGCTAGCCGCAATGCTGCGCCTGGTGCCTGATGGGGATTTCGATTCCGTGGTCAGTGATATGACTGCAGCCTTAGACGAAGTAGAGTCCGGTGAGATTACCACGGCAACTCGCACAGTAGAGATTGATGGTGTTCAGGTAGAAGAAGGCCAGGTAATCGCGCTACATAATGGGAAACTTATCTATTCTTCTTCCAATCTTGAGGATGCCTGCCTGGGGTTTTTGAAGAACGCGCATGCCGATCACTTTGAATTGATCACCATGTTCTATGGGGAGAACATTAAACGGATAGAGGTGGATCAAATCGCCGACAAAATCCGCAAACTTTACCCCCAACAAGATATTGAAGTTCAAGAAGGCTGTCAACCGCATTATCACTTCATCATATCGATTGAATAACACATCAAAAGTGGGTATTTAAGTAATCCAACTGGAGCTGATCTCAATGCAAACCGCGGTTGTCACCGATAGTACTTCAGATATACCGCCCGAATTAGCTCACTCTAATTCAATTCAGATCGTGCCCAATGTGATGATCATTGAAGGGCAAGAGCTGGAAGATGGCAGAGGGATCTCACGTCAGGAATTCTACCAGCGGCTGCCAGATATTAATCCTCCTCCTACGACAGCCACTTCCTCAAGCGGTACTTATAGCGTGTTGTACCAGAGCTTATTGGATGAGGGTTTCAGTGAGATCGTGTCGATCCATGCCTCCAGCCTGCTAAGCGGAATTTACAACGCTGCCAGCGCTGCAGCCCAAATATTTGGTGGACGCGTGCGGGTAATTGACAGCGAGCAGATTAGTCTTGGGTTGGGTTTTCAGGTGTTAGAAATCGCCGAACAACTAACAAAGGGCATTCAATTAGCAACCATACTTGACCAGCTACCTGCATTTCGGGAGCGTGTGCATGTGGTTGCCATGCTGGATACCCTGGAATATGTGCGCCGGAGTGGCAGGGTATCCTGGGCGCGCGCTCAGTTAGGCGAACTCCTCCAAATTAAGCCATTCCTTGAAGTGAAAAACGGGAGCATCCTTCGTTATGGTGAAACCCGCACACGCCAAAAAGGATTAGAACGCTTACGGCGCATTCTCCACGATTTTGGACCCTTAGAACGTCTGGCAATCCTGCATACCAATGCTGAAATTGAAGCGCGGGAGTTTCTAGCTTCGCTGAAGGTGGATGTGCAAATCCAACCATTGATTGTCAACATCACTACGATTGTTGGGGTCCATGTGGGTCCAAACGCGCTGGGGATTGCTGCAGTCAGGCAAATGAACTAAATAAATTCGTTTCGGTCAGCCGCAGAGCGGTAGGGACAATTACATACCGCTCTGCTTTGTTGTGCTCGATCACCTTATCACTGGTAAAATTGTCCCTAATGAAGCCATCTATCCTACGATTACAAAAAATATTCAAACTTGAAACAGAAAGAGGTCATGACAACCGCGCTGTGATGGGCGGTTTGGACCGCATGTTAGAGTTGTGGGAAAGTGAAGCCCGCGCTGACACCATTCAGGAAGATTTGATCCAGGCTGTGGTTGCTCGTCTGCGCGATTATCCACGCCTCTCCCCTGCCTCACGCGCAGAGATATTGGAGGGTTTGTGGAAACGCATTCAGCGCGATCTGGGCGAGGGTGAAGCTGATGCAATGCAGCCTGTGCACAAGCCTGAACGAATTTCCCCACCACCCAAGCCTGCGCCTGACAAATCTGCGCCCGGTCCGAGAGAAACGCAAGAGCCTGCTGGCGAGTTGGCAAAAGAAACTTCTGCAAAATCCGAACCAGCTCAGGTCGGCGAACCTACCGCGGACGATATCGCTGAAGAAATCCTCGACGACGAAGTCTCTGATGAGTTGCCTGAGGACCAGCCTGAAATTCAATCCGTTCGCACAGCTACGCCAGTCTACACCGGAGAACCAGCGGCTCTAGGCGCGCCAGTGACTGTCCTACAAGGCATTGGCCCCCGTTTGGGAAACACCCTGGGACGTCTTGGAATCCACACGCTCGGAGATATGCTGTACTACCTCCCGCGTCGCTATGATGATTACAGCAAGCTGACACCCATCAACCGGTTACGCTATGGAGAAGAGGTCACGGTCATCGGGACGATCAAAAGCGTTAGCTCACGCCCCTTGCGTTCTGGGCGCATGCAACTGGTGGAAGCCATCGTCTCAGATGAAACCGCTGCGTTACGCGTGTACTGGTTCAATCAGATATGGATCGCGAAGCGTTTACGGATTGGTATGCCGATTTCCCTCTCCGGCAAGACAGATCAATACATGGGCCGGATGGTGCTAAACAATCCCGAATGGGAACCGCTCGACCAGCAGCAACTCAACACGAATCGGATTGTCCCGGTTTATTCACTTACATCGAATATCACCCAGCGCTGGTTAAGAAAAATGATGAATCAGGTCGTTGGCTATTGGGCGCCACGTGTACCTGACCCACTGCCACCTGCTTTGCGTCAAGAAGCAAATCTGATTGATTTATCAACCGCCCTATTCCAGGCTCATTTCCCATCCTCGATGGATGAATTGAAAGCCGCCCGCAAACGCCTGGCATTCGACGAAATCTTTCTATTGCAATTGGGCGTGCTCGGTCAGAAATATGCCTGGCAGGGTCGCCAGGCGCGGGTTTACCAGGTTGAGGATGATTGGGTTTCCCAGCAGCTCAGCCGCCTGCCCTTTCCCCTGACCAATGCACAACAGCGCGCGATGGCAGATATTCGCTCTGACCTGGCGTCTGGGCATCCAATGAACCGGCTCCTTCAAGGCGATGTAGGATCAGGCAAAACGATTGTTGCTGCACTGGCAGCCGGGATAATTCTCCAAACTGGTTCTCAAGCTGCTATGATGGCGCCCACGAGTATCCTGGCTGAACAACATTATAAAAATTTATTGGCGTTGCTCAGTTCCGAGGTTCAAGAAACTACTGTAATTGATGCACCTGAAGCACCAGTTCCTTTACCTTCGGACGAGGTCAATGGCCAGCCTGAGGAACCAACGCAAATCGAATCTGAACCACTGCCCGTAGAGATTGTTAGACCTCCTGCTGCTCCGCCTCTCCTGCAACCCGACCAAATTCGTTTGCTCGTAGGCGCCACACCTGAAGCCGAAAAGCGCGCCATTCGCAATGGATTAGAAGATGGCAGCATCCGGCTGGTCATTGGTACACATGCCTTGATCGAAGAACCAGTCGTCTTCCAGGATCTTCAACTGGCTATCGTGGATGAGCAGCACCGTTTTGGCGTAGAGCAACGCGCCGCTTTGCGCTCCAAAGGCGACACCCTGCATCTTCTGGTAATGACCGCCACACCGATCCCGCGCTCCCTGGCACTAACGGTTTATGGCGACCTCGACCTCACCATTATGGATGAAATGCCCCCAGGACGCCAACCTGTCGGGACATATGTGCTCTCGCCCCGCGAACGCGAGCGCGCCTATCACTTGATCCGAAGCCAGGTTCAAAAGGGGCAGCAAGCTTTTATTATCTATCCCCTGGTGGAGGAATCAGAAAATAGCGAGACCAAAGCTGCAGTAGAAGACCATGCCCGCTTACAGTCCGAGGTGTTTCCTGACCTCAAGCTTGGCTTGTTACATGGACGCATGCGCCCAGAGGAAAAAGAGGAAGTCATGCGCTCGTTTCACGACCGTGAAACGACCATCCTGGTTACTACATCGGTGGTTGAAGTGGGTGTAGACGTACCTAATGCAACGGTCATGCTCGTTGAAGGCGCCAATCGATTTGGCCTGGCTCAATTGCATCAATTCCGCGGACGGGTAGGCCGGGGATCAGAGAAATCTTACTGTCTGCTTATACCAGATACTGCTGATGCGGTCGAAAACGAGCGCTTGCAGGTGATGGCGGAAACCAACGATGGGTTTATTCTGGCAGAGCGCGATCTGGAACAACGCGGCCCAGGAGAATTTCTTGGTACACGCCAATCCGGCTATGGAGGGTTGCGCCTGGCAAGCCTGACGGACATTCACTTGATTGATGCTGCACGCCGGCACGCTCAGGCTTTGTTCGCCGCTGACCCAGAGCTAAAACTACCGCAACACAAAGCGCTCTCCATCGCGCTAACAGATTTTTGGATGCCGCCCAGCACAGACCCTGCACCTTTGGGCTCGCTTGCCGCTCGTACGGATATCAGTTAATCATGAAAATGGTGGCTTTTCCACAACCACAGAATTGGCATAAACCTTGCTACAGAGACTGTGGGTGTATTGATGAGAGGTGCAATGGTTAGAGCTGTTTTTCCTGGCACATTTGATCCGATCCATTACGGACATATTGATATTGCCCAGCGTGCGGCGCGCCTGTTTGACGAAGTGGTGATCGCCGTTTATGACCGTCCCCTGAAATCACTGTTATTTCCACCCGACCAGCGTATACAGCTCGTCCAACAGTCCTTTCAGGGAAAAGACAATATTAAAATTATGGGGTATAGCGGTTTGACCGTGGAATTTTGCCATGCAATAAACGCACAGGTGATTGTGCGTGGCTTGCGGGTGTTTTCTGATTTTGAATATGAGTTCCGAATGGCGCTTGCCAATCACCGTCTGGCGCCAAAGATCGAGGTAATCGCTCTGATCACGGCCGAGGAGCACACCTTTTTGTCTAGCACCACAGTGCGTGAAATTGCCTCCCTGAATGGAGATGTCAGCAGCATGGTCCCACTCCATGTTGCTAAAGTCTTAGCGGATCGCTTTCATGAGCTGGGTGATAGCCAACAAGTAGTACCTACTTCTTCATTACGCGATTGAACAGTATAATAAAAACTATGTAACAAGCGGTAAGTAACCGTTGACGAAAATGAAATTTGCGAGTAATTTAATAAAGATAAATCATCTTGAAAAAACCCCGGCATAATGCGTTGGATCGCAAGGGGAGGAACTCATGGATATATTACATCTTGTAGATCGATTGGAAGAAGCTCTCAACCAGAGCCGGCCGTTGTGGTTTACAAAGAGCGTCATCGTGGATGAGGACCGTATCCTGGATATTATCGATCAGATGCGAGTGGCTATCCCCGATGAAGTTAAAAAGGCGCAGCAATTACTCGCCCAACGTGACCGGCTTTTAGCGCAGGCTCAGGAAGAAGCCAATCGCACCCTTGCGATTGCCCGCGAGAAGAGTGAGCAGCTGGTCGAGCGTGATGCCATCGTCCAGGCAGCTCATGCCCGTGCGGAGCAGATCGTCAATCAATCGCGTACCTCCATTGAAGATACCCGCCAGGAAGCAGATAATTACGTCATCGAAACGCTGACCACACTGGAAATCGAGCTGGATCGCTACCTAAACCAGGTACGAAATGGCATCCGGACTTTGAAGGATGAGGCCCTGCGCGATAAATCCCAGGACGAAACTTAATCCCTTTTTGAATTTCAAAGCAGGGCTGGCGCTGGTATGAATGACCAATGCCGGCCCTGCTGGTTTTAATGCATGCTTGATTTACGCTCCGGGTGGACAAAAGCGATTTCAAGAATCCAGTCGATCAAACCGGGTAAGGCTCGGTTTAACCAAATTGCCAGGTGCATAACCGCTGGCATGACTAACGTACGGCGAGGGCGCTGCACCAGTTTCCACACTGCCTGCGCCACATCCTCTGAACTCAAAAGTAGCCATCCAGGTGTTTTAAAACCTGTTTTGCGCGCTGCACCTGTATGCTGACTGAACTCCGTCTCCACCGCCCCAGGGTAGATACCCGATACCCGTATCCCAAGAACACCCACTTCACGACGCAAGGCTTCCGTGAAACCACGCAAAGCGAATTTGGACGCAGAATAAATGCTGAAGGTTGGCGGAGCGATGAAGCCCGCCACAGACGACATATTGATAATGTGCCCACTTTTTTGTGCAATCATGACGGGCAATACCACCTGCGTAAGACGGATGACCGCATTCAAATTGACCTGCAGCAGCGCCTCAACATCTACCTGTGGGTCAAGTGCTTCCAGCCAATTCAGTCGACCAAAACCAGCATTATTAAAAAGTACATCAATACGCTTGAAACGCTCCAGCGCGACAGAGACTAACTCCTGCACCTGTTCTGGCTTGGTTACATCAACCGCCAACGGCAAAGCTTCCCCTCCCGCCTGACTTATTTCATGAGCCAGTTCTTCCAACCGGTCCAGGCGCCGCGCCGCCAGAACGACCCGATATCCACGCGAACCAAAATAACGGGCAGTAGCGGCGCCGATCCCAGAAGACGCGCCGGTGATCAATAGTACGGGTTGGTCAGACATCTGTTCTCCATGGTTCCCAATGAGATAAAGTACGCGCAGGCCCTGATTATCCTCGATGAAATCATCCTGGTCAACCAATCAATTGCCTCTTGACAAAATCAATAATTAATTATATTATACAAACAGGTTTGCATTACAAACTAGTTTTCGGAGGACAAGATCATGCAAGATGAAGTAAAAACTGCTCAACAACGTGCCCGCTTGTACTGGTACCGGGATGGGATTAGCGAAATCGCCTTTGGGGTTATTTGCCTGTTCTTGGGTCTATACTTTCTCATCCTGGCAGTATTGCCTCCCGGCTCTTTACTTGCCAGTATGCTCAGCATCGGAATGGTCTTCTACATCCTGGCTTCAGGCTACATCACCACAAAAGCAGTTAACGCTGCCAAAGCACGCCTGGTATACCCACGTAGTGGATACGTGCAGCTAAGACCGCCACCCACTCGTCGGCGCTATCTGGTGGCCCTGCTTGCCATGCTTATCAGCGGCTCTGTAATTGCTTTACTCTCATTTACCTCAGCCCCTATAAGCTGGATCCCTGCAATCAGTGGATTCATTTTTGCTGTGGTGTTGGCCTTTTTGGGATATCAAAACAATTTACCACGATTTTATGGGTTGTCCGTTTTAGCCCTGGTAATTGGTATTGCTGTAGCTATTAGCAATTTGGAGCAAAACCTGGATCTGGCATTGTTCTATACCGGAATAGGCGTGGCAATCATCCTTTCAGGTTTGTTGGTGCTTCGAAATTATCTAAAGAGCACACCACTCAGTGGAGAAGAGCTTTCATGAGCCCAGACTGGAATGATCTCTCCAATATCGACCGGCTGATCCATGAGCCTGCGCGACTGATTATCATTGCCACACTGTATGTGGTGGAAAGGGCTGATTTTCTCTACCTGCAAGGAGAGACAGGATTGACCAAGGGGAATTTGTCTTCCCATCTCTCCAAGCTAGAGGCGGGTGAATATGTTGAAATTGAAAAAACCTACCAGGGCAAAATTCCCCTCACCATCTGCCGCCTGACTGAGGCTGGTCGCAAAGCATTTGAAGCCTACCGCCTGCACATGCGTCAATTCGTCGAAAAGACCACACCAGAGTAATGGATTTCTATAAAATATTCAATCAACCCAGGTAAATGGTCATTCGATCCAGCTGGCATCTCGCACCTGACGGGTCAGAGTGCTTTGCTGGATCTCCCATACTTCACTGGCAAAACCCTCAATAAAAAATCGATCATGTACAACTGCAATCACAGCCCCGTGATAACTTGCCAGAGCTTTTTCGAAGCTCGCTCGCGCCGGGATATCCAGATGATTGATCGGTTCGTCCAGTAACAGCAGGTTACATCCCTGTGCTACCAGGCAAGCCAGAGTAAGACGCGCCCGCTCTCCATAGGAAAGGTTCCCGACCAGAGTGAAGACATCATCACCGGTAAACAGAAACTGATGTAAAAATGTGCGCCCAGCGGTCTCAGTGAATGCCGCTTGCATCATAATCGTCCTCAGTACATCCACCTGAGGATCGAGCTCTTCCTGTTCCTGCGCCATATAGCCTAGACGCACACTTAGCCCGAGGTACATCTCTCCGACCAACACTGGAAGCCGCCCGGCAAGTGTGCGTAATAGGGTTGTCTTCCCCGCCCCATTTGGACCAATTAGCGCTATGCGACTGCCTTGTTGAACACTGGCTGAGATTCCACTAACCAGTGTCACCCCATCGAACCCAATGGATAGATCATCCAGGCGCAAGACGTCTCGCCCGCTGGCAGACGCGGCCCCAAAATCCAATTTCATTTGCCAGGTGGAGCGCGGTTTCTCCAGGCGGTCTTCGGTTTGAAGTTTCTCCAGGCGCTGCTCCAAAGCTTTTGCCCGCCGGACAGTTCCTGCACTGCGGTTGCCAAAGAAACCTCTGGCAAATTTATCATTGGTGTCCGCCTTACCGCCCTTGCGAAAACGAGCCACGCTGCGTATGGCGCTCGCCGAACGGCGCAGACGCCCAATTTCATCTTGCTGATCGCGGTAAGCCTGCCAACGCTTCTCTTGCTCAGCAATTTTGTGTTCGAGATAAGCTGAGTAATTACCCGAAAATGAGCGCAGGGTGTGCGTAACTGGGTCAAGTTCCAAGATTCCGGTGGCAATGCGATCCAAAAATGCCCGATCATGCGAGACGACCAGCATCCCCGAAGCGGTCAATTGAGGCGAGCTGCACAACCAGTCTTCCAACCACTCCAACATTTCAATATCCAGATGATTGGTAGGTTCATCCAATAAGAGTAGTTTAGGTTGAGCGAGTAAAACACCCGCTAACGCCAGGCGTGTTTTCTGACCACCACTCAAATGGGCGACAGGCAGGTCTTTGGATAGCCCACCTAAACCAAGCCCTGCCAGTACGAGCGGTGCAAGCCTCTCCAACATAACAGCCTGTTCCAAACGGTATAGCACCTGATCATAGGTTTGTTGTAACAAAACATCCTGGGGGGTCTCTGCTAGCTTTGCTGCCAGGCGCATGAGGTCCTGCTCGATGACTTGCAGGTCATTTTCGGGACCTGATAAATAAGATTCCAAAGTATCGAATGGACGAGGATGCTGCCCCTGCGGCAGATAACCTATGCGCAGACTAGGTGGATCCAGCTGGATACTCCCCGAATCCGCTTGCTCATGCCTGGCAATTAAACGCAACAGGGTCGTTTTTCCACTGCCATTCGACCCGATCAAGCCTAATCTTTCGCCCGGGCTGACCACCAGGTTTATATCTTTAAGAATAGTTTCAATCCCGTAGGATTTCGAGATGTTCGAAATTTTTAGCATAACAACCTGCCTTTTAAAAACAAAAACCGCGAGCATCCGCTCCCGGCAAATCCGCAAATCCCATGGTGATGCTCAAAAAATGATTCTGTTACAGGTTGTTCACAATCATCCCAATCACCTCAAGTGATAATTTACTGCTGCCGGAATTATACCATCAGTTAAACAGAATAATTCTGTTCTCCAATAAGGTTGCAGGTTCGTCCAATTACATATAGAATACACCCTAATCATCCAGATTATGCCGGCATTTACCGGCTCCTTCGCCAAAGGAGATCCGCTGATGAGTGATACATTCGACTTTGGGGGCGACATTGTTTGGCACCCGGGGCCGGACTATATCGAACGGGCAAACCTGAGCCATTTTATGTGGCAGCATCGCATCCAGAACTATGCTGAATTGATGCGCCGCTCCACGGAAGATCCGGCCTGGTTCACGGAAGCTGTGCTGAATTTCCTGGATATCCGCTTTCAACAACCTTACTCACAAGTATTAAATATGAGCCGTGGCCCAGCCTGGCCAATCTGGTGCCAGGATGCCCAGCTGAATATCACCACCAACTGCCTGGATCGCTACCTGGATACTCCTGCTGCCTCACGCCCTGCCTTAATATGGGAGGGTGAGGAAGGCACAACGCGCACTCTAACCTACGCAGACTTATCTCGACAAGTCAATCAAGTCGCGAATGCTTTACGCTCGTTGGGATGCAGCAAAGGAGACGTTATTGGTCTTTTTATGCCAATGGTGCCGGAGATTGTCAGCGCACTCCTGGCAATTGCGCGCATCGGGGCAGTTATCTTACCGCTTTTCTCCGGTTATGGTCCTGGAGCCATTGCCACACGCCTGGCTGACGCTAACGCCAAAGCACTATTTACAGTGGATGGCACATTGCGCCGCGGCAAACAAGTGGAGATGAAATCCATTGTAGACAAAGCCGCTGAGCAGGTTCCTACCTTACAGCACGTAATCGTCCTTGAGCAGGTGGGGCTGGATATTCCGATGATGAGCGGGCGGGACTATTGGTGGCAGCACCTGATAGAAAACCAACCAGACGCCTGTGAAGCCGAACTTACCGCCGCCGAAGATATCCTGATGATCCTGTACACATCTGGTACCTCCGGTCGCCCCAAAGGCGCTGTCCATACCCATTGCGGATTCCCGATCAAGGCCGCTCAAGATATGGCCTTTGGAACCGATGTCCACCCTGGCGACTTGATTTACTGGATCACGGATATGGGCTGGATGATGGGTCCCTGGCTGGTTTTCGGTTCACTCGTGCTCGGCGCAACTTTTCTAATTTACGATGGCGCACCCGATTACCCCGGACCAGATCGTTTGTGGGCGCTCGTAGCCCGCCATCGCATCACCACATTGGGCGTCTCGCCCACGCTGGTGCGCGCGCTTATCCCGCATGGCAACCAGTTTTTTCGCAAACATGATCTTTCCTCGCTGCGTTTTTTTGCTTCGACAGGCGAGCCATGGAATCCTGCCCCATGGATGTGGTTATTCCGGGAGGTTGGTGAAGGCCGGCGTCCGGTCATCAACTATTCTGGTGGCACAGAAATCTCGGGGGGCATTGTGATGGGCAATCCATTGCTCCCGCTCAAACCATGCGCTTTCTCGGCTCCCTGCCCCGGGATTGCGGCAGATATTTACGACGAATCAGGGCAGTCGCTGCGAGGGCAGGTGGGTGAACTGGTTATTAAAGCCCCCTGGATCGGGATGACACGCGGTTTTTGGGGTGATCCTCAGCGTTACTTGGATACTTACTGGTCGCGCTATCCGGGTGTGTGGCAGCATGGGGATTTCGCTGCCGTGGATTCCGATGGGATGTGGTACATCTTGGGTCGTTCAGATGATACGATCAAGGTCGCTGGCAAGCGACTGGGGCCGGCTGAAATAGAATCGCTGATGGTGCAGCATCCCACTGTCATTGAAGCGGCTGCCATCGGCGTACCTGACGAAATCAAGGGCAATGCCCTGGTTGTTTACTGTGTCCTGGCAGTGGGCTGTGGAGTTTGTGAAGAACTGCGCCAGGAGCTCTACCAGCACCTGGTCAATAATCTAGGCAAGTCTCTCGCCCCGAAAGCGATCTATTTTGTGTCAGATCTACCCAAGACGCGCAACGCCAAGGTCATGCGCCGTATGATCCGGGCAGCTTACCTGGGCGAGGACCCGGGCGATACATCATCACTGGTAAATCCAGAAGCTGTGGAAGAAATCCGCAGAGCCTTGTAAGGAGATCTATATGCCAACACCCCGCATGCGTATCGCTAATTTAGATGAGGCCAGCTTAAAAAAATTACGCACGCTCGAAGAAGCTATGGGAGCGACAATCCTCGCTTTAGAACCTATTTACCCGGTGGCGCAGCTTACCCCTGAACAACTTGAGATACTCCAGAAACTTGAAAAAGAACTGGGTGTAGTCCTGATCGCCTATCAAACCAGCTAACCTCTAACCACAACTTTCGTTTATGGGAGGGCCATCATGAATTTCGACTTAACTGAAGAGCAATCTATGTGGCGTGCTACAGTACACGGGTTTGTAGCGCAAGAAGTCAAACCACATGCTCGCGAGGTCGATGAAGAAGCTCGCTTTAACCAGGAAGCAGTTCGCAAAATGGGTCCGTTGGGCTTACTAGGTCTTAACGTTCCCGAGGAATTTGGCGGGGCAGGTGTAGATTCCGTTTCAGCTGCGATAGCAATTGAAGAGCTGGGTTGGGGATGCGGCAGCACTGCCCTGGCAATCGCAGCCCACAATGGATTGGGATGCGCTCCTATCGCCTTGTTCGGCAGTCAGGCGCTCAAAGAAACCTTCCTGCCTCCCGTCGCCACCGGAACTGGAAAACTGGCAGCCCTGGCGCTCACCGAACCAGGTGCAGGATCGGACTTAAAAGGTGGGGTTTTAACCAAAGCTGAAAAAATTGGAAATGAATGGGTGATCAACGGTAATAAGATGTGGTGCACAAACGCCAGCGTGGCCGATTTTATCATCACCCTGGTGCGCACCGGCAAAGACAAGGGATCGCATTCGCTTAGTTTGATTGTTGTTCCAACCAATACCCCTGGTTTGCAGATTGGCCCTGCCGAGAAAAAGATGGGGCTCAAAGGTTCTCCCACGCATGCAGTCAACTATGAAAATGTAACGGTTCCTTTAGCATATGTCCTTGACGAGCCTGGTGCTGGTTTGCGCCAGACTCTGAGTGTGCTGGATGGCGGACGGGTGAGTATTGGGGCTCTGTCAGTTGGACTGGCCCAGGCAGCTTATGAGGAAGCTCTACAATATGCGCAGGAAAGGCAAACTTTTGGGCAACCGCTGGTGGAGCACCAGGCCATCCAATGGATGCTGGCTGATGCCGCCACTGAGATCCAATCCGCGCGCCTGCTCGTCCGTTATGCAGCCTGGTTAAAAGGCGAAGGGCGACCGTATACTCAGGAAGCCGCCATGGCAAAATTATATGCCACTGAGATGGGCGAGCGTGTGTGCCGCAATGCGATCCAGGTGCATGGTGGGTATGGATATAGTCGAGAATTCCCGGTTGAACGGATATATCGCGACGCCCGCCTGATGACGATTGGTGAAGGCACCAGTGAAATTCAGCGCCTGGTGATCGCCCGCCAGATACTCCACAATTAATCAAAATCGACCGGCTCGCGGATCATCTACTCGAGCCGGTCGATCGAATTTACAAGCCCTATTGGATATCAGTTATCAGAAGCTACTGCGCTGCTGGTATTCAATGCTTTCCATTCAGAGGGCGGCCAATAAACGACCTCAGCTTTCCCAATCACATTCTTCAATGGCACCATCCCCCAACTGTGTGAATCGGATGAATTATTACGATTATCACCCAACACAAATAAGGAATTCGCAGGCACCTGCCATTCACCGTCATAATTTGGCGCAGAATTGATGTACGGCTCTTCTAAAATGCTGCCATTTACGATCACTTGATTATCCCGCACCACTACAGTATCACCTGGCAAGCCAATAACTCGCTTGATGTACGGCTCGCGGCCAGGGTCGGGAGGGTAATGAAAAACAACCACATCACCACGTTCCGGCTCGCCCAATTTATAAGCAACCTTATTTACAATCACATAGTCACCTGCATAAAGAGTAGGTTGCATACTGATTGATTCAATGCGTATGCGAGCAGAAATCGCATTGATCCCAAGGAACAGGACTAGCGAAAGCACAACAGTTTCCAAGACATCAATAATAAAACGCCGAACACTCCCGCGGTTGTTATCTTCGGGGAGATCCAGTTCTGGATCGGGAATAATTTCCGTTTCGAAATTCTCCATGCCTGCACATTCCTGAAACGCTTTTGCGCTTTTATGTTTAAAGATTCCGCAGGGCAGAAAAAATGGCGTTATTTTCTCCCACCAATGCGTAGCACCTGGATATTATACGCCTTTTTGTTATCCCTTTTGGTGACCAGCTTCCGCCTGAGGATCTTCCCGTAACAATTGAACAGCATGTGGTAAGACTGGCAGGATAACATTCAAGTTTTCTACTGCCCCTCGCGGGCTGCCTGGTAGATTAACAATTAACGTACTGCCCCGAATACCAGCGGTTGCTCGCGAGAGCATGGCATGCGGGGTCACTTGCAGGCTGGCAGCGCGCATCGTCTCAGCCAGACCAGGTGCGCTCCGCTCAACGACAGCCAGCGTAGCTTCGGGAGTCACATCCCGGTGATTGAAACCTGTACCTCCAGTAGTGAGCAAGACATCCATGCTATGCGAGTCACACCAACCCACCAGGGTTTCTTGCAATACGGCCAATTCATCAGGTACAATGGCAATTTGGACCACTTGCCACCCTTGCTCGACCACGACTGCTTCTAAAGCCGGGCCAGAAATATCCGGGCGCTCACCACGCGAAGAACGGTCCGAAACTGTCAGAATTCCAACCCTAAGCGGGGTCGCACTGAGGTCGCGATTCACTTAAACCAGATCCTTTCCGTAAACATGCAGCGGCAGCCGCTCGTGGCCGCGTTGCTCGTAAAAATCTATTGCAGCATCATTATCCTGTGTGACCAGCAAATAATAGCGCAAGCAACCTTTAGCCCGCAGTTGGGCTTCGACAGCCTGCATCATCGCCTCACCTAGCCCCTGGCGCCGATATATTGAGCTTACAGCAAGATGATACACCATCCCGCGACGCCCGTCAAAACCGCCCAATACTGCACCGACCAGGTGGCCACTATGCTCCGCAACTAAAAAAAGGTCGGGGTCACGCGCCAGCTTCTTATGGATTTCCTCGGGGGTATCTGAACGCCCAATATGCACACCAGGACCAGCGGTACTCCACAATTCAAGCACTGCATACAGATCATCCGGGAAACGAAATGGGCGGATAGAAATCTGAGACTTCAAGGCATCAATCATCTTCATGACCCAGTAGCTGCTTCCATGGGCCGTGCACTCCATCATCCGTAACACCAAAAAAGAAGCGATAACCATCCTGCGTACGCTGCACCAGGTCATAACGGGTGATATTGCCCTGTTTTTGACGGCTTATCAAACCTAGATTTCCCTGCCAATCGATTGCGACCTTGGAAAGGTCGCCAGCCAGAGCAGAATAGCGCGTAATCGCATAATGCCATAAGCGCCGGGCAGAAGTGCGCGTCACATTCTGAACCACGTTGCCATTGCGCAGGTCGCGCATCGAATAATAGTGTGCACCGTCACGTTCTTGTACTGAAACGACCTCCACCCCGGTGCGCGGAGCTGTATCTTCTTGTCTCTCATAGGCTATTTCAACCGGAGGCTCTTTGGTTTCAGCCGGACGCACTTCAACCGTCTTGGTGGTCAATTTGGGGCTGCGCGTCACCAGGCTGACAATCTCATCGCGCACAGCCAGACCAGTCTCAGTTTCTGAACGCACATAAATTTTGTTCTCATCCACTGCATAGGGCGGGTCTCCCCCGCGCGGGACCAGCACGCGCAAAATCTTCTTGCCACCAGCTTCATGTACATCCACAGTACATTGCAGGGGTGGGCTGATGCGATTGCTGATTTCCATCTCTAATTGCTGGGTCGCCTGTTCTGGGTCAGGCACGCCTATCACCGGCTCTGCAGGTTTATCACTCATGCCAATATAGATGGTACCGCCATTGGTATTGGCGAAGGCGCACACATCAGCAATAATGGCGTAACGTTTTCCTCCACGCACTGTCATACTTTCGTGAAATTCCTGGACAATGCTGGAACCTTCCTCACGTGCAGAATAGATAAAATCGTATGCTGGTTCAGCCTTGGCACGATGTGGGCGAGAGCGAGCAAAATCATTGCTGGTGAACAATTCAACCAATGAATCAAAGCTTAAATCAGGCAGTAGCATATCCGTCGCCCGGTCGCCAATCCCCAGATTCTTCTTCCGCACCGGATCAGTACTCAAGCGGTGGCAATCCGAGCCTTGAATACAGTGCATCCGGCGTGGGTATTCGGGTTTCGTGCCATTAAAAAATGCGGCCGTAGCGCGTGGTGTTTTGAGTTCCAGGTCAGTAACTTCCAGGGCGTGCAAATGAGGATCCTGAGTGTAGGCAATTTTGGTTTGCCCGCCGAATGAAAATCCACGCATGGCTACACCGTTACTTGAATTGGCATGCGCAGCGATGACCAGACCACCCGCCTCATGGATCATCTGGTAAGCGCTCAGAACGTCTGTGGTAGCCCCTACGGTTGCCGAGCCATAATCCAACTGGTCAGGGGGAATATTCAGATCGAGCAGTAAATGCTCAATTTCTCGCAAAGGTTTCTCGGGCGGAAAAATACCCAGGATATGGAAACCGAAGGTAGCGGTGAATTCGAAGCCAGGAAAGACAACGATTTTCCCTAACAAGCGACGATATTCATTAAGCTTGTGCCTTTCTTCCGGCATCATGCGATCCAGCTTCTCCAGGAGCTCGAGTTGCTGCATTTCATCGCGAATCTTGCGATAACCCGCGACCGTGTTGTGGTCCGTCAGCGCGATGGCGTTCAGGCCGCGCGCCTCAGCTCGATACAAAATATCTAGGTAAGTTGCATCCGGTTGCTGGTAATCGCTGGAAGCCGGTGTATGGAGATGCAAATCAACGGTATACCATTGCATAGAGGAAGATCCGCGTTTCTTTGGCATTTCAGGCTCCCAGAGCTTTCTTAATCTTGCCCATCAGTTCATCCGGCATATAAGGTTTCATAATAAATCCATCTGCACCAGTCTCCTGGCTGCGTTGCTCATAATCTACTCCCGAGGAGAGCAGAACTCGGGTAAGTTTTAAATCCTGGTCCATGCGCAATTGGTTTAAGAGATCAAACCCGTTCACCTTCCGCAGATGGACATCCAATAACACCAAGGCTGGTTTCTCATTCCGCACTGCATCCACCATTTCATCTAAACTATTTTCTTTTTTTACTTGCACTACACAATATCCTTCCAACTGCAGGAGTGTCTCCAGCAGTAAGCCCATCGTGGCATCGTCTTCAATTACCATCACCTTCGTCTGATCGGCCATGTCATTGCACCATAGCCGGTTCGGCTGGTTCCTGTGCCTCCGGGATCACAACTTCATCCAAGGCACCATCCAGAACATCCTCAATTTTCTCGGCCAACACGAATTGAACATCCTTGCGTACGTCCTCTGGCAAGTCATCCAGATCAGCTTCGTTACGCGCCGGCAGGAAAACTGTTTTTAATCCAAAGCGGTGGGCTGCCAAAACCTTCTCTTTGACCCCACCAACCGGCAGCACCTGACCGCGCAGGGTGATTTCACCGGTCATCGCTACATCTGCCCGAACCGGACGACCTGATATCAGGGAGACCAAAGCCACTGCCATGGCCACGCCAGCCGAGGGGCCATCTTTCGGCTGTGAGCCGGCTGGCACATGCAAATGAATATCCGTGTTTTCAAAGAAATCTTCTTTCAAGCCAAGCCGAGACGCACGCGAGCGCACATAAGACAGTGCAGCTCTGGCAGATTCTTGCATTACATTGCCGATCGAGCCAGTAACCTGGAAACCCTTATTTCCTGGCATGCGCGTGGCTTCGATAAATAACACCTCTCCACCAACCGGCGTCCACGCCAGACCTGTAGCAACTCCAGGGAGCGATGTGCGCTCGGCGATTTCTTCCAGACCATAAAACTTGGGGCGACCCAGCAATTCAGAAATATTTTCCTCGGAGATTACTGTATTCTCGATCTTTCCCTCCGCAATCTGTGTAACCAGCTTGCGGCAGACTGCCCCGACTTCGCGTTCCAGGTTGCGCACCCCGGCCTCACGCGTATAGGATCGAATTATCTTTTGCAAACTCGCATCAGTGAAGATAACTTCCTGGCTGCGCAAACCATTTTCCCGCAGTTGGCGTGGGATCAAATAACCCTTTGCAATAGCAATTTTTTCGTTCTCTGTGTAGCCTGCCAGAGAGATGATCTCCATGCGGTCACGCAACGGTCCGGGGATCGGCTCAAGCAAGTTTGCCGTAGTGATAAAAAACACCTGGGAGAGATCATAAGCCACTTCAAGATAATGATCACGGAACTCAGCGTTCTGTTCGGGGTCCAGCACTTCCAAAAGCGCCGAAGCAGGGTCTCCATGGAAATCAAAGACCAGCTTATCGACCTCATCCAACATAAATACCGGGTTATGACTCTCTACCCGCCGAACGGATTGAAGAATGCGTCCTGGCATCGCCCCAATATAAGTACGGCGGTGGCCGCGAACTTCTGCCTCGTCACGCATGCCACCCAATGAAATACGCACGAATTTTCGCCCCATTGCCCGGGCAATCGAGCGTCCCAGTGAGGTTTTCCCTACCCCAGGAGGGCCGACAAAACATAAGATCACCCCCTCCCGCAACCGGTGGATTTCATCGACCGGTTCCTGGGAAAGCTCCTCTGCGCGCTCCAGGCGTAGCTTACGCACCGCCAGGTATTCCAGGATGCGTTCCTTGACATCTTCCAGTCCAAAATGATCCTGGTCGAGCACTTCCCGCGCATGGCTGATATCCAGATTATCGCTCGTAGTTGATGACCAGGGCAAAGAGGTGAGCCAATCCAGGTAGGTCCGGATCACTCCATATTCGGCTGCAGCGGTAGGCAGCCGCGATAATCGTTCCAGCTCGCGGCGAGCTTGTTTTTCGGCTTCCTCGGGCATCTGCGCCGTATCAATTTTCTGGCGAAATTCTTCAACTTCAACCGCTTGCTCATCTGCCTCACCCAGCTCGCGTTGGATTGCTTTTAACTGCTCACGCAGAAAGTATTCCCGCTGTACCTTTTCGATCTCCGAGCGAGCTTCATTTTGAATCTTTTGACCGATTTCGAGCACTTCGGCTTCATGTGCCAGGATGTTAACCAGACGCCGCAATTTTTCGGAAGCCGAGTCGATTTCCAACAATTCCTGTGCATCACTAAGGTCCATGCGCTGGAAATTCGAAATGGTATAGACTGTCTCCAGAGGATCTTCCAGCGCCGTAACCGATGCCACCAATTCACGCGGGATGGATGGGATCATATCCGCGATATGCTCGAATTGGGTGCGAGCGTTGCGCGCCAGCGCTTCCAACTCCAACCCTTCCTCAACCACCTCTGGGATAAGTTCAATATGCGCCTTGAGATATGGCTCACTTTGGATAAATTCGCCCAGGCGGAATCGCGCCATGCCCTGAACGACCAGACGAATGGTTCCGTCTGGGGCGCGAAACAAACGGTGAACAATCGCCACTGTACCGACAGGATACAGGTCTTCTGGTTCAGGGGTTTCCAGATCAGGGTCGCGTGAAGCAACCAGCCCGATCAGCCGCTCATCACTGCTCATCACCTCGTCCACCAGGCGGATCGAGCGAGGCTGTCCAATCGTCAAGGGGACAGCCGTCTGAGGATAAACCACCAGACCGCGCAAGGGCAGGATTGGAAGAACGGGTGGGATCTGGCTCTGGCTATTCTGCTCCTGGCTTGAAGCATCGCCTTCACCACGCTCATCCGAAAGCACCCGCGTTTGGATTGGTCGCAGCAGAAATTCCTCCATCGAAGCTTCTTCTTCCTTAAGCCAATTCAACATTTCTAATAAATTTGAATTCCAACGTGATGCAGGCATTTAGCCTTCCAATCTGATAGCTTACTCTTCAATATGAATCTGCTTAGGAAATGCTTTTGGAAGCACCAGGCGCAAGAATCCATCTCGATAAGTCGCCTCGACCAGTTCAGATTGAACAGGCAAGGGCAACTCGATTTCAACACTAAACTCGCCAAATCGGATTTCCATTTGGTGAAAAGCCCGACGTTCGTTGGCATCTGGGCGTGTGCCACGAATAGACAGGAAACGTCCATCCAGTTCAATCATAAAATCAGATTCGCGCATCCCGGCAATTTCCAAACGAACTACGAGCGCCTCTTCCGTTTCAAAAACGTCTGTCAGTGGGCGCCATAAAGGCGTGCGTACATTCAAACGCCAAAAACCAGATCCGGGATCGCCAAAAGCAAAACGATCATGCGTCCATTGGTGCGGGTTAGAAGGATCATCAGGTTTTGGAGCTGTCACAATCATGGCTCTCACTCCTGTCTTGTATAACAATCGGCAATACTTAAATGAGTAGGGAGAAGACCTTAAGCGCCCCCGGCGGGATTCGAACCCACAACCTCGTGCTTAGAAGGCACTTGCTCTGTCCATTGAGCTACGGGGGCAAAAACGATTAATCCAAGCAGGGCCGTAATCCCTTATAAACACGCGTGCCCGTGAGAGTACGCAATATCACTTCCGGCTGGCGACCGAGGGTTTCAGCCAATTCTACGGGGGTCATCGGTGTATTACCATTGGCAAGAAACAAACGAAAAACCGAATCGACCAGCGTAGTTTGCTCGGAAATAAACGACTGTTGGCGGGCGCAATGGGTAATTAAGATATGCTGCACGCCATCCACCTGCTGCACTTCAGCAGTCTCAGGGTCTACCCAATCTACCATCTCATCAACGCCCGTATTGGCAAAAGTTTCCTGGTGCTCCGGGCAGAGATAACTAAGTAGATAGACGCGCCAATCTCGGTCGACTTGACTCCACCAGTCAAAGTCGATATGAAAATGAGTTTGCAGGGTAGGCTTAACGAGGCTTATGCGCCGTGGTTCAGTCACTAAAGGTGCCTCCGTATCAAATAGACCTGAGCATGCCGACCAGCAGGTCAGGCACAGAAAAAATATTGCTTATGAATACTCCGAATCATTAAACCGAAAATGTAGGTCGCCAACATGCACAAACCAGGGCCGTGAAGCCAGCAGCGCCAGGATTGGACCAGGCGGGCAGCGCCGGATCACATTCACAACTGCATACAACTCGCTGGCATGCACATGGCTCTGCGGGTTCAACTTGGCCAGCTCACGCACTGTGTTGACGACAGTTTTTTCGAAAGGTGTGCGCTCTTTTTGCAGGCGCAGCCAAACTTGGTCGACTGCTTCTGTATCCGGGACGGCTATCGCCATACGTTCATCAAAAACAGCATTGATCACCTGTTTTAACATCGCGAAAACCAGGCCACCGTCTGAACCAACCAGCACAGTTCGTACCCATTCACGACTGGAGCGGCGTGAACTTGTCCCGATAATGACCTCTCCAGGCTCGTTCCCTTGCCTGACACTCACCTGGCTACCAGGCACCAGGCCTTGTTTGGTATACCAATCATGCAAACCGAATACGTAGCGTTTCTCTGGTACAACCCATCCCGGGAACTTATCCCCACTGTCACCATCTACTAACATGAAGCGAATGCGGGGCGCTTCATATGCCGTGGGAAACAGGTGGCGCAGGCGAGCTGATAACGGCAATGTGCCCGATCGCCAATGTGGGTAGATGAGATTGATCAGGACCTCGTCCTGGTCCTGGAAAGGGCTTTTAATCGGGGAAAGCTCATCTCCCAGCTCACTCTCCAGCCCGATCATGCTTTCTGTCAGTAGCGAGCGGTCGTATTCAAGCCCGGCATAACGCAGATAAAGCGGAGGTTCTAATACCTCAGCTGGCTCCAGGCGATGCAGGAACCACAGCACCTGTCCTACAGGGCCTACTTCATCAAAACGTGGGTCTTCTTGCAACGCCAGATCAAGAGAAAATTCGATCAATTTAGGATTGACATCTGCATTGAGCTCGATCTGCTCAATCAGTTCTGTCGTAGAAATGGGCCCACCTCCCGACATATCCAAAACTGCTTCGGCAAGATTTAGATGCCCGACATTTACATCCACTAATAATGCGCGCGGAAACCAGCGACCGGCGATCCGCACAAAATCTGGATTAGAAGCGAATTCTTCTTCGAGAGCGGTTTTTAAATCCTCACCATATTCATCAAGTACGGACTGCATATCCCACTCAGAGGGCGCGGCGCGCGCTTCGAGCGGTTGGTTGAGTTTATGCTCTGCCAATCCTGCCACAAACTGGCGCTTGTCGCCATTATCAAATTGCACTCGGATTACCTCAAAGTCGCCGATTTCCGGATTTTTTCCTGGCCGTAGATCAACCACGCTTCCCGATTGCCAATTGAAAACTGGAAATACCAGTTTCTGACCGATCGTGTAAGAATTCTTTGGAAGGTAGGTGTCCCCTCCAGCAGTGCGTTGTTTTTCCAACAACAGGATTTCCTGCCGGATGCGCTCTTCCACAAGGGTGGCGATCAACTCCTCTGTCGTCAAAGGCGTTTCACGTTCCAACAATGTGGTATAAAGATATTCCACATCGTCGCCATTTACTTCGAAGTGCTTCCAATAATCTTCGCTCAATAATGAAGTAGAAACCATAACCATTGATTGCCTCTGTTTTGCTTACTTGCCGGGCACATGGCGCGCCAAAATAACACTTTTCGCCTGACCAGGCACACTTATTATACTCGACAGATGGACTGCAAGAAAATATTGCGGATTAATTATTATAATTGGAGATGACAAGACCTAAATGTTCCTACTGATCAAAAGATTGTTCAGGCTGACAGAATATGGAGTGAACAAATGGCAGATCAAACCTGGGAATTCCTCACTGAGACAGATGGTGAATTAAACGCCGAAATCATGCGCGGCCTGTTGGTCGCTCAGGGTATCCCTGTAACGCTATCACAAGAAGGTGCCGGAAAAGTGTATGGACTCACGATTGGAGAATTCGGGAGAGTAGAAATTTTAGTCCCCTCTGGATATTTAACACGGGCACGCCAAGTTCTAGAAGACTATGAAAATGGTGTCTTTGACGTCGACGATGAAGACGGAGAGGAAATCTCAGGAGAGATGTCACCAGACGGCGAATAATTACGGAAACTCCTGAAGCAACCAATCCATGGGATCGACCTGAACACCCGCAGCCCAAATTTCAAAATGCAAATGGGGTCCTGTGACCCGTCCAGTGTTGCCCACCAATCCAATCAACTGTCCGGCCTCAACCTGATCTCCAAAAGAGACCTTGATTTCGGACTGATGCATGTATCCCGAGTAGATTCCCCAACCGTGGTCGATTATGGTCGCATTACCCCGCACGGTCAGAGGTCCTGCAAAGACCACCGTTCCCGCCGCCGGGGCATAGATCTCTGTACCCACCCCCCCACAAAAATCTAACCCTGTGTGAAAAAAATTATAGGGACTCCCGTTATAGGAGCGCCGGTTGCCGAATTGTGAAGGCCAACATTCTGCAAATTCCTTAGGGACCGGGGCTTCGAACATGCCTGCCCACTGTTTTTGCGATGTAACCGGCTGCGCAAGATTGGTCCATTGTGCATCTTCAGGGCGGGTAACCGCAGGATCCACAGTTTCAGGACTCACTACAAGCACCGGATCCATAGGGTAGTTTCCAGACCGGATGTACACTTCCTGGGAAAAGGAAAATTGCACTCCAGACTCCGATGTCCCTTGGATCGCTAACGGATATAGACCAGGTTCAGTCATGGCATGTACACCTTGCATAGCAAAATAACTGCCATCACCCTGGGTGAAAAAATCAAATTTTCTGTCGAGCAAGGTTCCTTGCACTGTTAATCCTGTCTGCCCGTCCAGGCGTATCACGGCGGCTTTTCCCTGCACCAATGGAGCCGGATCGAGCTGTAGAATCTGAATTTCACCTGGTAGCGCTCCCGGTCCACCCACCGCCGTGCCCGGCGCATGGTACACCTCTCCGACTAAAGCGCCGGCCGGGCCTGATAAACCATTCAGGATAGCCAGCATCCAGGGGTTGTTATTTTGTAAGATGGCTGCTTCCAAGGTCGTTTGGCCAGCAGACAGGCTGATCCTGGCTCCCAAAACTTGTACTTCATCCTGAACTGGTAATATCAAATTGCGCCCAACATACAATTCATTGGGGCTGGTTAAGTGGTTAAGACGAGCCAGCACGTCTACAGGCGCCTGGTAGCGCCGGCTCAGGCTGAACAGGTTTTCTCCAAAACCAATTGGCTCAGTCACCAACTCACCACTGACCCCTTCCAGGCCTGGGATCACCAGGCGTGCTCCAATACCAACCTGATTGGCATCACTGATTTGGTTGTAGGTGATCAATTCATCCAGGCCAACCCCAAACTGTTGGGCGATCGACCATAAGGTATCCCCCTCCTGAACCACATAGACCGGGCCTTCGGGCTCAAGTTCCTGAGCAAAACCGCGACCGGGTAACACCAGGACCACCAGCGCAGCCATCAAGGCCAGCCACCAACCTGAATTCCGTTTCTTATGATGTAGATGTGGTACGTTCATCAGAAAATTCAACCCGATCCCCTATGTTAAATGCATCTAAATATACTGCATCCAATTCTAGTATATATTGAGCGGATGTCTTAGGGAAATAAGCCAGGCGCCAGGAACGCGCCAGCTGCACATCCACCACTTCCTGATTGGCATTGATCCAGATCACTGCCAGGTCCATAAAAACGCCCAGCATGTGAATGGATGCATCCATTCGACTTTCGCGTCCTTGAACTAACAAGATCCCCCCTTGAGGGGGCAGTGTGCGGCGAAAAGTTAGCCCACGCAAGCGACTCCAGAATGAATCGCAATAATGGGCTTTGAACAAGGTTGCGTTTGAAACGCTCAAATTACGAATTACTACCTGTCGCATACTACTGATTCAATCCACCCCAAACATGCCTTTACAGGTGGAGATTCAACCGGCGCCTAAGAAGTTTCTGAACCTGCCAGCACTCGCTCTAAACTATCCAGCAATTCCTTTGGACTGAAAGGCTTGGAGATATAGTCTTCAACCTTTGCGATATGCAGACCCAGTACTTTATCGATGTTTTGAGCTTTGGCTGTGACCACGATCACGGGAATTTGGCGAGTCGCTGCATCCGCCTTCATTTGTTGGTACACTTCCCAACCGTCCATGTCGGGCATCATTAGATCCAGTAAGACGACATCAGGTAGCAGCCGGCGCGCCAGATCAAGGCCTTCTCTACCACCGCTGGCTCCAATCACCTCGTATCCCTTGCGAGCCAGGATCAGTCTGACCAGGTCGATCATTTCTTGCTCGTCTTCAATGTAGACAACTTTTCGGCCGACGGCGACCATGCAACCCTCCCAACGTTTTACAGGATCTGCAATTTTCTTAAGTTTACCACAATACGCTGTAATCTAAATCGAACAACCCCCCGTCTGAAAGAGTGCCCCTTGCCACGCCTAGTGGCGTGGGCTATAATCCT
>CAYXDC010000014.1:0-51911 GCA_964463505.1 uncultured Anaerolineaceae bacterium
TTCAGCCACGCGCGCAGGTGGAATTCGATCTCGGCAACTGTATTCTCACCGACCATAAACCAGTGAATAGCCGGATCATCTGGCTTGAACCAGTTCGCCTGGCGGCGTACATACATGCGCGTGGCACGGCGAATTTCCTGCTCAACCTCGGCCAATGGGATTTGACCCTGCAGGTGAGCAATCACCTCCCGGTATCCAATCGCCGAGAAGGCTGGTAGATCTGGCGGATATCCCGCTGCCAACAGCCTGCGCACTTCGTCTACGAAACCCGCCCTGAACATCGCTTCAATGCGCACATCGATACGTTGATACAGTTCGGGGCGAGGGCGCGTCAATCCTATCTGCAATACCCGGTCGGTAAGCGGTCCACGTCGGCGTTGGGTTGAAAATCGTTGCCCGGTACTGAAAATCACTTCTATGGCGCGTATAGTGCGGCGAAGATTACGATAATCGATATTCTGAGCTGCTATTGGATCGATCAGCGCCAGACGCTGGTGCAAAGCCTGGGCGCCAATTGCTTCTCCCCAGTTCTGCAACGCCTCTCGCAAGCGCGGCGAAGACATTACTGCAGGTGGCAACCACCTTTCGGTGACAGCGCGCAGGTACTGCCCGGTACCCCCCACCAGAAATGGCAAATGACCGCGCTGGCGTATCTCAGAGATAGCAGACCGGGCTAGCGATTGGAAGACTGCCAGGCTCAAACTCTGCTCTGGATCCACGATATCGATTAGATGGTGAGGAACACGCTGTAACTCTTGGGCAGACGGTTTCGCCGTGCCGATTTCCATACCGCGATAGAACAAACGCGAATCGACAGAGATGATCTCGCCATGCAGGCGCTCTGCCAGTTGAATAGCTATCTCAGTCTTGCCCACCGCAGTAGGGCCGAGAACGACCACCAAAGGCGGCAAATCCTGCGCATGGTTTGGCGATTCAGTCGGGATCGGTGACAGCATTTTCAAAATGGGTAATTTCAGGATCCATGCCCCATGTTGTACGTTCAATAGCGATCACATCAATGCGCCAGGTTTGGGGTGGATCTTTTTGTAAACTCAAATAGTTTTCTGCAGCCGCAATCAAGTGGGCTTGTTTACGTTGGTTAACAGAGATCTCTGGCAGTCCAAAACGGGGGCTTGAGCGAGTTTTGACTTCGACAAATACCAAATCAGTGTTCTCACCCGAGCCAGATTGGACAATCAAGTCCAACTCACCATAAGGTGTGCGGAAATTTTTCTCCAATAAATCGTACCCCTGCGAGAGCAGGTAGTTTACTGCCGCCGTCTCACCCCATTTACCGAGCGTCTGGCGAGCTTTAGTCATAATCCAAGGCTGTCCAAAAAGCGTGTGTACCGTGCGCGTACACCGCGTTTTTGATTACGCGAATGAGCGACCACCTGCTGGTATCGCTCAATCATCATCTTTACTGTATTCTCCAAAGCGAAACTGGAAACAGAGTCTCTGGCATTTTCTCCCATCTTGCGTCGCTCATCGTGCTCCGTCACCAACCGCACCAATTTTGCTGTGAAGGATGCCAGATCTTCCTCGGGAATGAGATAACCCGTCAGGCCATCCGTCACTGTATCACCCACACCTGGGGAATTTATTCCCAGGACCGGTAGACCTGAAGCCATCGCTTCAATCACTGTAAAGGGGTGGACCTCGGTAATCGAAGCTGTCACAAAAGCATCACAGGCGGCCAGATAACGTGGAATATCTGCATATGGCACCATACCCGTGAAGCGCACCTTATCTTGCAGTCCCATTAAATTCACCCGATCTTCCAGGTTATCACGTTCCGGGCCGTCTCCTACCATAAGCAGGCGCACATTCTCATAAGCCTGAACCAACCCGGCAAAAGAACGCACAAGAAAGATCAAGTTTTTTTCTGGGCCTAAGCGACCGATGTAAACTAACACGACATCATCGGCATTGAAACCCATGCTCGTCCGGTCGATTGGATCAACTTGCTGCTGATATGGGGTGAGGTCAACACCATTAGGGACGACATCCACCTGCGAAGTCACCCCAAATTTCAGCAACACATCGCGCATACCTGGGGAAGGAGAAATGGTCAGATCGACTGCCCGGCAAAACATCGGTAGATAGGTTTCGAGCGCGGTTGTTCCAACTATATCCGGCAAGATGGGCAAATAGGCCTGAACATATAAATCATAGCGCGTGTGATTGGTGAAAATGATGGGGATGCCGCGCGATTTACAATAGCGCAATGCGATCGTTCCACTGACAAATGGATGGTGCACATGTACGACATCCATAGTGGCAAGCAAGCGGCGAGCAGATTTACTATATTTCAGACTTACATAGTATCCGGTATCCAAAATCGGCAAACCCGGCGAGCGGATAATATTGGATTCATCATCTGCATAATCCAGGTCGCCGAAGGTAAAGACGAAAACCTGATGCCCGTGTTTTTCCAGGTAAGCCTTATTAATCGAGACATAGGTCGTAATTCCGCTGACATGCGGTTTATAGACATCGACCATCATCCCAATTCGCATATGAAACCTCTGCTTGAAAAAAATAACTGATCCCTGTTCTTGAATACCAATGCTAAGCTGATCGGAATGAAACGTCAAGCATTATTTGATTATCACCAGAGCCAGTCCACAAGCGAATATATCACGTTTTTATCCAGTTACTCACGTACTGCACGCTTGATCGATAGCATAGAGCAGAGTACAATGCACTGCGTGGTTAGATCGCGCTATCTTCCTAATCTGGACCGTATTTCTATCCTGGCTGCCACGATCCTTCTGGCGTATACCCTGGCTCGCCAGGTTAACTTGCCATCCCAACAGGTTGAGCTGCAATTACCAGGCTTCTTCTTCCAGATTTCAATCAATATCGAGACGTTTACTGCCCTGCTGGTAGCGGGTTTGACTGCCAGTGGTGTCGATTGGCTACTTCGCCAACATCCCCGTCTGGGAAAAACCTCCACGCTTGAGCACTGGTTGGTCCCGGCCCTAACTGCCTGGGTGATTGGCTTACCACTTTTCGACCTGCCGATGAACCTGACCTGGTGGTTGGGGATCGGACTGGGTGGAGGGTTGTTGATGCTGGTCGTGCTAGCTGAATTTATAGTCGTAGACCCAGAAGATAATCGGCAGCCCCTGGCTGCCGCTGCGCTTACTGCCGTATCATTTGCCTTATTCCTGGCTCTGTTGGTAGCCTTACGTTTTGAGGAGTTGCGTTTATTCCAATTCATTCCTGCGGTGACATTAGGTTCCTGGTTAGTCAGTCTGCGCTCTATCCGGCTGCAAACAAATCGCTGGGCGTTCGTAGAATCTGCAATCATTGCCTTACTCATCAGCCAGGCGGCAGCGGCGTTGCATTATTGGCCCATCTCTCCGGTGAGTTTTGGACTTGTGATGTTAGGGCCAACTTACAGCCTTATCCGTCTGACCAGTGAATTATTAGAAGGTAAGGCGCTTCGCCAGAGCATCCTGGAACCGATTATTGTGCTGGTTTTTTTCTGGATTGCGGCTTTTTGGCTGCGATGAAGCTGACTAAACCGGGAATTTTCTGCCTCCCAAAATCACTTTGGGAACACATCTACGCTCATTTAGAAGCAAATCTACCCAATGAGGCCTGCGGGTTGATCGCCGGCAAAACCTACCCGAAGACATTAAGCTGGGAAGCTCAGCAAGTATTCAATATAGAGAATATCCTGCATAGCCCGGTACGGTATCGCATGGATGGGCGCGATCAACTGGCGGTATTTGAATGGATAGACCAGGCTGAAATGGAGCTGATTGGGATCTTCCATTCTCACCCTTCAGGTCCCGAATATCCTTCAGAGACAGACTTAACGGAATCGTTTTATCCTGAGGTTGTATCTTTGATTTGCAGCCGGATTGTGGAAAAATGGAATTGTCGCGGTTATTTGCTGATGGAAAACCGTTATCAAGAAATTCAGATATTTATTGAATGAAAGTAACCAAATCACAACCAATGGGGTTAATATTATTGCTGTTTATTTACTCAATCGGGAGGGTGTAAGATCTATGCAGTATGGAATTGTGGCTGGTATTCTTGTGCTAGCTTATTTGATTGGTTCAATCCCTTTTGGGCTACTCATTGTCCGTCTTAGCACCGGTAAAGATATCCGGCAGATTGAGAGTGGGCGTACCGGGGGAACCAATGCCATGCGGGCGGCAGGATTCTGGGCGGGTTTATTTACAACCATCATGGATTTTTTAAAAAGCGCCTCAGCAGCCTGGTTGGCGCGGGCTGTGCTGCCTGATTTGGCATGGGTGCATGTGCTGGCTCCAGTCCTGGCCATTGTAGGACACAATTATTCAATCTTCTTGGGTGAACGTGCACCGAATGGAGGCTGGCGTTTACGGGGCGGGGCAGGTGGAGCGCCGAGCGCCGGCGGAGCCTTTGGTCTGTGGGCGCCAAGTGTCCTAGTGATCGTACCTGTTGCTGGTGTGATCCTTTATTTTATTGGCTATGCTTCCCTGGCAACCCTGAGCACAGCAGTGATCGCCATATTCGTGTTTGCTTACCTGGCCTGGATAGGTATATCACCCTGGATATATGTGCTCTACGGCATATTAGCCGGCATCCTGCTGGCCATTGCGCTGCGCCCAAATATTCAACGCCTGATAAGAGGCAATGAGCGCCTGGTTGGACTGCGCGCCAAACGAAAAAAGGCTGCAGCAAACGCAGCCTCACATTCCTGAACCAATCTATTCGAAAATTCACAAATACAGCGCTCAAGCTTTTTGCACGAGCGCTATTTTATTCTTCGTCGAAGTCTACTTCTTCCTCGTAGTATTCATCATCGTCTTCTGAACTGGTCGGCATTTCACCATATAGCTGCTTGTACAAGGCACGTAAATTACGGCGATGCAGCTCACCCGCCAGACCCCCGATTAATACGCGGCTCTTTCCGCACATTTCAATCGTTACTTCATCCAACAAATCTTGAGGAAATTTGCGTTTAGAAGCTTTACGCACCGCTTTACGGATATTGGAGAGGTAATTCAAATTATCTTTGACAAAATTTTCAATCTCGCCACGCAGGATAATATCTCCATGCCCTTGGACAATATTCTCCAGGCCCATCTTGCCCACCTTTTTAAGCGAGGCTACCAGATCATCGATATTACCATCTACGATGTAAGGTAGAGACATGGCAGCATCCCCGGCGAAGAGCACGCGATCTTCCTCGACCAGTACTGCCAGGTTATCTGCACTGTGGCCTGGTAAGGGCAACATGGTCAGAGTTTTCTTACCGACCCGAAGATTAAGTGTGCCATCTGAGAAGGTGACCTGAGGCAATACCAGTTTTACATTGCGGAAAGCTGAATTCTGGCGTTTATATTCTTCCAAGGCGCTCTTGCCTTTGGTCTCTAATAGCTCTCGGCACAAGGCGTGCGCGATCACTGTAGTTCCAGGGAAGAAGCAATTTCCCCAACAATGATCCGCATGGCTGTGGGTGTTGATAATATAGCGAACAGGCACCGATAATTCCTGTTCGATAAAATCACGGATTTCCAGAGTCTCATCGGGCATCGCCAGGGTATCAATTACCACTGCCCAATTGGGCCCGATAATAGCACCAGCAGTGACTTGAGCATATACGTCACTCTGAAAAGAATATACATTATCAGCAATTCGTTCGCGTTGGATCATAGGTTTAAAATAGAAGCTTTCCTGGTTATGTTCCCCAATTCGTCGGGCAATCGCTAGACAGGGAGACGAATTAAGCGAGTGAAGGATAGCACAATGAGGTGTAAAAGGCAAGTAAATTTTACATAATATATTAAAATAAAATGAGTATCATGGCGAAATACTAATACTGGGAGTATAATTGGCGACAATTAAATATACATCTCCAGGAGGAGTAGGTGGTAATCCTCAGTTACCAGAAAAGGCGTTGGAAGCGCTGAGAGACGCCACTGTTGTACCCCACCGAAGGTCGCCTGGAAAAACTGCCGAAGAAATGCAGAAACCATTTTGCAGAGTAGAACGGCACGGGTAAGCCCGTTAGCGCGCAACCCTGATCCAGACACAAATCTCGGTCTATGTCAGGAGTGAGAGCACCGGATACCAACGGTGAATTGAGGTGGTACCGCGGAAGGAATGCCTTTCGTCCTCAGGTGGACGGAGGGTTTTTAATTTAAGAACCCCCAATGGACTCTAGTGATCAATGCTGAATGGAGACGAACATGAGCGAAGAACAACTCCCCAAAACCTACGATTTTTCAACCACTGAGCAGCGCATCTATGCCTGGTGGGAGGCCAGTGGTTTTTTTAAGCCATCCAATGATCCCAACTCACCCGGGTTCGATCCGAACATCAAACCTTTCGTCATCTCCATCCCCCCTCCCAACGTGACCGGAGAACTACACCTGGGACATGCCATGTTCGTTTCCATGGAAGACCTGATGATCCGCTATCATCGAATGAAAGGCATACCCAGCCTGTGGGTGCCCGGGTCCGACCATGCCGGCATCGCCACACAGCTGCAGATCGAAAAAGCGCTGGCGAAGGAAGGTCTGACACGCGAAGAAATCGGGCGTGAGGCTTTCCTGGAGCGTACCTGGGCCTGGAAAGAAAAGTATGGCGGCTTGATCACCCAGCAGATACGCCGTCTGGGTGCATCGTGTGATTGGGATCGTGAGCGCTTCACGCTGGACAATGGTCTATCCAAGGCAGTGCGCGAAGCCTTCGTGCGCCTGTACGAAAAAGGATTGATCTATCGCGGCCCACGCCTGATCAACTGGTCCCCGGGTCTGAAGACGGCGGTCTCAGACCTGGAAGTGGAATACTCAGAGGAGGCCGGAAAGCTGTATTACTTCAAATACGTGCTGGCAGACGGCTCAGGTCATTTCATCCCGGTGGCGACCACTCGACCCGAGACGATCCTGGGTGATACGGCTGTGGCAGTGCACCCGGAAGACCCACGATATGCGGGCTTTGTGGGGAAAACGGTACTCGTCCCGATCCTGGGTCGCGAGATCCCGGTGATCGCAGATGATTATGTGGATCGTGAATTTGGGACCGGGGCGCTGAAAATCACCCCCGGGCACGACCCGAATGATTACCTGATCAGGCAGCGGCATGGGCTGGAACTGATCTCAGTGCTGGACACGGCTGCCAGGGTCAACGAGAACGGCGGCAAATATGCGGGTCAGGACCGCTTTGAAGCACGCCAAAATCTATGGGAAGACATGCGCGCTGCCGGATTAGTGATCAAAGAAGAACCCTATATGCTGAACGTGCCACGCTCGCAGCGCGGCGGTGAAATCGTTGAGCCCATGGTGTCCACACAATGGTTCGTGCGCATCCAGCCTCTAGCGGAGAAAGCCCTTGAAGTAGTGCGAGAAGGCAAGATCCGCATTGTGCCCGAGCATTTCACGCGCGTGTACTATAACTGGTTGGAAAATATTGAGGACTGGTGCATCTCGCGCCAGCTTTGGTGGGGTCACCGCATTCCGGTCTGGTATTGTGGTGACTGTGGAGAAATGATTGTGACTCGCCAGGACCCCACAAGCTGCCTGCAGTGTGGCGGAACTCAGCTGGAACAAGACCCCGACGTGTTGGATACCTGGTTTTCATCCGGTTTGTGGCCGTTTTCGACGCTCGGCTGGCCAGAGGAAACCCCAGATTATAAGTACTTCTATCCGACCTCGATCATGGAAACAGGCTACGATATCCTGTTCTTCTGGGTAGCGCGCATGATCATGGATGGATTGGAATTCACCGGACAAATCCCCTTCCACACCGTGTACCTGCATGGATTGATCCGCGACGAGCACGGGCGCAAGATGAGCAAAAGCTATGCCAATGTGATCGACCCGCTGGAAGTGATGGACGAAATGGGCACCGATGCCCTGCGCTTTTCCCTGCTGGTCGGCTCCACGCCGGGCCAGGATATCAACGTGGTCCTGAAGAAGGTGGAAGCCAGCCGCAATTTCGCCAACAAGCTATGGAATGCAGCCCGCTTCGTGATTGGCGCATTAGGTCAGGCGCAATTGGGCGAGCCCGTGTTGCCTGATAGCCCGGAAGCGAATGATTGGACACTGGCAGATTCATGGATCTGGGCGCGCCTGCAGGCGCTGGTAAGGGATGTGGAACGTCTTTTCCGGAATTATCAGTATGGTGAAGCCGGTCGGCAGATCTATGACTTCATGTGGGGCGATTTCGCCGACTGGTACGTGGAGATCGCCAAGCTGCAGCTGGAACAGGGTGGCGCACGTGCACGCCTGACTGCTTATGGCCTGGTGCGCGTCCTGGACCAGACCCTGCGCCTTTTACACCCCTTCATACCATTTATCACCGAGGAGTTGTGGGGGCACCTCAAAGCCACCGCCCAGCGCCTTATCCCCGAAGCAGCTCCAGCGGGTGGCTGGGAAGCGGCCTTGATAGTGGCTGCCTGGCCTGAGCCACGCCCCGTGGAAGCCTGGGAAGCCAGTAAGATCAACGAGTTTAACCTGGTGCAGGAGATCGTGCGCGCCATTCGCAATCTGCGAGCCGAGAAAAACGTGAAACCGGGGCGTCGTATTCCAGCTATCCTGGCCGGTGGAGAGCAGAGCCGCATGCTCCAAGACCAGGCCGCTTCGATCGCCAGCCTGGCGCAGCTCGATCCACAGCAATTGCAAATCGTGTCGCAGGTGCCCGGAAAACCGGCAGGGCATATTGCATTGGTTGTTGGCCCTGTAGAAGTCTTCTTGCCACTGGCTGGCCTTGTGGATGTGAGCGAAGAGCGCTCACGCCTGGAGAAAGACCTAGAGAGTATAACCATACAGATTCAGCGTCTGGAAGAATTACTTTCATCACCTTTTGCTCAGAAAGCTCCCCCAGCCGTGGTGAACAAGGAGCGTGATAAATTAACCGGCTACCAGGAAACCGCGGCCAAGCTGAAGGCCCAATTGGCTGCCTTATCCAATTAGGAGCAAACCATGCTATACAATCTGATCGTGAAGAATCGCAGTTACCGTCGTTTTTATCAAGACCAGGCAATTTCCATAAACACGCTGCGTGAATTGGTAGACCTGGCGCGCATATCAGCCTCAGCAAGCAATGCCCAGCCTTTGAAATACCGGCTGGTCTACGAGGCTGAATCTAACGCCCAGGTTTTCGCCCAACTGGCCTGGGCTGGCTATCTCAAAGACTGGCCGGGACCTACTGAAGGTGAACGTCCGGCAGCCTATATCATCATCCTGGGGGATACTAAGATCCGCCAGGTATTTGGTGTCGATCCAGGGATCGCCGCTCAAAGCATCCTGCTTGGCGCGACCGAGCGTGGCTTAGGTGGTTGTATCCTGGGTTCCGTAAAGAAAGAGCCGCTACGGGCTGCTTTAAGGATACCGGAGCGTTACGAGATCCTGTATGTCGTTGCCTTGGGCTCGCCGCGCGAGCAAGTGGTACTCGAAGAAGTTGGTCCAGATGGAAATATCCAATACTGGCGCGATGCAGACGAAGTGCATCATGTCCCCAAACGCAGCCTGGATGAGATAATTCTGGATTAAATCCCAATCACTGACCCTGGAGGTGAACAATGCGCATTGGAATGGTATATCCGCAGACTGAGTATGGCAACGACCCCGCTGCGATCCGAGATTACGCTCAGACCGCTGAAGGATTGGGTTTCACGCATATCCTGGTCTATGATCACGTATTGGGAGCCAATCCACAACGCCCTGGCGGGCTGAATGGTCCTTACACGCACCAGTCAGCTTTCCTGGAGCCGTTCAGCCTGTTCAGTTACATGGCGGGCTTCACGCAGCGCATCGAATTTACCACCGGCATTCTGATCCTCCCGCAGCGCCAGACAGCCCTGGTCGCCAAACAAACTGCGACACTGGACATCCTAAGCGCTGGGCGGTTGCGCCTGGGAGTTGGATTGGGTTGGAATGAGATCGAGTATGAAGCGCTGAATGAAAATTTTCATGATCGCGGCAAACGCATTGAAGAACAGGTGCAAGTGCTGCGTGCATTGTGGACGGAGCCACTGGTAACCTTCAATGGAAAATATCACAAGATCAGTGATGCTGGCTTGAATCCATTACCTGTCCAGCGCCCAATCCCAATCTGGTTTGGCGGCCATGTAGAGCCAGTCTTGCGACGCACAGCACGCCTGGGTGATGGTTGGATGCCTAACTACCGTCAGGCATCCCAGGCAAAACCATCCCTGGAGAAGCTTGCGCATTTCCTGGATGAAGCCGGGCGTCCGTGGAGTGACTTTGGTATCGAAGCACGCTTGCAGTATGACTCTGCTGACACAAAAGTCCGGCAATCCCTGGCACACGAATGGCGCCAGGCAGGGGCAACTCATCTCTCCATCAACACCATGGGCTGCGGTTTCAGCACTCCTGCAGAACATTTGCGCGCCATAGCTGGCATAGCACGTGAATTTGACCTGTAAATATGTGTGGCTCTCCATGAATAAAAACTGCTCAGCATGTTTTTAAACCAACAGCTGAGCAGTTTTCACTATCACGAAGTATTATTGGTTGACCGTGACAGGCAACTGCAGAGTTGGTAGTTGGGCCTGGATGGTTTCGCGATCAGCTTCGAACCAGGGTGGCAGGCGTAACTGGCTACCCAGGCTTTCGATGCTCTCATCGATTGTAAAACCAGGCCCGTCGGTGGCAATCTCATACAGGATCTTAGAATCCTCGCGGAAATATATCGAATGGAAATATTGCCGGTCCTGAACCGGGGTCACATGGTAACCCAGGCTGCGCAGCTTTTTGAGCCAGGCCAATTGATCAGCATCGCCCGGCGTACGCCATGCGATATGATGATTCGTACCAGCCCCTCCCAGACCTGCCTGGTCAGTAAGTATCAGGTCGATATGATTGCCTAGTTGAGCGTGGGAGGCTTTCAAGCGCAGATGAGAGCCTGTCTCGTGTAAACGCTCAAAGCCAAAAACCTGTTCCAGCAGGCGGGCGGAACCATCCAGATTTCCCACCAATAAGGTAGCGCCGTGAAAACCGCGGATTGCCATATCTACTGGCAGGGGACCAGCCTCCCAGGCCGGTATCTGCCTTTCATAAGGCACGCCAACTAATTTCAGGCGTAAACCATCTGGATCTTGAAATGGGAGCACCTGTTCACCAAATCGCTCCTGGATGCCTAGGCTCGAGACATTCAAACCCGCCAACCTTCTCTGCCACTCATCCAGAGAGTTCGCTGGCACAGCAAAGGAAATCACGCCTACCTGACCGGCGCCTACTTGCCCTCGGCGAGCAGATGGAAATGGGAAAAAGGTCAAAACCGTGCCAGGCGAACCGCTCTCATCAGCAAAATAGAAATGGTAAGTAGCTGGGTCGTCAAAATTAACCGTCAATTTGATCATGCGCAGTCCAAGCACCCGGGTATAGAAATCCAGATTCCGCTGCGGGTCGCTGGCTATTGCAGTAATGTGGTGGATACCGTTAATCAGATCAGTCATTGTTCAGTCTCCATGGGAATGGTATTTTGTAGGCTGATATATTGTTCAAGTCGATTGAATACGCCAGAAAGGCTGTGCAACTCATCTTCAGACAGTCCTCGGAAAAGGTGTTCAAGCTCTTGTTCAAGCGCGGGGGCTGCCTGCTGGAAAGTCAATGCACCAGTCTCCGTTAGATACAAATGGTGAGAGCGACGATCCTGCGGTGCGGGCCTGCGCTCAACCAACCCGGAAATCTCCAAGCGATCAATCAATCCACAGATATTGCCTTTGGTCACCAACAAACGTTCTGCCAATGCCTGTTGGCTCATGCCGGGTGCGCGCCACACATGCGATAGCACATCGAATTGAGCTGTGGTGAGATGAAAAGCAAGCAACACCTCCCGTTCTCGCCGGGCTATCTGTTGGTAAACGCGCGTGAGACGCTGCCAGGCGACAATGGACCTTTTTGTATTTCGTGTGGATGGAGATAAATTCATTTGGGATCTCCCGAAAATGGTTTATATATAAACTATTCATAAATATACTATATTAGACATTAATTGTCAATATCAAAGCTTCGATTCTTAGGCCAATTCGCGTTAGAAAAGCATTAATTTCTCCAGCCGATAGTACCTAACCCTATAGATCGCATATAATCAGATTGCCAGGCCAGATTTAAAAGGAGCAATCCCGAAATGCCAAAGCTAACAATTTCCGGAAAAACTTTGGATGTAGCACAAGGTAAAAGACTGGTTTTAGCCATTGAAGAAAGCGGCGTCGCCCTCGGGCATCGCTGCGGAGGAAACGCTCGCTGCACCACCTGTCGGGTGAAGTTTGAGGCAGGCGAGCCGGAAACAATGACCCAGGCAGAATACATCCGCCTATCAGAAACCGGGCTGCTCGGCGAAGCGCGCCTTTCATGCCAGATTGTGTGCGACCACGATATGAGCGTTATTCCCCTTGTGACGGCTGATACCAAACCTGAATGGGATGGGGATACCGGCCCTGCTCCCGCCGAGCAAGTTACCCCAGCCGCAGAGTGGTATCTACTCGAAGACCTGAAAGCCAACGGTTGAACGAAGAAAAACACAATTCTAAAATTCACATATGGCTGCTGTTCGACTGGGGAGACACACTAATGCGCGTCTATCCCAAAGTGCGCGGGCCGATGACCAGCTGGCCACGCGTCGCCGCCGTACCGGGAGCTGCTGCCAGCCTGGCGAGTCTGTCTGCCCGCTATCATCTGGCTGTGGCGACCAATGCCGCGGATTCTGACGAAGATCAGATACGCGCAGCCCTGAAACGCGGTGGCTTAGACACATGGATTGAGCAGATCTTTTGCGCCCGCAACCTCGGTTTTCAAAAACCACAAGCTGAATATTTTCAAGCCATCATTAAGCGCCTAAAAAGCCCTCCCAATCATATGGTGATGATTGGGGATAGCTATAGCAGTGATGTCCAGGGGGCGGTACAGGCTGGCTTAAGCGCGATATGGTTCAATCCACTGAGTAAAGAGCAGCGCCAGGGAGCCGGGTACTGCACCGTGCACGGGCTGAGCGAGATTGAGACGGTCTTGCAAAGCTGGTTTCCAAACTATCGAGGAGATTCTTACACCGGTTGAAAAAGGAGCAACATGATGATCGAATTCGAGCATTTCCGCATGGCATATGATGATTTTGGACAGGGTCGCCCATTGGTGGTGGTGCATGGCTTTCCGTTAAGCCGGGCAATCTGGGGTGCTCAAGTAGCGCAACTTTCAGCACACTACCGAGTGATAGCCCCTGATCTGCGCGGGCACGGCGATAGCGAAGCCACTCCTGGCCCGTACAGTATGGAGCTGCTGGCTGATGATATCCTCGCCTTGCTGGAGGCATTGCAAATTGACCAGCCCATCGTACTGGGTGGACTTTCAATGGGTGGTTACGTGGCAATGGCTTTCGCCCGCCGCTATCCAGAGCGCCTGGCAGGCTTGCTGCTCACAGCCACACGCGCCGGCAGCGACACCACCGCTGGAAAGGATGGGCGCCGCCAGGCAGTCGCGGCTGTCCAACAAGCCGGCACCATTCAACCCACCGTGGACGGTATGCTGCCCAAGCTGTTTGCTCCACAGACTTATGCTGAGGATCCTGATCTGGTGCTGGAAGTGCGCCGCATCATGGAGCATACATCAATCGAAGGGGTGATCAATGCCCAACTGGGTATGCTGGCGCGCCTGGATTCAACTGCGATGCTATCGAACCTGGATGTCCCAGGCCTGGTCATCCACGGCGATCATGACCAGATTATTCCCCTTGAGGCAGCCCAGGAACTGGCCGCTGTATTGCCCAATGGTTCAATGGCAGAAATAAAAGGGGCCGGACATTTGCTGAACATGGAACAGCCCGCTGAGTTTAACCAGATCGTGTTGGATTGGTTGGCTGGGCTGTAAGGAGCATAAGCAATGAATCAATCTGAAATCATCGCCCACTTGAATGAAGAACACCAGCAATTAATGGCTGCCATTGACGGGCTGTCCCCGGAAGAAATGCAAGAACCGGGTGTAAATGGGGATTGGTCGATTAAAGACATCCTGACGCATTTGTGCGCCTGGGAGGCTGAATTGGTCAAGCTGCTCTGGCAAGCTCGCTCCGGGAAGAAGCCCAACACGGTGCATTTCGATTCCGAGAGGGATGTGGATGCCATGAACTTGAGCTGGTACAACGAACGCAAAGAACGCCCACTGGAAGCAGCGTTGGAAGATCTTCTCGCCGTGCGCAAGCAGACCCTGCGCCGGGTGGCTGAGTTTACTGACAAAGAATTAAATGATCTCGAGGCGTTTACATGGCTGCGCGGTTACCCGCTGTGGGAGTGGATTGCCAGCGATAGTTTTAAGCATGTTCCTGAGCACACGGCCCAGATCAAAACCTGGCGGCAGGCACGTGGCTTGTGATTTGATCTGCAATCAGGGATTCAAGCCTGGATGCGCGAACCAGGGTATGCTCCCCTTAATGCTGCTTCGAGAACACCAGGTTTCTCCCCGCTAAAAATGGACACCTGTAAGCCGGTGATTCGTTGACACAACCCCAAGCTCTGATGGACTTTACTTGCCATTCCTCCGGTGACATCGGTCGCCACAGACCCAGCCAGATTGGGTTGGAGTGTGCCGATGTTACTGGAATTGATCTCAGGCAGGATGTGGGTACAGGCAGGGAAATCCCCCCACACACCAGGTTCAATACCTGCCAGTAGTATGCGTTGGGGTTTGAAAATTGGCGCCAGATAATCGAACAAATCTTCCGTCGATAGGATTGTCCCACCCAGCATCTGATCAAATACGACATCTCCATATACGACGGGAATCAATCCTTTTTCAACAGTCCGTTGCAGGTTGGAGGGTTCCCAGCGCAGAATTTGCCCGGAACGGGCCAATACCATCGCGGATGGCGCAAAGCTCATTACTGGCAATCCTTTATCTAAAAGTGCATCCATCACCAGCCGGTTGAGAGCATTCGCCTGCCGCCAAACCTCCGCAAAGCCCAACCATTCTACGGGAGTGAATACTCCTTGGCGCGTGCCATATACCTGGGCTGGCACATGGCCATAAGAGCCAGAACCATGTCCAAGCACCAGGCCAAGGCCAGGCTGGTCGTGCACAGCAGCAGCGATTTCTTTTGCCAGCCTGCCCAGCACCTCAATACGAGATGTGGCAGGCCGCGCTTTTTCGGTGATCAGCGAACCGCCTAATTTCAGGAATATGATACGTTGTACCATGAAGGTCTTAGATCCTCCCATTAGCTTCAGGACCATCTACTGATCCATTATCTATCGAATTTCCTGGACTGTCTAGGAGTGATCTCCAACACCTGACAATCTTGACCAGTCTTTATCCTGGAATGTCGTGTAAAATTTAAGGGTAAAAAGGAGTACATCTCATGGACCAATTCCCACTCAGCCGCACATTGGTAATCATTATCGCCGGTGTCGCCTTAATTGGCATCCTTGGAATGGCGGTATTGAGTGCTGTGTTGCTCTCAAATCCTGCCGAGCAGACGATAACGAGCAGCGATGAGACCGTTGCAGCCATTGCAGCCAGCACGATGGCTGTTTTGCAAACCGACCAAGCCCTGAACGCAACTATGCCTCCGATACTCATCATCCCAAGCTCGACACTAGCGGCGCAAGCGACCGAAACGCAACAACCTCTTACGCCCACTCCCACCAATCAGTTCGTGGCGACCAATACACCCCTCTCCATTTACAGCCCCACCCCATCACCAACTCCGCGCTTGCTGCCCACCACGGCCCTGCCACCAACATTGCAAGTGCCTACCGTCAGTGTGGGTGGTTCGGGAGGCTCCAGCTCATCAGATAGCAGCGAGGTAACGCGTTGTAACTGGGCCCAGCTGATTGAGGATATTACAATCCCCGATGGGACAGTTCTGGCTCCAAGCACACGCTTCACAAAAACTTGGAAAGTAAAAAACATCGGTACTTGTGCATGGACGCGCGATTATAGTGTAGTTTTCGACGATGGCACGCGCATGGAAGGTCAGGCTTTCCGCATTCCCTCCAAGGTCAACCCAGGCGAGACGATCAATGTATCTATTGAAATGCTTTCCCCTGAAAATGAAGGAGAATACACAGGTGAATGGCTCTTCAAAACACCTGACGATGTGCGTTTTGGCACTGGTAGTACTGCCAAAAATCCTCTGACGGTTGAAATTGAGGTCAACGAGAATGCGATTGGCATCATTTATGATTTTGTGCTCAACTACTGCGCGGCTGAATGGAGTAACAAGACCACAGAGTTGAGCTGCCCAGGCGACGAAGATGACGAGGATGGATTCGTCATTCGTTTAGATGATCCTGCTCTTGAAAATCGGATTGAAAATGAACCAGCCTTGTGGACACAACCAGAAGCGATTACCGATGGCTTAATTCAAGGTAAATTCCCTGCATACAACGTCCAGGCTGGAGACCATTTCCGCGCCACAGTTGGCTGTCTAGATGGATATGAGCGCTGTCAGGTGATCTTCCAGTTGAAATACCAGATTGGAGATGGCCCAGTTCTTGATCTCGGTCGCTGGGATGAGAATTATGATGAGACAACCACTGATGTGGATGTGGACCTCTCCAGACTGGCAGGGCAAAAGGTGAAGTTCATCCTGATGGTCAAAGCTGATGGGTCGCCTCGCGAGGATGCAGCTTTCTGGTTGGTGCCGCACATCCACCATTAACTTACACCCAATCAATTTTGAGGATTGAGTTGATAAGACCGGGCGTCAATGGCTACGACATCCGGTCTTTTGTTTACGAAATGCTTATCTTACCTATAGATCTAAGGTCTAACTTGAGTGATCAGCGTATGCGATGCACCAGACTCTAGCAAGGCTGTAGAAACTTGCTCAGCCAGCTCAGGCTCGACGAGAGCAATCATATTTCCGCCCCAACCACCCCCTGATAGTTTAGCTCCCGATGCTCCAGCCACGCGTGCAGCTGACACTAGGTGGTCCAGTTCAGGGCTGGAGACACCCATTTGCACCAGCAGGGCGTGATTCTCATCCATTAACCTCCCCAGGTGCGATATGGTCCCGGCCTCGAGGTCTGCGCGCGCTGACCTAGCAATCTCGCCGGCGCGATCGAACAGAGCTTCATAAGGCTGTGAATTCTCAAGCCAAGCCTGGCGCAAAGCACCTACCGGCCCAGAGGTAGGGCTGCTCCGCCCGGTATCACCGATCACCAGGGTCAAGGGCTGCCTGATGCTCAAGAATTCAATCGGCTGTCCATGAACGAAGTACACCGGTTGAGCGTAGGCAACGACCGTATTATCAATTCCTGAGGGTGTGCCGTGATATATTTTTTCGATCTCATACGCCAGGGCGGAAACATGCTCAACCACTAAGGGCGCACCCAGGAATGCTGACAGAGCCCTCAGGCAAGCGACGGAGATGGCTGCTCCTGAGCCTAATCCCGCCGCTACGGGGATACTGGAACTTACCCGTAAGGTACAAGCCGGTAAATGATCGATTTTGAAATGCGCTTGCAGGAGCTGGATCAGTTGGCGCAGGGCATTATCTTCTGGCAGCTCGCCCAACGCACAATCAAGATTTATATCGGGGGCTTGAATCCACACACGACCACGCGGGGCGATCGGATCGGGTATCACCACCGCGCGCGCCTGGACTTGCTCCACTGGCACAGCAATTGCCGGGCGACCATAAACGACTGCATGCTCACCGAAGAAGATTATTTTTCCGGGTGCACGGGCAGAAAAAGCTGGCATGAATTTCCTTCGGGTAAACTATGTAATTCGCCACAAGTACCTTAACAAATCAGGCTATCAACCAGCGAATTACTTGAGTAAAACGCCTAGAACAAGTTAGGTTAGGTTAAGTTTCTTTTGGCGTATTACTTAACCGCTAGTTAGAGAAGATAAAAGATAACCAGCACTGATAAGCCCCAGAAGACAATCGAAATTTGCAGCGGGCGATCGGATAGCAGCACTTCCTCCGGCGCCCCTGCCTGGTAAGTAACCTGGATCAGGTACAGATAACGAAAGATGCCATACAGCACGAACGGGATGGTCAACATCATGGCATGATTTTCAGGTAAATTAGGCGCTGAAAAGGTATACAGGCTATAGGCGATAATTGTAGTGGCAGAGACGATGGTGATAAATTGATCTAGAAGGGGGATTGTGTAACCATCCAGTACAGGGCGATGGGAATTTGCCATCTCTGCCAGTAAGGCCAGCTCGGCACGGCGTTTTCCAAAACCCAGGTACAATGCACCTAGCGTTATCACCACATATAGCCAGGGAGAAAAGCGCGCTACATCGATAAGAAGTACTCCAGCAGCCACCCGCAGAACAAATCCCATGGCAATTGTCAGCACATCTACCAGCGGGATATGTTTCAGCCATTTTGAATAAGCCAGGTTCAGGACAAAATACCCAAGGGTAATGAGGGCAAAGTCCTCAGAGAGCAACCAACCGGCTGGTAAAGCCAGAGCCAACACGATCATGGCGGCTGTTAAAGCAACTGTCGTTGATAATTTTCCTGAGGCCAGCGGACGGCGACTTTTTTCAGGATGCTTGCGGTCAGCTTCGATATCTGCCAGATCATTCAGGATATACACAACACCAGAGACCAGGCAGAAGATCACAAATCCTGCCAGGGTACGCAAGCCAGCCTGGGGATCTACTAGCTGCTTATCAAATACCAGGGCAGCAAAAATCACCAGGTTCTTGGTCCACTGGCGGGGGCGCATCGTTTTCAGCAGGGCACGCAGCATGTGGTTATGATAGCATAGACTGCTATTCTCTTACTAGATCATCTTAGTTATCAGTTCGGTCAGGCTGGCGAATGATAAAATAAACTTATGGTGAAATCACGTTTGGATTTGCTTCTGGTGGAGCGCGGGCTGGTTGAGAGCCGCTCATTAGCCCAACGCCTAGTCATGGCGGGTCAGGTAAGAGTCAATGGTCAGGTTATGCTCAAACCAGCCTCAACGGTGCCACAGAATGCCCATCTGGATGTGGACATTGGCCCAGCCTACGTCTCACGCGGCGGGGAAAAGTTGGCAGCAGCATTGCACACTTTTGCGCTTCTTGTGGATGGCAAAATCTGCGCGGATGTCGGCGCTTCTACAGGCGGTTTTACTGACTGCCTGTTGCAACATGGAGCCAGTAAAGTTTACGCCATCGATGTGGGGTATGGCATCCTGCATTGGAAACTACGCCAGGATCAGCGTGTGTTCGTCATGGAACGTACCAACGCCCGCCATCTGGAGCAGCTGCCTGAGCCAGTAAGCCTGATCACAATAGATGCTTCCTTTATATCTCTAAAAGTACTCCTGCCTGTGCTCAGGAGTTGGCTGACAGACACAGGCGGAGAGGTGATTGCCCTGATCAAACCTCAGTTTGAGGCAGGCAAAGCCGCAGTAGCGCGCGGGGAAGGGGTAATCCGCGACCCTGCTCTGCACCGCCAGATCCTGAAAGAAATTCTGGAGTTTTGTGAGCAAGAGGATTTCACTGTGAAGGGGTTAATCCGCTCTCCATTGCTCGGGCCCAAAGGCAATGTCGAATTCTTGACCTGGCTGGGATACCCAAAGGCAGCGCCTGTAGACCTGGATTTATTGATTGATATTCTGTTTTCCGTGAATACAGAGAATATTGAGCAGGCTATTGAATAGTAGTACAATACAATGCTTCTGCGGGCGAGTCGCCTGGGGAAAATCTATCACAACTAGGGTTTCAGGAAAGATAGGCTCCTGATGGAACAGCTAGATCACATCCGTAATTTTTGTATTATCGCCCATATCGACCATGGTAAATCTACCCTGGCAGATCGACTGTTGCAGTTAACCGGGACGATCTCAGACCGTGATATGACCGAACAGGTACTGGACACCATGGACCTGGAACGCGAGAAGGGCGTGACGATCAAAGCCTCCGCGGTACGCATGCTTTATACAGCACTGGATGGTCAATCCTTCGAGCTGAATCTGATTGACACCCCCGGCCACGTTGATTTCGGCTACGAAGTCAGCCGGGCGCTGGAAGCCTGTGAAGGGGCATTGCTTATCGTGGATGCTACCCAGGGGATTGAAGCGCAGACCCTGGCGAACCTGTACTTTGCGCTTGAATCAGATCTGGAAATTATCCCGGTGATCAATAAAATCGACCTGATCTCTGCCCATCCTGACGAGGTGGCCGAGGAGATCAGCAACCTGCTCGGTACGCCTGCTGATGAAATACTGCGTATCTCTGCCAAAGAGGGCACCAATATTGCCGCTGTGCTGGAAGCCATTGTGCGGCATGTGCCTCCCCCAAAAGGCGATCCCGACTCACCACTTACGGCCCTGATCTTCGACTCTCACTACGATCCTTATAAAGGGGTGGTGGCGTACGTACGGATCATGAACGGCAGCCTGGGAGCTACATCACAATTGCGCTTGATGGCCAGCGGAGTAGAGTTAAAGCCAGTTGAGATTGGTATCTTTGCACCTACATTACGACCGACCAACAGCCTGTCGACAGGCGAGGTAGGCTATGTAGCCACCGGTCTAAAAACGGTGCGCGAGTGCCGGGTTGGCGATACGATCACGACCGCCCAACGACCAGCCCAAGCGCCACTGCCGGGCTATAAAAAGGTCAAGCCAATGGTCTTCGCTGGAATCTATCCGGTCGAGGGTGAGGACTACGCAGATCTTAAGGACGCCCTGGAGAAATTACAACTCAATGATGCTTCACTCGTCTATGAACCGGAGACGTCTCAAGCCTTGAATTTTGGCTTTCGTTGTGGTTTTCTGGGCATGTTCCACATGGAGATTATTCAGGAGCGTCTTGAGCGCGAGTATGACCTGGACATTATTGTCACCTCGCCATCGGTGGAATACGAAGTTGTATTAAATGACGGTCAGACGATCAAAATCGACTCGCCTGCTGACCTGCCGGAACAGGCGGTGATCACCGAGATCCGTGAGCCCTGGATGACGATCCAAATCTTCACGCCGACTGAATTTTATGGGACTGTTATGGAGCTGGCAACCAAACGCCGAGCAACATTTACCGGTCAAGAATATCCCGCGCCGAATCGCGTGCAATTAAATTTCGAGATTCCCCTATCCGAGCTGATCGTCGATTTCTTTGATCAACTCAAATCTCGCACACGTGGTTATGCGAGTCTGGATTATCAATTTGCAGAATACCGCCCGGACAATCTGGTTAAGCTAGAAATCCTGGTCAACGACGAGCCTGTAGATGCCCTGGCAACCATCGTTCATAAAGAAGCGGCTTATCACAAGGGGCAGGCAATTATTTCCAAGTTAAAAGATATCATTCCTCGCCAACTTTTTGTTATTCCCATCCAGGCGTATGCCGATGGGCGAGTAATTTCACGCGCCAATGTAAAAGCTATGCGTAAGGACGTGCTGGCGAAATGTTACGGCGGCGATATATCCCGCAAGAAAAAACTTCTAGAGAAACAGAAACGCGGTAAGAAGCGGATGAAGATGGTGGGCAGCGTCGAAATTCCCCAGGAAGCTTTCCTGGCTGTCTTGCGTGTTGGAGAAGATTAAAATCGACGCATCTCCGATTTCCGACAGCCCGCCTGTCGAGCGGAGCTGGAAGAAGGTGATCCCCGGCCTTGGGATAAGCTTGTTGTCCCTGGTCGTGGTTTTTTATTTTGCCGATTTCCAGAGTGTCACCCAGGCACTTCAATTGGCGAATTACCGCCTTGTTGCCGGCTCGGCTACCATCACATTATTATGGCTGGTCGTGCGCGGCCTGGTATCGAAGACACTCCTGCGCGATCGCCCCAGCTGGTTGGATAGCTTTCTAGCGGTTAACGAAGGCTACCTAATCAACAACATACTGCCCTTGCGGCTAGGCGAGCTGGCGCGCGCCTATTTTTTAGGCCGCAAATCAAGCCTGGGCTTTTTTCAGGTTTTCCCCAGCGTGATCATCGAAAGGTTGATGGATCTGGGCATGGCAGTTGGGTTGCTCCTGGCGACCCTTCCATTAGTCGTGGGAGGCAATTGGGCGCGTTCTGCAGCCTTCGCAGCCGGTATCCTGGTACTGGTGCTGTATTGTGGTCTTTATCTACTGGCCCGCTTTCCCAATCGGGCGCATACTTTTCTAACCAGCGTCCTGGATCGCATACCGCGGATTGGCAGGCGCATCCAAAGCTTTCTACCAGATCTGTTCTCCGGTCTGGAAGTGCTGACTGATGGAAAGCGCTTCCTAAGCGCGGTTGGTTGGGTACTGCTAAACTGGATCCTGGCAGTGGGACAATATTATCTGCTGATGCTGGCCTTTTTCCCGCAAGCCCGGTTTCTGTGGGCAGCCTTCAGCCTTGGGGTTGTATCTCTGGGGATCGCAGCTCCCTCTTCACCCGGAGCAGTAGGAGTGCTGGAGCTATCCCTGGTTGGAGCACTGGCAGTCTTCAAATTGGATCCATCCACTGCCCTGGCTTTCGCACTGGTCATGCATGCCATCCAATATGTATTAACCGGGGCCATTGGGGCCTACGCCCTGGCGCGCGATGGGGACAGCCTGACCAGCATCTATAACCGGGTGCGTACGTTGAGGCGAGAGCCCACCACCCCAAACCCGGATTCTCTACTGGAAGATCTTGATCGAGACAGCCTGGGGAACAAACCAAAATATTAATCGCGTCATTGATTGCATGCGTATCTTAATTACCCTGACCTACTACCGCCCCCATTATTCGGGGTTGACGATCTATGCAGAGCGCGAGGCGCGCGCCCTTGCAGCGCGTGGGCATGAGGTAACCGTGCTTACCTCACGTTTTGATTCTAATCTGCCCGCCGAAGAGGTGCGCCATGGTGTGCGCATCATCCGGCCGCGCGTCTGGTTTCGCATTAGCAAAGGCGTGATCATGCCGGGTATGTGGATTCAGGCCTGGAAACTTGCTCGAGAGGCGGATGTCGTAAATTTGCATGCTCCCCAGCTGGACGCAGCCCTCGTAGCATTGTTTGCTCGCTTGTTGGGCAAGCCAGTAGTTTTAACCTATCAATGTGATATGCAACTGCCACATGGATTGGTGAATCGCCTGGCGAACATCGTTTCCAACCTGGCGAATCATATTACAGCCCGCTTGAGCCATGTAATCGTCTGCCTGACGCGCGATTACGTCGATCATTCCCCTTTTTTGAAGTCTTTCCAGCCCAAAATCCAACCGATTTACCCGCCAGTAGTCATGGAGCCTGCCACACAAGCAGATGAAGCAGCCTTCCGCCAGCGCCTAGGATTGAAGCCCGATGAGCATATCATCGGCATGGCTGCGCGCCTGGCAACCGAAAAAGGCGTAGAAGTGCTGGCCCGCGCCTTGCCGCAGGTGATCGAAAAGTTCCCAACGGCGCGGGTTCTGTTCGTCGGTCCTTACCAGCATGTTTTTGGAGAAGAAGCCTACGCTGCCAGCCTGCAACCCCTGATTGACAGGCTGGGTAACGCCTGGACCTTCCTGGGTGTAATTTCCCCGGTGGATATGACAGCCTTTTTTCAAACCTGCGAGGTAACAGTTTTGCCAAGTGTAAACAAAACTGAAGCCTATGGTATGGTGCAGGTTGAATCCATGCGCTGCGGTACACCTGTCGTCGCATCCGACCTGCCCGGGATTCGTGTCCCCGTCCAGCAGACCGGCAGTGGATTAATTTTTCCTGCTGGTGATAGCCAGGCACTGGCTGAAGCTTTGATCCAAGTCTTATCCAATCCAGAGACGTATCGCGGCCAACCTGAAAAGCTCCTGCGCATGTCCGAACCAGATAACGTGGCCGTAGAATATGAAAAAATCTTTGAAAGTCTACTGCCCGCAAAAGAACGCGACCTTTTATGGTTGCACCTGCGTGATCTGCCCTATTTTCGCTGCATTTCCCGCACGGTTGAAGCCAAATTCTTTCAGGATCTACCTTTACCTGCCCCAACCCTGGATGTCGGATGTGGGGATGGGCATTTCGCCAGTGTAACTTTCGAGCGCCCGATCGAGGTTGGTCTGGATCCCTGGAGCGGACCAATCCACGAAGCTAAAACACGCCATGCTTATCACAGCCTGGTGCAGGCAGATGGCGGTAAGATGCCCATCCCGGATGGATACTTCGCCAGCGCCTTGAGCAATTCAGTATTGGAGCATATTCCCCATATCGACAGCGTGTTGGCTGAGACCGCCCGAGTCTTGCAGCCTGGGGCGCCATTCATCTTCTCAGTCCCCAACCCAGCCTATTTGACTGAGCTATCGATAGCCAGTATCTTAAAGCGCCTGGGACAAAATCGTCTGGCGGAGAGATATACCGAGTGGTTTCGCGTGATGTCCCGTGTTCAGCACGCGGATGGACCGGAAGTGTGGGATGCCCGCTTACAGCAAGCCGGTTTCGAGTTAGAACGTTATTGGCATTATCTACCCCCATCCGCCTTCCACATGCTTGAATGGGGGCACTACTTCGGTGCGCCCAGTTTGCTGCCACACACTTTGATTGGTCGCTGGTTGTGGGCGCCTACTCGCTGGAACCTGTGGCTGACAGATAAGCTGATACGGCCTTATACAGAAGCCATTGAAGCTGCGGATGGCACTTTCACCTTCTTCATCGCCCGGCGTAAAGGACAACACATTGAAAGAACCATCTGAGCATCCTTTTGATGAAACCTATTTCCATAGCGGTCCTTACGCCAGGGTATCTTTCGAACGATACAGCCAGTACTGGTGGTCGAATCGCTTCTACGCACGCCTGGCGCTGAGACATGGGCCAAAGTCCGGGCGGGTGCTGGAGGTTGGCTGCGGTTTAGGCCATTTACTCACCTGGTTTGGCGAGCAATATGAAGTTTTTGGCACAGATATCAACCATTCAGCTCTGGAGGAAGCGCGTGGTAATGTCCCACATGGTTTGTTCAGCCTGCTCTCCGCTGAAGACCTGAGCGCTTTTGCTGACCAAACCTTTCAAATCGTCATTGCCAAGCATGTTGTCGAACATTTACACAACCCAGAAGCTGCCATTGCAGAGATGAGCAGGATCATGGCCCCAGGCGGGTTATTGATCTTGGCAACGCCTAATTTAGATTCCCCGATGCGGAATTGGAAAGAAGAGCGCTGGATCGGCTACCAGGATGCCACTCATATCAGCTTGAAACCACCTGCTGAGTGGCTGGCTTATCTTCAGAAGTATCAACTCAAACCGTACAAAGTCTTTTCGGATGGTTTCTGGGATGCACCTTATCTGCCCCTAATCCCCACTCGCCTGCAGAAGCTGGTTTTTGGGGCACCCGGGGGCTTGCAGGCAATTCTTGGATGGAGTATTATTCCCCTTCGAATGGGTGAGAGCCTGATTGTACTGGCAAAGAAACCATGAGCGAAGAACCCACTGTATTGGACTATGTCAAGGCGCTGCTTACACCCTGGCGTGGAGCCCCCCCGCCTATTCCAGGGAAGTCTGAACCTATTTCAGAATCGCAGCCGACGCCTAGCAGTACAGCGGAGGCGTCTCTCACGGATGCACAAGAAAGCGGATTACCAGCCACGTCCAAAGACATCGAGGCTGCCTCGACCACTGGATTCCCTGGAACAATCCTAGACCTTACTCAGCCCCAAGCGATAGAGTCTACTTCTTCTCAGCCAGCAGCAAAACTTAAGGCGGGATCATGGCGAGGGGGGCTGGCCCTGGTTCTGGCGCTCCTGGCTCAATACAGCCTCAATCCTGCTCCGGACCGCACGTGGCAATTCGGTGTGGTGCTGTATAGTATCGCCGCCAGCCTTCTGGCCTGGGCTTACCTTCGCAACGAATTATTCTTTATGGCTGCAAGCGAACCAATCTGGCAGACTGATCTGCAGAAAGTGCGCGCTGTACCACTGATTGCTGCGCTGGCAGCCGGGAGTGTGGCTTTTCTAGCATTCGGCGACAATCAATTCACGAATTTAAACGTAGCTTTATGGTTAATGACAGTCGCTCTGGTTGTCGCGGCGCTGTGGATTAATAAGCCTGCTGAAAAACCAGCCACAAAAACTCACCACAGTTGGACATTGAACCTGGCGAACCCGCGCTTGTGGTTATTCACATTAGTTAGCTTGACTGTGATCTTCTTCCGCATTTACCAGCTCGAGCAAGTGCCACCCGAAATGAACAGTGATCATGCAGAAAAGCTACAAGATGTGTATGATGTGCTGCATGGGGCGCGCCCGATCTTTTTCTCCCGCAACACCGGCCGTGAAGCAATTCAATTTTACCTGACAGCGGGAGTTGCCTCTATCATGGGAACCGGTTTGACCCACCTCAGCCTGAAGATTGGCACGGTCCTGGCAGGGCTGTTGACATTACCGTTTATTTACCTGACTGGCAAAGAAATCGCCAACTGGCGAGCCGGGTTATTGGCGGCTTTTTTCGCAGGAATCGCCTACTGGCCGAATGTCATCGCCCGCGTCGGCTTGCGTTTTCCGCTCTACCCGCTTTTTGTAGCGCCAGCTTTGTACTTTTTGATACGCGGCTTAAGGCGAGGTACCCGCAATGATTTCATTTTAAGTGGCATCGCACTGGGGATTGGCCTGCATGGATACACCCCCATTCGTATCCTGCCTTTTGCCATCCTGGTCGCAGTGGCGCTCTTCTGGCTGCATACCCGCTCTGGACCACGCCGCAGCCAGGCTGTGTGGGGTTTGATTATTGTAGGGGTTCTTGCTGTGGTGTGCTTCCTGCCACTGCTGCGCTTTGCTCAGGAGAATCCCAGCCTGTTTAACTATCGCGCCTTCTCACGGGTGACAAACCTGGATCAGCCCTTATCCGGTCCCGCCTGGCTGGTCTTTCTTGAAAACCTGTGGCGGGCGCTCACGATGTTCGCCTGGGATAACGGGGAGATCTGGGTCATCTCTCTCCCCTATCGCCCGGCATTAGACCTGGTAAGTTCGGCTTTGTTCCACCTGGGTGTGGTCATGCTGTTGCTACGCTGGCTGCAGAAACGCCAGTGGCTGGACCTGTTTCTACTGGTCTCCATTCCGATATTGATGCTACCTTCGATCCTGTCGCTGGCTTTTCCTGCCGAAAATCCAGCCCTTAATCGCGCCTCCGGAGCCATTGTGCCGGTTTTCCTCATCATCGGTCTGGCAGCAGACAGCCTGATCACAAGCCTGGGCAACTTAGGGAATGCAACAACGCGGCGTTGGTGGATCAGCGCTGCCTGGGGCGGCTTATTTTTGATCAGCGCCGGGATTAACTATGACCTGGTATTCAACCAGTACTACCAACTCTATGCACAATCTTCTTGGAATACTTCCGAGATGGGGAAAGTAGTTGAGAATTTTGCCGCCACAATCGGCAGTCCGGAGACAACCTGGGTGATGGCTTACCCGCACTGGGTGGATACACGATTGGTCGGCATCCAGGCTGGGCAGGATGTCCGGGATATGGCGATGTCCGTCGATAGGCTGGAGACCACCCGACAGGATCCACGTCCGAAATTATTCGTTGTTAACCCGCTTGACTTGGATGGGCTGGATGCTTTACAACACACCTATCCCCAGGGCTGGGTACAGGAATATCAATCGGCGTATGAAAATAAAAACTTTTTACTCTATTTCGTTCCTCCCGGGGAATAAATAGGCCAGGTGATCGTAACTTAGCATGGTTGAACCTGAATCTTCGAACGCTGCCCAGGAAACACCACCGAATGCCGCAGAATCCGGCAGCGTTGTACCTGCTCCATTAACCACAGAGGCCGAGGTACTTTCTGTCGCGGCGAGCAAACTGCGCCTGCCACGCATCCTGGACTGGGTCTTGCTCCTGGTCCTGGTTGCTGCTGCCTATTTTCGCTTGAATGGATTGTATTGGGGCGAGTACCAGTACTTACATCCTGATGAACGCTTCCTGGTGTGGGTTGGTTCTGACATCTCACCCGCCCGTACAGAAACCACGCTTAATCCGGATGGCTCGGTTGGCGAGAAAAAAATCTGGATCGGGTGGAGTGAATTTTTCGATACGCCGAATTCGACCATGAATCCGAATAACCGCGGGCATGGATTCTATGTGTACGGCACACTGCCCATGTTCATCACCCGACTGGCAGTGGAATGGGTGTACGGACATTCTGGCTTCAATGAAATGACCGACATCGGGCGCGCCTTGTCGGCAGTGGCCGATCTTCTGGTCATCATCTTGATCTATGCAATTGGCAGCCGGCAATATGACCGGCGCGTGGCTGCCCTGGCCGCAGCTTTGTACGCAGCGATGGCTTTGCCGATCCAGCAAGCGCATTTTTTCACGATGGATACCTTTATCAACCTGTTCACGCTGCTGGCATTATATTTTGCGGTGAGGATCAGCTCTGATCAGCGCTCCTGGGAAATCACTCCCGACAATTTCGAGATAACACCCAAACCCAACTCTCTGCGCAGAATTTGGCAGACTGTTTCCCGTCACCCATTATTCATACCCAGTCTGGGATTCGGGTTAGCCTATGGCATGGCTGTAGCGTCCAAGCTCAACGCAGCGCCTGTAGCATTGGCATTGCCGCTGGCAGTCCTGATCCGCATCGCTGGTCTACCGCGCTCACAGCGCAGCCAGGCAGCCACGCGCGCCATCCTGTATCTGGCGCTGGCCGGGTTTCTAAGTATTCTGGTCTTTCGTATCTGCCAGCCATACGCATTCAGTGGTCCGGGCTTCTTCGGGTTGAAGCCAAACCCACAATGGGTTGCCAATCTCAAAGAACTTCGCTCACAAAGCAGCGGTGACGTAGATTTTCCGCCCGCCATGCAATGGGCGCGCCGGGATGTCTGGTTCTCAGGCCAGAATATGATTTTGTGGGGAATGGGTATACCCCTTGGCATACTGGCCTGGACCGGTTTCCTGTGGGTTGGGCTGCGTATGCTATATCATCATAAAAACCTGGAGTGGCGCCGGCATGCTTTGTTGTGGAGCTGGACCGGACTTTACTTCACCTGGCAATCCCTGGCGCTCAACCCAACCATGCGTTACCAGTTACCGATCTATCCTACGCTGGCAATTTTTGCTGGTTGGGCTGTGGTTGCCTTATGGGACACGGCTAAAGGCGGCAGCTTGCGGCAGAGGATTTCGCCAGGGGTTTTGCGTAGTGCTGCGATCATCACCGGAGGTGTGGTTCTGCTGGCGACTTATGGCTATGCCTTTGGGTTCAGCAGTATCTATACCCGCCCAATCACACGTGTTGCAGCGTCGCGCTGGATCTTTGAAAATATAGCTGCTCCCATAAATCTGCGCATTGAGACCGAAGCTGGCAGAGTCAACCAGTTAGTACCCATAAGCTATGACTACCCGGTTTCACCTGGATATCCTCTGCTGGCGACCTTTCAGGCCAGAGCCAGCGGAGTTTTGAATGAAATCTACATTCCACACCTGCGCGATAACCAGCCCGGTGAATATGCCCGCACCTTACGACTGACACTAAAGGTTCCTACCGATCCGCAAGCGGTTTTAGCCAGTGCTACGCTGACTACGAACCTTACTCCACAGACCGATTCACGCGGCAACCCCTATACCCTTCAGTTAGATGCTCCGCTCGAGCTAATTGAAGGACAGCTGTATTCTATAGAGCTCAGTGTAGATGGGACGCCTGATCAGGTAGCTGTGGATGGCGATATCCATCTGGCAGTTGAAAGTACGGCAGGCAGTGGGGAGATCCAGGCGCTCGCCACAGATGGATTTATGTTGCTTTCTAACCAGCCATTCGCTACCGAGCTTCTGCCCTCTCAGGATGGGTATCTGACAAACCTGACGATCGATCAGATCAGTGTGTTATCCAGCGGCTCCAGCCCTCTTACTCTGGCTGTCAGCATCACCACACCGGAAGGCTTGATCCCCGGTGAAGAGTCGATGGATACCAGCCAACGGAACTCTCCTCTGGCAACCGTGGTCGGCTCAGTGAACCTGGATACGACCAGCACACTACCTGTAAATTATCAGATTCCGATGGATGTACCTCTGCCCGTAACAGCGGGTCAATCCTACCGGGTACAGGTCTTTCTGATTTCGCAACAACCCATCCTGCAACTTGCCGGGGATTCGCTGGCCAATGAAGGTGAATGGGATGATGGGTTACCCATGCGAATGGATGGGTATGATCCCTTTGGTGGTATCTACCCCCAGGGATTAAATTTCAACATGTACTGGGATGACGACGACGCCAAGCTGGAGCGCTTTATTCGCATCCTGGATGAATCTGATTACATCGCCATCAGCTCCAACCGTCAATGGGGCAGTTTACCGCGCATACCCGAACGCTTCCCCCTGACGACCACCTACTATCGCGAGCTGTTGGGCTGCCCAGAAGACCAGACCATCTACTGGTGCTATGCGGTGGCTGAGCCAGACATGTTCCAGGGCAACCTGGGCTTCGAGTTGGTGAAGATCTTCCAATCCAATCCGAAACTGGGACCATTTGAGCTAAACGACCAATTTGCCGAAGAAGCTTTCACGGTTTACGACCATCCCAAGGTCTTAATTTTCAAGAAGACTGCCGATTATGACTACACACAAATGGCGGGAATTCTCAGTGCCGTAGATTTAAGCCGCGTCCTGCGCATTGCTCCAATGCGCTTTCCAGACCGCCCGGCGGATTTGATGTTATCTACAGAACGGCAGGCCGAGCAACGGAGTGATGGAACCTGGACAGAGCTTTTCAATCCACAAAGTTTACTGAATCGCTCTCAACCACTGGCTGTTTTGGTCTGGTATTTGAGCTTCAGCTTGCTGGGTTGGGCGATCTTTCCGATACTGCGCCACCTTTTGCCCGGCTTGCCCGATGGCGGGTATGCCCTGGCGCGCACTACCGGATTGCTCGTCTTTGCCTATCTGGCATGGCTGGCAGGCTCAATCGGGCTCAGCTATTCACGCCTGGTGATTGCTCTGATCTATTTGTTACTGCTCGTGGCTGGGTTAATCATGGCAGTTAAGGACCGGCGAAGCCTGAGCCATGAATTTAAACAAAACTGGCGCTATTTATTGATCGTCGAGCTCCTGGCACTGGCATTTTTTAGCGTCGATCTATTGATCCGCTTCGGAAACCCGGACCTGTGGCATCCCTGGAAGGGCGGCGAGCGCCCGATGGATTTCTCCTACTTCAATGCCATTTTGAAAAGTACGGCATTTCCACCCTATGATCCCTGGTTTGCGGGCGGATACCTTAACTATTACTATTTTGGGTTTGTTTTTCTTGGTACATTGGTCAAGCTCCTGGGTATCACCCCGGCTGTCGGTTATAACCTGATCCTGCCTACCGTCTTCAGCATGCTCGGTCTGGGGGCATTTGGAGTGGTTTATAACCTGGTAGAAAGCTGGCGCCGAGGCAGACCCCAAGACCGCACCGATTGGACAGCCTCCCGCTCAATCAGTCCCTGGTTTTCGATCCTCAGCGGCCTGTTAGGCGCAGTGGGTCTGGCAGTAATAGGGAACCTGGGTACCGTACGGATGATATTCCAGGGTTACCAGCGGCTGGCTGCACCCGGCGGGGTGATCGAAGATGCTGCGATCCTGACTCGCTGGGTATGGGCTGTGCGGGGTTTCTTTATGAGTCTGGCCGGGGAATCTCTGCCCTACGCGTTGGGCGACTGGTACTGGCTACCAAGTCGCGCCATTCCCGCCCCAGGCGATGTGGAACCAATCACGGAGTTTCCCTTCTTCACAGTGATCTTTGGCGATCCGCATGCACATCTCTTCGCGCTGCCCATCACCTTATTGGTTTTGGGCTGGTGCCTGGCCATGGTCGTGGGGCAGTTGCGCTGGCGCTCCTGGCTTGCCGCCCTGGGCAGCTTACTTATAGGCGGCCTGGCGATTGGCGCGCTGCGCCCCACCAACACCTGGGATTTTTACCCCTACCTGGCTTTAGGCGCGCTGGCGGTGGCTTACCCGTTGGCAGTCCACTTCCAGCTCCCAGAATGGGTCGCCCGGCGTTTCCCGCCGCTGTTAGAGTTGCCGGTTTCCATCCAGCGTATCCTGGTCGCGGCCCTTGGCGCGCTGGGCTTGATCCTTGTCGCGCACCTGCTCTACCAACCTTATGCTTACTGGTATGGGCTGGGTTATTCAGAAATTGATCTATGGGAGGGCACAAGAACCCCCCTGACAGCCTACTTTACCCACTGGCTGGTATTCTTGTTCCCCATTGTGACCTGGATGTTCTGGGAAACAGTGCAGTGGATGGCTGCCACGCCCCTATCCGCACTGCGACGGTTAGAGCCTTATAAAAACTGGGTGATTACCGGGGCGCTGCTTCTATTGGCGTTGATTTTTATCACCATGGCCCTCGGGGCAGGTTTCGCCTGGCTCGTATTACCCCTGGCAGCCTGGGCAGGCGTATTGATCCTGCGCCCAGGATTGCCAGACGTTAAACGCTTCCTGCTCTTCCTGGTCGGCGCCGGCTTACTCCTGACCCTGATGGTGGAAATTATCGTCCTGGTCGGTGATATTGGACGCATGAACACCGTCTTCAAGTTCTATTTACAGGTCTGGACATTCTTCTCGCTCACCGCAGCCGCTGCCCTGGGCTGGCTTTGGTTGGCGCTGCCCACCTGGAAACCCTCCTGGCGCAGTTTCTTCCAGTTCAGCATGCTGGTTCTGCTCAGCGGGGCAGCGCTCTATCCCTTGATGGCAGGTATGGCTAAGATCAAAGATCGCATGGCTCCTGCAGCCCCCCACACCCTGGACTCGATGGCTTATATGGAGTACGCTACGTACGGCGAGCGCTGGGGAGAAATGGACCTGAGCCAGGATTATGACGCCATCCAATGGCTGCTGTACAACGTACAGGGTTCACCGGTGATCGTAGAAGCCAACCTGCGGGATCTGTATCGCTGGGGCTCGCGCATGAGCGTTTACACTGGTTTGCCTGGGGTAACCGGTTGGGAATGGCACCAGCAGCAGCAGCGCAATGTGTTGCCTGCAAACTGGGTCAGCGAGCGTATCGCTGAGATCGATGAATTTTATCTGACTACGGATGACGCTGTGGCTCAACGTTTTCTGGAAAAGTATAATGTTGCTTATATCATCCTCGGGCAACAAGAGCGCGGTCTGTACACTTTATTTGCTGAACAACGCGGGCAATATGGCGGCCTGGATAAGTTCAGTGCTTTGGATGGAATTTTGTGGCGCACTGTTTATCAAGAAGGTGAAACGATCATTTATGAAGTAATTGACCAGGCTTCACCTTAACTCAGGTTTCTTCTTAAAAGGCATATGATGTTAGCGCTTCCGGAGTGGTTACACATCCTTGTATGGTGGCTGATCATCCAGGCCGTGGGATTAGCAGCCCTACCGGTTACCTTGCGCCTATTCCGCTGGCTGCCAGAGCGCGGTTATGCTTTCAGTAAGCCAGTCGGCTTACTCTTGAGTACTTATTTATTGTGGCTGGGCGCTTCCACCGGTTTTCTACGCAACGATACCGGCGGGATCATTTTTTCTATCCTGCTTGTGTTTGTTTTTTCAACTTTCGTGATCCTATGGGAACGGCGACACCAGAGCGCACATCCGTCCGGTTCGATATTTGAGTATTTCCAATCCCATAAAGCTCATATTTTACGAGTTGAGATACTCTTCGCCATTGCTTTTATCGCCTGGGCAATCCTGCGCGCCTATGCGCCAGATAAGATCATGAATGCTGGCGGCGAAAAGTATATGGAGATGGCATTCTTAAATGGCATCTTGAACAGCCCTCAATTTCCACCTGTGGATGTCTGGCTGTCGGGATTTGCGATCTCTTATTACTATTTCGGATATGTCATGATGGCTCTGGTTACACGCCTGTCTGGGGCACCTACCAGTGTGGGTTTTGAGCTTTATGACGCGCTGTTATTTGCACTGACTTTCATTGGGGCGTTTGGGGTGGTATTCAACCTGGTTGCTTCCAGGGAAATAAACAAACCACAGCGCTCATCACAGGCTGCCAATTTTGGTTTGCTTGGAGCAGTGTTTGTGGTACTGCTGGGCAATCTGGAGGGGCTATTAGAGTCATTGTATAGCCGTGGATTGCTGCCCGAAGCCTTCTGGAATTGGATCAATATCCCTGATCTGGCCGGCAATCCAATCACTGGATCCTGGTTCCCAGGGGGCAGCAGCGGCTGGTGGTGGTGGCGCGGCTCACGCGTCCTCCAGGATTTAAATTTAGATCACCAACCGCTCGGGCTTAGCCCAATCACCGAGTTTCCTTTTTTCAGCTTTTTACTGGGTGATAATCACCCGCATGTACTGGCCCTGCCCTTCGTCCTCCTGGGCATCGGGCTGAGTCTGAACTTGCTCTTGCGTGTCTTCGATCATCTAAAAGAAAGTTCTTTGTCTGATCCTGGAGCATGGTGGAATCCAGTTCAAGCTGTATTTGGAGGCGACTGGTTCGATTTTGGTCTGTATGCCCTGGCTTTGGGAGCATTGGGTTTTTTGAACACCTGGGATATGCCGGTTTATATAGGACTGGCGACCCTGGCCTATGGCAGTGGCCTGGCTCTCAGGCATGGCTCGCTGGCCTGGACGATTATTCGCCAGGCTTTGGCACTGGCGCTGGTATTGCTACTGGCAAGCCTGGGATTATATAGTTTGTTCTATGCCTCTTTCCGCTCCCAGGCAGGTGGGATACTGCCGTATGTCCTCCCGCCCACACGACTGCCCCAATATCTGGTCATGTTTGGACTATTTATCTTCATCCTATTGATGTTTCTGATCGCCTTGACCGTGCGACATATCCGGCAAAACCGTACAACGAGTCTGGTAAAACTCGGCCTGCGCAGCTGGATCACAGTCATGATCGTCTGCCTGACGTTTTTTGCCTTGCTGTTAAGCGCCATTCTGGCTTCCGGGTTGGGTCGAGAAATGCTCGCCAGCGGTCAGGTGGATCCCGTGCTGCAACCCATCCTAGGCAACCTGAGTTTTAATGAAGCCCTAAGCGCAATTCTTTCTGCACGGCTGACAAATCCCTGGTTATTTTTACTGGTCACCTTGTTGATCGGATTGATCCTTTCCAACTTTGCTTATTGGCTCTCACAGAGTGCATTGACCATTCAGGCGCCAGAAAAACAATCAACCACAACCCTACCGGGTGAGGCATTCGTGCTGGTTATGATTTTCACCGGCCTGGCACTGACCTTCTCGGTAGAATTCGTGTATTTGCGCGACACATTTATGGCGCGCATGAATACGGTGTTCAAGTTCTATTACCAGGGCTGGATCTTGATGGCATTATCCGCAGCCTACGGATTATGGTGGATCACTCAGAATGGGAGTAAAGTCTTTGGAAGGCTCTCAACCAGCCTGATCAAATCGATAGTCATTGTGCTTATCGCAGCAGGGATGGTTTATCCTATCTTCGCCAGTTACAGTCGCGTGGCAGGCTTTCGAGTAACTCCCAATCTGGATGGCACCAGCAGCCTGGCCGCGTACAACCCGGACGATTGGGCAGCAATTGCCTATTTGAATGATGTTGCTCGTCAAGCTTTAGCCAATGGAAGCTCTTCACTCCCTGTGATATTGGAAGCGCCTGGAAAATCCTATAATTACGAAGGTCGCATAAGCGCCTTCAGCGGAATGCCAGCGCTCCTGGGTTGGTCCTTGCATGAAAGCCAGTGGCGAGGCAATTATGACGAACAAGGCAAGCGCGAGCCGGATATCGATACCATCTATACATCGGGCGATGCCTTCGTCACCCTTGAGTTGCTTCATAAATGGGATATCGATTACGTGATCCTGGGTAATACGGAGATGCAGTATATTCAGGGATTGTGCCAGAATACCAACCAGGCCTGTAATTTAAGCAACTCTCTCAGAAAATTTGAATCCACCCTCGAGCCAGTTTTTCAACAAGGCAATACCATAATCTTCGCAGTCCCATGATCGCTGGTAAAATCCAGACCAGGTATACGATATTCGTAGTAGATAATGGAAATCAACAAAATTAAGCCAGAGCATCTATTCTTCCTTACCGCCATATTACTGGCGGGTTTTGTGCGTTTTCTCAACCTGGGCGCGGCGCCTTTGAATGATCAAGAAGCGCGCCTGGCGCTGGATGCCTGGCAATTGGCCCAGGGAGTTACTGAGGTAGGAGAGTTCCATCTAGCATCCTATCCAGGCTATGTGATGCTCACCGGGTTATTGTTCAGCTTGTTGGAACCCACAAATTTTCTGGCGCGTTTTTTACCTGCCCTGACGGGGTGCTTATTATTACTGGTTCCTATTTTATTACGCGATACGCTGGGCAAGCCCGCCGCCATCCTGCTCGCATTCGGATTGGCATTGGATCCGGGACTGGTCGCTGCTTCTCGGATGGTCTCCTCACCGGCGATGGCGCTGACCTTTGGAATACTGGCAGTGGTCTCGTGGCAACAAAGACGTGCCCATCTGGCCGGGCTAATGGCTGCACTGTTTCTTCTATCAGGACCGCCGGCCTATCAAGGGCTGGTCATCGGATTAATGACTCTTCTTTTTCTCCGATTCATCCACCAACCATCCACATCAGAGAATACATCGCTTGGTAGTATCTCTGTTTCACTCCCAGCATTCAAGCAAGCAATTCCTGTGCTGGTATTTAGTTTATTGCTGATAGGCACTCTTATCATGCAGGTTCCACAGGGGTTGGCAGCCGCATCGAATTCGCTAATGGATTACCTTGCTGGATGGACCGGCGCCCCGACCGTGCCCTCGGGACGCATCGTGGCGAGCTTGCTGTTCTACCAGCCTGTGGCTTTAATATTTGCTCTACTTAGTATTGGTAGGACGCTAATCCAACGCCGGGTGGATTGGTTAGACCTGCTTTTAATCTTCTGGGCTGGGATCAGCCTGTTGCACGGGCTCTTGTACTCCGGTCGCCAGACCCTGGACCTGGTTTGGGTATTGGTGCCTATCTGGGGTTTAGCTGCCAGGGAGTTGGCACGTGATCTGGATATCAGCCGGCAACATTGGGCTGCCTACGGTCAGGCAGTACTGATCATTTTGCTGGCAGGTCTGATGTGGTTCAACTTTGCCGGTCTGGCGCGTTCAGACCCGCAGATGAATAGTAGCGCAGCACGCCTGATCCTGATGGCAGGAATTTTAGCTCTGGCAGCAATCACTACTATTTTGGTGTCCATGGGTTGGACCTGGCGAAGTGGCAAACATGGCCTGATCCTGGGGGTTCTAGGCGCCGGAGGTTTGTATCTGGTCAGTGTCCTCTGGGGTGGTAGCCAGCTACGCGCCAATTCACCCCTGGAATTTTGGGATTCAGGCAGTGCTGGAATTCAGGCGAACTTACTTGAAAAAACCGCTATTGATCTTTCCGTATGGAAGACTGGCTTTCCAGACCGCATTGATGTGATCATTAAAAGTGATTCCCCTGCGCTACGCTGGACTTTGCGGAATTTCAAGCAGCTGCAAGTTGTAAGCACGATCCCTACCCAGAACTTACCCTCGATTATTATCACTCATCAAAACGAACAGCCCCCCACCTTGACCGCGGCTTACCGCGGGCAGGATTTTGACTGGTGGGCTTATCCTGGGTGGGTAGGCGCGCTGCCGCAGAACGTGACTAGCTGGATTACTTTCCGCGATGCCCCGCTTTTATATGAACAGGTCATTCTGTGGGCACGCGCGGATCTATTCCCAGGCGGTGAAATAGTGAACAATAACGCAATTCAGCCGTAACAGGATAAAATCTGTTCTTCCGGTAGGCGCTTGATTAACTCGAGCCTGCATCAAGCGAAATCATACGCCCTGACCATGGAAAAAATATGTCCTTGATTAACATGATTGCTATTGACGGACCTGCCGCGTCCGGGAAATCCACCTTAGGCAAAAAACTTGCTGATCGGCTGGGATATTTGTTTTTTGACACGGGTGTAATGTACCGTGCCATTACTTGGGTCGCACTGGATAGAAACCTGGATATATCGGACGAGTCAGCCATCACCCAATTGGCTGAGCAAGTAGATATCGATCTTCGCCCAGCGAGTCAGATGGATGGGCGCAGCTCAGACATCCTGGCCGATGGCGAGGATGTTACCTGGGCGATTCGCGCCCCAGAAATTGAAGCCCATGTATCGCAGGTATCCGCCTATCGGGGGGTTCGGCACGCCCTCAGCATGCAGCAGCGCCGGATAGGCCTGCGTGGCAAGGTTGTTATGGTTGGACGGGACATTGGCACCGTTGTTTTACCCGAAGCGCCGTTAAAAATCTACCTGGATGCATCTGTCGAGGAGCGCGCCAGCCGGCGATATCACGAGTTATCCTGCCGAGGTGAACCTGCCGACTATGCAGAAATATTAGCCGCGCTGCAGCAGCGGGATTATATCGATTCGACTCGCGCTGTAGCTCCACTACGCCCAGCTGACGATGCAATCATCCTCAATTCGGATGCCCTGGACGCCGATGAAGTTCTGGAACAGGTTGTTGGTCTCATAAAAGGTCCCGATGGAACAACCTGACCCAGGTAACTCTGCTTTTGCGTCAATCCAAGAACAATACCATCTTTCCCTTTATACTCGCCTGATACGCGGAATTATGCGGCCAGTTTTTCGGGCATTTTTCCATGTGTTCATGAACGTGAAATTGAGTGGACTGGAAAATATCCCCCAGCAAGGCCCGTATCTGATTGCCATCAATCATGTTTCATTATACGATCCGCCCTTTATTCTGGCATTTTGGCCAGTTGCGCCAGAGGCAGCCGGGGCTGCCGATCTGTGGGGCAAGCCTGGAATTTCAACGTTGGCCCGTTTATATGGAGGTATTCCAGTCCATCGTGGCCAATATGACCGCAAGCTGATTGATAGGATGGTTGCTGTGCTGGCAGCCCGCCGGCCGTTGTTGATTGCACCCGAGGGCACTCGCTCGCATAGCCCTGGCATGAATCGGGCGCTACCCGGGGTAGTGTTTGTCACCGATCGTGCGCGTGTCCCCGTCATCCCCGTGGGCATCATTGGCACAACCGAAGACCTTATTTCCCAATCATTCCAGTTCAAGCGGCCGGCGCTAGAGATGCGCGTAGGTCAGGCGTTAATGTTGCCACCTCTGGAAGGACGTGGTGAGCAGCGCCGCTGGATGCGCCAGGCTCAGGTAGATGAGATCATGTTGCGAATTGCAGAAGTACTGCCTGCTGAATATCGGGGTGTGTATGGAGAAAAATTCACCAGACTCAACCAAACCCCAAACGACACTGCTCCGGCCTGAGATTACTCACCTGCCGCGATTAACCTTCGGACGGCGTCTATTTCGACGGCTTTTGCACTGGCTGGCCTACGGTCTGGTATGGCTGGCAACCAACTCAACCGTCTCGGGTTTGGAAAATTTTCCGGAGCATGGTCCGCTGCTGATCGTGACAAATCATCTCGGTGATGCAGATGCCGTTCTAGCTCTGGCAAACTTCCCGCGCCAGATTGATGCACTGGCTAAAGCTGAATTATACGATTATCCTGTTTTAAGCCTGGTGATGCGAACCTACGGAGTTATCTGGGTGCATCGAGGGCGACCTGACCGACGTGCATTGAAAGCAGCCTTAGAAGGCCTGGCATCTAATCGTATGATCGGCGTAGCCCCTGAAGGACGCGAGAGCATTACAGGCGCTTTGGAAGAGGGCACCAGCGGTGCAGCATACCTGGCTTTAAAAAGTGGCTCCCCACTCCTCCCGGTGACCTTTACGGGAACGGAAAACCGCATTATCTATAAAAATATGATGAGATTCAAGCGTAGTCCAGTTACAATTACAATTGGTAAAATTTTTACTTTAGATGGTTCGTCTGATTGGAAAGAGAATTTGGAGACTGCCACCGACCAAATCATGAGAACACTTGCCAGTCAATTGCCGATAGAATATCAGGGCGTCTATGTGCAAGACTTAAAGGTAGAGCATGCAAATCAAGAGCATTAAATCCGGGACAGTTGTCCAATCCGGATATCAGCATGGTGATTGGGAGACACGGCGGCGCTTCTTCCGATTTTTGCTAAAAGTGATCGGCTTTAATTTCCTGGCAAAGATTGATTGCGTTGAAGGGGTGGAAAATGTACCCACGGACGGTCCTGCATTAATTATGATGAATCACATCGCATTTGTAGATTCGTTGATAGTGCTACATATCATGCCGCGTAACATTGTTCCCCTCGCCAAAGCTGAAGTGTATGATTATCCGTTGATTGGTTTCATTCCAAAAATGTGGGGCGTTATTCCGGTGCACCGCGAAGAGATTGACAGGCGGGCTGTGCAACAAGCGTTTGAGGTGCTGGATGCGGGTGAAATGGTTCTGGTGGCACCAGAAGGAACCCGCGGGAAGGCCTTAGGGCGTGGCAAAGAAGGGATTGCCTATCTGGCTGCCAGATCGGGTGTACCCGTGGTGCCGGTTGCTATCAAAGGAACACCAGGTTTCCCTGCCCTACGCCCGTTTGGGGCATGGAAGACAGCCGGCGCCCATGTGCGAATTGGTAAACCGTTTCGTTACAAAGCAGAATACCGCAAAGCACGCCGGGATGACCTCGCCAGGATGACGGATGAAGCCATGTATATCCTGGCCAGCATGCTCCCCGAACAGTTACGCGGCGTTTACCACGATCTCGCTTTAGCCAAACAAGAGACCATCGAGTGGTGTTCTTGAAAATCATTTACTAAGGAATGCTATGTAATTCACTATGAGTAGCTTAACAAATCGGGCTCTCAACCAGCGAATTACTTGAGTAAAACGCCTGGCAACAAGTCGGGTTTGGTTAAGTATCTTTTGGCGTTTTACTTAGCTCGCAGAAAATTTTATTGCTTCCACAACAAAATTGGTCATGTTATAATGAAACTGACAAAACCGGTCAGGTGGGAGTGGTATTGATCTTGCAACAGGTCATTTGATTATGGATTTGATTACTTCCCTAATTTCATCGAACCCTTATACCGGCCAACCACAAGGGGTTACCGGTTGGATGGGCTGGTTTTTACTGCTGGCGTATTTACTTTATTCTCTGTTTCGCTGGCGCAACTTACATGGAGGTTGGGGCACCAACCAGACAATAATTTTGATCCTGCTAACTTTAAGTGTGCCGCTGAGCAGTCTCTTCATCGGGGTTCGTCTACCTGCCATGAACAGTTTGCCCGAACCTATGCTGCCATTAGATAGCGCCGAACCGATCGTAGTCTTATTTTCTGCATTGCCGTGGATGCTTGCAGCAGGTTTATTAGGTATCTTCCCAGCAGCATTCCTGGGATTTTTTGCCGGGTTGTTGCAGACACTATGGGAGACACACAATCCCTTCACTGTTTTAGAAATCACACTGCTGGCGATCCTGTTCACAATTGCAGTTCGCCAACGCTACCGCACTCCTATTTACCGCATGCTGCGCAATCCACTGGGAGCTGCCATCGGAATCAGCGTTGCATATGTATTAATCTCTCTCTTCACCTTACCATTAGCCGCGCGGGGCTTATTAGCAGCGCGGATTGACTACACCATCAACCAACTCACTGGATTATGGCTGGCTATGGCCATCGAACTGGTTATCGCAGGAGTCTTTGCAACGGTCATTGCATCTGCTCTTCCTACAGCCTGGGGTAGTTCTAGCGCTTTAGAACCTTCTCCCGCTGAGAGATCTTTGCAGATCCGCTTCCTGTATGGGATCGCTCCCCTGGCTCTCGTACTGGTAGTCGTTTTATTGTTTACAAGCTGGGTTGTGGCTGGAAATGCAGCCCGCGATCTGCTGCGCGATCAAATGGCCAGCACAGCAGAAATTGCTGCGGAGGGCGTGCCAGCCTTTTTGGGGAATGGACAGACTCTTATTGGCGATATAGCTGCAGATCCAAATTTATTGGCGGAAAATCAGACAGAATTAAATAATCTCCTAGAACAAAAGGTTCTGGGGGTATCATTTTTCCACCAGCTTTATATACTGGATAAAGCAGGAAATACACTGGCAGGTTTTCCTTTACAAAATTATAACCAGATGACGGTTGAAGAGCAGGCTGGGCTCCAATTAACATTTAGTGGCATCCCAGTGCAAGCCTACGCAGCTCTTCCATTGAACGATGACAACGCAGCCGAGATCAGCTTTATCGCCGCCATTACCGATCCCGAAAAGGGCACCGAACGGGCGCTGATCGGACGCAGCCGCTTACTCGACAACCCCTTTGCAAAACCAATCATTATCAGCCTGGAAAATCTCAGCCGCTCTCAAGGACAAGGGATATTGCTGGACGAGTTTGGGCGCATCTTATATCATTCCGATGCAGATTTGATCCTGACACCCTACACCGGTACTAAACCTCAAGCGCCGGGCATGACCGACGATACCGCCCCGGATGGCACCCGGCAGTTACTGTATTACCAACCAGCAGAAGGTCAGCCCTGGTCGATTGTCTTAACTGTCCCTGCTATTCGTGCTCAGGAAATTGCATTGCGATTAGCCAACCCGCTGATCTGGGTGCTGTTCGTGCTAACGATTATTGGGTATGTATTCCTACGCTGGCAAGTAAAAGCGGTTACTTCTTCTTTGGTTTCCCTTACCACCGAAGCCAGCCGCCTGGCTGCCGGCGAGTTAGATCACCCTCTACCGTTCAGTGGTGAGGATGAAACCGCTCAATTGCGGGCAGCCTTTGAAAAGATGCGCGGCAGCTTGAAAGCCCGTCTGGATGAATTACGCCTGCTTTTAAATGTTAGCCAGAAAGTTGCCTCAAGTCTGGAAATGCGAGAATCGATCCAGCCTGTGCTCGAATCTGCCCTGGTTACCGGTGCATCCTCTGCCCGAGTTGTGCTACTTCCTGGTTTACTCTCTGATCTGGAGAGCACGACCCCAATCCCTCTCAGCTTATTTGCCGGGCCTGCTGCAGATCTGTACAGTTATTTGGACGAACAAGTATTGGCGATTAGCCGCAGCCAGGAACAGGTGCAGCTAGTTAATATCACCCGCCCCCGCCTGCTGGATTTTCCAGCCGGTGTAAAACGCCCCGAGTCGATGATGGCGGTCGCCTTACGCCACGAAAACACAAACTACGGAGCCTTTTGGGTAGCATACGATGAACCCCACCGCTTTACGGAGGAAGAAACGCGCTTCCTGGTGACCCTGGCAGGACAGGCAGCCCTGGCAACCGCGAATGCGCGTTTATATTTACAATCCGAGATCGGACGCCAACGCCTGGCAGCCATTCTGGCTTCTACTCCTGATCCAGTACTGGTGACCGATCAAAACGGCCGGCTGCTTTTAGCTAATCCGGCAGCCTGGCAGGTCTTAGGAATACGCAGTCAGGTAGAAGAACATCCTTATATCCAGGATGCGATCGATCATCCTAAGCTTATCGAAATTCTCAGCCCACTCAGCACTGAAAAGCTCCCCGTCGAGATCAGCTTACCTGGCGGAGATATTTATCTGGCTACTGCATCGGCTGTGGTCGCCGAGGGTCAGCAAGTTGGGCGAGTTGCATTATTGCGCGATATCACCCATTTTAAAGAACTTGACACCATGAAATCTGAGTTTGTATCGACAGTCAGCCATGACCTGCGCAATCCACTGACCATGATGCGTGGTTATGCTACGATGTTGGAAATTGTTGGAGAACTAAACGAACAGCAACTGAGTTATGTTCGCAAGATCATCAATGGCGTGGAAGATATGACACGCCTGGTTAACAATCTGCTCGACTTAGGCCGGATTGAGGCTGGGATTGATCTTCAACTCGAACTTGCCTCTGTTCAAGACCTGCTTGAGCGTGTGACCGGTAGCATGCAGCCCCAGGCTGCCCAAAAGCACATCAATCTAACATCTGAGATCAGTCCACAGATCGTGCCCTTGATCGAAGTAGATACAGGCTTGATCCAACAGGCTTTGCAAAATTTACTGGATAATGCCATCAAATACACCCGCGCAGATGGCCAAATCAAGCTCAAAGCGCACTCGCAACGCGATACAATCACCTTTGAAATCCTGGATACCGGCATCGGAATATCACCAATGGATCAATCTCGTCTATTCGAGAAATTTTATCGTAGCTCACAACCAGGATCAAAAGAACAGCGTGGCGCCGGGTTAGGTCTGGCGATTGTAAAATCCATCATCGAAAAGCATGGGGGGAGTGTCAGAGTGGAAAGCCAATTAGGCAAAGGCAGTCGCTTCACAGTAACATTGCCGTTACGCCACTCACACCGTGAAAGATGATAAATAGGTTAATATTGCTAAATCGAAAACTATTCACTTGACTTAGACTGGCATCTTGTTATATAATATCTGGATGCGCAAAGGCAAAATCACCAAAAAGCGCCTGAGTTACAAACTCATGCGCTTGGTTTATTTTGTTTCAAAAATATAAAACTGAAATATCAATTGATAGCCTGTCCCCCATAATAATTGGAGAGAACACACTCTGTCAGTGTCCATCAGCAGTACAGACTGCTGCGATAGTCAAAATGTGCCCTGTAGCCTGACATGCTGCATAAGTAAGTTGTGATTAGTGGTTGGATTGACGAAATAGCAGGCTGCAGAGATCAGCTAGGAGGAATTCTGTGGAAACCAAGGGATTAACCGCATTACGTATCAGCCTGGCATCGCCAGAAACCATTCGTAGTTGGTCCTACGGCGAAGTCCTCAAACCAGAGACCATCAACTACCGGCGTCTTCGCCCGGAGAAAGATGGTCTTTTCTGTGAGGCAATCTTCGGCCCGACCCGTGATTGGCAATGTTATTGTGGTAAGTATAAAAATATTCGCTATAAAGGGATTGTCTGCGATAAATGTGGTGTAGAAGTTACGCGTTCTTCGGTGCGGCGTGAACGAATGGGGCATATTGAATTATCTGCCCCAGTTGCGCATGTCTGGTATACCCGGCGCATTCCATCCTATTTAGGTCTGTTACTCGATATCTCTCGCCGAAATCTGGATCGGGTGCTTTACTTCGCCCAATACGTCGTTACCTACGTGGATGAAGATGCCCGCCAGAAAGCCTTGAAACGTCTGGAAGAGAAAATTTTCGTCACCGAGCGTGAACAGGCTGGCAAGATCAATGCCAAAATCGCAGAGGTTAAAGCCGGACGCGACCGTAACCTGGGTGAGCTCAAACAGCGACAGGAAAGAATCGATCAGGTGTACGACGAAACCATCGCCGAGAAACTTGACCCGGTTATCCAGGCTGGGCAGAGATTAGAAACCACTTTGCGCGAGCAAATGGGTGAGACACCTCGCACTCCGATTCATTTCCCTGATAGTGATATTGTGATTGTCAAGGAAAATGAGGTCATCACAAACACTCACCTTTCCAGCGTGCAAAAGATTGTGAAAGAACGCTTAGATGAGTTGGAAAGCGAACTCAAAGATCAGAAACAACGCGAACAAGAACATATCCGCATGGATATCGAAAAAGTACGCGCTGAAGCTGATTTGAGCATGGAAGATCTACGCAATCAACTCGACGACCAATCCGTGAGTGTACGCGACGAAAACTCCCGCCTGCGTGACGAACTGCTGGAGCTGGCGCCTATGACCTTCATGGGTGAGGCGCGCTACCGCGAGTTAAAATCGCGCTGGGGTCAGGTTTTCCGTGCCGATATGGGTGCGGAAGCATTCTATGACATACTCCGGCGCCTGGACCTCGACAAACTTTCTGAGGAATTATGGCGTGAGGTACGAACCTCACGCAGCAAGCAGAAGCGGAAAAAAGCCACCAAACGCTTGAAAGTTGTAGAGGCTTTCCGCCGCTCAGGCAACCGTCCTGAATGGATGGTGCTCACCGTACTGCCCGTCATTCCACCCGACCTGCGCCCCATGGTGCAATTGGATGGTGGACGATTTGCCACCTCTGATCTCAATGATTTGTATCGGCGTGTGATTAACCGCAACAATCGCTTGAAGCGTTTGCTTGAATTAGGTGCACCGGATGTGATCGTACGCAACGAAAAGCGTATGCTTCAGGAAGCCGTTGACTCGTTGATCGACAATTCCCAGCGTGGAAAAGCCCTTTCTCGGCGTGGGCGCCGGGAGTTGAAATCACTCAGCGATATGCTCAAAGGCAAGAAAGGTCGCTTCCGCCGTAACCTGCTTGGAAAGCGCGTGGACTACTCGGGTCGCTCGGTGATCGTGGTTGGCCCAAAATTAAAGCTTTACCAGTGCGGGCTGCCCAAGACGATGGCCCTGGAGCTCTTCCGCCCATTCGTCATCTCTCGGCTGGTAGCGCATCAGTATGCTGCCAATGTCAAAGGCGCCAAGCGCTTTATTGAGCGCAACCGTCCCGAAGTTTGGGAGGTCCTCGAAGAAGTAATTAAGGATCGCCCCGTGCTGCTGAACCGCGCCCCCACCCTGCACCGCCTGGGCATTCAAGCGTTTGAGCCGATCTTGATCGAAGGCAGCGCCATCCAGCTGCACCCGCTGGTAACGACCGCGTTTAATGCTGACTTTGACGGCGACCAGATGGCTGTACATGTGCCGCTCTCACAGAAAGCGGTCTTAGAAGCACGCCAACTGATGCTTTCTTCACGCAATCTTCTGAAACCAGCCGATGGCGAGCCGATCATCAGTCCATCCAAGGACATGGTTCTGGGCGTTTATTATCTGACAAAGACTGACACCCTTTCGCACAAAGGCGAAGGGCGTGTTTTTGGCGACATCGATGAAGCCGATCTGGCATATAGCCTGGGGCAGGTACATATCCATGCGCGTATCACCTTGCGCGCCAATACCTGGTACGACAAGAATAACAGCCGCACTGCTACTGCTGAAGAGCGGTTGATCGAGACCACCATCGGGCGTATCCTTTTTAACCGCATCCTGCCCAGCTCAATGCAATTTGTCAATTGGACATTGGATAAAGGTGGCTTGAAAGATTTGGTGGCTGATCTGTATGAAGTCTGTGGTGAAGAAGATACACCTGATATCGCTGATGCCATCAAGGATATCGGTTTTACCTATGCGACCCGCTCCGGGTATTCGTTGGCAGTTTCGGATATCACTATTCCGGCCTTGAAAGAGGAAATTGTCAACCGGGCGTTAGCCGAAGCAGAAACGGTCCAGCGTGACTTCCGGCGCGGCTTGCTCACCGATCAGGAGCAGAACGAGCGTGTGATCGATATCTGGCAGCGCACCACCAATGAAGTTGCTGATGCAGTCAAGAAAGCCATGGATCCAAACGGCAACTTGTCGGCCCAGGCGATTTCTGGAGCTACAAAAGGTGGATTTGGTCCAATCTCACAATTAGCAGGCATGCGCGGCTTGATGGCTGATCCGTCGGGACGCATCATTCCTTTACCAATCCGCTCCAATTTCCGCGAAGGCTTGAACGCCCTGGAATACTTTATTTCAACGCATGGCGCACGTAAAGGTCTGGCAGACACCGCGCTACGTACGGCAGATGCTGGCTATCTTACGCGCCGGTTGGTGGATGTGGCGCAAGATGTGATTATCAACGACGAAGACTGCGGCACTCTGGAAGGTCTGGTTATCCGGCGCAGTGACGATATCGCTGGTCAATCCATTGGCGTCCGGTTATATGGGCGTCTGGCAGCTGAGCGAATCGTTGATCCAGAAACCGGCGAAATCCTGGCTGAGCGGGATGATGCTCTCGATCATGAACGTGTCCGCCGGATTACCAATTCAAACATCGAGGCTGTCAAAGTTCGCTCACCCCTCTCATGCGAGCTACAACATGGCATATGTGCAAAATGCTACGGCCTTGATTTGGGCCGCGGCCGAATGGTTCAAATTGGATCAGCTGTCGGCACTGTCGCTGCCCAATCCATCGGCGAACCTGGCACACAGCTCACCCTGCGTACTTTCCACACTGGTGGTGTGGCAGCCGGGGGTGACATCACCACAGGTCTACCACGCGTCGAAGAACTATTCGAGGCCCGACGGACTCCGAAAGGCGAGGCGGTAGTCAGTGAGATCGGCGGCACAGTCCACATCATGCAGTCCGACCGCTACAGCGACTTACGCCTGGCTCGAGTCGTCTATAGCGAAATGGTGAGCGACGAATATGATCTCCCAGAAGGCTGGACTCTGGCTGTTGAAGATGCTAGCGAAGTAGCCGCGGGTGATATTATCGCTTATCTGGGCGAAAAAACCACCATCGCTGCACAGAATTCTGGACGCGTTCGCCTGGAGAACAATAAAGTCATTGTGTCTCACGAGAACCGTCAGGAAGCAGAGTATGAGATTCCCAGCACCGCTCGCCTGTTGGTGAAAGACGGTGATCCAGTTACTGCAGGACAACCGCTAACTGAAGGCTCGATGAATCCACACTTGATCCTGCGTATCCAGGGCCGCACTGCTGCCCAGATCTACCTACTTACCGAAGTGCAGAAAGTATATCGCTCGCAAGGACAGAATATCAACGACAAGCATTTTGAAGTAATTACCCGCAAGATGCTATCCAAGGTGCAGATCACCCGCCCAGGCGATACCAATTATCTCCCCGGCGATTTGGTGGATTACCTCGAGCTTAAGATGATTAACGAACAATTGCTGGCAGATGGCAAACGCCCTGCTCGTTTTGTCGATATCTTGCTGGGCATCACCAAGGCTTCGCTAAGCACCGACTCGTTCTTGTCTGCCGCTTCCTTCCAGCATACGATTAAGGTCCTGGCGGGAGCCGCGATTGCTGCCACCGAAGATCCGTTGTTCGGTCTGAAGGAGAACGTCATCATCGGCAAGCTCATCCCCGCAGGGACTGGCTTTGTGCAGGGGCGTTTCAGTGAAGAATTAGAAGCCCGCCGCATGCAAGAAGTGACTGGCTCCGGTCCTTCCGCTGGCGAAGATGAAGGTTTGGCGGACATTGAATTGAGTTTGGCTGACTGATCATCTAATGACACAATAAAAAACCGCTGGAGACCCAACTCCAGCGGTTTTTTATTGGGAGTCGCTCTTTGAATAGTTTGTCCAGTTTATGTCCTAAGTTATCCAACTTGCGAGCCTGACCTTAATCGCAGGCCATTCATCCGATAGAATACTATAGATCACAGAACTACGCACGCGGCCATCTGGCAAGATCATATGATTGCGCAGCACACCCTCATGAACCGCTCCCAGGCGCTCAATTGCCTTTTGCGAGCGCACGTTGGACAGATCCGTTTTAAACTGCACCCGAATGCAGCGCAAATCCTCAAAAGCAAATTTCAACAGCAAATATTTAGTTTCTGTATTTACTACCGTACGTTGAAACTCTAACCCATACCACGTGCCACCGATTTCAACGGCGTGGTTAGCCTGGCTTATATTCAAATAACGTGTAGCCCCAACAATACGGCCTGAAGATAGGTGAAACACTGTAAAGGGAAGATCCGTACCCGCCTCTTGCAGCTTGAGCAGTTCATTTACCCAGGACGACATTTGCGATTCCGATTCCATCAATCCATAACGCATGTATTTCCAAATTTCAGGCGTACTGCCAATCCCGGCTAACTCCTGGATATGAGCATGCTCAAGAGGAACTAGTTGGACAAATTTACCCGTTAAAGTCACTGGACTGATAATCATAGGTGATCGTCCTCCGACAGAGCTCGTCTGAATGTGGCGATTGTATCACGCTGCCTGGGTACGGGTTGACGTTTCTTGATTTTCGCCTTAATATACTCCACATCTTCTAATTGGAATCGTATGCGGATTCCGCTCTAAATCGATAAGGAGCGATGCATGGAAATCGGACTGGTACAAAAAATTAATATTGATAACGAGATGCAGCAGGCATACCTTGATTACGCCATGAGTGTAATCGTGGCGCGCGCGCTACCCGATGCGCGCGATGGCTTAAAACCTGTACACCGGCGTATTCTCTACGCCATGTATGATATGGGGCTGAAGCCTGATAGTAACTACAAGAAGTCAGCCAGGATCGTGGGTGAAGTACTTGGTAAATATCATCCCCACGGGGATATGGCAGTGTATGAAGCCATGGCGCGTATGGCACAGGATTTTTCCATGCGCTACTTACTGGTAGATGGACAAGGCAACTTTGGTAGTGTAGATGGCGATCCTCCAGCGGCAATGCGCTATACCGAAGCGCGCATCGCTGACGCTGCGGTTGATATGCTGTCCGATATCCAGAAAGATACCGTTAACTATCTGGATAATTTTGATGGCACCCTGACCGAGCCAGTTGTATTGCCCTCCGCAATTCCAAATTTATTGGTCAATGGCGCAACGGGAATTGCAGTGGGTATGTCTACCAGTATCCCACCCCACAACCTGGGAGAAGTCGTCGATGCCCTGATCTATATACTCAATCGTTGGGAGAAAATGGATGATATCACTCTGGATGAGCTGATGCAATTCGTCCAGGGTCCGGATTTCCCTACTGGTGGGATCATCATTCAAAGCGCTGATGGGGATGGGCTGCATTCAGCCTATGGCACCGGAAGGGGCAAGGTCACGATCCAGGCACGTGCCCATATTGAAGAGATGGAGCGCGGACGCAGCCGCATCATCGTTACAGAGCTGCCCTATATGACCAATAAATCTGCGCTCATTGAGCGCATTGCGTCTCTCGTGCGCGATGAACGATTGGATGGGATCGCTGATCTAAGGGACGAATCTGACCGGCAGGGTATGCGCATCGTCATCGAGCTAAACAAAGCCGCTGACCCAGAAAAAGTGCTCTTTGAACTCTACAAGAGTACCCCCATGCAAAGCACATTTAGCATTATTGTGCTGGCGCTGGTTGATGGCGAGCCGCGCATGCTGGGCCTCAAACAAGCGCTCAGGGTCTATGTCGAGCACCGTCTCGAGATCATTCGCCGGCGCAGTGAATATGATTTAGCACGCGCTCGCCAGCGCGCCCATATCCTGGAAGGATTACTGGTTGCCCTGCGTAATCTAGATGAGGTCATCAACTTGATTCGGCATTCTAAGGATGCTGACACAGCCAAACTTGGCCTGATCAAGAAATTCAAACTTAGCGAGGTACAGGCACTAGCCATCCTGGATATGCCTCTGCGCCGCCTGGCCAGCCTGGAACGCAAAAAATTAGAAGATGAATATAAAGAGCTGCTTGCCCAGATCAAAGAACTCGAAGGATTATTGAAATCACCGAAAAGGATGCGCCAGGTAGTGAGTGATGAACTACTGGCAGTTAAAGAACGTCACGGAGATCGCCGGCGCACCCAAATTGTGATCTTGAAGGAAGGAGAATCTACCCGAGCAGTGCTGACTGCTACAGACCTGGCTCCCGAAAAGGCCGTCTGGGTAGCGGTCACCGCCGAGGGATTGATCTCGCGTACCATGGACAATAAACCGCCCCGTACCAGTGGCAGGGATGCTCCAATCCTTCTGGCAAATTGCAACACTCGTCATACCTTATACCTGGTAACCAACCAGGGTGAGGCTACAGCGATTGCGATGCAGGCTATCCCCGAAACGGAAAAACCCGGCGAAGGCATCCCATTTTTCCGGATTTCAGCATTAAAAGAGAAAGACACTCTGACGGCGATTCTGTCCTTACCAACTAAAAGTGAGCGGAATGAAGAGAATTATCTTCTGACCGTCAGCCGCCTTGGAATGGTGAAAAAGTCCAGCCTGGTTGAATTGCCTGGCCCGTCTGCCCATTCTTTTACATTGGTTAAGGTAAACGAAGACGATATATTGGGTTGGGCGCGCGTAACCACCGGGAAAAACGATCTATTGCTGCTCACCAGGCAAGGGATGGCGATCCGCTTTTCTGAGGAAGAAGTTCGACCCATGGGGCTTGTAGCAGCCGGAGTTTTGGGGATCAAGCTGGCGAACGGGGATGTTCTGTGTGGCATGGAGATTCTCCCCCAACCAGGAGAGATCCTGATCGCCGCCAGCGATGGGAGCGCCAAGCGCATTGCCCCGGATCAATTTCCACGCCAGGGAAGGTATGGACAAGGTGTGAGCGCCTGGAAGCTACCCGCCAGGGTTTACGCAGTGGGTATGGTGTTGGGAAAAGGGAATGAACGAGTTACGCTGCACCTGGCAAAACAAGCATCGAAATCGATACGGTTGGATGACGCCCCTCTGGTTGGCCGGGCTGCACGTGGTAAGACAGTGATCGAGCTAAAAGCAGATGACGAGGTGCTTTATCTCACCCGATCGCAAGAAGACAGCGGCGGACCAGCTCCCAAACCCCCACGCAAACCATCTACATCGGATGGCTC
>CAYXDC010000015.1:0-50534 GCA_964463505.1 uncultured Anaerolineaceae bacterium
GGGGTGGGTAGAGGGGTTGGGGTGGGGGTTGGGGTTGCGGTAGGTGTAGGTGTATATGTAGAGGTGGGTGTTGGCGTCGGACCAAACAAAGGCAGGTTGCCGGCGGCTGAGCAGGCCAGCGCGCTGCCCACGAGCAGGATCATCATGAAAACAACATGGCTCTTCATGGGGATGACTATACCTGAGTCGGGAGTCTCTGTCAATATTTGACAATCCAGGCTTTGCATGTTAAACTCACTCCGCTTGTCACGAAGCGCTCTCCACAGAGAGCGTTTTTTAGCGCGTTATTCACAGCTTACTTTTTCCAGAAAAGGAACCTCATGCGCACGGTTGAATGGGACGATCAAACTGGACAGGTAAAAATGATCGATCAGCGCCTGCTGCCGGCTGAATTTAAGGTGCTTGGTTTTACGGATCAGCACCAGGTAGCAGCAGCGATCACCGATATGGTCGTACGCGGTGCTCCAGCCATTGGCGCTGCAGCAGCTTTTGGTCTGGCAGCAGCTGCTCATCGGTCTGACGCTCGTGACCCCGCAGTATTGCGGAGGGAGTTAATCGCGGCTGCCGAAGTGCTGCAGGCCTCCCGCCCCACTGCGGTAAATTTGGCCTGGGCGCTCAAACGTATGTTGAAGGTAGTTGAACAATCCGGTAGGAGCGCTGATGAATTGCGAAGCTCCGTTATAGAGGAAGCTCAGCGCATTGCTGATGAAGATGTAGAAATTAACCTGCGTATGGCCCGTCACGGAGCTGAATTGATCCAGGATGGCGATACGATCATCCATCATTGCAATACCGGCGCGCTGGCAACTGTAGATTGGGGGACTGCCCTGGGAGTGATCCGTATGGCATACGAGCAGGGTAAGCGTGTGCATGTGCTGGTGGATGAAACCCGCCCGCGCCTGCAAGGCGCTCGCCTGACCGCCTGGGAGCTCCAGCAATATGGCATCCCATTTGATATTATCAGTGATAATGCGGCTGGCTATTTCTTGCGCTCGGGTCAAGTCCAAAAAGTATTCTTCGGCGGCGACCGGATGGCGGCCAACGGGGATGTCGCAAATAAGATTGGTACTTATATGTTGGCTCTGGCAGCATTTGATAATCAGGTCCCGGCATATACAGTTGTGCCTACTTCCACAGTCGATCTTTCACTGGCGCATGGTGGTTTGATCCCGATTGAAGAACGCAACCCACACGAAGTTTTGGGTTTGGAATTCGAAGGTTTACCGGTAGCACCTAAGGGATCCAGTGCCCGAAACCCGGCTTTTGATGTTACCCCGCACCGCTTGTTAACCGGGATTGTGACAGAAGCTGGGGTAATTTACCCACCCTTTATCGAAAACCTGGCCCGCGCCGTCAAGGCAGAACAAGGATTTTAAGCAGATTATATGAATATCCTTCTGACTGGTTCAGTCGCTTACGACTATATTATGAAGTTTCCCGGTTACTTTCGGGAACATATCCTGCCAGAGCACCTTGGTTCAATCAGCCTATCCTTCCTGGTTGAGTCAATGGTCCGCCAGCGTGGGGGCATCGCCCCCAATATTGGTTATACTCTGGCCTTATTAGGTGAGCGTCCGCGGCTATGGGCAGCGGTGGGTGAAGATTTCGAGGAATACCGGCAATGGTTGGAAAGCGTCGGCATTGATGCTTCCGGGGCACGTGTAATTCCAGGTGTGTTTACAGCTTCCTTCTTCGCCAATTTTGACCAGGCCAACGCCCAAATAGCCAGTTTTTACCCGGGCGCAATGGCCTATGCCTCTCAATTGTCGCTCTATGAATTACAGGCCAACCCACCAGATTTGGTGGTGATTTCCCCTAATGATCCATCGGCAATGCACCAGTATGTGCGCGAGTGTAAAGAGCTGGGTATACCCTACATTTATGATCCCAGCCAGCAAATCGTACGTCTCTCAGCCGATGAGCTGCGCGCCGGGTTGTCAGGCGCCCTGGCCTTGTTCGTAAATGAATACGAATTTGCATTGATCGAAAAAATTACCGGGTTGAGCGCGGAGGCGATATACAACGAAGTCGGCTTTGTCGTGATTACGCGAGGCAAGCAAGGTACCTCAATTGTCACCCAGGCTGGTCGCTATGATGTGCCTGTGTTCCCTGAGCGAGCGGTCGTTGATCCCACCGGTGTCGGCGATGCTTTCCGCGGCGGGTTTTTAAAGGGCTATGCGATGGGGTTGGATTGGGAAACCTGCGGTCGGATGGGAGCCCTGGCGGCAACTTATTGCCTGGAGCAAAGCGGTACCCAGGGCCAACAATATACCCCCCAGGAGTTTGTCAGCCGCTTCCGAGAATATTTCGATGATCAGGGTAAATTGGATAGCCTGATGAACAAGCCCACGGATTAACTACATATACCAGATTGATAATATTTGATCTAAAATGGAGAAGAGCATGGAAAGCTATGATGTGAAAGATACTAAATTAGCCGAAGGCGGGCGGCGAAAAATTGAATGGGCAGAGCGTGAAATGCCTGTACTGCGCCTGATCCGCGAGCGCTTCAAGAAAGAACGTCCCTTACAGGGGCTGCGTCTTTCAGCCTGCTTGCATGTGACCACAGAAACGGCCAATCTGATGCACACCTTGCATGAAGGCGGAGCCGATATTGTCTTGACGGCTTCCAATCCCTTATCCACGCAGGATGATGTGGCAGCCTCTCTCGTTACGCACTTCGAAATTCCGGTATATGCCATTAAAGGTGAAAGCAACGTAACCTACTACAAGCATATTAATGCTGCCCTGGATCATAAGCCGCATATAACCATGGACGATGGCGCAGACCTGGTGGGCACCCTGCACAAAGATCGCCGTGATTTACTGAGCGGCGTCATCGGCGGCACTGAAGAGACTACCACCGGCGTCATCCGCCTGCGAGCGATGGCTGCTGATGGTGCGTTGGAATTTCCGGTTATTGCCGTCAATGATGCAATGACCAAACACTTCTTTGATAATCGCTATGGCACTGGTCAATCGACTGTGGACGGGATTGTCCGGGCGACCAATATCCTCCTGGCTGGTAAAACAATGGTCGTGGCAGGCTATGGCTGGTGTGGGCGTGGTTTTGCTATGCGCGCGCGCGGCATGGGCTCTAATGTGATCGTCACCGAGGTCGACCCAATGCCGGCTCTGGAAGCGGTGATGGACGGTTTCCGGGTGATGCCCATGGCTGAAGCTGCCAAAATCGGCGATATCTTCGTCACCATGACTGGCGATCTCAACGTAATTGATCGCCATCATTTTGAAGTCATGAAAGACGGCGCTATTGTGGCAAACTCGGGTCATTTCAATGTTGAGATCAATATCCCCGCCCTGGAAGAGCTTTCGGTCTCCAAACGCCTGGTTAGACCATTTGTAGACCAATACGAACTAAAGGATGGTCGCCAGATCCACCTGCTGGGTGAAGGTCGCTTGATCAACCTGGCGGCAGCGGAAGGGCACCCCGCCAGCGTGATGGATATGTCTTTTGCCAATCAAGCGCTGGCAGCAGAATATATGGTGCGCAATGCGGATAAACTTGAGAATAAAGTTTACAGTGTCCCGCAAGATATCGACCGTGAGATCGCCCGCATCAAGCTGGATGCTATGTCCGTCGCCATAGATACCCTTACCGAACAACAAGTCAAATACCTGAATTCCTGGGAAGAAGGCACCTAGAATAAACTTCTCTGAAATTAGAACCGGCTGGACCCTGTCTGAGCATCCAGCCGGTTTAGCTTTAATCTCAATAACAAACTTACGGGGATACGGTAAATTCAACGTAAAATGGATCACCGAAGGCTTCACCGAGGGGATTGTAAGCCTGCCAGGCGCTGCGATAAGTGCCAGGCTCTTCGGGGGCTATGAACTGGATACGCAGCATGGTTTCAGTACCACTGCGCGCTGGATATAACGCCAGACGTTCAGGTGCACCCAGCTCTTGGCCAGCAGTACGTTGGATACTGTAACTTTCATCCCAGTTGCAGGTACCCGAGTTCTCCACCCGCCAGCGTTTATCCAACACTGCACCAGGGCTGACCTGCATGCCATCCGGGATGGTCAGGTCCTCGATGAAAGTCAGCGCGTCGCTGCAGACAGGCGTCGCGGTTGGGTGGAATTCAACTGAAATAGGTGTGGCTGTGGCAAACTGGGTGGGTGTTGCTGGAGGGGAGGTAAGGCTGACTGCCTGGGTGGGCGCACGGAATACCTCTTGCTCCGCCGGCTCATTGCGAGAGATAACGCCACAAGAGCTGACCAGGGCTGCTAATAGCAGCCCCAGCCAAATTCTACCTGCAATACGGATATTCAGAACCATTCTGATATCAGAGCTTCACGGTTGGACTAAATCTCTTCTTCTGCCATTCCACCACTATCCTCATCACTACCGAAGTCAACTGGGATGTTACCACTGAGCGCTTGCTGGCGAACAGCCATCTCAACTTCAGCAGCCAGGTCAGGATTCTCGCGCAAGAAGTCCTTACAATTCTCACGTCCCTGCCCCAGTCGGATATCCCCGTATGAGTAGAATGATCCGCGCTTGCTGACAATATCCAGATTCGTAGCCAGGTCCAGGATATCGCCATATTTTGAGATACCCTCGTTATACATGATGTCAAATTCTGAGGTCCGGAAGGGTGGAGCAACCTTGTTCTTAACCACTCGCACGCGCGTACGGCTGCCGATGATTTCCGTGCCAAGTTTTATGGATTGGATCCGGCGTACATCCAGTCGTACCGATGCATAAAATTTGAGGGCCATCCCACCGGTAGTGGTCTCTGGGTTACCGAACATAACACCGATTTTCTGGCGCAGCTGGTTGGTGAAGACAACCGCGGTATTGGTCTGCTTGATAGCCCCGGATAACTTCCGTAAAGCCTGTGACATTAATCGGGCTTGCATACCCATGGGCGAGTCGCCCATGTCACCTTCGATTTCAGCACGTGGCACCAGCGCAGCGACTGAGTCGATCACGACTACCTCCACCGCGCCGGACCGCACCAGGGTCTCGGTAATTTCCAGGGCTTGCTCGCCGGTATCGGGCTGCGAGATGAGCAGGTTGTCCACGTTCACGCCACAACGTGACGCATAACTTGGATCAAGGGCATGTTCCATGTCGACAAAAGCGCAGGTGCCGCCCATTTTTTGGGCTTCAGCGACAATATGCTGGCAGATGGTGGTTTTACCGGAGGATTCCGGACCGTAGATTTCGGTGATACGCCCACGCGGGATGCCGCCGATGCCCAGGGCAATGTCCAGGGATAGTGCGCCAGTGGGGATGGCTTCGACTAAAAGCTGGTGTGCTTCACCCAGGCGCATAATGGCGCCATCGCCATAGCGTTTGGTGATATCACCCAGCGCTTTATCCAGTGCAATCTGGCGTGATTCATCGGCTGGATTATTGGTAGGGGTAGGATTACTTCTTCGGGCCATGGTTAAACTCCTGAGAAAAGGTTGAGAAAACGAAGAGGTGGCAGGCTTTAGTTGCGTGCAGACCTAAGTTTAGCACAGACGTTCTGTTTGTCAAGGGATTGATCAAACTTGAGGTGGGTGTTCGCGAGAGTGGGACAACCGGTTGCCCCTGGTTAATCTTTATTTGGTAGATCCGGGTTCAGGGGTAACAAATTCTGGGGTGAAATCTGCGCCGGGAGGGGTAGGGATAAATGTGTTGAAGCCGCGCTGCCCACGAAAACTAAAGAATGTTACCAGGCCCGGTTGTATCTGCACGTTAAGGTTGAAGGTTCTACCCAGATAATCCACCCATACCTCATAATTCCCGGCAGGCAAGTCGCCCATGACCAGGTTTTCGCGATAGTATGGATCGCTATTGCTGGCGCTGCCACCATAGCTCTTGACTGTCCAACTCTGCCCTGTATCGAGATCCCGCACCAGTATTGGGTGATGTTCCATCAGTAATCCATTGGCACTCATAATTCGAGCTGCCAGCACACCCCAACCCTGTGGGGGGGCCAGCCATAGTTCTGGGTTGCGTGAATCGGAGAAGGCGTTATTCCCAATCCTTACTTCAAAATGCAGGTGCACGCCAGTGGTTTTGCCGGTGTCTCCCACCAGACCAATGGCTTCACCGCCCTCAACATGTTGACCCCGGGCGACAAAGGCTCGACTCAAATGCCCATATACCGTATAAAGGGTTTCTCCTCCATAACCAAAGTCGTGCCGGATGGCGATTGCCAGACCGTAGGGATCATTCAGATCTTCTTTTTGTGAAAATAGGCCATATCCGACCCATACTATTTTTCCAGGCCCGGCTGCTAATACCGGTGTGTCCAATGGTGCGGGAATATCTACACCAGTATGCACGACCTCCGGTAGAAAAATTCCTCCATAGCGGTAATCGGCTGCTGGCCAGTTGATCTGATCAGCGGCGATCGGCCGGCTAAAATAAAAGTGGTCATGCTCGGTTGGAGCCCAGGGTGTCGGATAAAGGGGCGGGCGCCAGGCTGCTACTGGAACTGCACCCTGTTCGGGTAGGACCAGGCGTAAGGGGTCCTGGCTGGGTGTAGGATGGAGGGTGGAATCAACGATTGCGACTTCCACAGCCGGGGATGTTGAAAAGATATCCACAGTAATAGTTGATCCTGGGGTTTCGTCAGCTAAAGAAAAATTTGTCGGATCTACTGCGATGGTTTCCGAGCTTACAAGATCAGGAGTGGAAGGCTCCACTTGTGGGAAATTTTGCAATTGGCAACCGGATAAAAAGCTCCCAGCCAGCCAGAGCATGAGAAATAGACCCAGTAATCGGCTAATGCTCATGGGGTGGGGGTTGCTGAACTCACTGGTCGCAAGGTGGCAGTTGGTGTGGAGGTGCGGGTGGGCCAGCGGGTACGTGTGGGGGTGGGAGTCACGCTGGGGCGAGGTGTGCGCGTTGGAACCTGAGTGGTAGGGATGATGGCAGTCGGCGTAACCAGGACTTCCGGAGGATAAATTTCTAACATAGCTTCTTGCCAATCCAATCCCGCAGAGTGAATAAACTGATGGAAACGTGCCGCCTGATAAGCTGAGCGCCAGGTGCTCAGAGCCGAGATGCGTTCCCAGCCATACGCTGAAGCCAGGCGTGTGAAATCCACCCAGTAACCAGCCGGGATGCCTCTGGAATATGCCCCTCCGATCTCATAGGCGCGCGGATCGCCACTGGAGCGGGCGTTGAAATCCCAAGCCAGGGCTTTTAATGGTCGACCCTGGCTACCATCCTGATAACGGGCGCGCATCAAAACTCGCCAGTAAGTTTGCGCGCCATAATCTTCGCGCAGGATGACCAACCAACCGGCGTTAGCAGGCAGAGGGTTAAAGGCAAATGCTCGCCCAGTATACAGCCAATCCTCATCTGATCCTGGATTTAAAGGCATGGTGAGTGGTACATAGGCGTTTTCCAGATTAGCAAGCAAATCCCAACCAGTCACTTGTGCTACATGCTTGCGTAAGCCAACGAAGGATTCATCAACCAGATCCTGCAGGACCGCATTAGGTGCCTGCACATCCTCCAGGGCAACCAGGCGCTGGCGACCAGCTGGAATATCAGCCATCGGTGTCAGGGCAGGTTGCCAGGCTGGCTCGATCGTAATCTGATTGGTGCTGGCAAAAGTTGCGGCTAAGTTCAATCCGGGTGCCAATGCGCCCCAGGTTAGCCCATTGACGGCTCCATCCAGGGGAATCGGAGGTAAAGTGATGGTTTTTTCGGGGAATCCATAGCCTGTGATGAATTCCTGGTTGGGTGTACTTAACAAGGTCAGCAAGGCATTCCCAGCGGGGCTCCAGGCAGGCCAATTTCCGCTGCCAACCAGCAAGGGTCTGGTATTTAATTTTACGGTACTGCCCGACGACCACACATAGAGCTCGTGCATCCCGTTTTGACCAATCGCGGACCACACCAGTTGAGAGCCATCCGGAGACCAGCTGGGGTGCGATTCGATCTGGCGGTTGTTGCGGCTGACATTCGCAAACCGCTGATCGGCCTTGTCCAGATCAGCCACCCAAATATCGTTTTCTCCACTGCGTGTGGAAACGAAGGCGATCTGGCGTCCTAGAGCTGACCAGGAGGGATCGAAATCAGCGCCAGGGTCATCCGTTAGCCGTATCGGTTCTTGTGCGCCATCCAATGGGCGGATAAAGATGTCCAGACCACCATTTCCCCCCAAATAACTTTCGTAAGCCAACCAGCGCCCGTCGGGTGACCAGGATGGCGCGCCGTCATACTCGGGTGAATCTGTGATCTGGCTAAGCGCGCCAGTATGCAGATCAAGCAAATATAGCTCCCACCATCCGCTGCGGTTTGAAGCAAATGCCAGCTGGGTGCCACCTGGATTTAATGCTGGTTGAATGTCATCCCATGCGCCATGGCTGAGGCGGATAAATGGAGAAGCACCGGGCTGGTAAGCAAAAAGCTGGCTGTATCCATTTTCTTCTGTTGCCAGAACAGCCAGGCTGTTTTGTAAAATTCCAAAGGCTTTGTTCCAGGCTCCATTCTGGGAGGTAACCGGGGCTGCCGTTGCCCAGGGTGTAGGCGTTTGGGTACTGGCGGATTGTATATGCGTGGGGGAAGATGTAGTAGTTGATCCGGGTGTGTTAGTTGGGGAGATTGTGCTGGTCGTTAGGCTTTGTCCAAATGTAGGCGTGCGCGCCTGCCAGGCTGCCCAGGCCACTACGCTACCCAGGGAAATTAAACCAAGCAGAAATAACCGTAATCGGTTATTGCGAGGCAGTGATTTGGGCGGGGTCTGATTATTTGCAGGCATTGCAGGTCTCCGCAACCGGCGGTAGGGCCAGGTTAATTAAACCATGATCAATGCCTCCGACAGGGCTAGTTATCAAATCTGGAAGCTTCCCAGGCTGCGTCTAATCTTCAAAACCCATTCTGTGAAGTTGGTAGTATACGCCCTGTCGGGCGAGTAACTCCGTATGATTTCCCTGTTCCTGGATACGACCATCCTGGATTACCACAATTCGTTCTGATTGGACTACAGTTGACAGGCGATGGGCGATGACAAAGGCAGTCCGACCTTTTAATAAGCGGAGCAGGGCTTTTTGAATGATGATTTCAGTTTGTGTATCTACGCTGGAGGTCGCCTCATCCAGGATCAGGATACGCGGATTTGCCAGTAGGGCTCTGGCGAAGGAAATCAACTGGCGTTGGCCTACCGAAAGTAGTAAGCCACCTTCCTCCACGGATGTATCGTAACCCTGGCGCAACCCCATGATAAACTCATGCGCGCCAACAGCCTTTGCAGCCGCTTCGATCTCGGTTTGATCCGCATCCAGGCGTCCAAAGGCGATGTTTTCACGCACAGTACCCGAGAATAAGAACGGATCTTGCAAGACGATTCCCATCTGGCTGCGCAGGCTGGTTTGTGTGACGCTGCGCAAATCATGCCCATCGATGAGGATGCGCCCCTGGGTGGGGTCATGAAAGCGTGAGACCAGCTTGACCAGGGTGGATTTTCCTGCCCCGGTCTTGCCCACCAAGGCTACCGTTTCTCCAGGTTGGATATGTAAATTGATCGACTCGAGTACAGGTGTCGGATCATCACTATAGTGAAAATAGACACCCTCAAAGCACACTTCACCCTTTATTTCTGGCAGCGTGAGCGCATCAGGAGCATCCTCAACTTCAATGGGTGTATCCAGTAAACTCAGGATGCGTTCGCCACCCGCCATGGTAGATTGAAAGGTATCGTAGCGCCGGCTTAGGTCGCGAATCGGTTCAAAAAAGCGTTGAATATATAGCACAAAGGCCACCAGAACACCCGGGGTCAGACTGCCAATCCCCAGGCTTGTATTGCCCAGAAGAGTCTGTCCGCCTAACCAGATTACCAGGCCCACTGCTACCGAGCCTAGTAATTCAATGGAGGCTGGGAAAGCCGCTGCCACCCGGGCGGCGCGCAGGTTGGTCTGTAAATTGTTATGATTTACTTCGTCTCGATAATAGCGGTAGTTGACTGCCTGGCGGGAGAATGCCTGTACGACACGTATGCCATTGATGTTTTCCGCCAACACCGAATTGACCCAGCTAATTGCCTTGCGGACATCCCGATAGTTGTTGCGCGCTCGCTTGCGGAAGACGATGGTGACCACAATCATGATCGGCATTACCGTAAAAGTAAGCAAAGTCAGGCGCAAATTCATACTCAGCATCGCGATCAGGATACCGATCAGGGTAAACAGGTCTCGAGCGATTGCCAGCACCGCCCAGGTGATGAACTCGCGCAGTACACCAACGTCATTGATCACACGGGTGATCACTCTACCAACACTGTAACGGGTAAAAAATCCCAGGGAAAGGCGTTGTAAATGTTCAAAAAGGTGGGCGCGTAAATCATAGATTATTGATTGTCCAACACGCGCCATCATGTTGACACGCAAGTAGATCGCCAACCACTGGATTATTGCAGTTGCCAGATAGATCAGCACGGTTTGGGTTAAAACTGCTAAAGATCCATCTCTCAGGCCAGAATCAAGCCCTACTTTAATGAGGTAGGGTGCTGCCACTGCTGCAGCAGAATTGATGATCATCAGGATTAACGCTACCAATAACTGCCAGCCGTAAGGGGAGGCGTAAGCGATCAAGCGGCGGGTGACGTTGGCGTCAAAACCTTTCGCATAGACTTCTTCGGTTTGGTTGACAGTAATAATAGCCATGATCCACTCAGCTGGAGCCAATTTCTCGGCTGGAGGCAGTTGTCAGCGGCTCCGAAGCAGTGCTTTCGGGTAAAGTCAGGTCATCGTAGAACTGGCTGCGATCACGCAGCTGGAGCTCGTAAATCTGGCGATACAAACCTCCGACTTTGAGCAGCTGGTTGTGAGTGCCCTGTTCGACGATGCGCCCTTGATCCATTACCAGAATTAAATCCGCCCGGCGAACCGTAGATAAGCGGTGAGCAATGACAAAGGTTGTACGCCTTTCCATGAGCTTGTCCAGGGCTTGCTGGATCAAATGCTCCGTTTGCGTGTCTACACTGGAGGTCGAATCGTCCAGAATTAGAATGCGTGGATCCATCAGCAATGCCCGGGCGATGGCGATGCGTTGGCGCTGCCCACCTGAAAGGGTAACCCCACGTTCTCCAACCACTGTAGCGTAGCCCTCCGGCAGGCCACAGATAAATTCATCTGCCTGGGCGGCTTGTGCAGCAGAGAAAATCTCTTCCAGACTGGCCTCCGGGCGGCCATAGGCGATATTGTCGCGAATCGACACCGAAAATAATAAAGAAGTTTGTAAGACAATACCAATCTGCCGTCGTAATGTGATCAAATCCGCCTGGCGTACGTCAACACCATCTACATAAACTGTACCGGCGCTCACATCATAAAAACGCGGGATCAAGTTGACCAGACTGGTTTTCCCAGAGCCAGTCTGTCCGATCAGGGCTACCAGTTGGTTGGGTTCGACTTCCAGGTTGATATCCGTTAAGGCAGCTGCGCTTTCACCACTGTAATTAAAAGATACCTCGTGAAAAGTAACCCGGCCTTGCAGGATGGGCAGTTGGATAGCTTCTTTGGGTGATTGAATGGCTGGAATGGTGTCTAGGACTTCAAAGGCACGCTGGGCTCCGGCTGCTGCCTCGCCAGCCGAGTTGACCAGCCAGGTAAGCTGTTGGGCAGGGGCCGCCAGCAATAATAAATAGCTGTTAAAGGCTACCACCTCTCCAATGGTCATTTTCCCATCCAGTACCATACGTCCGCCAAACCACAGGATCAGGATCGTCCCCAGGGTCACCAGCAGGTGAGAGGTGGGCATGATCTTTGACCACTCGCTGATCACTTTTATGCGGGAATTAAACAGGATCCTGTTATCCTGCGCAAAGCGGTTTATCTCGTATGGTTCACGGGCAAAAGCGCGTACAACTTGAGCTCCACTGACATTTTCTTGTAAGCGCGAGGAAAGCTCCCCAAGAGCCTGGTCAACAGCCAGGAAGTAAGCTCCAGCTCTTCGTCCAAAATTTGTAGTAATCCAGATCAAGGGGATCATCGGCAGCATAGCGACGCTTGCCAGAGTTGAGTTTTCGAGGAACAACAACACGCTGATTCCACCCAGCAACAAGAGCAGCCGGACCAACTCCACAATTCCCAGACCAGTGAAACGCTCGACAGCTCGCACGTCTTCGATAGAGCGGCTGATAAGCTGACCGGTTTGAGCATGATCATGATAACTGAAGGAAAGGTGTTGAATATGGTCGTACAGGCGGTTGCGGAGATCATAGCCAATATGCGCAGCCACCCATTCACTCAGATATTGGTTGGCATACGTTAACACGGCTATTATTACCCCCAGGCCGATAATTGCCAGAGCTGCCCGTAGCATGAAATTAGGGTCGCGCTGGGATAGCCCGGTGTCGATAACCTGTTGAATGATGCCTGGTATAGCCAGATTTGCAGCAGTTAATCCAAGAATAGTCAGCAACGCCAGCAGTACCTGAGTCCGGTATTGTCTCAGCGTACCGCTTAGTTTTAGTAAGGCTCGCATGTCGTTTTGTTTTACTCGCTTAATCCAGGGTTGTTATCCGCCTCCGGATTTTGGCTTTCAATTACGAAAAATGTTTCGGCGAGATCGACCTGGGTGATGATGGGAGGCGAAGGTGATTCGCCCTCTGCTGGTATGTTTTGGCTGTAATAAAGCTCAGCTCGCACATTGAACTGCCCGGAGGGGTTTGTCCCCCGCAAGTGCATGGTCACTTCCATTTTTTTGGTCATCGACTCGATGATGCTGGCGGCAGAGTTTGGTTTGCCGGCTTCGTTGGTAATCAGAATATCAACGCTGGGAGGTTTTTGAAATGGATCAACTTCCAGAGATATGCGTACACGCTTGCCATCTGACCACGGTTCAGCATTCAGTGCTCGGATACGAACTTCTTCAGGCGGCAAAGGTATTTCATCGGGGTCGAGAAAAAATAGTTCCATCGAGTATCCTTACGATCACCAGGAAAGCGCCCCATATTATACCCTGATCGTTGTTAAAATTTATTCATCGAACAAATAGGTTGCTTCAGCATAATAGCGCACGCCTTTACGCGCCAGGAGTTCTTTTAACCATTGGTCCAGGCGGGCATTCTTTTCATCCAAAGAATCGCCCGATTCCAACTCGCTAAGCGGATAGTCTACATGCAGTGCGCGTGGCGAGACGGTTACCCGGGTGATTCCACTGGGTAAAAGATATCCGGCAGCCGCCAGACGCATGACATCTACAATTTGGATCTGGGGAAAAATCACCAGCCCGCTAAACAATGGGTAGATTTGATTGAGGGTGCGCACATCTTGCGTGCTGGTACGGTCTAATCGGGCGCTTTCCTGGTAACTATTGACAATCAGATTCAGCATATGGATGCGTTCTTCAAGATCCCTGGCGCAAGTATTCAGAGAATAGGTTACGCCATTTGCCACGCGCACCAGGACCAAGTTACAAGTCTCGTACAGGCTGGGCAGCACACTCCCGGTTGGTATGGGTTGCACATCGATGCCAGGGATGTCGGTCAGGTTTTCGAGAAACCGGCGCGCATTCATCTCCCAGACGACATGATTCCAGGTCTGCAAGCTCAAGCCCGGGTCGTCCGGCTCGACCAGTTGGACCAGCACATGTGGGAACCCCAGGGCGCGCAAAGCCATCGTCCGGTTAGCACCATCCAGGACCATATAGGAATCTGATCCATCCTGGAGGGGGGTGACAATCGGGGGATTGCGAAATATGCCGCTGGAGCGGATGCGGATTACCAGTGGGCGTGTGCGGCTATTGTCATGTTGCTCGTGGATCAATATTTTGTCTAACGGGATTAATGTCAACTGGGGCAGGTTATGAACAATCATGCAGCTCCCTGGGAGTGCCAAAATTTATTGGCTAAAGACGACCCGGTTTTTCGCGCAAAGTAGAACCACGCAAGAGGTTACTTTGTTTTTCTTGTGGTTAAGAAGGGTTTGATGGTTGTGAATCACAGCGTTGACCCGTGGAAGCACCATTAAATTGATCCTGTTTGTCTTGGTGGTCGTTGTCGATAAATTTAAACAGAGGACAATGGTCTTTATTTTACCGAATGTTCAGAGGATAGACAACCGAAATTAATAAACAAAGGGCGAAGCGTGCTTTTTGCGCCAGCTACGGCGTTTTTGGCACTACATCGCCCTTCCTGTATTGATTGTTAGGCAAAAAAACATAATTTTTTGACAGCCCCAGGTAGTGTCGTAAAAAATGAGGCTGCCTGGAATCTGGTTTACATCCCTGTCAGATATGCCAGGCCCAATGTGCCTGGTCCCGCATGTGTCCCAACTACAGGGCTGACCTCCGATAGGATGTGCTCGACACCACCGATTCTGTTTTTGGCCTGTTCAAGCAATTCAAGCGCTTCAGTATGGGCATTGGCATGCAAGGTTGCCAGGTGAACCGGCTGTTTGCCTGCGGTCTGTTCTTCAATGATTTCAATCAGTCTGGCCACGGATTTTTTGCGTGTTCGCACGCGCTCCACTGCCTCCACGCGACCATTCCTGACCTCAAGGATAGGTTTGAGATTGAGGGCAGTGCCAAGTAAACGTGCTGCACCGCCAATCCGCCCACCACGATGCAAGAACTCCAGGGTTTCCACGGCGAAGACGACCCCCGTATGCAAGCGAGCTTGTTCAGCAAGCTCTTTGCACTCATTTAACGACGCACTCTGGTTAGCAGCTTTGGCACATTCCAATGCAATAAAACCCATGGCCATAGCAACTGTGTAAGAATCTACGATTTCAATTGGCGCTGCCGGCATATTTTGCTTGGCTTGAATTGCAGAAGCAATCGTGCCGGACAATTTTTCCGAGACGAGAATCGCCAGAATCTCGTGATCCTCATTGAGTAGTTTTTGAAACATTGTCTCAAATGTTTGAGGAGATACCTGCGATGTGGATGGCATTATTTTTGCCGAGGACAACCGGCGATAATATTCATCCGGATAAATATCTACGCCATCGGCATATGTCTCATTCCCCCAAATGAGCACCTGTGGCACAACCTGTATGTCGTATTTGGTACACAGGTCCTTCGGAATATAGGCGGTACTATCCGTAACGATGGTTACTTTTGACATAATTGCTCCTTACCTAAAAAATGAAGATCGAATAGATGGGGATGATTGAAGAATCAATGGTGAAATTGCTAACAAGCTATAACCCTGCTTCATTCCGAGGGTTACGGTCCATCCCAAAATCCTGGCATTTGAAGCATACCAGTGGGTTTAACCCATAGAAAGTATGGGTAGTAAATTTGTGGCAATTACTCTCAGTGTGTGGTTTCTTTCATTATATGTCGCGAAATGACTTGACCATTCCAGGCATGCGCGCTAAAATGCAGTGCTATGTTTGAGAACCTGACTGATCGACTCAACGAAGTCTTTACCCAATTACGCCGGCGTGGCAAACTGAGCGAGGCGGATGTGGATACCGCCATGCGCCAGGTACGTCTGGCGTTACTGGAGGCGGATGTCAATTACGGCGTCGCCAAAGACTTTGTAGCCCGTGTCCGCGAGCGGGCGATTGGTCACGAAGTATCCAAAGCACTTAATCCAGGCCAGATGGTAGTCAAGATCGTCAATGAAGAATTGATCGCTACTCTGGGCGAACCTGAACGCCTGAACTTGAGTGGTGCGCGCCCGCGCGTCCTGATGCTGGTTGGTCTGCAAGGCTCGGGAAAGACGACTGCGTCTGGTAAATTGGCTCGTCTGCTGCGTGCTCAGGGTGAACGGGTGATGCTGGTTGCTGCTGACCCCTACCGGCCAGCCGCGGTGCGGCAATTACAGACTTTAGGCGAACGTTTGAGCACCACTGTTTTCCATGAGCCAGATATCAAACCACCAGATCTGGCCGCGCATGCCCTCGACAGCGCCCGAAAAGGTGGTTACAGTGTTGTCATTCTGGATACTGCCGGACGATCCCAGCTTGATGATGCGCTGATGGACGAATTAAAGGCGATTCAGAAGCGGGTGGACCCAGCCGAGATCCTCCTGGTTGTGGACGCGATGATTGGGCAGGAATCTGTCAATATCGCCAAGGGTTTTCGGGAGGCCATTTCGCTGACCGGGCTGATTCTGACAAAAATGGATGGCGACGCGCGTGGTGGTGCAGCCATTTCTATTCGTTCTGTAACCGGTGTGCCCATCAAATACTTGGGCACCGGTGAAGCGCTGGAGGCCTTGGAGACCTATGATCCCGGACGGCTGGCTTCGCGCATCCTGGGAATGGGTGATATCATTGGCTTGATCGAAAAGGCTGAAGCTTCCTTTGATCAGAAAACTGCCCAGGCGCAAGCCGAAAAAATGCTTCAGGGTGAGTTTTCATTGCAGGATTTCCTGGATCAACTGCGCCAGGTACGCAAAATGGGCCCGCTGGGGCAATTACTCGAAATGATGCCGGGTAGTATGGGGCAGTTGGCGAAGCAGATCTCGCCGGATGATGCTGAAAAGCAGATGAAAATGACCGAAGCCATTATCAGCTCGATGACTACGATCGAGCGCCGTCGCCCGGATGTGTTGAATGCCTCCCGCCGGCGCCGGATTGCTGCCGGATCGGGCACACAGGTTCAGGATGTAAATCGCCTGATCAAGCAATATCGGGAAGCGCAGAAGATCTTTAAAACCATCAAGAAATCAGGCATGCGCGGCTTGCCGCGTTTGTTTGGATGACAGCCGGCGAACTTCCGGCTGGGGCTGCTGGCGGACTAGGCGTCCCTTCCACGCCACCTCAACCCGCCATGCCAGCCCACCTAGACTAGATCATTTTTTAAACTCGAAGGAGAAAGATTTTTATGGTTCGCATTCGTTTGCGCCGTGTTGGAGCGAAGGGACAACCCAGTTACCGTCTGGTAGCTGCCAGTAAGGAAGCCCCGCGGGATGGTCGCTTTTTAGAGATTCTTGGTTTCTACAATCCTCGTACGGAACCAGCGACCATTCAATTAAAAGAAGACCGCATCTATGACTGGATGAGCAAGGGTGCTCAACCCAGTGAATCAGCCATGCAGGTGCTCAAATCTGCCGGTTTGATCGATCGCTATGAGCGCTACAAGAAGGGCGAAGTTTTAGAAACCCTGTTAGAAGAAGCTAAAGCTGCTGACTCTAAACGGAATATTACAGACAAAACCCGCCGTGATATGGCTCCTCAGAAGGCAAAGAAAGCTAAGAGTGAGGACTGATCCTGGTATTCGCACTGACTCTGGAGGTGAAACATGAAAGCCCTGGTGGAATTTATCGCTCGCTCTCTGGTGGATGACCCAACGGCTGTGTCTGTCACCCTGGAGCGGCGCGGACCACAACAAGTCGTCAAACTGCATGTTGCCAAAGAAGATATGGGCCGGGTCATCGGCAAGAGCGGCAAGGTCGCTAATGCAATGCGCGTTTTGTTGCGTGTGGCTGCTGCTCAAGAAGGTAAACGCGCAGTTATGGATATTGTTGAGCCCTTATGATGGACAGACGATCAGATGAAAATACAGGCTCGCCGCAGGGCGAGCCTGTATTCTTAGCAGTTGGTTGGATTGGTCGCCCACATGGCGTGCGGGGAGAGGTAACTTTATACCTGTCAACAGATTTTCCGGAGCGTTTACAACCTGAGGTGCGGATATTCCTGGGCGAAGCGCATATCCCCATGCTGATCCGTGCCCGGCGTGAGCATCAAGGTCACCTGTTACTGAAGTTTGATGGATATGATAGTCCTGAAGCGGTGGGGGGGTTGCGTAATCAGACGGTTTTTGTGCGTGCAGATGACCGCCCACCCTTGCCCGAAGGCGAGTATTACCATCACCAGATTATCGGCTTACAGGCAATCGATGAGCAAGGACAAATTTTAGGTAAAGTGACCGAAATCCTGTCTACTGGCTCAAACGATGTGTATGTTGTCCAACCGGATTCAGGTGCAGAAATTCTGTTGCCGGCTACCGAAGAAGTGATCCTGGATTATGACCTGGAGCATGGTCACATCCGGGTGCATTTATTACCCGGATTGTTGCCGGGCGAATAATCTCCCTATTTCGGTGTAATACGTGACCGAACCAAAACTAGCTTATATCGGCTTTAACCTGGTCAAAGGTATTGGCGCAGCCAGAATGCGTACTTTGCTGGATGTGTTTGGCGATGTGCAAACTGCCTGGCACGCACCTGCGCCAGACTTGCGTAACGCAGGACTCAGCCAGCGTATCGTCGATAATCTTCTCCAGGTGAGGGCTGAAGTTGATCTAAATAAAGCCCGGGAGCGTCTCGAGCATCAAGGCGTAACGGTGCTCACCTGGGATGATCCTCGATACCCCAGACGGCTTGCGGAAATCGAACAACCCCCACCTGTGCTGTATGTGCGGGGCGAGATCCAGGATATCGATGAATGGGCAGTTGCCATAGTGGGGACGCGCAATCCTACAGCATATGGTCGCCAGGTAGCGGTTGAATTTGCCAGCACGCTTGCCCACAGCGGGGTAACTGTAGTATCAGGTCTTGCGAGGGGCATAGATGCTGTTGCCCACCAGGTATGTTTGGAGGCCGGAGGTCGCACGCTGGCGGTATTGGGGAGCGGTGTGGACATGATTTATCCTCCAGAGCATCGTCAATTAGCGGGTAAAATCATCTCCCATGGGGCATTAATCAGCGATTATGCTCCAGGAACTCAACCCGATGCAGCCAATTTCCCGCCTCGTAACCGCATTATTTCGGGTTTGGTACGTGCGGTAGTGGTTGTGGAGGCAGGTGAAAAAAGTGGAGCACTGATTACGGCTGCTTTTGCAGCGGATCAGGGTCGGGAAGTGTTTGCCATACCTGGTAATATTTACGCCCCTCTCTCAAAAGGAACCAACCGGCTGATCCAGGAAGGCGCCCGACCACTGCTGGATTGCCAGGAGCTGCTAACGATATTGAAACTCGGTCCGGTGCCCGAGTACCACGCGGCGCGCACAGCCCTACCCGTGGATGCCACCGAGGCGCGCCTGTTGGAGTTGTTGGGCAATGAAGCCCTGCATGTGGACGAAATTAGCCAGCGTTCCAAATTGCCCGTGGAGAAAATCTCCGCTACCCTGGTCATGATGGAATTAAAAGTTATGGTACGTCAGATGGGTAGCATGCAATATATGGCGATCCGTGAGACAGGTGGGGAATATAAATAGAGATAGGAGTGCAATGATTGATCATTATTATGCAGTGATTATGGCTGGAGGGGGTGGCACGCGTTTGTGGCCTCTCTCACGGCGCTCGCGACCGAAACAGCTCCTGAGCTTATTCGACGATCGCTCATTATTTCAGATCGCAGTGAGTCGTCTCGAAGGTTTGTTTCCATTTGAGCGCATTCTGGTTGTCACTGTCGAGGCGCAGGCGGCGATGTTGCGCGCACAGGTGCCTGAAATTCCTGCAGAAAATTATATAATCGAGCCCTTGCCACGCGGTACGGCTTCAGTGGTTGGTCTGGCAGCCATTGCACTCCGGCAGCGGGATCCCCAGGCTGTAATGGCAATCTTAACTTCTGATCATTATATGGGCAATGAATATCGCTTCCGGCTACTGCTCGAGTCAGCCCATGCAGTCGCTCAGGATGGATATTTGGTCACTCTGGGAATCGAACCGACCTTTCCTGCTACCGGCTATGGTTACATTCAGCGTGGGGAATTCCTGGGGCGCTTTCAAAAACTGGATGTATACAAGGTACAGCGTTTTAAAGAGAAACCTACCGAGGATGCGGCGAAAGAAATGTTACGGTCCGGCGACCACGCCTGGAATTCTGGCATGTTTGCCTGGCGTGTGGATACTATTCTGGAAGAATTTAAGCGCCAAATGCCACAATTAGACCAGGCGCTTGCAGAAATCGACCAGGCCTGGAATACTTCCGAGCGCCTGGATGTCATTAACCGGTTATGGCCTGAGGTTAAGAACGAGACGATTGATTATGGCATCATGGAAGGCGCGCAAAATGTAGCCGTAATCCCAGCCGCTGGTTTAGGTTGGAGTGATGTGGGTAGTTGGGATTCTCTATTCGACGTTTTGCCGGGAAACCAGCAAGGCAATATTGTGATTGGGGGCGAGCATATCGAAATCGATACGCAGAACTCCCTGATTTATGTCAACCAACCTCATCGTCTGATCGTAACGATTGGCGTGGAAGATCTGGTAGTGGTTGATACCGGCGATGTTCTACTGGTATGTCGCAAAGATCAAGCCCAGAAAGTCAGACAGGTCGTTGATCAATTGAAGGAAAGTGGTCAAAAATATATTTAGAACCAGGAGGAAGACTTCCTTGGAAGCTTATTGTGTTAAGTGCAAGCAAAAACGGGAAATTCAAGAGCCACAGGCTGTATTTACCAATATGGGTACGCCTGCTACACGTGGGATATGTGGTGTCTGCGGGACAACGCTCTTTCGTATGGGGCGGACGGATGCGCATACCGAGATCAATCCCCCCGAAAAAGCTGTATTGCGCGCCGCGCGCCGGAATGGCAAGTTGGTGATCGTCGAGTCGCCAGCTAAAGCGCGCACCGTCGGCCGTTTTCTGGGTAAAGATTACACGGTTAAGGCTTCTGTTGGGCATGTCCGCGACTTGTTGCGCTCCCAATTATCTGTAGATGTGGAGAACAACTTTGCGCCAAAGTATCGAGTGCCAAATGAAAAACGCTCAGTGGTAAAAGAAATCAAGAATCTTGCCAAATCCGCTGCCGCGATTTACCTGGCTACTGATCCTGATCGCGAAGGTGAAGCGATCGCCTGGCATCTGTTGGAGGCTGCAGAGATAGATCCTGAGCTAACCCAACGGGTTGTCTTCCATGAGATCACGGAACCGGCGGTTGCGGAAGCCTTTGCCCACCCGAGACCGATAAATATGGACCTGGTTGATGCTCAGCAGGCGCGGCGTGTTCTGGATCGGCTGGTTGGCTACAATTTAAGCCCTTTGCTGTGGCGCAAAGTACGCAGCCGGCTCTCAGCAGGGCGTGTGCAATCGGTGGCCTTGCGTTTAATTGTGGAGCGTGAGCGCGAGATTGATGTTTTTGAGCCGGTGGAATACTGGTCTATCCATGCTGAATTTTTGCCTGAAGGGACTAGAGAAACTTTTCTGGCTAAGCTGCTGCGTGTGGATGATGTGGAGCCAGAGCTTGGCAGTGAGAGTGCCGTCACACCTTTGCTTGAGGATTTGGAGCGTGCAGCTTACACAATCACCCGCATTAAGATCGGCGAGAGACGCCGGGCTCCGGCAGCCCCATTTACCACCAGCACCCTGCAGCAAGAAGCCTCCCGTCGCATGGGATACACTGCCAAACGCACGATGGCTTTGGCCCAACAGCTTTACGAAGGTATTGATACCGGTGAAGGTGGTGTAGTGGGTCTCATCACTTACATGCGTACCGATTCGACCAATGTTTCGCCACTCGCCCAGGCAGAGGCGCGACAGTTTATTCAACAACGCTATGGTGAAAAGTTTCTACCTCCAGAGCCTCCAGTATACAAGACACGTGCACGCGGCGCGCAGGAGGCCCATGAGGCCATTCGACCGACTTCTGTCCTGCGCCAACCGGACACTCTTAAAGATCATTTGAACCGCGACCAACTACGTCTCTATCAACTGATCTGGCAGCGTTTTGTTGCCTCCCAAATGGCCTCAGCCATTTACGATACCCTTGCCATCGATGTGACCGGTAGCTCCCCTCAACACCAATATTTGTTGCGTGCTTCGGGATCAACCATCCGATTCCAGGGTTTCTTGATCGTATACGAAGAGTCCAGGGATGAAGACCGTCCGCTGGATGAAGACGAAGATAACACGCGCATACCGTCTGGGCTGATGGAAGGTCAAAAACAGCTTCTAAAGCGACTGATTCCTGAGCAGCATTTCACGCAGCCTCCGCCGCGTTTCTCAGAAGCCAGTCTGGTCAAGACTTTAGAGGAAAATGGAATTGGTCGTCCATCGACCTATGCACCTATTTTGTCCACCATCCAGCAGCGTGGATATGTTCAGCGGGAAGCGAAAAAGCTTTGCCCAACTGAAACCGGTTTTCTGGTCAATGATCTGTTGATTGAACACTTTCCAGATGTGATGGATGTTGGATTTACTGCCCGCATGGAATCTGACCTGGACCGGATTGCAGCAGGTAAGTTGCCCTGGGTGCATGTGCTTCAGGAGTTCTACCAGCCATTCTCCGTCAAGGTAGCTCAGGCTGAAGAAAAGATACCTGAATTAAAAATGGGTCCAGAATTGGTCGGGCGGCAGTGCCCGGAGTGTGGGCATGATCTGGTGATCCGCTGGGGTCGCTTTGGAAAATTTATCAGCTGCTCAAATTTCCCTGAATGCCGCTACACTGAACCCTGGCTGGAAAAAATTGGTGTGCGCTGCCCGAAAGATGGTGGTGAGATTGTGGAGCGTAAAACCCGTAAAAATCGAACTTTTTTTGGCTGTGCCAACTATCCAGAATGTGATTTCACCTCCTGGAAAAGGCCCTTGCCACAGCCATGCCCGGAGTGTGGTGGTTTATTGGTGGAAGCCGATAAGCGAAATGCCCAATGTTTGCAGTGTGAGACGCGCTTTGCTCTTGACGCGATTCAGGTGGAAGAATTCGTTGAGGGATTGGATTGAGCTACCAGCGCCAACATGCTTAATGAAGTATAACCTGGCATAAGTCTTGCACCTTAGAAAATAGCACGGCGGACGAAACCGGTATCGCCTGGTAGATTGGTTTACCAGCATAATCTTTTGGGTGATATCGGGTAGTTGCATTTTTTGTAACTATCGTCTAAAATTAGAACAGTTAGACGAAGAATCTGCTGGAGTTATGCTATTTATTCACAATCCGGGAGAAAAAGATGGACGCAATTCGTGAACAACTCCAAAAACCCCTGGTAGCCGGCATTGCGGGTGGAATTTTAGGTTTGATCCTTGGCTGGTTTGTGATTGGCTGGGGATTATGGCCGGTTGAATATGTTGGCGCTCAACCTGGCGATATGCTCTACCAGGAACAAGTCGACTATCTGCGTTCGACCATCGAAGCTTATGGGACCACGCGTGATGCGCTCAAGGCTGTCGAGCGCTATAACAAATTAGGTGAGAATGCCCAAAGAGCTCTGGCAGATATCGTGGCAAACCCGGCTGGTCTAAGCCCGGATTTACTCCAAGCCTTTGCCACCCTGACGCTAACTCAGCCACAAGTTACTCCGCTCCCCGGAGAGACTCCACCAGCCAGTACGGCTGAGCCCGAAGAGGGTTCAGGCAGCTTGCTGCGCACCCTTCTGATTGGCCTGTGTGTAATAACGGTTATAGTTCTGGCTGTTGTGGTTGTGCTTTACTTCTTGCGAAGCCGGAGTTTGAGTCCCATGACCAGTTCTCCGGCGATGGAAGCTCAGCAGGCAGCCCGTGATGCACAGCATAAAGATTATGTATCTACTGGCGCTGAACCACCTCTCACCCAATTTATGGCCTCTTACAAAATTGGCGACGATCTATTTGATGACTCTTTTAGTATCGATTCGCCCACCGGTGAATTTCTTGGCGAATGTGGGGTGGGGATTTCCGAAACGATCGGAGTAGGCGAGCCCAAACGGGTGACAGCCTTTGAGGTCTGGCTATTTGACAAAACGGATATCCAGACGGTGACCAAGGTCTTGATGAGCACCCATGCCTATGAAGATGATACGGTTCGCCAGCGCCTGGCTGCCAAAGGTGAGCCAATCCTGGTTGAGCCTGGGATTGAGACTGTCCTGGAGACAGAATCCTTGACCATGGTTGCCAGGGTTGAAAGCCTGGGTTATGGGGATGGAGCCTTACCCGAACAGAGTTTCTTTGACCGCTTTATCCTGGAGCTTTCTGTCTGGCCCAAAGCTTGATCCCAATACAGACGAACGATAACGTTTAACCGAACAAGAGGGCTGCACCAGATCGGGCAGCCCTCTTGTTTATTATTAGCCTTAGGCAACAGGTATAAACTTACTCGATCTTCAGGATTTTTAATCGCACAATACCCCCTGGCGTCTCTGCTTCTACCCATTCACCAATTTTGCGGCCCATCAGTGCTCGTCCGATGGGTGACTCGTTGGAGATTTTCCCCTGGCGTGGATCAGCTTCCTTGGCGCCAACCATTTTGTATTGTTCGGGCTCGTAATCCTCTTCCTGGACAGTAACCAAAGCGCCTACGCTTACTTGATTGCGGTCGATTTGTGCTTCTTCAACGATGATGGCATTCGAAAGCAAGTAGTCCAACTCCTGGATGCGGCCTTCCAGAAATCCCTGATCTTCCTTGGCCTTGGTGTAGTCCGCGTTCTCGGACAAATCACCTTGCGAAATGGCTTCACGCAATCGTTTGGCCAGTTCCGTTCTTCGGGGACCTTTCAATTCCACCAGCTCAGCACGTAATTTCTGCGCACCTTCGGCAGTCAAATAAGGTTGTTCAATCATCATACCTCTCCAAATTGATCTAAAGGTAATACACTCCAAGGCGCAATAAGAATTCTCATTGCGTGGTAGCAGGGGCGCCGCGAAAGCCCCATCTGAGTTAAGGTTTTATAGTCGGATCAAGCAGTTTCTGGTAATCTTCCACCGCATAACGATCGGTCATACCAGCAATATAATCGCAAATCGTCCGCTCCAGGCTGCGTTCCCCAATTAATATTTGCACATGGTGGGGGAGCATTTCCGGTTCAGCCATGTAAGACTGAAAAAGCTTGTTGATGATCTGTTCAGCTTTTACTGCCATCCGCACCACGCGATGATGGCGATAAAGATTGGCATATAAAAAGTCTTTCGTCTGCCGGTTGCGGCGGGTCATATCCTCGCTGAAACTGATCACATTATATGGTAAGCGCTGCAAATCTTCGACAGATTTTACGTTGCTTTCCCGCAGGCGTTGATCGGTGGTCTGAACGAGGTCCGTCACTTCCATGCCAATTAATCTGCGAATCAGCCGGTGGCGGTTGAGATCATCTAGAATGGGTCCGTGCCATTCGATACTATTGACTAGTATTTCCCACAACGTGATACCTTCTAACATATACGGGTTGATCATCCCTGAACGCAGCCCATCATCCAGATCATGTGCTGTGTAGGCCAGTTCATCGGCTACGTTGGCTATTTGTGCTTCCAGGTTACCGCGCAGCTCCGGATTATATTCAGAAGCATCCGAAATATCGTATTCCGATTCGTGTTTGACAATCCCCTCACGTACCTCCCAGGTCAGGTTCAGGCCGGGGAACTCAGGATAGCGCTGCTCGAGCTTGGTCACAATCCGCAAGGATTGTTTATTATGATCAAATCCCCCATGATCTTTCATCAAGCGTGACAGGGCTACTTCACCTGAATGTCCAAACGGGGGATGTCCCAGGTCATGGGCAAGGCAAATGGCCTCGATCAGATCTTCATTGCCGCCCAGGGCACGGGCAATTGTGCGTCCAATCTGGGCCACCTCCAGCGTGTGGGTGAGTCGGGTGCGATAATAATCGCCTTCGTAATTGATAAAAACCTGCGTTTTATATTCGAGACGTCTGAAAGCGGTTGTATGCAGGATGCGGTCGCGGTCACGCTGAAAGGCTGTCCGATAATCCGGTTCATCTTCCTTGATGACTCGCCCTTTGGAATTCTTACTCCGTGCACCATATGGGGCCAGAGCCTGGTCTTCGAAATTTTCCAATTGCACGCGAGAATATAGCATAGCTGGCCTTCTGAAACTGACAACAATTCTAAATGCAGGTTGACTGGTAGTAGGATAAGTCTAACTCAGGTTGATTGGACTGTCAACTTGACCTCGTCCAACCAACCACAAACAGGGTACCCGCAGATTAGAAAGATATCTGCGAGTACCCGTGGTCCTCATGCTGAGGACTTAGACCTTTGGATTGGAATTAGCCTAAGGACACACCTGGAAGGTTGTATCATCAACAAACATAGCTGTGATACCATCACTGCCATTATTGTACACACCAAATTGCAGCCGGATTGTCGATCCGATGTAATCGCTGACGTCAAATTCATAATAGGTCCATGTTTGGGCATTGCTACGCGTCCAAAGCAGGGTGTCGATCCAGTTGCCGTATTGATCCAGGATCAGAACATATTGGACATCTCCCGCCAGGACTTCGGTACTCAGCAATGCGCTGGTAGGGCGTTCGATGATTAACAAGCTGACTGACTCGGTAGTAATTGGATAGATCCACATGCCTATGGTTGCACTATCTGCAGTCCACTCGACCGACGCGCTCTGGTAGGCATCAGAGTAGCTGAAACGGTTGTGTGCAGCAACTAAAATCCCATTGCGCATAGATTGCAAGCCGGTGTGGAATTGGGTTGTGGAATATCCGGCTGAGAATGCTGTGATCGGGATGCCCCAGCCTTCGGTGGTTTCAAACGTGGTGTTCTCGAATTTCTCGGTGCAAACTCCAGGCAGTGGTGTTGGAATGCCGGTTGGTACTACAGTTGGTACTGGAGTATCGGTAGGAACTACGGTCGCTGTGGGAGTTGCATCTTCGAAACAAATGTCCAGGAAGGCATCATCCACGAACATGGCTGTCTGCCCATCGATCCCGTCATTGTATGTGCCAAACTGAATCCGAATGGTTCGGCCGCGGTACTCGGTCAAGTCAAACACCAGGTTAGTCCAGGATTGGGTGTTTTGCCGGTCCCAGTATAGATGGTCTATGATATTGCCGTACATATCCAGAACCAGGATGTATTGCAAATCGCTGGTCAGGACTTGTTCAGACCACGCCCCGCTTTCAGGCGCGTCTGGCAAAATCCGGCTGATCGGCTCACTGCTGACCGGATACATCCATAGATTGAGGGTGACACTGGTAGCGGTCGCTGGGATGGTTGCCATCTGGAATGCGTCAGAATAGCTGTACACATTGATGAGTGGATTGGTGATACCGGTGCGCATAGATTGCTCGCCAGTATGTACCTGGGCCGCCGAATAACGCGCCATATAGGTGGTGATCGGAATGCTCCATCCATTGGTAGCTTCAAAGGTGCTATTGACGAAAGCATTGTTACAACCGCTCACCGGAACTGGGGTTGGCTCGGTGCCATCATCGCACAGCTCCAATGACACATCATCGGCGAACAAGGCGCTCACTCCGCCATACCCGTCATTGTAGGTGCCGATTTCAATCTTAATGGTTTTGCCAATATACTTATCGAGATTGAACTCGTAGAAACCCCATTGGCGAGCATCGCTCTGCATGGAGAGTACGAACTCGATCAATTCATTGGTCGTTGGGTTCAATACCACAACATACTGAATATCGCCGATTGTTGGGGCATCTATGGCTTCAATCCCTGTTGGGCGAGCGACAAAATTATCCGCCAGGTCCTCGAAGATCGGATAAAGCCACATGCGCAGCCGTGCAGAAGTCATATCCCCGGGGATGGTGACGAGCTGTCTCCCAGATGAATAGCTAAATATGTTAGCATCTGGGTCTGTATTGGTGATCCCGGTCTTCAAGGCGCGCAGGCCAGTATGGGCAGCGGTATCTACAATGCGCGCGGGTCGGGCAGTAATGGGTAATTCCCAGGAATCATCATCGAGCTCAAAGCCGCCATTGATGATCGCTTCACTGCAGGCAGCCAGGGCATCGAAATTTGCCACCGCATTTGTCCCCGGCAGTTCGAGATCGATTACCGATGGATTGAAGCGCATTCCATCTTTTTCGGGCGCCAGGCTGTGGTTGCCTGAGAGAACTGACATTTGGTAGATACCATTGGCATCCGTTGTTACGCTCAGACCGCTGGTGTCCACGACGCTGACCCCGGCCAACGGTTGCTCGTTGGCATCGAGAATTTGACCGCTGACTCGATAGCTGGGGTTATTGGCAATCAGTGGAACATAAACAAAGTTTTCTTGGGAATCTTTCGGTATCGTGGGAGGAACAACATCCTGCAATCCACTGGCCTGCGTTGTCGTGGTTGTAGACCAGGGCAGGAATACCGTACTTGCAATCAGGATAATGATCAAGGCAATTTGGATGGCGCGTCTCATAGGTGACCTCCTGAAAAGATTGGGAGTGAGATCGTTTGCCAGATAACGAGCTCACTGGTTTACGCTGGACTCATTTCATAAACATTGCAGAAATGATGCCAATTCAAGCATATATAAATTGTGATCGAAAGTCAACTGCCAACTTGATTAGGTTGATTTTCATTTTTGATTATAGACTCGTTGACAGTGTAGCCAAAATCCAGTATAGTGGATATGTATACTCCGATATATGCTGTGGCGGGAATTCCAGGAATTAGTGCCCTAAAGCCATCTCGTAAATCTCCCTCCAGAGCATTCCCAACGATTATTTGCCATCTAAATCAGGAGGAATGTTATGTCCCCAAATGGTCATTCTGCCAGTGATGGAATCCCTCCCCATTTTATTGTCATTGTCCCGGGGTATATGGGCAGTCAGCTACGCGATACCCAGGATGGGCGTACATTATGGGTGGATATACCAGGTTTATTGCGCGACCCTCTGAATATCCCTGCCAATGTGGATCATATGCTGGAACGCTTGAAATATCCTAACCCGGATGTTGTTCCGGCGGGTTTGATGGACCAGGTATTATTTGTGCCTCCCTTTTTAAAAGCTGAGCATTACGGGCGGTTACTCCAGGCCTTGCGCCGCATGGGTTATCAAGCGGGGGATTCTCAGGGAACTTCGAACCGGACGCCTGTCTACACTTTTCCCTATGATTGGCGTCAGGACAATCGCATTTCCGCCCGGCAGTTGGGGCAGGCGATTGCACTTTGGAGCGATTTGCACAAACCGGCTAAAGCCTGGATCATCGCTCATAGCAATGGGGGCATTGTGTCGCGCTGGTACACTGAAAAAGAAGGTGGTAAGGATTTCGTCGAACGCCTGTTTTTGATGGGCTCTCCCTGGGATGGTGCTCCAAAATCGCTCAATGCCTTGATGAATGGCATGGACGTCTTCTTTGTTAAACTGCTCAACCGTTACGGCATTCAGGAACGCATCAAGGAATTGATCCGTACATTCCCTTCCTATTATCAATTAATCCCCTACTCAAAACCTTTTGTTTTTGATGCTAACAACAACCCGGTCGATCTGTTTGCGGATACGCGCTGGTTGGGCGGGGATGAAGATGTCCGGAAACTCCAGGAAGGGCTGCGTTTTAACCAGGAATTGGGGACAACGTTAAGTGTTGATACAGTGTGCTTTTTTGGCCGGCGCAAGCCTACGCTAACCTCCGCGGTAGTGAGCCAGGGCGCCAGCGGCCAATGGCAGGATATCGAATGGGTTTATACCGAGGCCGGAGACGGCACCGTGCCTGAGCGGAGTGCCGTGCATCCATCTGTCCGCGAAGCTGGACGGGCGTTTGCGTTTGCGGTCGATCATGGCAATATCTATGTTGATCCTCAAGTGCTGGTACAACTGGAGTTTGAGCTGGTCGGGCGTTACCAGGAAGCCACCCGCGCTACCTTATTAACGGATGAATTCAGCATCTTTTTTGCTCCCACACAGGACACTTACCTGCCAGGGCAGATGATTGACCTGCAGGCCACTATTAGCCGTAATGAGGCTGGTAATCCACCCCAATCCAATGCCGCTGTAAAAGTACAAATGCTTTGGAACCAGGCTTTGCCCAGCCAACCCGAGGCGGTTGCTCCGGCTGCGCTTCCTACAGTTACCTTGCTCGAAACCCCAACCCGGCCCGGAGAGTACTTGGGCCAAATGACTGCTCCGCTGCAGGAAGGATACTATCGCCTGTTCGCCACAGTGCAAGTAATGGGCAAGCCGACTCTGACTTTGGAAGAAATGATCTCAGTAGAAGCGGAGGTTGATTAGATGCCTGAAACTCGTCATTACATCGACATGCTCCTCCAGCTCAGAGACCTTGAACCGGCAACCCGGAGCTTTAAGTTGGCGGCACTGCCCAATCCGGGCGGCCAATTGGGCAGTGTTCCGGCAGTAAGTGTGCCAGTGTTAAGCGAGGATGATCAATTCCTGCTTGACGACCTGGAACGCAAGAACCTGCCTGTAGAGGATGCCATTAAGCTTGGAAAAGCCCTTACCGAGCGACTGTTACCGGATGGTCCGGTGCGGGCGATCTATCAACAAGCGGTTGCCCTGGCTGGTCAGGATGGCGGGGTGCGCCTGCGGCTCAATATACAATCGCCTGACTTAGCTCAAATACCCTGGGAGCTGGTTTATGACCCGCAGTATCTGGGAGAGACAAAGGCTGCCTATTTCCTGGCTTTGAATCCCCGGATTTCAATCTCCCGCTTTGAAGAACGTCTGGCGCCGCCGCCCGCCCTGGCTTTGAAGGATCCCACTCGTTTATCGATCCGTCCGGTGACCTCAAACGCGCGTGTTTCAGGTCAGCGCCCGTTGAAATTGGAGCAAGAACGCGCCGCCATAGAGCAATCCCTATCAAATTTCAGTGTGGATGGGGTGCAGATCGAGCTGGAGCCATTCATAGAGCAGGCAACCTGGGATGATCTAACCCAGGCGCTGGCAGGTAAGGTGGATTTGTTCCATTTCGCTGGGCATGGCGTATTGGATATTCGCTCCCGCGATCCACAAACCGGTGCGCCTCTCGAGGCCGTGGGACAGATTGTGTTGCAAACCAGTACAACGGACCCCACCCCTCACCTGGTGCCGGCGCGCGACCTGGCGGATCTCCTGACAGCCGCCGGCGTACGCATGGCAGTGCTCGGGGCGTGTAATTCGGGTCGCCGCGACCGGGTTTCACCCTGGAATGCCGTCGCACCAGCCTTACTGGAAGGCGGGTTAGCTGCGGTCGTCGCCATGCAGTATCTGGTCCAGGATGATGCAGCGGTAGCATTCAGCAAGGCTTTTTATACAGCCCTGGCAGCCGGGTTGACGATTGACGAATCTGTGAGCTCTGGACGCAGGGCAATGACCAAAGTTAAGGACTTGAACCAGCTCACCAATCTTGAGTGGGTGGTACCGGTGCTCTATTTGAACTCTGCAGACGGGGTGTTGTTCCCCGAGCTGGCGCAAAAAGAGTCTCCCACTGCTGAACGTATTCGCTTGCAGAATAAGATGGTGATCGATCTGATTGCCCAGGGCGCTGACGTCATCGGCGTCGATGCTGACTTAGGGGGCGCCACCGGTCCGGTGGACATCAATAGTGATATAAAAGTCGATGAGGTGCAGGGAAGTCTGACTGGCGTCAAAATTAGTTTTGGACGCCGTACATCATCTCCCCCGCCACCTGCAGAACCAGAATCAGGAGAAGGATAATGAACGATACCAATACCTACCAGGCCTCGATGCAGGCAATTGCTGGGCAGCTCAATGGACTATTCATAGGTCATGGAACGGATGGAGTTAGTTTGCGTGGGGGTGAGTTGGCTCTGGATCAAATTGCTCCCGATTTAGATCAATTGGTCCAGTTAAGCCAGCAAGCCGGCGAACAGACCGCTCGTTATTTGGATGAAGGCTCACTGGATGAGCAAGAAGCCGCGGAATACAAATTACTAGGTCAGGCTGGAGCGCAACTACGCGTAGCCAATGAGCTGTTGGCTCAGGCTGCTGCCGCCAGCCAGGCTGCTGATGACGGCAAGATAGCTTCCGCTGGTCAATTTAGGGCTGCCGATAGCGCCACTCTGATCGTGGCAGTGGACAGCCTGGCTCGCTCGATTGCGGAGCCTTTGGCTCTGACTGTACCTTCTGGTGCAGCGCGTGGTGACGATGAATTGCCCGAAGATCAGGACTCGGCGCGCGTTTTTCTGGCACGTGAATCTGCAGCCAGCCTGCGCGCGATCTCGCGCCAGGCCAGTAAAGTAGGCGGCGAAGCAGCCCAAACCTTGTTGGCTTTCAATCCCGAGACCCTCAAGCTGGGCGCATCTATTTTAGGCAAGGATGTAGTGGCCTGGCTGGAAGAGACGGTTCAAAGTGTGATGGTTGTCGTTCGTAAGATTATCTCCACAGCTTTGGAGTTGATTGCCCAGGCCTACGACTGGGTAGTGCGTATGTTGGGCAAAGACCTTGAAGCCCAGGCTAAAGAGAAAGTGACAACCTGGTTGGAGGAGTTGAAGCAATCCACAGCCGGTAAAGATGGTAAAACTCTGGTAGAAGAGCTGGTTACTCGTCTGTACACTATCGATGCTATTCAGAAAGATGTGCTGGCCTGGACGCAAGCTTCCCAGGCTGATCTAAATGCCCTCCATCAGGCAACCCGCGCTGTACAGCAGCTCAGCCAAAAATATTTGCAAAAATCCAATCAGGTCAGCCACTTCTTACAAGGCATTGGCCTGGTGCGCATGGTGCCATTACCCTTTTTGAAGCTACCTCAGGCGCAGGCTGTGATTGCCGGGCTGGTGGCAGCTTTATTGGCATACACTCTCTTTACAGGCTATGATCATGTCGATTCAGGGCGCATTACATTTTTCAATAAATTTGGAGTGAACATCCCTGACCGTGTTTCAGGTGTGCATAAGACCTTGGAAACTGCTTTGAAGGTTCCAGCATCTTAAAGTATTGCCTGTGCTGGTTTGAATGGATCGTCAAGAAAGCTAAAGGCAATCCCCGATGAATTGCCCGAATTGTTCGCAGCCTCTCCCCGATCAAGCCCGCTACTGTCCGTCTTGTGGTGGGGGAGTAGAAGTAGCCTCTCGCCTCGACGTGCGTGTAGATGTCGAGCATAATTTAGGTCGTGTGGTAGGTGTCCAGACGGATGCCATCCACGGCGATGTATATGGGGGAGATATCTACCAGGTGCAGGTTTATGTGCTCAGTGAAACCAGTCGCGCTCAGCCGGCTGGGATTTTGGCAAGCCTGCCAGCAGGGCCATATAAATTTCTATCACCGTATACGCCCCAGGATCGGGGAATTTTTAAGGGGCGGCAGGCGGAGATTGAGCAGGCTGTACGCCGGCTAGGTGAGGGACGGCTGCTGGTGCTGTATGGACCGGCTGGGGTGGGCAAGACCTCTTTGCTCGCCGCTGGAGTGATCCCCGAGTTGATTGGCGCTGGCGCCCTGGCAGTTCATATCCGCGATTACACCCGTCCACTGGGCGTTGCCTTACGCAGTGCTTTGCAAGGCAGTCAAGCCCAACTGGCAATTTCTCTGCCTTCTGGTGATGACCTGCCAGCTCTTCTGGCTCAGCTGCGCAGCCAGCTAAGCGGTACACTGGTGCTGGTGCTGGATCAGTTTGAAAGTCTTTTTCGCAGTCAGGTCGATGCAGAGCTGTACGCACATATCCTCAATGAGTTGGTGACCAGCCTGCGCCAGGTGGAGCCTGAGTATCTTCGGCTGATTTTATCCATTGAGGATAATGCACTTGTGCGCTTGAGCGACCTTCAGCAGGCTCTCCCGGATGTTTTCCGCTCCTTTATGCAGCTCAACCCGCTTGAGCCAGCTCAGGCTCACTCAGCCATTCTGGAGCCATTACAGGGGGGTGTTGGCAGGGATCACCCACCTGTCTACTATCAGGCTGAGCTGGTCGATTCCATTCTGATACCTGATTTGATTGATCTTAGTCCGGAGATGCCCCACGCAGTGTACCCACCGCACTTGCAGATTGTGTGTCATCATCTGTTTGAGCGCGCCGCCCGGCTTTTGCCACCCTTGATTGACCAGGCTTTATATTTGCAGGAAGCCGGAGGCGCGGAGGGTATCCTGGCAGGTTTTTTGGATGAAACCCTGCGCTTGAGCCTCGGCGGTGAAGCAACGCAGTGCAATCAATGTTTGGTAGCGTTAGCCACAGCGGGTGCTTCGGCCTGGATAGCTGCTGAAGAATTGATGATTGAGGGTTTAGAGCAAGCAGAGATCCGCTCAGGATTGGAACGACTGGTGGAAACCGGCTTGCTGATCAGTCGTCTGAACCAGCACAAAGTGGAATATGCTTTCACCAGTCCAATTGTCGCTCAGGAAGTGCGTAAATTGGCTGGCCCGGAGATCGAAGCTCAGGGACAGGCGCGTGCAGATTTGGAACGTGGTTGGTCAGGTTGGCTGGCGCATGGTGATCTGATCCCTACCCGACCTCTACAGCGAATAGCTAGCGCCGGCAGTCAATTGCTCTACAGCCCTCCACAAAGCTTGCTCCTGGTGCGCTCAGCCCTTGCCAGCGGATCATACCCTTCTGCCTGGTTGCCTGGTCTGGAGAGTGTTGAGGCGCGCGCTCTGATCGAAAGCCTGGAAGGTATCGCGCCTGCTAACCCTGACCTGCATCCCAGCCAGACCCGCCTGTTACAAGCTAAAAACCTTCTGGGGATCGACCATACCCAGCAATTAGCCAGTGCGCTGCAGGGTGGCTTCGGGATTTTGGCGAAGACCGCTGTCCAACATCCTGATCACGCCATCCGCGGCACAGCCGCGCTGGCTCTACAGGCTCTGGACCCACACCAGGCTCTTAGCCGTTTGGATTGGGCTTTGGGTGAGCTCCCAGGGAGTTTTGCTCGCCTGCGGCGTAAATCTGAGCTGCGCGGGTTACTAGAAGACGAGATCCCAAAATTCCATAGCCTGAACCAGGGTTTACCACCGCTGCAGCGCATTGGCATCTGGTTCTGGCGCTTGCTGCGCGCGCTGCGGCGGGAGCGTATGGTTTTGCTTTGGACGATGCTGGGAGCTGCCGTAGGAGCGGGGATAGGACTGGGGGTTTGGCGCGGGTTTGTAGCCTGGGTGTCTGGCTCACCTGTGCCTGGATTTCTGGGATTTGTGCATGTGATCTATGGGATGCTCCTGGGCGCGGGGTTGTGCTTGGGGATCAACCTGGGACGTTTATTGCGCCTTCAAAATCGAACTCACTTAAAGGATGCCCCCGCTAATAAACTGGATTGGCTGGCAGTACTGCTGGGCGGTGTGGGCTTCGGCAGTATGCATGCCTGGATTTTTGTTTTGAATGGGGGTGTTTTACTGAGTGGCAATCTTATTGTAGCTGGCATGGGTCTGTTGGCTGGCCTGGGGTTGAGTGGGATATTGGCCAACCTGCTGATCCGCAACTCACAGAGTTGGGAGCTTGCGAGCTATTGGCGGATAGGTCTGGTAGCGCTGATGTTTGCTGTCTTGCAGGTAGCGATGAACCTTTTCGGGCAACGTAGCCTGGCCATATCTTATCCTGCCGGGGCTTTTCGTGCAGATTTTTCCCGTTTTGCTGCCAGCGGCTGGATCGCCAGCTTGATGGAGACATTCCCTGCCTGGCCTCAGCTAATGGCTATATTGGATGCGGCTGTAGTAGGTGCAATGCTGGCCTTAAGTATTTTGGTAGGTGTACGCGCCGTCAGGCGTCTCCTTGCCCGGTTGGAGGAGGTCCATTAGCCATTCTTGTTTCTTTGATTGGAGGAATATCTGATGATCTTTAACGGTATCCAAATGTGGAAGAGAGGCCTGTTCGCGGGACTGAGTTTAAGTGTGGCGATGCTGGCATGCAACTTTCCAGGTGCGACGCGTGTTACTCCTGAAGTAAACCCTACCAGAACGTCTGCCCCAAATTCTACAGATATCATCGAGAACATCCCTACCGCTACACCTGATTTTAGTTTTTCTATCCAGCGCCAGGCTCCGCAAGTCTTTTTTGGCCCAGGTGATCCTCTAGATGAGATCGCTTCAAATGATGCCCAACCTTTTCCAGAAGGTGACTTAGTTACCACTGATCTACAGGGTGAAGCGCTCATAGCCGGGGAGCTGGATGGGGAACAGTGCCGCATCTTTGTCTTTTTCAACACTCAGTTGCGTAAAAGCGCATGCCCCGAATCGGGCCTGGTCAGTGGCAATGCCAGTTGTGTGGAGAACGGATCGGCAGTCTTTCAGAATTGCGCCAATCATTTGGTGATGACCCCTTCTGGACAGGCGCAATTGGCAGGCACCTGGCTTCAGGTATTTTATGTGCCAGACCAAAAAATGACCGCTTATATCGTGGCGGATGGACGGGTGCGTGCCGCTCCAATTGATGATCAAGGGCAGACGCTGGCCTGGACCACGATCCAGCCTGGAGAATTCTATTACACCACCCCGGACCTTACCCAGCCGGCTGTGCCTGGCTTGCCTCGCCGGCAGCCAGTTTCCTGGGACCGGCTACCAGCATTGACCCAGTTTTATGACCTGACGGATTGGTTTGAGCGTAGTTATCGTCAAGTATCCGGCGAGAATCTGGATTTTCGTGAGCCTGCCTCCCTCACGGGTTTGGCAGATTTGATTGTGTCTGTGGAACGAGCTGATCCGCAAGAGGAAGGTTTTCCTTTAGAATGGTATAACCAATTGTCCGATACGCGCTACTATAAGATTCCCATTCGAATGCGCATCACCAATCGCGGTGGGCAGCCAACCGGTGAATTCAAATTATCTGCGGAAGCCGGTACGCCCAATAATTGGTTTGTCCGGCCGCTGGCGGCTGAAGGACAACCGGTCGAAGGCTACTACGCCTTTGTAAAAGAGGGCCTGCCGCCTGGCGGCGAAAGAATCCTGTATGGGATGGTGGTGATCGTTGATGTTGAGCTTGCCAGCCAGCCTATGAGCCTTGTGGTTACCGTGGATAGTTGTGCTGGCGATGAGATCTTCACGGATTATTGCCGTGTGCAGGAGGCGGATGAATCTAATAACCAGTCAGAGCGGCTGGAGGTCCCACCGAGAGAGTAATAAAAAAGCTGATTTTATGTCAGTGTAAGATCTCCTGGTTAGCCAGGTCAGCTTCCGCAAATATCAGCTTAACTTCTTGTTTCATCTCGTCTGTAGCGCTGGGTGTATCTGGTATAAACTTGACCAGATCGCGCGCCTGGCGCAGTAGATCTTTCACCTGAGCGATATACGAAAAATCGTACTTGTTACCATCCGCAGGAAGGGGTAGGTCACGCGCCTTTTGGATCAGGGCACGGGCACGTTTGATGCGTTCATTGGCGGGAATCAGCCGGGGCATGGTGCGCTCCTTATCAGGGTTTGATTATATTCTACTACGCCAGAATGCTGCTACCTCATATAAACCTGGTCTCCTTGTATTCTAACGTGATTTATAATCTAACCAGCTTGATCGCGCAATTGTTCACACAATGATGGAGGTTGAGCATGGTAGCGCATAAGGATTTCGGCAGGATAGGGATTCTGGTCGGTGGCGGACCCGCGCCAGGGATCAACGGGGTTATTCACGCAGTCACCAACCAGGCTTACCAGAACGGAATTGAGGTTTTTGGCATTTACGATGGCTTCAAGCATCTGATGGACGGCAAGGTGGTTGGCGAGACCCTGACGCCTCAATCGGTCGCCTATATTCACCATATTGGCGGTTCGATCCTGCATACCGCGCGAGCCAACCCAACCAGATCCGATCAAGCGCTGCAGAACTGTGTGCAGGCATTAGTGGAGGCAGGCATTACCAGCTTGGTCTCTATCGGCGGAGATGACACGGCTTTTTCCGCATCCACTGTTGCGCGTTATGCCCAGGAATCGTTAGGCGTCCAATTGCGCTCCGTGCATGTTCCCAAGACCATCGATAATGATCTGCCACTGCCCGAGGACATACCTACCTTTGGATTTGAAACGGCGCGTGACCTGGGCGCCCAGCTGGTGATGAATTTAAAACGCGATGCGATGACCAGTCAGCATTGGTTCTTGGTGCTCTCTATGGGTCGCAAAGCAGGACACCTGGCGCTGGCAATCGGCAATAGCTCGGCTGCCACGGTTACTCTGATCCCGGAGGAATGGGCAGGGCGTGAAATCCGCCTGCAAGAAGTAGTGGATATCCTGACGTGCTCTATCCTGCTGCGCATGCTGGATGGCAAGCCTTACGGAGTCGCAATTCTGGCAGAAGGCATTCTTGAGAATCTATCGCACCAGGATTTGGAAGCTCTGGATAATGTAGAGCGCGACGAACACGGCCATATCCGACTGGCGGAGGTCAACTTCCTGGATATCCTCAAAAAGGAGCTTGAAAGCAGCTTGAAGAAACTGGGCGTAAGCACTCGCCTGGTAAAGCATGTTTTGGGCTATGAACTGCGCTGCGCCACGCCTATTGCTTATGATGTGGAATATACGCGTATCCTGGGTGAAGCGGCAGTGAGCTTTCTACTCGATGGCGGCACCAATGCCATCATTACCCTGCAAGGCAATCAGGCAGTGCCTATACCTTATGAGCAAATGATTGATCCAGTAACCTGCCGTACTGAGGTACGTCTGGTGGATATAAACTCCTACCGCTACCAGTCAGCCTATAAATTTATGACCCGCTTGAAACCAGAAGTGGCTGGAGACGACGAGTTGATGAAGCGCCTGGCTGATCTCACTTGCCTGGACCTGGTAACGTTCAAGATACGTTATGGTTATTTGATCGGGATGGGTGAACCCCCACTCTAGACGCAGGCAATTCTTAATGAGATTGCGGGCAGGTGTACAAGCATCATGCAATCACCTGCCCACAATATGAAGGGGACTGGCTTCTCAGTTAGTGCAGAGAATGCGGCATGCAAAGTAGAGTTATTTACTGCTCAAAGGGACCCTGAAGCGCAAATCCAGAATACGGTCCATTAATACCTTGATGATTTGACCCTGAAGCGTAAATCCCAAATCATGATCGTTTTCCATCAGCTCCCGTAAAGAGTTGGCGTCGATGTCTAAAACCTCGACTTCTGTTAGACTCTTCTCAGTGGCCGAATAGAGGTGCGGGGCAATCAGCGCAGAGCAACCTACAATCTCTTCGCCGGTCACATTGTCTACATGAACCTGGCCTTCCTCACCGATATTGTAAAGTACATCGACGTTGCCTTTTCGTAAGAAAAACAAATGCTCGCCAGGTTTTCCCTCTTCAAAAAGAACATAACCGGGTGGATAGCATACAGCAGTCGTTATTTCGGCAATGGCCTCCAGTTGTGCATCCGATAGCTCCCGAAAGCAAGCAAATTCCCGCAGGTACTTTGGATCCGTAGGCATAACACACCTCCTAATACTTTATGAACGGCTAGAATCACAGTTAATGGGAGTGTGAATGATGGTGTTCGTGATGATGTGAAAGGGGTAATGGACCTCCCAATTTATCTAAGGCTAATGCAAGTGAATGATTAACCTTTTGCATCGCTTCAACAGCAGCCAGCAATTCAGGGGCTGCATCATCGACTGTTATCGCCCAGTGCTGGAACTCACTGGCATGTTCCTCATTGTGCTCTATCCAATGGGGGAGAAGTACGCGCAGTTTCTCTGTCTCGTTCACGACTTTTTTCGCCCTCCTCGAGCGATTCCAAAATTATCTTGTGTTTCATGAGATCGATCTGACGAATGATCGCCGGTATCACCTGAACTGGTTCAAAAAGGGCGATCAAACGAATGCCTTCAGGTACAGGCTCCACATAGAGCACGTCCCGCATGATTACTTTACCGTTTAAATATACGGTCGCCTGGCACATTAATTTCTCATCCTTTCATCGAGTGGCTTCTGGCTCATAAATCTCGGCCAATTCAAGTACCTGGTCAGTGATTTGTTCGAAGAAGGGGCTATGATATTTTTCTATCGCGCCTTCATCACACAGAATGGATAGCTTAGAATCAAGAGGGATTTGTCCGAGCAACTTTGTTCCGATCCATTGTGCGGTACTTGCAGCACGGCTCGGACCAAATAGATCGATTTTTACTCCACATTCTGGGCAAAGCATGTAACTCATGTTTTCGACCAATCCCACAATCTTTACCCCTAAACTTGCCGCCATATTGGCTGCCTTGCGTACCACCATGCCAGCAAGGTCTTGTGGAGAAGTGACCAGTATAATGCCATCCAAAGGTAAGGACTGCATAACAGTCAAGGATGCATCCGATGTTCCCGGAGGTAAATCTACAACCAGCACATCCAAATCACCCCAGGCAATATCGCTCCAAAATTGTTGGATCGCCCTGCTGATCAAGGGGCCCCTCCAAACCAACGGTTGGTTCTCATCTGGTAATAAGAAATTGATCGACATCAGTTTGATGCCGGTAGACGAAACAATTGGTTGAATACCTTCTGGTCCACCTTCTGGCAGCTGTCGATTGCCAAACATCGTTGGAATGCATGGGCCAGTGATATCTGCATCTAAAACACCAACCTCAAAATTTCGTTTTCGTAAAGACGAGGCCAGTAACCCGGCAACTGAAGACTTACCCACCCCGCCTTTGCCGCTGATTACAGCAATTACTCGTTTTACATGTACACCTGATCGTGGAGCTACTTTTAATTCCTCTCTTACAGCTGAGTGAAATTTTGCGAGTTGCGCCTCGTTCATTACAATGACTCGAACATCTGTTTTTAATCCACCTGCTAATCCGTCAATGGAATGGTGTATCGTTTCAATCAAATCTTTACGAATGGGGGCATCCAAAGAAGGCAATGCAAGTATGACGTGGATTTGACCTTTTACAATATTGACCTCTGGGATCATACCCAATTGAACCAGGTTGTGATGTTGCATTTCAGGGTGTTTGATCTGGCTCAGGGTTTCAAATATTTGTGCTTTAGATAAGGTTACTCCCATTTGTATCTCCTCGTGTAAATGTTCACGCAGTTAGCGTGTGAATGATGAAGTTGAACAACAGGCTGCCCTGGTAGATAGCAATCCCAAATCCAAATGAAATCACTAACAACAATCCGATGCTCACAAATATCCAACACCAGCTTTTTAATTCCTGATACATGACAGCTACGGTGGCTGCACACGGGACAAAGAGCATTTGTACAACCAGGAAGCTCAGCGCAGATATAGGTGGGATTTGACTTATCATACTCTGGGTGCTTGTCATCATTCCATTTCCATTATGGAAGAGAATACCCAGAGTGGCAATCGTGTTCTCCTTGGCAAGAAAGCTGGTTAAAAGTGCAACCATCATGCGCCAGTCTAATCCCATCAACCTCCCGAGTGGCTCAAGCTGATGTCCCAGACCAGCCAGGATACTATCCTCGATTGAGGGACCAGGGATGGAGGCCAAAATCCAAACTGCAATAGAAACCAGCAAGATTAGCGTACCGGCGTTGTGTAAGAATGCCAAACATCTTTGCCAGACATCCATAGCAATTGTACGAATATTTGGAAGATGATAGAGAGGTAACTCCATGATAAATGCCATGTGTTCGCTATGGAAGAATAAATGGTTGGCTACTAAACCAACTATCACCAGGACGATCAAGTTCAAAGCAACCAGTACCCACGACACGAAAATTGGATTGCCAGGGAAAAATAGTGGTGTAAGAAAAGCCAGTATAGCCAGGCGAGCTGCACAGGGCACGAGAGGCGCGACCAGAATAGTTAGTATTCTGCCTCGCTCTCCTTCGATAATTCGGGCTCCCATAATAGACGGCACATTACATCCGAAACCAATGAGTAAAGGGAGGCAGCTCTTACCGTGTAATCCCATGGGGTGCATAAAGCGATCCATGACATAGGCTGCACGAGACATATAACCAATGTCTTCCAATAATGAGAGCGCAGTGAAAAAGACCACCAGGATCGGTAAAAGGGTCAACACTGTGCCCGCTCCTGCGATCACGCCATCAGCCAATAGGCCGCTGAGCCAGGTTGGTGAACCTTGCAAGGTTTGCCGGATCCACTCAGCGCTGCGATTAATGACGACATTGTCCAGCCAGGTCTGAACTGGTGAAGCCAGGCTAAATGTAATCCAGAATATCAAACCGAAGATACCAATGAGCAGGAGAAGTCCTAGAAATGGGTGTGTGGCAATGCGGTCCAGGCGGTCTGTCAGTGAAATCTGTCCTCGCGGGGGATTGATCACTGCTGCTCGCATCATGCGCCCGATCCAGGCATAACGACCACTTGCGATGGCCAGCACCGCATCTTCATTCTGGCTCAGGATATGATCAATGGGTGTCCATTGTTCATCTGCCAGGTGTTCTTGCATGATGCGGGTGATCTCCTCATCACCTTCCAGCAGCTTCAAAGCTACCCAGTCTTCAAGGTAAGGTTCAGGCACCAGACCAGTTATAAGTTGTTTCAACTCATTTACGACTGCCTGTTGCTCTTCCCGGATGGTTGGCATATTTGGTTTGTAGTTGCTGAGATCGCAAATAAGATTTTCAACGGATGCCATCAGTTCTCGAACACCCTGGTTTTTTGACGCCATCATCGGCACCACTGGCAAGCCAAGGGCAGCCTCTAGAACATGGGACTCAATCTGGATCCCTTGCTGTTTAGCCACATCGACCATATTGAGCCCCAAAACCATTGGCACTCCCAGCCATAATAGCTCTGTAACTAAATAAAGGTTGCGTTCCAAAGCAGAAGCATTGAGAACAACAACAACGACATCCGGCTGCTCTTTGATGATGAAATCGCGTGCTATTCGTTCTTCCAAGGAGTTTGCTGACAGACTATATGTACCCGGCAAGTCCACAATCTCAATTGCTATTCCATGATGCAGGTAGATACCAACCTTAAATTCAACCGTTTTGCCAGGCCAATTGCCGACATGTTGGTTAAGTCCAGTCAGCAAATTGAAGACGGTGGATTTCCCTACATTTGGTTGACCAGCCAAAGCTACCGTGATCCGTTTATCCAGTAGATCCTCGAACTGCTCAGGAGGGCGTGTAATTGCCGGACTACTGCTCATGGTTTATTTTAAGCACCATTACCTTTAATGCTTCGCCACGTCCCAGGGCTACACGGACACCGCGCACCAGCGTGAGCAATGGGCCACTGCCGTAGTTCTGGATTACCATAATCTCAGCACCTTCGGTGAAACCCAGTGCTGTCATGCGGCTCACGAAATCTTTCCCGCCTCGTAATTGGTGGATCAGGTAGCGCTGGCCTTGGAGAGCTTCAGCTAGTACCTGTGGATAGTTTTTTGCCATTCAGAATCTTTCATGTTGGTCTGGTCGTTTTGCATCTTGTGATTGATAAATGGGCAAGGCAAGACTTGCCCTGCCCATTTATCCTGGAATTACGCGCCAATATGGCTATAGCCCTTTCAGGATACGCCGTAACTGTCGTGCATGTCCGGCCTCATCACCGGCCATCTCCTCGAGTTTAATCTGCAATTCCACATAGCCTAATTCTTCAGCCATCTGAGCATGCTTCTGGTAGTTCTTGATATCCCCTTTCTCCATCTCCAGATCCACTTCGAGCATTTCTTTGAGGCCATCGGGTTTTGAGAAATCCTTGGGCGTTGTGGTAGGTTCGCCTCCCAGGTCGATAATTACATCCGTTAGAAAGGCTGCATGACCAAGCTCATCTGGACTTCTTCCTCGAACATCTCGCGGAGTTCGATACCGAGTACTCCAAAGGACTTTGCGGCCTGGTATGTGTAGCGAATTACAGTCCCCCACTCAGCAGCGAGGTCATCATTTAATCCCTTAATCAAATCATCTAGTGACATATAATTCTCCTTAGAAAAAATTGTTAATGAATTTTGATTGGACGACCTGTTTGGTATATTGATGTTTGGCTTAGACCTCCTTATCTGATGTTCCATTTGAAAGTCTCTGGTGTTTTGGAGTGGTCCGCGAGCTTTGCGCTGTGTCTGGATAATGCGAAAGTACTGTGCTCCAGAACTGTACTCCGTAACGCTCGATAATCTGTGCACGCCTATCGTTGGCCAATTCGGCCAATGTCTGGCTCACCTGACCAGGCGTCCAACGGTCGAGTGTTCGCTCTAATTCTCGCTGGCGCATCGGGTGGCGGGTGATGATCCCGATTATGGCGTCAATTAGATTGTCGTACCCACTCAAATCAAAACTACCTTCCGCCGGATGGACCACTTCAGCAGTACTTCCCAGGATTGCCATAGCTTGCATCAAATTTTCTTTGCTAGGTGGCTTGACCCATGTTTCTACTGCTGGGCGCGTAGGTAGATTTATATGAATGGCATCCGGCCGGATTTGTTGAAGTATTTTGGCAATTTCCCACAGTGCCTCCGGTGTGTCATTGAGGCCTTGTACCAACATAACCTCTACCCATAACTTTCCTTTGTATTCAGTCCGGAAAGCGATCAGCCCTTCTACTAAACGATCGAAAGTAATATCTGGATGGGGGCGGTTTATTGTGCGATATAAATCAGCTGTGCCAGCATCCAACGTGGGTAAAATAGCATCTGCGGCGGTTAATTCCTGACGTAGATCAGGTTGGTATAACAAAGAGCCATTGGTGATCACCGCCACGGGTAGGTGCGTAATGCTTTTCACTTGCCGGATCAGCCAGCCCATGCTGGCATGTAGCGTTGGCTCGCCAGAACCTACAAAGGTTACCCAATCGATTTCCCCGGGTGCGTGGGATTCCAGGGCAGCCTGCACTTCGACCAATATTTCTTCTGGTGGGTAATAATCCTTACGCTGGTTTATCAAAGGCTCTGTGCGACCAAGCTGGCAATATACACAATTCCAATTACAAGTCTTGAGTGGAATGGTATCAACTCCTAAAGATTGCCCTAAACGACGAGATGGCACCGGACCATATACATATTTCATCCCGTTTTTATCCTTTCGATAGCATGATAATGATGGCTACCAGTATGCCTGCCGTGGTAACTATGCAAGCCAATAGGCTGGCGAAATTAGAATGAGAAATGTATTGATAAGCATCTTTGAACTCTGTTTTTATGGATTCCAGATTAATTTAGACAGACTGATAACCTGTATTTTTGTTGAATTTTGTCTCTTGTTTCTATCTTAGCGAGCTGGACAGCAGCGTAACGCTTGGATTCCAGTATGAGTCTTGTTGTAGTTGCAGGTGATAATTCTCGGAGTTCTGACACCAGATATCCTTGGCTCATTAAATACTCAGCGATCAGGATGTTTTCAAAGATCATTTGAGAGCATCCTGAAAATTGTTGTTCGGGTTCTGAAATATCTCCACACATATCAATTCTCCACGTAGCAAAAAAAGGATCCTGCCGGCGAATCATGCCACTAAGTCTGCAAGAGTTAGTTCCGGAGCAATAAATGTTAATGGAGCTTGAATTGGATTACCTTTGTGATCCAGGTACACACGATACAGATCATCCAGGCTGGTTATTCGATCAATAAATAACACTCCATCCAGATGGTCGATTTCGTGATGGACAACCACTGCGTCGAATCCGGAAAAGATACGATTGAAAGGTCGCCCGTTTTCATCAATACCCTTGACTCGTAAGTAGTGCGGGCGCAAAGTTACACCAAACAAACCTGGGAAGCTAAGACACCCATCAAAATCTTTTCGTTCATCACCGGCTTCAACGATTTTTGGATTCACCAGGGTGATTGGTCTGGTTTGTCTGGTTTCTTGATTGTCTTGAGAGCCGAGGCACACGGTCACAACGCGTATGTTCACACCGATCTGTGGGGCAGCCAATCCTATGCCATCCGTGTGGGCATCTAGAGTATCTTTCAGGTCTTTGATCAAATCCAGGGTGTGTTGATCGAATAAATCTCCATAGGCGCTTTTTGCGCGCAGTACTGTTTTGTCTTTTGGGTAAAGCAAAATATCACGCGCAGTCATCGTCTATCACCTCATAATGACCTGTATTAATCTTTTTCAGCCCGAATGACCAGCAGGGGTCGGTCCACACTGTGAAGTACACCATCCGCCACGCTGCCATAAAAGGCGCGCGCCAAACCAGTGCGTCCATGGCTGGACATAGCGATCAGGTCAACATTTTCCACCTGGGCAATACTCAAGATTGTGTCGATCACTAATCCTTCCTCAACAATAACCCTGACCCGCAGGTCTTTCCCCAGAAGCTCTGCGAGCACATCGTTAAGGTAGGATGTGGCTGAATCTTTTTGGCTGTCACGCATGACTTCATAAAATTTTGGATCATGTCCGTAATAATCTATTTGGCCGAAGTCAGTCATGAAAACACGCAACAATATAACTTCTGCTTTGAGACATTTGGCGAGCATTTCCGCGTGTGGTAGGATTGCTTCTGCCCTTTTTGAGCCATCTAACGGAACTAATATTTTTTTGTACATCGAAGGCTCCTTATGCTTGGATCACTTTTAATCCCAGGATGTTTTCTGCGCTTAAGAGTTGCAGTATCTGTTGAAAACCTTCTTCTTCGACCTCGACGGAAATCATTTTTTCACCTGCAAGAATTCCATGGACGTATAAATGGCTATCTTTTTCCGCTTCTCCTGCGCCAACGAGAAGTCCAAGAAATCCGCCAATAAAACCTCCGGCAAGTACACCCCCGAGAAATGTGCCTACCCCATATATTTGTCCATACTGCAACAAGTTGCACTGGCATAAAGCTGCCACCAGGCCAAAGATTGCATAAATTGCTGCACCGATTGCAGCCCCATAGACGGTATAATTTTTAACGACACAAACCGGATCGCAGCGAAGTAATTGGTGAATAGCTTCCGGCGTAGATGGGAGGGATATACGCTCCTCTTTTATTCCAGCTTGTTTTAGATGTAGGATTGACGTGTCGATGGCCGCTTCACTATCTAAAAGACCAATGATTGTTTTCATTTTATGGACCTCCGATCCAGATATTTCTGATCACGAACAGGCTATCTGCACTGTGAAAAAGAATTTTTAAGACAAAACTCTATAATAATTATACCACTATACTTGACATAGTCAACTAAACTAGTATAATTATTTATAGAAACGCCTAACATTTCCACACCTTGAGACTATGGAATGATCTTTGTTAATTGAGTTTTGGAAAAAGGGATTTTTATGGCAGATAATTCTGAACCAAAAGTTGGACATCGTTTACGTGCTTTGCGAGATAAGCAGGGGCTATCTCTGAGAGCATTGGCAGAAAGATGTGGTTTATCGATTAATGCCATCAGTCAAATTGAACGTGGCGAGAACTCCCCTACTGTTTCAACGTTACATCGCCTGGCAACTGCCCTTAACTTGCCTATAACCGATTTCTTTCAGGAAGAGACACGGCAAACGATTATCTTCACCAAACAATCTACAGGACTTCGTTCACAAACAGCTGGAGCGATGATGGAAACCCTGGGTATTGGTCTTTCGAATCAGCAGCTTGAACCATTTCGGATGACGATTGGACCTGGGGTGGGAAATGTTAATGACCCTGTATCGCATGCCGGTGAAGAATTCATTCTCTGCCTGGAAGGCAATATTGAATATTCGATAGATGATCAAATTTTCTACCTTGAACAGGGGGATAGTCTGCTATTTGATGCTACCCAGCAACATGCTTACCATAATCCAACCCATGCACCCAGCACAATCCTCCTGATCTTTCAAGCATCGCAGCAAAATCCACAGCAGGTGCAAAGGTTGCATTTAGATTAGTCTGGTAATAAATGGGGTTGGTTGCAGCGTACTTGGCTTATAATTTAGAAAATAGGCTAATGTGCCTTGTCGTCCAATCTTTTTTCACAGAGTCCCTGGCCTGGACCAGAGAATGGAATGATTTGTATGTCGGTTAAACATACGCAAGATATCGATACCTCACCAGTTGCGGCGGGCAGCGGTGTTACGATGCAGATGTTGATCTCATTAGATGAAGGACCAAACTTTGCCATGCGTCGTTTTGTGATCCAGCCTGGCGGCGGGATGCCCAATCACACCAATCAGGTTGAACACGAGCAGTATGTGCTTAATGGCAGTGCTGAGATTGGCATTGGAGGGGAAGTCTATAAAGTCCAGAAGGGTGATGTAGTTTTTATCCCCGCGCAGGTTCCGCACTGGTATAAAAACCCAGGTGATACTCCCTTTGAGTTTCTATGCCTTGTGCCAAACAAAGCCGATTTCACCACGATTCTGGAGTAATGAGAAATTCCAATCGCTTATACTTTTTGTAAACCCTCGACGGAAAGAGCTAACTCAGAGGCTAGCTCGCCACTGTGGATGCAATCTGGGATACCAATTCCCCGATAGCCGTTGCCCGCCAGGGCCAATCCAGGAAGGTTCTCCAATCGTCGTGTTATTTGCTCCAGGATTTTTGGATGCCCCAGGTTGTACTGTGGCATCGAGTTTTCCCATATGAAAACCCTCGATACAATCGGTTCTGCAACAATCCCCAGCGTTAATTTCAGCTCTTCACGGGCTAAGGCTACCAACTCAGCCTCATCACGGGGAAGGGTCTCTTCCTGCCCAGCGCGTCCCACAAACACGCGCAGCAGGGCATATCCATTGGGGGTGCGATGGGGGAATTTGGTGGAAGTCCAGGTACAGGCCAGCGCTCGCCTGTCTGAACGGCGAGGAATGACATATCCATAGCCATTCAGTGGGCGTGGAAGATCACTCTGCCGATAAGCAAGTGAGATGGTTGCTGTCGATACATAGGGAATTTTGGTCAGGGTCGACGCCAGTTCGCGGTCAATCTCCGCCAGTAAATTGCCGCTGACGTAAGCCGGAGTAGCTAAAACGACCGCATCCGCCGCCAAAGTTACGCCCGTTTCTAATTGCACCTGGTATTCGGAACCGGATTTCGATAGTTTCGTCACCGTAGTTTGTAGACGCATATCCACCTGGTTGGCTTCCAAATATGCCACCAGGGCTTCGATGATTTCTGCCAGACCATTGGTTGGGGTAAGGAAAGCAGATCGTGAGCCTTGTACTGCCTTACCAACCGATTTCCGGCGCATCTCTAATGCTCCCCGTGCCAGTGAGCCATACTTCAGTTCAAGATCCCTCAGGTAAGGGAATGTGGATGCCAGGCTGAGGCGATCCCCGTCACCGGCGTAGATGCCAGACATCAGCGGCTCGATCAGATTCTCGTAAGCCTCGCGCCCCAGCCGGCGGCTGATAAAGGTACCCAGGCTTTCATCTCCATTGGGTTGGGCAGCCGGCAGCAAGAAATCGACGCCCATCCGTACTTTACCAGGCCAGGAGATCAAACGTGATTTCAGGATCGCCTGTATATTGGTGGGAATCATCATGGCCAGCCCGTCCGGCAAGTCCAGAAGATGATCGCGGTACAGAACGTATGTGTTTTTTTGTTGTGGGTTGGTGCCATGCAAGCGCTCGCTGAGGCCTAATTCTTTGCACAGGTTCACAGCCCAGGGTTTTGTCGCCAGGAATGTATCCGGACCGCCTTCAATAATGAATTGCCCATCGTCAAGTATCACTCGGTCTGTACGAATTTTACCGCCCCATTGATCATCCGCTTCCAAAACACTAACTTGAATAGGGGCAGTTTGTTCTTTTAATTTTTGTATGGCGTAATATGCTGCTGAGAGTCCAGCGATTCCTCCGCCAATAATCACCAGTTGTTTTTTATCCATCACATCAAACCTATAAGTGCGGGGTTTTCCACTTTTTGATCGTGGCTTCAAAAGGCGGTTTAATTTTTGTTGTATTAAAGGGGAACCAACCAACCTCGGCGCGCACAGCCTGTTCTTTGATCTCAGTGGAGCCCCAGACAAATGTAGCGCCTACTACTCCGGTAATCACTGAAAGCCAATCCGTCCTTACAAAAAGTGAGATGATCACAATTAAAATGCCTGTGCCCAGCATATAGGGCCACCAGGTATAACCAAGATAGCGCTCACCTCGTATCACCAACGGAAAACCCAGTCCAATGATCAATAATGTTGCAATCCCAATAGTCAGTCCGAATGGATTCATAGTTCCTCTCTGTTATGTTTTCGATTCAACCAGCAAGATCGCTTCCTCAGCGCTGACCGGCCTGCCGACGGGATTGCGATCCAGAATATCGAGTGGTGTAGCATGTGTGTTGGGTTCTGCCAGCAAGGCAGCATGGCGCGGGTTGCGTGGATTGGCAGGGGCGTGTCCTTTACATACGCGTTTTGCCTGGCGACGAAGCTCAAGAGCATCCCAAAGAAGAGTGATCCCTAAAATGCCAAACACAGTTGAAAGCGAGCGGTTGGTTATAGTTAAAGCGACAATTTCCAGTCCAATCCCGAATGCAATTGCTACAAGCATTGGTTTCCATAGCTGGATTGTCTCGGCTTCTATCTTACGTACAGATACATGCCCGGCCCATATACTCACAAAGGCAGTCAGCGCAGCAATTAATCCGAGCGGGTTAATTTCCATATTCATGCACCATCTCTACCACTGTCTTGACATTCTCCACCGGGGTATTTTGTAAGATGCCATGCCCTAAATTGAAAATATGCCCTGGCCTACCTGCCGCGCGGCGTAGAATATCCTGCACGCGGGTTTTAATTTCTGGCAACGGGGCAAAAAGTACTGCGGGGTCAAGATTGCCCTGTATAGCTACATCTTCGCCAACCAACCTCCAGCCTGCATCCAGCGATATGCGCCAGTCCAATCCGGTTACGTCCGCACCCGTCCGTTTCATCAGGTGTAACAAGGTGGCTGTGTTCGTCCCAAAATGGATTACTGGAATGCCTTGCGTTTTCACTTCACGGATGATCTGCTGCGTATAGGGCAGTACAAAATGCTCATAATCTTGCGGGCTGAGGGCTCCTACCCAGGAATCAAAGATCTGTACAGCCTGGGCGCCAGCATGGATTTGCGCCAGGAGATAATCTACCAGCACCCTGGACAGTTTTTCCATCAATGCTTGCCAGATGTGCGGCGCTGAGTACATCATGGTCTTGGTTTTTAGAAACTCCCGTGATGAACTACCCTCGATCATATAGGATGCTACCGTAAATGGTGCACCGCTGAACCCGATAAGAGGGGTCTTACCCAGCTCGCCGCGCAAGATGCGGATCGCGTCCAGAACATATCCCAGATCAGTCTCTGCATCCACAGGATTGAGTTTCTGCACATCTTCCAGCGTTCGTATGGGACGCTGGATCTGTGGTCCCTCGCCTTTGGTGAATTCCAG